>JACRBZ010000025.1 GCA_016219185.1 Deltaproteobacteria bacterium
CTGAATCCGGCTGATGATTCGATTTTCCAGGGCTTTAAAATCTTCCATGTATTTCTGCTGAAGGGCTTTGAAATCGCCGATCTTGATTCTCATTTCCCGCTGTTTTTCCTCACGGACATCTTTGCTCATGACCAGAGATTCGCGTTCAATTTTTTTTTCAATTTCTTCGATCTCGGTGCCCCTGTCCTTGAGATCGTTTTCCATCTGTTTTCCCTGCTTATTGATTTCAACCTGAGCCGTCTTGCCGGCGTTTGAAACCTCAAGGATCTTCTGGAAATCCACGACTGCGATTTTAGCAACATCAGCGGCCGATGATGCCCCTGTCAGAAAGAAAAAAGATAATACTCCAACAGCCAGAATGCTTTTCATCATGTTCATTTTAAAAACCCCTTTTCAGAAATATGGTGCGTATTTTATATGTTAGTGAGCAGTTGGTGGGAAAACGGCTGTTTCTCACCCCTCACCCGTTGTCTTGAATTCCATTCTTCATAGTGCCGAAATAACAGAGCGATCAGAATGCCTGGCCCATGGTAAATTCCCAACGGCCACTTTGGCTTTCGCCGGGTTTCGGGTCCAGAATAAAGCCGTTTTCCAGTCGAATGGGTCCCATCGGTGAATACCAGCGGATTCCAAACCCTGTGCTCTGTCGCAAACTGCCCAAATCAATATCCTGATTGTTATCATACAGGTTGCCGGTGTCATAAAAAACAACACCCATCAGGCCGACATCCTTGATCAGCGGGAAAATATATTCCGCGTTGAACTGGACAAATTTGTTCCCGCCGTACGCATCGCCGGCCGCATCGTGCGGGCTCAATTGATCCCAACTAAAACCACGAAGCGAGTTGATACCGCCAAGATAAAACCGATCCCAGGGCGGCAAAATCGCGCCTGCATGTTGATCAACATAACCGGCCTTGGCATGCAGAAACCCAACCGTGCTCCAGAACAGCGGAAAATATCTGCCGGTATCCCCGACATATTTGGTAAAACCGACATCTCCACCCAGAAAATCTCCTGCATATTGCACCGATATGGAGCTATTGGCGCCCTCTGTCGGGTTGAAGGCTTTGTCTCTGGAATCGTAGCGAATCGACGGAGTAAGACTGCTGGTGGTGTGTTTCCCCGCCATGTCCTTGAAATAAGAAGAGGCTGCGTCGGACAGTTCTGTCAGGTCGCTGATATCATATCCGTAGGAAATATAAGCCCGGGTGAAGTCATAGACCGGATACCCCAAATGGGCGGCTCCTCCGATACTGTTCAGTTTATAAGTTGAATAGTCTCTGTACTGGTCATAAATATCGGCTCCGGCCGATAAGGGAATATCAAACAACCAGGGTTCGACAAATGACAGCGTATACCGGGTGGTCTGACTGCCAACCTGACCTTTAAGCTGCAGCACTTGTCCCCGGCCCAAAAAATTCCGCTGGGCTATGGAACCGACCACAAACATATTCTCCACACTGCTGTAACCGCCGCCAAAGCTGAATGTGCCCGTGGGCTTTTCTTTGACGTCAATATCCAGAAGCATTTTGTCGGGCTCGCTTCCCTTGTTGGTATTAATTTTAACATCTTCAAAATAATCAAGTCTGTTGAGGTTTCTGATGCCGCGCTTTAACTTCTTTCCGCTGAATAATTCCTGTTCATAGATATCGAGTTCGCGACGAATGACCTTGTCACGGGTTTTGGTATTACCGGTGATCCGGATTTCTTCAAAATAGACTAGATTGCCTTTTGAAATCGTAAAGGTGATATTGACGATCAGTTTTTCGGTATCCTGGTCGATTTGGGGAATAATATCCGCATAGGCGTATCCTTCATCCGAATAGAGATCACCGATGACGATGATGTCATCCCGCATGACCTGCCTGCTGAAATATTCTTCCTTGGGGATTTTTATTTTCTTCATCAAATCGGCTTCAGATGTCAGAATATCTCCGACAATCTGGACTTTCCCGACTTTATAGCGTTGCCCTTCATCAATCTTGATCGTGATAAAAATCCAGTTGTCCTTGATTTCAACGATGGGCTCACCAATCTTGGCCTGGATATAGCCACTGTTGTAATAGAAAGATGTCAGCAGTTCAACATCCTGATTCAGATCTTCTGCTTTCATGTCTCCGGAGGATGTCAGCCAGGACCAGAACCCTTTTTCAGAGGTTTTCATGATTTTTTTCAGTTTTTTGTCAGCGTATGCCTGGTTTCCCTCAAATCGAATCTCCTTGATCAGGATTTTTTTCCCTTCATCAATGTTGAATTCAAGGTCGGCCTGATTGTTGTCCTGTGCCTTGATGGTATAGGTTACTTTGACATTGTGGTAATTTTTTTCCTTGTACATATCTTCTATACGCTTGATATTACTTTGTATCTTAAATATATTGATAATCGATCCGGTTTTGATATCCAAACTTTTCAGGATCTTTTCATCATCAAAAACCAGGCTTCCCGGTTTGATCTCTTCTTTTTCCTCTTCTTTGAATTGTTTGCTGCCGGCGTCTTGATAGTTCTTGCCGCCCCGAATATATATGTGGCGTATGGTGGGCTTTTCCTTGACAACAAAAATGATGATTTTCCCAGCGGTACTGTCTTCGGATTCCACCCGGACATCATCGAAATAGCCCATGGAATAAATGGCCTTCAGATCTTCGGATAAATTTTTGGCCAGGAATGTGTCGCCAGGCTGTGTTTTTACGATGCGTTTGATGGCATCCTGTTCAATGCGTTTGTTGCCGTTCACCCGAATTTCGGCGATCTTTTCCCGTTTAAAAAGCCTTGAACTGATGGCATCGGAAAGGGATTTTACGGCTGTGGGAAGGTTTTCAACGCCTTCTCCATCGGAAAAAAATGAAGCCGGGGATTTGTCGGAGGAAACTTCAACCATCCTGGCATCCAGGCTGAAATTCTGTCCCAGCCAGGTCAGGCTTCCCCAGATTATCACATCGGCGTTTTTCTGGGAGCCGAGCGACCGGATGGCTTCAATTGTCATTTCTTTTCCCGATGCCGTTGTCCCGGCATCGGGCTTGACGATGGTGGCTCCGTCTCTTTCCATGTGGCGTTGAATGAGCTGTGGAACCTGGTCTTTTAAGTATTCCAGATTTGGCTGAGCGTTAATTTCAAACGGTAAGACCATTACCTGGACGCGCTCGGCGCCAAAACCCATAACAGGAAAACCGCATAAGATTCCGATAATGATGTGACATAACCGTTTCAACATATAGACACCTCAGTTTGCTTCGACCAGTTTTCCATCCAGGATGGTGACGCGTCTATCCATATAGGACGCCAGTTTCATGTTGTGAGTAACAACCACCATGGTCATATTCAGTTCTTGATTTAATTCCGTTAATAATTCATGAACCTGTTCACTGTTCTTTTGATCCAGATTTCCCGTGGGTTCATCGGCCAGGAGCAGGGCTGGCTTTAAGACCAGGGCCCGGGCAAGTGCTACCCGCTGCTGTTCACCCCCGGAAAGCTTTGTGACCTGTTGCTGTAATCTGCTCTTGAGGCCGACGCGCACCAGAATCTTTTCCGCAAGATTTTTGGATAAGGGTTTGGACAGTCCCTTGATGAGGCCCGGCATCATGGCATTTTCAAGTGCCGTGAATTCCGGCAGCAGATGATGAAACTGGAACACAAAACCAATGGACGAATTTCTGAAACTCGCCAGTTGGATGGGGTCCAGCTTGAAGATATTTTTCCCCAGAAACCATAAATTCCCGGAATCCGGTTGATCCAGCGTGCCCAGAATCTGAAGCAGGGTGGATTTGCCGATGCCGGATGCACCGACAATGGCAACGGTTTCTCCGGACCTTAGCGTCAGGTCGGCATCTCTTAATATTTCAATTTTTGATCCGCTGCTGATATAACTTTTATTTAAGCCTCTTGCCAGAACAAGGCTATTGCTATCCGGTTCATCCCGATCAATGCTTCCATTTTCCCTTGTCGTAATGTCATCAACCATAGCGAATCGCCTCAACCGGGTTAAGCTTTGAAGCCTGTCTTGCCGGGTACAGCGTGGCGATAAAACAGATGATCAGGGATGCGGCTGCAATCGAAACGACATCAAACGTCTTTAAGAGAACCGGAAGCTTGGTAATATAGTAAACATCTCCGGGAAGTTCAATGAATTTATAATGCTCTAGCAGTTTGCATAACGCAAAGCCAAGGCTGACCCCCAGGGTGGTTCCGATCACGCCGATGGTCATCCCTTTAAACACAAAAATGCGCCGGATGCTTCGATCTGTTGCGCCCATTGCTTTTAAGATGGCGATATCTTTAGTTTTTTCCATTACCATCATAATCAGGCTGCTGGCAATGTTAAAGGCGGCCACCAGAATAATCAGCGCCAGAATAATAAACATGACGGTTTTTTCAAGTTTGAGGGCGGAAAACAGATTCCGGTTCATCTGCATCCAGTCTCTGCTCCAGTACGGAAAACCCAGGCGGCTGGTGATCGTTTCGGATATCTTGCGGGCTTTATAGATGTCATTCACCCGGACTTCGATCCCTGTAATGGCATCCTCCATGTGGAGAAATTTCTGCGCATCACTCAGGTTCATGTAAGCCAGGGACCCGTCATATTCATACATGCCGGATTCGAACTCGCCGACAACCTGAAATCGTTTCATCACGGGTATCAGACCGGCCGGTGAAATCATGCCGCGTGGAGACAGGATGTGAATCAAGTCGCCTTTGGCGACTCCTAAACTCTTCATCAGTTCTTTCCCGAGGACAACCCCCGGGACATCCGTGGCGGATGGTTTTGCGGTGCTGTGCGGGGTCAGGGCTTTTAAGCCGTCCTGGCCGATCGATGAGATGACCTTGCCTGCGGATTCCGGCACAATGCCCCTTATCACCGCGCCGGACATTCCAGATGCGGACCGGATCATGATTTGTGACAAAATGAAAGGGGTGGATGCTTCCACGCCCTCGACACTATTGACCCAGTCATTGACCTTGGCATAGTCCGTGAAACTGCCGCCATGACGCATCACCACGATATGGGATTCCACGCTCAGAATGCGGGACTTCAAATCCGACTCGAACCCCGCCATCACAGCAATGACAATGATAAGGGCCATGACGCCGAGCGTGACCCCGGCAATGGACAGCAGGGTAATCAAAGAGATGAAGGCCTGTTTCTGCTTGGCGCGAAGATAGCGGGCCCCGATGAATAATTCAAACTGCATAACCGTATTTCACATTGTGGGTTTAATTTAACTCGGAAGCGGTCTTTGTCAGGGGCTTCATGTGCGGAAACAGGATCACTTCCCGTATGGAAGCCGAGTCCGTCAGCAGCATGGCCAGCCGGTCGATGCCGATCCCTTCGCCGGCTGTTGGCGGAAGCCCGTATTCCAGGGCTTCGATGTAGTCGCTGTCCATGCAGTGGGCTTCCTGATCACCGGCGTCTCTGTCCGCGACCTGCTGTAAAAACCGATCTTTCTGGTCCTGTGGGTCGTTCAGTTCGGAAAAGCCGTTGGCGATTTCATAGCCGGCGATAAACAGTTCGAAGCGGTCCGTGATCTGGGGGTTGAGGTCGCTCTTTCGGGAAAGCGGGGAAACTTCAACCGGATAGCCGGTGATAAAGGTGGGTTGAATCAGGTGCGGCTCCACCAGGGTATCAAAGAGTTTGGTAACGATTTTTCCCAGGCGGTTTTTATGGGCAATCGGTATTCCCTTTGAGGCGGCAAAGTCAAGAAGCCCCTGCCTGTCATTCAGTAGCGCGGAATCGATCCCGGCAATTTCGGAAAGGGCCGATGCCAGGGTCAGCCGTCGCCATTTTCCGGACATCTCGATGGTGTTTCCCTGGTAGACGATTTGCGTGGACCCGGTAACCGCCGAAGCGATTTCGGAAAACATGCGTTCGGTCAGATCCATCAGATCCTCATATGTCGCATAAGCCTGATAAAATTCCAGCATGGTAAATTCAGGATTATGCCGGGTGGAAACGCCTTCGTTTCGAAAATTCCGGTTGATCTCGAAAACCCGTTCATATCCGCCGACAACCAGGCGCTTAAGGTAGAGCTCCGGTGCAATCCTTAAAAACAGATCGATGTTCAGGGCATTGTGAAAGGTGACAAACGGGGTGGCTTCCGCGCCTCCGGCAAGGGTTTGCATCATGGGCGTTTCGACTTCCAGAAAATCCCGTTCCAGCAAGAAGGTACGAATTGCCTGAATCATTCGGCTGCGTTTGATGAAGATGTCGCGAACATCGGCGTTCATGATCAGATCAATATAGCGCTGGCGGTAGCGTTTTTCGGGATCCTTGAGTCCGTGAAATTTCTCGGGCAGGGGTCTTGTGGCCTTGCAGAGCAGCCGGATTTCAGTGACCAGAAGCGTCCATTCCCGGGTCTTGGTCTGGAACATGCCCCCTTTCAGACCGACAAAATCGCCGACATCCAGTTGTTTGAAAAGCTCGTATGCGTCATCCCCGACAGTGTCTTTTTTGATGTAAGCCTGAAGCTGTCCGGTTCGGTCCCGGAATCGCATAAATGTGGATTTTCCAAATCGGTTAATGGCCATCATCCGGCCGGCGGCAACAAATACGGGCGTTTCCGGCGTAATGGATTCCGGATGGCTTTCGATTTGAAACAAAATATCTCGAATCGTATGCAAGACTTTGAAGTCATTTGGGAAAAGCTGAATATTTCTGGCTTTTAATTCAGCCTGTTTTTCTCTTCGTTTGTCGATAACATCACTTGATTTTTCATTGTCCATTGATGATCGTCTCTTTGTCCGAACGCAGTTGAAAACATAAGGGAATGCCGGCACGAAAATTTGGTTTGGCGACGGCATTCCCCATGGTTGATTATGGTTTAATCTGGAACAGCTAACCTATTTCCCGATTTTTGTCAAATTGATAAGAACTTTCTTTTTCGGGGTGGGAGTATATGAAGATGGATCTTGTGTGTCAAGAGGGTTTTGACCACAAAATATGGGGTGTGTTGCCGATCCTTGCGTAAGTGATGTCTTGAAAGCGACGGTTCTTTCGAACAATGCCGCTTCAGGCCGGTATGGTTGTCATCGTGCCAAGGCGATGTTTCAGGTCTTCCGGAAGCGTGCTGTTGACGGACTCCAGCAGGATAACAGGAACGCCTCCCAAGATTTCATGGCTGTGGTTGAGGACCCTGTCATCCCAGATGGTATTGAGACTGTTTTTGCGCATGGTTTCAGATGCCAGGGCCGGACCCCATCCGCCCAGCCAACTGGTGACCACGTGATTGGCGAGCCTGGGAACGATCTTGCTCGTATCGATAAAACCATCCCTTTCCGAAGCAGGGATCATGCGCCGGTTTTCCAGGAGCCAGGCCAGCGAAACCATGTCGTGGGCCACCACTGAATCAGATGCGATGATCAGGCCGTTATCCGGCTCGAAGGCATACCCTCTGTCCGGACCAAAGGTGGTCAGAAGCTTGTCTGCCGCCGAAATCACGAGGCGCTGCTTGGCGCAAAGGGTCGAAACCGTATTGGCCTCGGCTGTCTTCTCCTGCAGCGTGGCGGCATCCCGGTGGTATTCCAGGCGCGTGTCGTGGCGCCAGTAGCCTACTGCGGCCTTCAGGCCCAATGAGCTCCCAGCCAATATATGGCGGGAGCAGCGGGGCATCAGAACGATGTGCTGAACCTCCTTGAGGATATTCGGCATCATGAGGCCGTGCTTCCAGTTTGATCCGGCCGCGGCCAGGTCCTCATAAAAGGCGTTCCACCCGCCTTCCTCGAAGCAGTGCATTTCAGCCCCGGAGGTTTGAACAGCTTTGGCTATGCCTGATGAAGCCATCAACGCGCGGGTGCTTCCGGAAAGGGATGTCTGCGAAAACCGCAGGTACTCGACCCCGGACATGTCCCCCACGATCACTCTTCCTGCTCCTTTTTCCTTCAGGATCCCGACCATGGCGGCAATGGCCGTCGGGCTGGTGGTGGCCGGATAGGGGTTGCCTGAATTGATGACCGGTTTGATGAACACGGCGTCCCCTTTGGACAGCCATGAAAAATCGGTTGCCGCCTCGGCCGCATTACGGACCGCAAGCTTTATATCTTGTTCGGGAGCCCCCTTGCGCGTTCCTGCCAGAAAAACCTTGGCCTGAGAACCCGGCGTAAGTTGCCCGGCCCTGGTCGGGATCCGGGATGTCCCCGCGCAGCCCGTAAACGGGAACAATGCCATTGCCGATGCCCCTATAGCCACTTTCATAAAGTTTCTACGCTTCATAAGCATCTTTCTTTTCTGTTTGGTTGCGTTAAGCAGACCCGTTTCTCCAAATTTCAGTCATTCATATCATAATTGCCCTGGAAAGAATACACCAGATTGCTTGATGAAATCCGGCATCTTCTTTGTCTCTCGCAATTGCTCGACAATCGCCCGGAGATAAGATATGTTTTGTAAAAATAACAATGGGAGGCTTTAATCTTGAAAAGATATGCGATGAATTGCTTCAGCTTTTTCCTGGTTTTTTTCCTGATACTCGGTATTTCACCTGCTTCGGCTCCGGCCGGAGGGGAGATCGTGAACCTGCTCTCTTTACAGCAGGGGGCGCTTCCGGTGGTGATCCCGCCCACTTACGGGGGCTGGAATGCGGAGAATCTGCTGGATGACAGCGCGGAGACGGGCTGGGCTTGTGAGACGGGCAAGGTCAAGGACAATGTTTTTGTATTTGTGCTTGCGGAAACGGCGACTCTTGATCGTTTTGAATTCGATACCGCATCCGTCGACGATGACGGTGCCGGTGCCAAAGACGTGCTGGTGGAGGTTTCCACCACTTCACAGGCTGCGGGCTTCGCGCCCGTTCTCCAGGTCTCTCTGGCAGACAAGGCGGATGGGCAGCGTTTTCAGGCAACCCAAAAAACACCGGCCCGATGGGTGCGGCTCACCATCCGGAACAACCATGGCAGCGAGAAATGGTCTGAACTCTTCTCCATTCGCGGTTTCGGAGAAAAGCCGGCCATTTCGATACCGGTTAACATCTCCGGCACCTACACGAGCACCTATGCCCAGTTCCATGTCCGCCAGCAGGGAACGGCCCTCATCGGTTGCTACGAGTACAACGATGGGGTTCTGGACGGCACCATGGAAGGTCGCGTGATGAAGATGACCTGGCGGGAATCGGGTGGCCCGGATGATAGGGGGCTTGCGGTTTTGGTATTTGCCGCTGACGGTAAATCGTTCCGGGGTTTCTGGTGGCGCCTGGGTGACGAAATGGGGGCGCCCAGCGGGCACTGGGATGGAGAGAAAATCGCCGCCGAGGTGGGAGGATGTCCCCACTGGGCCGGCTCGGTTGGCGGCGAGCTTAAAAAGAAACTGAGCGTTGATAAACGGGCCCGTCTTTACGGGATTCTCTTTGATCTCAACTCCGCTGTTATTCGATCTGAATCAAAACCCGTTCTGGATGAAGTGCTCGCGCTTTTGAAAAGCCAGGCGGACTGGAAACTCACCATCGAGGGGCATACCGATTCCACCGGCGCGCATGATCTTAACGCGTCTCTTTCCGCAAAACGGGCCGATTCGGTAAAGGCGTACCTGGTGGCCGGCGGTATCGACGCTTCGCGGCTGAAGACAGCGGGATTCGGCGAGTCAAAGCCCGTGTCCGATAACGCCTCCGAGCTGGGGCGCGCCCAGAACCGAAGGGTGGAGCTGGTCCGCGAATAGCCGCTTTCACTGTTTATATCCGATTACAACGCCAGCAGCGCGGCGGCGTTTTTATATAAAATACGGTTTTCAAGGCCCTTGTCGCCCTTGCAAGCCTTCTTGACGATTTTGATGGCCGGGATTCGGTTGCCGTATGGCCAATCCGAGGCATACATCACACGCTCCGGCCCGAATACGGACAGCAGCCTGCGGACATGCTCCGGCGACTGAAAAGAAGTATCGACCATCACGTTCCTGAATCCCCCCAGGAGCGTCATCACATCTCGATATTGGAACAGGCCTGCATGCCCGGCGATAAAAGACACATCCGGGAAGGCCGCCACCAGATCCCTGGCATGGGCGATCTCTCCCAGGGAGGAGTCTTCTTTTGTGAGACGCTCCGGTTCAAGATAGTAAGAGGAAACCCCGCAGTGAAACAGCACCGGCAAACGGTGGACGGAAAAGGCCTCAACCGCTTTCATGGTTTTGGAACTGTTAAGGGGAACGCGCTGAATGATGGGATGCAGTTTCAGTCCCCTGGCTCCTCTGGCCACATCTTTTTGAAAAGCCGCATCCAGATCATATTCACGGGTATAGTCCACACCGGTAAATGGAATCACTCCCGGGTCTTTGAGTTGGGCGCGATGCAGATCCTCAAAGGTCAGATATGGCGGAATGGGCATGCAGGCACTTTTCACGACTCCTGCCGCATCCATGGACAGGCGCATGTTCTCAAGGGTGGCGGTTGCATTTCTGGCCCGGGATGCTTTTGTGATCCACGTATAAAGCTTGTCGTAGAGCCAGTCATCAAAGGAATCCGAAACGCTCCGATGGCAAAGCAGTTCGGACTGGGTCACGACATCGTAGATGCGTTTTTTCCGGACCCCTTTTTGATCAATCAGCTCTCCTCCGCCAGGGTTGAGAATATCCCCCAGATGGGTGTGAATATCGATGATCATGGTTTCTCCTTCAATACACCCCCCATGCAGTCCCGCCTATTTATAATACAACCTGTCTTCCAGCTTCATAAACCCGCGTATTGCATGGGCCGTCCCGTATGAGATCAATTCCGGGGGCCAGGGAAAAATATTCCGGCCGACAAAGAACATCTCCGTACGGGATGTTTGCCGGCCGCAAATCAGCTCGGCTATGGTCCGACCGTTCAGGGTCGTCATGGAAACGCCGTGCCCGGTGCATCCCAGAGAAAAAATAGCTTTTTTGTCTTTTCCGAGATATCCGATCGCCGGAGCCATATCCAGGGTAACGGAAACCGGACCGCCCCATCGGTGGGTGAAAGCGATTCCTTTTAATTGCGGAAAAACTTCTATTACATGATTCTCGAGATGGGCGAATGTCCTGTCGTTCAGATCCCGATTCAAATCCGCGCCGTAGCCAAAGGACACATCGCCGCCGCCCATGACGATGCGGTTGTCCCGGGTCAGACGGTAATAGTGGATCAGGTCCCGCGCATCCTCCACTCCGGCACGGCACTGCCAGCCGATGGCATCCAGTTGCGACGTTGAAAGCGGATCTGTCATGACGATATGCGTAAATGTCGGCATCTGCATGGATTTAAGCTGCGGAAAAGCGATCGAGTATGCATTGGTGGCGAAAACCAGGTATTCCGCTTGCAGGCTTCCTTTTTCGGTTCGAATGGTGAAGCGGGATGAAGGCCCTCGGGTAAAATCTGTTACCGGCGAGCGCTCGTAAATCTTGACGCCGGCATCTTCGGTCAGTGCTTTCATCCCTCTTGCAAGTTTGGCCGGATTTAAAATGCCGCAGCGCGGCTCGAACCATCCCAGCTTATAAAAATCCGTATTGAATTCCTCGGCCAGCCGTTCCCGGGACCATCGCTGCACACCGCTCAAGCCCCATTTTTCCATGATTTTAAAATCGTGTTCAACGCGCTTGACCTGGGGCGGGCTTGTGCCGACCAGAAGGTAACCGCTGCGTTCATAATCGCAATCGATCCGGTTACGGGTGATGAGATCATGCAGGTAATCGACGGCGTTCTCCATATAGGTATGTGCTGTGCGGGCTTTCTGGTCGTCGAACCGAAATTTTGTGATGCCTTTGGTAAGACCGAACAGGGTCATGGAAAAACCGCCGTTGCGTCCCGATGCGCCGTAGCCGCAAACATCCGATTCGATCAAACGCACATCCAGTCCGGGGTTCAGTTGTTTGAGATGGTAGCCCGTGGATAAGCCCGTATACCCTCCGCCGATAATGACGACATCGGCGCTGTCTTCGACCGTCAGTTGCGGGTTGGGTTCAATGGTTTCCGGCAGTGATTCGAGCCACCAGCTTTTGGAACGATAATCCGTCATTACGCACCTCCTTGGGGAAAAGCCGATCTTGACGAAATGTCTGAAATGTGATTTAGTTGGTTGACCAACTAATTATCTGTTTAAAAAGACCCTGTCAACCGTTTTTTTCGTTTAAAGGATTCAGGTATGACCCGAAAAAATGATTCCGAAGATAAAAAAATCCGGATACTGCAAGCCCTGGACCATTGTCTGCAACATAAGCCCTTTGACCAGACCTCAATCAAGGATATTGCGCAGGCCGCCGGCGTCAATCACGGCCTGCTGCACTATTACTTCAAGAACAAGGAGGATATTTTAATCCAGTACATCGATTATGTCCTGTATCTGTACCGATCGATGTTTGACGACTGGATCCGGTCGAGACAAACGGAGACGCCGGGCGCCGGGCACATGCTGGCGGAATTTTTTAAATTCATGAATGAGAAAGTAACGCTCAATAAAACGCTTTCCACTGTTTTCATCGAGATATGGGAGGCCGCACTTTACAACGAGAAGGTCCGGGTAAAGCTGCAGCGGGCTTACCGGGAGTGGATCATGGTTCTGAGCGGCATGCTCACCCCCTTTACGGATGATACGGTCGTATCGCGCCGGATCGGAATGGCAACGGTTGCTTTTCTTGAGGGCATGGCGCTTTTTTCGGTCATTCTCGATGAAGATCCGATCGACTTTCAAGCGGCCCTTGCCGGGTTTCAGGAAAACATTGTTGCCATACTGACCAAAATACCGGCAACGGAAAGGTGCGGGAAATAGCCATGACCCAGTTTTCCAGTGCATGTTCTCAAGAACCCGGAGACAGTTCCTTATTTCTTGAGGCTTTTTTTTAATTCCCATGTCACAGATCGGTTAAATAGTCGTATCAGCAGGTAGAGGCTTTATAAATAGCGGATGGAGGAAAACATGCACAACCCATTCAAAGAGATAACCCAGGAGCATGAAACCGACCTGTGGCTGGTTCAACGGATATTGAACGGCTGCCGGCAGGATCTGGAGAAATTGATCGTCCGCCACCAGGCCTGGATTTACAATATCGCTTTGAAAATGGTGCTGGCTCCGTCCGATGCGGAAGACATCACCCAGGAAATCCTGATCAAGCTGGTGACCCGACTGTCCACTTTTGATCCTGAAAAAGGCGCCTTTCGAACCTGGCTCTATCGCATCGTTGCCAATCATGTGATCAGCATGAAGAAAAGGAAATGCGAATCCCTCTTTACCTCTTTTGAAGAAAGTGCTGACGCCGTGGAGAAGATACCGGACCAAAGCGTCGACGGGCTGCCCGAAAGCAAGGTGCTGGCGGAAGAATTGAAAATCAAGTGCTGGACCGGCATGCTTCTTTGCTTGAACCGGAAACAACGCGTCGCGTTTATCCTGGGCGGCATTTTTGAAGTATCGGATACCCTGGGCGGTGAAATTCTTGAAGTATCCAAAGCCAATTACAGAAAACTGCTCTCCCGCGCACGTTTGAAAATCGATAATTTCATGCAGCAAAAATGCGGATTACTCAAAAGTGACAATCCGTGCAATTGCAACAGGAAATTGAAGGGGTTTATTGAAAACGGATTTGTAAATCCGGATCACATCCGTTTTTTTCAGGACAATAAGATGAAAATAAAAGAGGTTCTTCACAAAAATTTGCGCCATTTCGAACGGTTGTGCACCTCGGAAACCATTCGGCGTTTTCAGGAACATCCCTTCTATGATCCGCCCGAATTCGGGCAGTGGATGGCGCAGATATTCAACACCGAAATGCTGGACCGGCTGATGGCAGGGAAACTACATTCATGAAATAGGAAGGAGAAGCAAATGACCGAGCAAAAACAAGCAGAAGAAGCAATCTGGCGGTTCATGCAGAAACGGCTGGGGTATTCAGACGCCGAGCTTGAAACATTCAAGAGCACGCCCCGCAATCTCAAGATCATGGAAAGGGCCAATGACCTGGTAAGCAAGACGGTGATTTTCGAGGTCATCGAATCCCATGGGTGCAACATCGGGCACAAAATCGGAGACCGATTCATTTTCAGCGCCGAGGGATACATGCTCGCCCACAAATGCCCCAAGAAAATCTGCCCCTATATTCTGCCGGCCATGTCGCGAATGATGTGGATTATTCAGGAGCGCATTTACGAAGGGCTGGATCCCCTGCCTTATTTTCATCGCGCCCATTGCCAGGATGTCGGCATTGATTGCGGCGGATGGGGCAAGGTGCTGATCGAGGCAAAAATCGAAAAACGGTCTTGATCATCGTTCCGGCCAGGTAATCATGACTGCTGTATTTCCCCCTTAAGAAAAGGGGGACTAAGGGGGATTTGAAAACAGTGAAAGACCGACTCGGTTTTGAAAACCGAGTCGGTCTGCCGAAATCCCCCCTGGCCCCCCTTTTCCAAAGGGGGGAATCGTTATCCTTCAATACCGATGCGATCAGCCGATCATGCAATTCTGGTCAATCTGAAAGGCCTGCATCATGATGGAGTGATCGATCATGCTGACTCCCTGGGAAAGGGCATCCACCATATCCTTGTCTTCCCAGCCCAGATCTTTCAGCTTTTTGACATCATCCGCGGTAACCGACCCCGGGGCCTTAACGGCCTTGACAACAAATGCCAGCATGGCGCTCTCGTTTTCTTCCAGCAGCGACTTTGATGGGTCGGTCTCCATCTTCCGGATATCCTCATCGCCGATTCCCTGCTTTTTCAGGACATGTTTATTAAAATCCATGCAGAAAGCATAGTTCAGGTTATGGGCCACCAAATACCGGATATGGGCCAGCAGGGGAAAACTGAGCGTCGGATGCTTGGAGAAATACCGAATCCGCTGGAGCTGGATGTCGAAGAGGGCCGGACTGGCACTCATCAACTCCATGGGTTTGGGAATCATGCCGATGTTTTTCATAAACATCTCATAAGCTTCCTTGATGGATCCTTCCGCCTTTTCGGGTGAAACCGTGCTGATAAGCGCCATGTCTGTCTCCTTATTATGAAAATGTATAGTGAAATGGGCCGCCGGTGAAAAACCTTGCAGCCCGGTAATGAATGTGCTTGGAAAATACTCTGAATTGGTTTATTAGTAAAATTAATTAAAATAATAAACTTAATAAGGAGGTTTAATCTAACACAAATGAACCACCTGGAAATCAAACACTTGCGGATGATCCGCTCCATTGCCGAGACCGGGAATATGACCAAATCCGCGGACATGCTGTTTCTTTCCCAATCCGCTCTCAGCCAGCAACTGAAGGACATTGAAAGCAAACTGAAGGTGGACCTGTTTTTCAGGACCCGCCGGAAAATGATCTTGACGGCAACCGGCAAGAAGCTGCTACAGACAGCCGAACATGTGATCGAGGCCCTCGATGACGCGGAACTCGAGATCGCAAAAAGAGCCGCCGGAGACAGGGGCGAGCTAAAGGTGGGCACGCAGTGTATCTTCTGTTATAAATGGCTGCCCCGCGTCATGGAAATATTTCAAGACAAATTTCCCAATATCGAGTTTGAGATCGGTAATTCAGAAGACCTTGCCAGGGAACTCGAAGCAAAGAAATTTGATCTGATCATCACCGCAGCATCTTCACATGACGATAATTATGCCTATTCGCCGCTCTTTAAAGATCAAATGGTCTGCATTCTGCCCGAGAATCACCCCTTCAGCGCCCAGCCCTGTATCAATTTGCAGGACTTCAGCAAAATGAATCTGATATCCCATAGGGAAAAAGGCGAGAACAGATTTTATCAGGCTGCCCTGAAGCCAAGGGGAATAGAGCCCAAACGGCTCATGACAGTGGGCCAGCCCCTCGCAATCATTGAAATGGTTGCATCGGGATTCGGCGTCGGCGTTTTCCCCAGATGGGCGGTCAAGGATTCGCTGATGACAACGGGCATCATCGCGCGTCCCATCACCCGAAGCGGGTTGCCGATTACCTGGGATGCCGCCTTTTTACGAAACACCAACATACCTGTTTTCCAGGATGAGTTTATCAATATCGTCAGTAAATTGAATCTTACCGACACTGACCGCTGAAACGCAGTTTGCGAAATCGCCATGGCCGACTGTTCACAATTGTTTTTCTGGAATGGGTTTGCATTATTCATCGGGAATCTGACGGATAACAGCAACCACAAACATCATGCCATCCAACTGTGCTTGGCCCTGGATAAACCGTTTCTGTTGACCCATGATTCCGGGTCCGGCTGGTATCGCTCGGCCATTATCGCTTCGGATATTTCCCACCAGTTTCAGGGTGCCGATGGCAGGCATATTCTGATATTGATTGAACCGGAATCAGCCGAAGGCTGCCACCTGACCCATGCACTCCTGGCGAAATCACCCCTTGCCGACCTTGAATCGCTGCTTGCTCCTTTACAGGTGAATCAACGGATTCCCTTACAGGGCCAGGGACAATTGTCCTGCGATATGGCAAGTGAAATCCGTGCACATATCCTGTCGGCCCTGGGTTTTGTAAAAAGCGAGCCGGCTGCGATGGATCCCCGGATTCAAATCGCTTTGATTCTGATGCGGGAAATGGAGACCAAGAAAATTTCCGCCAGGGCAATGGCGGCGGCGCTCGCCATCTCTGAAACGCGCCTGATTCACCTGTTCAAGGAAAATGTCGGCATCCCCATCCGGCCCTATCTGCTGTGGCTGAGATTGATCGAAGCCGTGAAACATTTATTATCCGGGATTTCCTTGACCGAGGCGGCTCACGTCGCAGGATTTGCCGATTCGGCCCATCTCAGCCGCACCTTCCGCCGGATGTTCGGTTTTTCTCCCTCTGATATTTTTAAAAATGACCGGTTTATTCAAGCAATCTCCTGCCCGTCCTGATATAAGGGTTTTGAAAGATTCCAATAGACCGTTTACAAGAGGCAGACCGACTCGATTTTCAAAAGCGAGTCGGTCTTTCACAGGAGGGGATATAAAGATGATGGCATATCTACGGGAAACCGAAATTCTGGATTTTAATCAACCCGAATTCAACCGCCTCTCGGACGGCCGGGGGTGGATGAAACTGGACCCTTATAACAAAATCCGGGTGGTATATGAGTTTGTTCAAAACGAGATCGCTTTTGGATACAACGCGTCGGACGACATTCGCGCATCCCGGATCTTCAGGGACGGGTATGGGCAATGCAACACCAAAACCGCGCTTTCCATGGCCCTTTTCAGAAAGCTCGAAATCCCCTGTCGGTTTCATGGCTTCATGGTGGACAAATCCGTTCAACGGGGGGTGATCAGCGGTGTGTTGTATCTGCTGGCCCCAAGGCGTATCATCCACAGTTGGACGGAAGTATATTTCCAGGACCGCTGGGTCAATCTGGAGGGCTTTATCCTGGATAAATCCTATCTTCAAAGCCTCCAGCACCGGTTTCAACGTATCAAAGGGCCATTTTGCGGATATGGGGTGGCCGCCAAAAACCTGCAAAATCCGCAGGTAGACTGGCAAGGCGACCATACCTATATTCAAAACGAAAGCATCGTGCTTGACCTGGGCGTCTTTGATTCGCCGGATGATTTTTATCGGCAACATGGCGCCAATCTGAGGGGAGTGCGCGGGCTGCTGTTCAAATATGGGGTTCGGCGCATCATGAATCGGAACGTTCAGCGGATTCGCAAGTCCGGAAAGGAAATATCATGCCCCCGAACCTGATGGATCAAGTTCAAACCTCTTTGCATCAAAGGGGATTTCAGACGGATAATTCCAAAAAAAATCCCTCTCAATCCCCCTTTTTCAAAGGGGGCGGCTCTCATTTTAATATCAGGGGGTGAAGGTCAGATAATTCATGATCGTTTACGAGTTCATCAACCTTGACAGTCATGGGCGGAGCTCCTTACAAATGGCCTGTCTTTTTAATGGCCGGTAAGGCTTTCGCAACGGATTACGGGTGTGGTGTCAATATAGATACCCGAAAAGCCAGAGAGGAATCCGGAGCCCCTGGCCAATCTCGATGTTGTCCAGTGCCAGCCATGCGTTTTCAATGTTTTTGATCTGGCTGCCATCCTTATTCTTGCCCCCCACCTCAAAGGTGATCGCCTCATTCACCAGAAAATCCCCCCTTGCGGGTACGGATACGCTGTGATTCACACGCAGCATATTTAGGAAAAAAGTCTCCCGCATCGCGCCGCTGCCCGGCACTTTGCCGCCTGCCAGCGCATGGTAGAGATTCGGGTTGTTCAGATAGATCTTCTCCGGCTTTTCCAGCTCCCGCAGTCCTTTGCCACTTCGCGAAATAGTCATTATCACCCCGGCGTCCTCCAGATATTTAAGGTAAGTCTTAAGCGTTCGCTCGTCTCCGATCCCGAGCAGGGTTTTAAGTTGTTTCATGTCCGGGGTGAAAGGAACCAGTGACGAGACGATCGACAGGAGTTTTTTAATCTTTCGAATGCTCGAACCGTTCAGCGACTGATGAATGGCCAGAAGGTCCCCTTCCAGCGTGGCATGAATATTCTGCTCCAGGGTCATGTAAAACTGGGTCTTGTCTTCGTATTCCCGGAAATAGGGATAATAGCCGCACTCCAGATACTCCTTGAAAAGCGCCAGTACCTTTAAACCGTTCTTCTCCATCTCTCCCACAATGGCACCGGCAGCCTGTTGGTGGCCGGTGACAATGGCGTCGAGCGTCAGGCTGTCGAAATAGATGCCGCGGATCATGCCGACATATTCACGGAACGACATACCGTGCATCCGGTACACAATGGCGCGTCTGCTCAGATCGTGGCTTCCCCTGGTAATTTCCAGAGCCGAACTCCCCGATGCCAGAATTTTCAGATTGGGGAAAGTATCATAGATGCTCTTCAATTCCATGGACCAGTCGGGATATTTATGGATTTCATCGAAGCAGATGAGTTCGCCGCCAAGCTTGTAAAACGCGTCGGCAATTTCATAGAGCGAGGAGCGGGTCACAAGAAAATGATCGGCCTGAATATAGAGCGCCTTGCGCGTGTAGAGGTCATTCCCGTATCTGTTCAGCAGATGCTGGATCATGGCGGTCGTTTTACCGATGCCCCGCTGCCCGACAATGATGGAAAAACGGTTGCCGAGGGAATGGTCCCGGAGAAAATAGCGCTTGAATTCGCGATTGCGGATACGAAGTAAGGTCTGGCTGAGTGAAACGATGTCGTCGATCATGTCAGGCTCCATAATAGGATTGTATTCCTAATATAGTATGGCCTGGTTAGTAATGCAATACCATTATTGTTGACTTAACTCCTTTGGTGCATCAACCGGCTGCTTACGCGCAAAAGCGTCTACAGTTGAAAAAGTTGGAACGGGCATGAATACTTGCACCCGAACCTGATGGATCGAGTTTAAACCTTTTATACATAGCAGACGTAGCAATGGATGGGGATGCCATTAAAATCTGCTTGATTTTGGAAGCAGCGGGGCATCCTTGCCTTCCGCTTCCTTCCTATAGTCCCATACGGTTCCACGAAGGAGAACCCAACGGCTTGTCTCAAAGCCTGTTCGTATTTTCCTGGAGTGAGGCGAGACCGAACTCCCGGCAAGTGAAGAGACGTGCCTATGGACCCGGCCTTACGGGAGCAGTATGGATTCAAATCCGGGTAAACGCCCTCTTGCCTTTCGCAAGCAAGACAGCGCCCCTAGAAGACTCAGCACCGAGTTGCCCACCATCCCCCCAACACAATGAATGACACGAATGATTTTTGTCATCACTTGCCAGGAAATCGGCTCGTAAATAACCTTGACAGCATCCGGGGCAGGTGCTACCTGAAAACATTGGAAAAGCGATTTCTTTTCATCTCACCCATCGTTGAATCTGTTGAAAAAGTCTTGAAATATGCATGAATGCGCCAGACAATTTGCTTCAGCATCATTGCACACCCCTCATGCGGAAAAGAAGCTCAAATGGCGCGATAAAAAAATTCAGCTACGATCAAGGCAAACTGCTACCGATTTTCTAAATCGACAAACAGACCCGTCAGACGCGGGAACAGGACTTGCAGCTCATGAGTGACCCAATTGAATATGACGTTTTCCTCAGCCATAGTTCGAAGGACATAGCGGTTGTTCGCTCAGTCGCGGAAAGATTACGGAAGGACGGACTGAAGGTATGGTTTGACGAGTGGGTTCTGAAGCCCGGCGACAGCATACCGGCGAAGATCGAGGAGGGACTGGAGCACTCCCGCATACTCGTGCTCTGCATGTCGGCCAGTGCATTCGGCTCTGACTGGGCGCAATTGGAGCCTGGTACGTTCCGGTTTCGAGACCCACTGAACAAGGACCGCCGCTTCATTCCCTTGCGGCTCGACAACGCCCCCATCAAAGGTGCTCTGGCGCAATTTCTTTACATCGACTGGCGCCACGAGGATCGCGAGCAGGAGTATGCAAAGCTTCTCGATGCCTGCCGTTCGTCCACCCAACCTGTCCCGATTACCGAGACGCAGCAGCGATTCCAAGCTGCCGTGCTTTCTCTGGGTCACTCCTTCTGGATTAGGAGCGTGTCCTGGAGTCCAGATGGCCAACGTGCCCTTTCCGGGTCGGGTGACAACTCCGTGCGGTTCTGGAAGGTCAGCTTCGGCCACTGCCTGAGCATGCTGGAAGGCCACTCTTCCAGCGTTTTGAGTGTGTCCTGGAGTCCAGATGGCCAACGTGCCCTCTCGGGGTCGGATGACAAGACCGTGCGGCTCTGGGAGGTCGAATCCGGCCACTGTCTGCGTGTGCTGGAAGGTCACTCCGGCAGCATCACAAGCGTATCCTGGAGTCCCAATGGCCAACGCGCCCTCTCCGGGGCGTTTGACGACTCCGTGCGGCTCTGGGAGGTCGACTCGGGCCGCTGTCTGCGTGTGCTGGAAGGTCACTCAGGTATCGTCTTGAGCGTATCCTGGAGTCCCGATGGCCAACGTGCCTTGTCCGGGTCGGGTGACAATACCGTGCGGCTCTGGGAAGTCAATACCGGCCGCTGCCTGCGTGTGCTGGAAGGTCACACCGGCAGTGTCTTAAGTGTGTCCTGGAGTCC
>JACRBZ010000026.1 GCA_016219185.1 Deltaproteobacteria bacterium
AATCCCTTCTATTCAGGTCATTCCTTTCGGACCTGCGTTTGAGTTTCTAATAAAAATGCGGGAAGAGCTCGGTCTCAATCCCATCTATTCAGGTCATTCCTTTCGGACCTGCGTTTGAGTTTCTAATCAAAAAGCGGGAAGAGCTCGGTCTCAATCCCTTCTATTCAGGTCATTCCTTTCGGACGCCAGTTCACTGCCGGACGACCACTATTTTGAGAGGTCTCAATCCCTTCTATTCAGGTCATTCCTTTCGGACATGTCTTCTATTTATTCAATCGAACAAATGAATCAACGTCTCAATCCCTTCTATTCAGGTCATTCCTTTCGGACCGAGATATAAGCACATCTCCCGTGACAATATTAATCACTGTCTCAATCCCTTCTATTCAGGTCATTCCTTTCGGACAAGCAGCGCCGCAGCTTCTGTTAATGCATTTTTTTGTCTCAATCCCTTCTATTCAGGTCATTCCTTTCGGACCTCACTGAGATTTTGCGTCTCACGGAAGAAAATCAGGGTCTCAATCCCTTCTATTCAGGTCATTCCTTTCGGACCCCGAAACGCTTGTCAATATCATTGATCCAGATTCAAGGTCTCAATCCCTTCTATTCAGGTCATTCCTTTCGGACAGAGAGAACTCGCTGTCTATCGGGGACGGAACGGCTGGGGTCTCAATCCCTTCTATTCAGGTCATTCCTTTCGGACAGCTGGTTGAATTTAGGCTTGCCAGGCGCACGGCCCTGTCTCAATCCCTTCTATTCAGGTCATTCCTTTCGGACAGATGCAACAGAAGCCCTAAACATCCTTGATGAGTCGTCTCAATCCCTTCTATTCAGGTCATTCCTTTCGGACGTGATTGATTGCGGCACTTCGCCGTCGAGTCTTTCCGCAGTCTCAATCCCTTCTATTCAGGTCATTCCTTTCGGACCGAATTTCACTCTAGACTGGCATGGGGAGGAGTGGTATAAGAGAAGTCTCAATCCCTTCTATTCAGGTCATTCCTTTCGGACTAAACGCCGCACTCGACCTCACCCCGGCCATGACGTCTCAATCCCTTCTATTCAGGTCATTCCTTTCGGACGGTACTCCTATTTTTTGAAATGAATTCAAAATGTTGAAAAGGCGTTTCCTGTAACCAACTTGCATGGCACAGATTTTTCCTGAACATACAGGCATGTTATGGATTGTTATTGATCGACAACAACTTGAATTATCTGAAGATACTGTCATTTCTGTAACCACCCCCTCTCCGAAGAGACTTTAAAAAATCCGTTAACTTATTTATTTTTATTAATAAAATTGTCAAAATGATTTGCAGCCTTTCAAATATCGTCGGATTGGTCGCTGTATCTGACATATCATAATATTTTCTTATATTCGAGCCCATTTCAAGACGCTGAGAAACTGCGGCATTCCGGATGCCTGGAAACGGTTCAGAAATTGCCCAATTCGTCGTCATCCATCGGAATCAGTTGCTCCGGGCGAATTTCGCCTTTCGGGGACATGGGAAGGGTTGGTGTCTTTTTCTTCGGGATCAAGGCGCCCAAGGTTTCGGGTTTCAGGCCGATGCCGCGGTTCCGGCCATGCTCGCTGCTGCCGACGGGGCTTCGATCTTTGCTCACCATATCCACCAGTTCACCCACCATGCTTTTCATCTGTTCGGCCTGAGCGTTCAACTCCTCGCTGGCCGAGGCCGATTCTTCGGCGGTGGCCGCGTTTTGCTGAGTCACCCTGTCCATTTCGGTGACAGCCAGATTCACCTGTTCGATGCCTGTGGCCTGCTCACCGGAAGCTGCCGCAATCTCGCCGACGAGTTCGGCGACTTTGGCCGATCCGGCCGCCACCTGCTGGAATGCGTCATTGGTCCGTGTCACCAGCTCGGAGCCGTGCTTGATCTTTTTGACCGTTCTTTCAAGCAGGATGGAGGTGTTTTTGGCGGCATCGGCAGCGCGCATGGCCAGATTTCTGACTTCATCCGCCACAACCGCAAAGCCCGCTCCCGCCTCACCGGCCCGGGCCGCCTCGACAGCGGCGTTTAAGGCCAGAAGATTGGTTTGAAATGCAATCTCATCGATGGTCTTGATGATCTTGAAGGTTTCTTCGCTATCCTTTGAGATATCCGACATGGACGTGGTGAGCTGGCTCATGGACGTGTTGGCCTGGCTCACCACCGCCCGGGTCTCCGTCATGAGGGAATTGGCCTGGGCCGCGTTTTGCGCATTCTGTTTGGTCATGGACGACATTTCTTCCAGGGACGAGGATGTCTCTTCAACACCGGCGGCCTGCTCGGACGATCCTTCGGCCAGGGACTGACTGGCGGAAGACACCTGTCCCGCGGCGGATGCCACCTGATCCGCGCCTTCATTGAGGCCGGCGATGATCCTGATGATTGGAAGGGTGATGGAGCGGGTAATGAACACGGCCAGCAGGATGCCGATGACCAGGGCAATCCCCAATCCGATCATAACGGTCATGCTGGCGGTGCTCAGCGAGGCAGATGCCTGATCCGCAATTTTATTGGTCTCATCGATGGCGGTTTTCGTCAGATTTCTGGCCAGTTCAAGCGCCTTTGTGCCTGCCGCCACCTGATCGGCATTCAGTTTGTCCAGTTCGGCAGCGCCCGCAAGATAGTTTTCCATTGCGGCCTTGTATGCCTTGCCCTGAGCCAGGATGTCCTTAAGCTGCTTCTGATTGGACGCTATCAGCGTTATGGATTCCAATTCCTGAATTTTTTTCTCGATCTCCGGAAAAACCGTATTAATGCCGTCGGCCATGATCTGCATGTTCCGGTTGGCGCGGGCATCCAGGCTGGCGATTCTGGCCGCATTGCAAAGTCCGACGACATCATTGATCAGATTGATCATTTTCAGGCGTTCGGCCCGAATTTGAAACATGGAGTCTTCATCGGCGAGCACCTTGAGCATGGCGCTGTTCATGGCTTTGAGATAATCCGAGGAATGATCCATGTATATCTTGGCCGCATGGTTCATTTCCGTTGCCAGTTTTTCAAGCGCCGCAACCGTGTTTTCCGTTTCCGTCGTCAAGCGTTCAAACGCGGTCATGGTTTTTTTGACTTCATCCAGGGCACCCTTGAGATGAACCAGATGCGGGGCCCCGCCGGCAAGTTTTTCGGCATCCGCAATGCTCTCCATGACCTGGACCATGGCTGCCCGGCCGGTTTCGAGATATTTTCGGTCATAGGTGAAATTATAGCCCCGAATGGCATACATGGTGCGGTAGGTCCGCCGCTCCAGATCGCTTGAAAACCTGGCTTCCGGAGCAAATTCATCCCCCAGCATTTTGGACTGGGTCACCACTCCCCTCATTCTTACAACCGCAAGCCCGCCCAGGGCCAGAGCGATCAGAATCAATATGCAGAACCCAGCGGTGATCTTCATTCCCAATTTCATGTTTTTAAACACTTTTCATCCTCCCTTTGTCAGATAATAATCGTGTCGAAACGCATTGGTTTGATCATGCCATTTAAGTCACCCGGCATTTCCGGAGTTGCGGTGACGGGCTTCCGATGCCTTATGCCCGCGATCACGAACCCACCTTGTAACGGAGACGCCGCAGGCGATGCTCCATGGCAGGGCGATCCGGCTCAGAAAGCCTTTCTCCGTCAAGTATTCTGGCCACGATCTCCGCGGCAAGGCTGAATTCGCGGACATGGTGCTCATACCATTTGGCAAGCTCTTCAGCGGCAAAAACGTCGTAGGGATCCAAGGCGATCATCTCCTGCCAAAGCGATACGGCATCATGCCATTGGTTGGTCTTCTTGTGGATCAGCGACAAGGACCTGCGTGCGCCCTGCGCAACCCCCGGCTGCCCGGAGCGGGACAGGGGCTCAAAAATACGGATTGCCGCCGCAAGGTCTCCGCGGTCGTGGTGCAGCCTTGCAACCGAGAGCAGGTCGGCATGATGGCTATAAGCGGCCGGTCCGCCCGCCACCAAATCCGTTACGTGCTTCAGCAGGGATGCCATGGAAATGATATCCAGCCGGTTGTGCCGGAATACGTCCGCCATCAGCCTGCCGTCCCTTCTCCTGAGCCAGTCGAAATAGCGCTGGGGGATCTCGTGGCCGGGCACATCCTGTTCGCGCCTTACCCCGAGCACGGATGACTCCAGGGTCGCCAGCCGGACATTTTCCAGGCGGTGGGAATAGATCCGCCGGCTCGGGTGGAGCAGATCGATTTGCGGCATGCCGGAAAGCATGTCCCGGAACCGGTTGAGGATGAATCGGGTCGCAAGCAGGTTCAGGTCATAGGCTTTGCCGTTGAAGGTCACCAGGAATTTCCGTTTGGATGCCAGTTCGCATAAGCATGCGAGCATGGCAGGTTCTTCGGAGAAATCCCGTGCAAAGAGCTGATGGGTGATAAAGCCGCCATCTTCAAACCACCCGAGCCCGATCAGAAAGGGAAAGGTTCCGGTGCCGCCGGCAAGACCCGTGGTTTCGGTGTCAAGGAACAGGGCGTCCTCCATGGACAGGCCCTTTGGGACATCGGCGCCGGCAAGAAAGGCCACCGCATCCATGCTGGGGCTGACAAGGTCGCAGACCCGCGCGTGCCCATGAAAGTCCGCTGCCTTTAACCTGCCGCGGGAAAAGAAAAATCTGCCTTGCGGCGTCACCGCCTCCTCTCCGGTAACCACACTTTCCAATGAGACCGGCCGATCTTTTAACGGAGGCGGGGGATGCGCTCCCAGGCGCTCCCTGCGGTTCATGATCTCACTTATTTTGTTGCGGAGCTCGCTGACCCTGTCTTGTTTAAGGTCCGCTTGAAAGGGTTTAGCGGCATCCCCCGTGAGGCGGCCGAGTCTGTCCCTGAGGCTCATGCGTTTTCCATCAGATCCAGGAGCCCCATGGCTGCATGCTTTGCCGAAGGTCCCACTTCAAGTGTCGGCCCCACGCACATGGGGCACCCGTGGTCGCAGGGGCACGAAGAGATGAGAGACCGTGCGGCCCGGATCAACTCATCATGCCGTTCGAACAGGTTATCTGAAAAACCGATGCCGCCCGGATAGGCATCGAAGATGAACACCGTGGGATCATAGGCATTTTCCATGACGTTTGCGGGCTGACCCGGGCTTTCAGTAATGACGCGACCGCCCGTTCCAGTGCGGACAAACCACTCGCCGCTCTTATCGCCGATGCACCGGTCGATGTCGCGGATGTCCGACATCACCAGCATGGCGCAGATGTGGTGCAGGCAGTAGGCAAGCCCGGAAAGGCCGTCGATGATTTCCTCGCGTCTGAGCTTAAGGCCGTCCAGCAAGTCCCAGGGGATGGTAAACCAGTAGCTGGTCGTGTGCATGTCCTTCTGCGGCAGGGTGACGTCGCCGTAACCCACATTCTCCGATGTATAAAACTTGATTTTCTTGTATCCCACCACCTTGCGAGACACCTGCACCTCGCCGTGTTCCACGATGATGCCGCCCTTCATCTTCTTGGCAAAGTCATCTATGACGCGGACATTGGTGTAAGTCATGGCATCCGTGTAATAATCGACATCCACCTTTCGGACGTACGCCTTCTTGCGCTCCAGATCGAGCTTATCCACGTGGTACTGCTGGGATTCCACCATATAGATGGCATCGTCGTGGACCGTGGTGAACGCACTGTCCCAGTCCACCTCGGCGATCACCTTGTGATTGGCCGTATCCGTCGTGTCCACGACCACCACATTCTCGGAATTGATGGTTCTTAAGCTCACCTCGTCCGCGGGGTAGCTTTCGGCGGCCCAATGCCAGCGCTGATTCACCCGGTGCAGCACGCCTTTTTCCTCCAGATAGGAAAGAAGCTCCATGAGATCCTCTCTTCCGAAGCGTTCACCTTCCTCGAAAGGCAGCTCAAAGGCAGCGCTCTTGATGTGGTGCAGCAGGATAATGAGATTATCCGGGTTCACGCGGCAGTGCTCAGGGGACCTTGTGAAGAAATACGTCGGATTCTGCACGATGAACTGATCCATGGGGTTGCTCTTGGCAATCAGGATGGCAAGACTCTGGCCCGCCCTGCGGCCGGCCCTGCCCGCCTGTTGCCAGGCGCTGGCGATGGAGCCGGGGTAGCCCGCCATGATGCAGGCTTCCATGTCGCCGATGTCGATGCCCAGTTCCAGGGCATTGGTGCTCACAACGCCCATGACGCTCCGATCCCTTAAGCCCTTTTCGATATCCCGCCTGAGAATCGGCAGGTAGCCTCCCCGGTAGCCGGTCACATAGTGGTCATGCGATGGGATCTTTGAGCGGAAAATGTCCTTCAGGTACTTGGTGAGCACCTCGACGTTTAACCTGCTCGTGGTGAATACGATCGTCTGAATCTTGTTGGCAATGAGTTTGCTTGCGATTTTGCGCGCGGGGGTGAGTGCCGACTGGCGAATGCCGAGCTCGCGGTTGATGATCGGCGGGTTGTAGAGAATGAATGTCTTTTCAGCCCTGGGCGCGCCGCTTTCATCGATAAGTGCCACATCCCGCTCCAGCAGGTTCTCCGCATGCGATTTGGGATTGGCCACCGTAGCCGAGCAGCAGATAAACACCGGGTCCTGCCCGTAAAAGCGGCAGATCCTTTTCAACCGGCGGAACACATTCGTCACATGGCTGCCGAACACGCCCCGATAAATGTGCAGCTCGTCCACCACCACATATTTCAGGTTGGCAAAGAGCATCCGCCACTTGGTGTGGTGGGGCAGGATACCGGCATGCAGCATGTCGGGATTGGTCACCACGACATGGCCCTGCTTGCGGATGGCCCGCCTGGCGTCATCCGGCGTGTCACCGTCATAGGTAAATGTCTTGATATCGGCCTTGAGATCACCAATGAGCCCATGCACCTCGTTCATCTGATCATTGGCAAGGGCCTTGGTGGGGAAAAGATACAGGGCACGCGTCTCCGGCGCATCCAGTATGCTCTGGAGAACGGGCAGATTGTAACAAAGCGTCTTGCCGCTGGCCGTCGGCGTCACAAGCACCACGTCCCTGCCCTGGCGGATGAGTTCAACGGCATGCGCCTGATGGCTGTAAAGTTGCGATATGCCGCGCCCGGCAAGGACTGCGTGCAGGCTCGGGTTCACCCAATCCGGGTACGGGGCAAAACTGCCAGCGGATGCGGGGATGTGCATAATCGAGGTGGCGTTTTCCCTGAAGCGCCGGTTGCCTTCGGTGCGTGCCACCCATTCTGCAAGACTCAAGTTCGCCATATCTCTCACCACAGGGGAAAACAGGAATTTCCGTTATACTTTCTGATCTATCTCAGAAAGCGTCTTGCATGTCAAATTTTAACAGAACAGATCGGCACCGACACATATCCTGTTTTTTGAAGGTAATGGAAGTAACTTGAAAGTGGCGGGTCGTTGGGGATATTTGAATATCCCCAACAAATCAAAATCGGAAATCCGCGTGCGTGGATATGAAAAGTTAAAAATGAAGAATTATACGTTCCGCGTTCGGATAATGAATATGGGCCGATCGATCTTGTGCATGACGCCGGCTGCCACACTGCCGTAAAAAACCCGGGACAGGCCGCTTCTACCATGACTGGCGATGGCGATCAGATCCGCATTTTCCCTCCGGGCAACCGTCAGAATGGTTTCCACCACGGGCCCCTCTTCGACAAAGCAAACGGCTTCAATTCCTTTTTTTTGAAAACCCTCCTGAATGCCGGCCAGATATGCGCTGATTTCTTCTTTCCTTCGATTAAACGCATGGAGATATTCATTGATGTTATCGATCTGAAGAGCGGCTTCATGACGGGACAAGACCTGAAGAAAAATAACTTTTGACTTGAACCGCAGGGCTATATTTTCAACATGGGGAAGAATGCCCTCGGCCCTGGGGGAACCGTCCAATGGAACCAATAACCTTTGATACATGGGATACCTCCTTTATTCGCTTCGGGTTTTGGATTTCGAGTAGGAAACCATTTGATTTCTATTCATTCTGATTTGTTTGATGTTTTTTGTCTATAAAGTGAACGCTTCATTTTTGTCTGGGTGAATCTACCAGCCGGGAATTTCCCCTATCTGTTTTTCCGGTGAGCAAAGAAGTCGCCACTTGATTTCCTTGCTCGGGAGAAGTCATGGATGGACCGTTACAAGGCATCATCCAGCACCCCTCTGACCTTAACAGCCAGGTGCTCCATCGAGAAAGGTTTCTGGATGAAGTTGATGCCCGGGTCAAGCATCCCATGGTGGGCAATGACGTTGGCCGTATAACCGGAGATAAACAGACATTTCATTCCCGGTTTGATGTCCCTGATCAAATTCGCCAGGTCCCGACCGTTCATCTCGGGCATCACAACATCGGTAATCAGCATCTGTATCTTATCCGCGTGGGCTTTGGCCATGCGAAGCGCCTCGCCGGGCGTGCCGGCGACTATCACCGCATAGCCGAGCTGCTCCAGCATCTCCCGGCTTACATCCAGAATCACCGGTTCATCCTCCACCAGCAGCACCGTCTCCCCATGGCCCGTGGGCGTTGGCGCCGTGCTTTCGGCTGCCGGCGCGACGGCTTCCCCGACGAGCCGGGGCAGGTAGATCTTAAAAGTCGTCCCTTTGTCAGGTTCACTGTAAACGTTTACGAATCCATTGTTTTGCTTGACGATACCGTACACGGTGGCCAGCCCCAGCCCCGTGCCCTTTCCCTCCTCCTTGGTGGTAAAGAACGGCTCGAAGATGTGGGGCAGCGTTTCCTTGCCCATGCCGCAGCCGTTGTCGCTCACGGCGAGCATCACGTATTCACCGCAGACAAAACCCAGGTGAACGGCGCAATAGGCCTCATCGAAGGCAATGTTTTCCGTCTCGATGGTGACCTTTCCCACACCGGTGATGGAATCCCGAGCATTGACACAGAGATTGGCCAGAAGCTGGTCGATCTGGGAAGGATCGATCCTGACCTGCCACAGGTCCGCTCCCGGCCTCCAGACAAGATCAATGTCCTCGCCGATCAGCCGCAGCAACATCTTGAGCATGCTCGACACGGTATCGTTCATATCCAGAACCTTTGGCGCAACAATCTGCTTGCGGGCAAAGGCCAGCAATTGCCGGGTGAGGTCCGCGGAGCGGTGAGCGGAATCCTCGATCGCCTTGAGGTGACCATGAATCGGCTCCGATGGGGAGCAGCGCTTCATCGCCAGTCCCGCATGACCGATGATTGCCGTCAGCATGTTGTTGAAATCGTGAGCCACGCCACCGGCCAGACGCCCCACCGACTCCATTTTCTGGGCCTGCAGCAGTTGCGCCTGGAGCACATCCTTTTCCTCCTCCGCCCGCTTGCGATCGGTGATATCCCGGATTCTCTCGATTGCACCGATGATATTGCCGGACTGATCGTGCAGGGGCGAGGCCTTGGCAAACACCCATGCGCCTTTATTGTTGTAAAGGGCGTTGCAGAAGACCTCCGCCGAGAGTGAGTCACCTTCACGGGTGATGTTGGGGTACCTGGCCATGGTATTCCCATTGTTCATAAAGATTAAGTCCATCAACTGCGGTCGCACCTCGCCGTAAAACGGAATCGTGTAGGCGTGATCGCCTTTGCCGATCATCTCCGCGGCCGGAACGCCCGTCATTTCCTCAATCTTTTTGTTCCATATGATGACACGCCCTTGCTTATCAATGGCCAGGGTGGCATCGGGCAGAAAGTCGATGACATCCGCCAGTTGCTTCCGGTTCTCAAGCAGCGCCTTCTCCGCCTGTTTGCGCTCGGTGATATCCGTAAAGCTCACCACCGCGCCCATGATTTTGCCGTCCTTGTTTATCGGCATGCTGGAATACTCCACGGGGAAACTGCTGCCATCCTTGCGCCAGAGCACTTCATTCCCGACATGGCTATCCGCAGCATGGGTGTAGGAGGCGAACATCGGGCAGTCTTCAATCGGGTAGCCGGTGCCGTCCTCATGGGAATGGTGGATCAGGCCGTGCACGCCTTGACGCAACATCTCCGCTTCGGCAAATCCGAGCATGCGCAGGGCCGAGGCATTGATGAAAGTCACTTTCCCGGCGGTATCGACGCCGAAGATGCCGTCTCCGACTGCATGAAGCAGCAATCGTTTGTTCTCCTCGCTTTGCCGCAAAACCTCCCTGGATCTGTCCGTGACATAGATAATGCCTGAAAACACCATGATTAAAATGCATGCGGAAATCGTTGCCAGAATACCGATCAATCGGTAATGCCTGATACGGTCCGTCGGAGTCAGAAGCACAATGGACCATCCGTCGCTGTCAATCACCTTCCTGGAGACGAAATAATCATTATTTTCCAAAACAACTTCCGAGCCATCGACAATTTCCTTTTTAATAACGGCTTCGGAGATTTTGTCGCTGAATTGCCGGGAAGCAATCAATTCTTCCTGTACCGCCGTGTCCAGCGTCCAAAGACTTTTTGTAACCATGGCCGGTTTGCTGGAAAGGAAAATAATGCCGTCACGGCTGATCAGAAAGCAGAAAGGGTATTTGCTGAAAAAGGTCTCAATCTCATCAATATTCCTTTTCATTGTGACCACCCCGATCACTTCACCCGATTGATTCTGAACCGGGTAGCTTGCAAAAACCCCCCTCTTTCCGGAGCTGACACCCACGGCAAAATATCGACAGAGCCGGCCTTCGGCTGCTTCCCGGAAATAAGGACGGAAAGCATAGGATTGCCCCACAAAGCTGTCCGGATCTCTGCGGTTGGAGGACGCCACGGTCATGCCATCGGCATCCATCAGGAAGGAAATGGAAGAGAAATTGGAGCTGTATCTGTCCAGCACGCTATTGGCCTGTTCGATATCCCGCTTCCCTTTAGACAGCAGCGCCGGCGCGATCCATGGGGAATCGGCCAGGGCCTTAACGGCATTTTCAACAACATTTATCGTCGTCGAAACATAAACGGAGAGGGTAAATACAGAAGCCTGGCTTTCTCTGATGATTTCCCGCCTGGCTTTATTGCCGAGACAATCCGTTGCAAACCAGCCGGCAACAGCAACGATCAGTGCAAGAACCACTGGTATTATATAAACAAAACGTCTTTTATTCATCGTAAGATCTCCCCGACAGGGTCATCGGTCGCCTCTGTGAGCATATAAGAAACTTGATTTATTGTTCCACCGGAACGCGGTTGATTGTTGGTTCATCATCCAGCGTCTCCCTTACCTTGGCCGCCAGATTCTTGATCGAGAATGGTTTCTGAATGAAGTTGACTCCCGGATCAAGCACCCCGTGATGCGCAATGACGTTGGAAGTGTATCCTGACATAAACAGGCTTTTGAGGTTTGAGCTGCTGGAAAGCAAATGGTTGACCAGATCCCGGCCGTTCATCTCGGGCATGATTACGTCCGTCATGATCAGATCGATCAGGCCAGGGCCCGCCGCTACCGTCCGGATGGCCTCGCCAGGGGTTGGAACGGCAATCACCGTATAACCCAAGCGTTCGAGCATCATCTTTGTCATCTTCAGTATCGCCGGCTCATCCTCCACCAGCAGGATGGTTTCATGGCCATGTGCCGCGGGTTCCGGTGATTCCGCCTTCTGTATCCGCGTGGCCTGGGCAATGTGTCTGGGCAGGTGTATTTTAAACGTTGTTCCCTGTCCCGGCTCGCTGAAGACATTGATGAAGCCTTTGTTCTGTTTGACAATGCCATAGACCGTGGACAGCCCCAGGCCGGTGCCTTCACCGATTGCCTTGGTGGTGAAAAATGGTTCGAAGATTTTATCCCGGGTCTCATCGTCCATGCCGTTTCCGCTGTCGCTCACGGACAGCAGCACGTACTGGCCGGGGACAAACCCGGGGTGATCAGCGCAATAGGCTTCCTCGAAAACAGCGTTCCCCGTTTCGATGGTAACCTTTCCCACATCAGCGATTGCATCGCGTGCATTGACGCACAAATTGGCCAACATCTGGTCGATCTGGGACGGGTCCATCATGATCTGCCATATGCTGTTACCCGGTAGCCAGGCCAGATCGACATCCTCTCCAATAAGACGCCGCAACATCCTGAGCATCCCTTCCACGGTCTCATTCAGGTCCAGGACTTTGGGGGCGATGGTCTGCTTGCGGGCAAAGGCCAGCAGTTGGCGCGTCAGATCGGCGGAACGGCTGGCCGCCTTATGGATTTCTTCCAGGTCGGAGATCAAGGGATGGGCTGGATCCACCTTATCCATGGCCATCTCCGTATGGCCGAGGATAATCCCCAGCATGTTGTTGAAATCGTGGGCCACACCACCTGCCAGTCTTCCCACGGATTCCATCTTTTGCGCCTGTCGGAGCTGGCCTTCAAGCTTGATCTTTTCCTCCACCGCTCGCTTACGCTCGGTGATGTCACGCGCCACGGTGAGGATTTCCACGGGTTTGTGGTCCTTATCGCGCAAAAAGGAAAGGCTGACCTCCATCCAGACAATGGTGCCATCCTTCTTGTATTCTTCCAGCTCCAGGATACGCATTCTATCTGAATCAGATGTTCCACCGGCCTCCAGTAATATCTCTTTTTCAAAGACGGAAAGGGCGAGCTGCAAGGATTCAGGGGTCAAGATCTGTTCAAGGGTCTGCGCCATGGCTTCCTCCACGGTAAATCCACGCAGGCGCATGATGGCCGGACTAACATAGGTAACATGCAGATTCATATCCAGGATTGATATCAGATCAGCCGTATTTTCCGTGATCAACCGGTATTTTCTTTCGCTCTCCAGAAGTTTTTCTTCAGCTTGCTTGCGCACGGTGATGTCACGGGCATAGCCGGTAGTACCTATTATTGAACCCTGTTCATCCAAAATGGGGTTTTTAAAAGTTTCAAACCATCTATTTACACCACCATCAAAGATGGGTTCTTCGATAGTGCGTGATTTTCCGCTTTTCATAACCTCAATATCATCATTTCGATATTTTTGAGCCAAGTCCGCGGGCCAGATATCATGGTCTGTTTTACCCAAAAGCATATCAGGATGTTGCTCGCCACATGATATTGCAAATATCCGATTAACTAAAAGAAACTGACTGTGTATGTTTTTAAGCCAAACCAGCCCGGGTTGATTTTCAATAATCGCCTTAAGATAGGATTCCCTCAGGCGAAGTTTCTCTTCAGCCCGATTGCGCTCGGTGATATCGCGAAGAAAGCCCAAAATAAATTTTTCGGTACCCATCATGACAAGGCTTGAAGATACTTCAATGGAAATCAGTTGTCCGTTTTTGCAATAATGCCCGGTCTCAAACGATATCGGTTCTCCCGCAAGCACCCGCTGAAACCGGAGAGATGCAAGTTGGACATTTTGCGGGGCTTCAAGTTCTTTGATGTCCATCAAGAGCAATTCGTCAACAGTGTAACCATGCATCTTGGCAAAGGCAGCGTTTATTGACACGATGACACCATCTGAAGTGAGCAGAAATATGCCGTCTTTTGCATTTTCAAACAATGTCCTGAACTTTTCCTCACTCTCCATTAATGCCGCTTCCCGTTTCGCCAGGGTTTCCAGCAGGCGGTTGAACCCACCGATCAGTTGGCCGATTTCGTCCCGATTGGTGATGGGCAGGGGCTGCGGCGGCTGATTGGTATCCGACAGGGTGGCCAGCGTTTTTGTGGCAGCCAGCATCGTTGAAAAGAGGCGCCTCAACATCCACCAGGAAAGCCCTCCCACCAGCAGGGTCATGAAAATCGCGGCGAGCAGCATGCGGTGCTGAATTGTGCGAATCGGGGAAAAGGCCTCTTCGGTGGGCATTGTGACAGCCGCATGCCAATCCGCCACGGGAATGCTTTTGGCCGAGGACAGCACTTCAATGCCGTTTGGATTGACGCCGACGATAGTACCCTCGTAGCCCTGAATAAAGCGGTCGATCAGCGGGTTGACGCCGGGGGCCGGAAGCACTTCCATGATACGGCCCTTGTTGGAAGTGATGACAATCTGCCGGTACTGCCGAGCGGTAAGAAAATATTCGCCGGTCTTGCCATGGTGGCCTTCTGTAATCTTGTCCAGAAAATTGGGTTTGCCCAGATCGATCACCCCTGTCAATGCACCGATCACGTTGTCCCGAGCATCGTGTATGGGCACGGTCATGCCGACAATCGGAGCCCCCAGCTTCCTGCCCATGACCGGACGGCCGATCGACGCTTTCCCTTCCTTGAGAGCGGCGGCTACATGGTCCCTGTCCATGTAATTGACGCCCATGCGTCCTGTCGAGAACGGAACATCGGCAATCGTGATACCATCAAGCAGGTAGGCCAGAACGCCCCCGTTGAACAGACTCTGAAGAATCGGGCGTTGTTCCAGGAGTTCCTGCAGTTCGGCCGGATTGCCCAGAATGGCCGGGCTGACTTGTTTGGCAATGTTTTCCAGTGATATCAACCGGATTTCCAGCTCTTCATTGACCCCTTCGGCAATGTAGGACACTGCGGAGAACTGCTGTTCACCCAAGAGGCGCTGCATATCCTCGCGCAGCGCCCGGCTGGCGTAAAACGCCAGCAACCAGATACCGATCAGGAAAATAGCCAGTGTAAACAAGGTCACCCTTGTCCTGAGCGATCGCGGATGAAGGAAATTAAAGCTCATCAGGTTTTTCCAAGGAACAAATTCATATTTTGGTGGAGTCATGCTTTTTTTCATTTTTTTGAGTTCAGCCATGCTAAACATTACTTATGATATTTGTCAATTTTTTACTGGAATAAAGATGAGTTGGAGTTTAAAGAGTTTGAAGCGATCTTTTTTCAACAGTTCTTCCCCTTTAAAAAAAAGATACTTCTAAGTTTATAATGGATTATATGAAAAATAGATATTTGGCTTTTTCGCTCACAGCAAAAAAATAGGGAGCAGCAGTTCGGGTTGGTCTTTACAAATGCATCAGATTGGGTACGCCAAGGACATTGCGGGAAGCCGAGCGTTGGGGATATTCAATATCCCCAACAAATCAATCTGAAAATCCCTATTTCATTCCAAAATAGGTATCTCCCCTTTTACCTCCCGGTATCATTCAAGGTAGTTGAGGAGTTCCTGCTTGATGACCGCACTAAACAGCGGGACTTTGTAAGCATTCTGAGACATGGGTTCCGCTTTTTTAAGGGCAGCATCCGCGGCTTTTGCGGCGGTATCCACGTCCAACCGTCGACCTTTGATGGCCGCCTCTGCCTCCGGGATACGCCAGGGAACGGGAGCTGCACCGCTGAGGACCATTCTGCAATGGATAACCTGATCCTTATTAAGCGAGATGGCGGATGCCATGCCGGCCAGAGCGAAGTCCCAGCTCTGCCTCGCCCGGACCTTTCGGTAGGCACTCCGTAAACCGGCCGCAGGCGGCGGCAGGATGATCTCCGTGACGATCTCCCCGGACTTCAGCACGGTCTCCACCGTAAAATCAACGGCCGGAGGCACGTGAAACTTTTCCACAGGCACACTCCGCCTGCCCTTCAGCCCCTCGATCGTCACGCTGGCGCCCAAAGCGACCAGAGCCGGCGCGGTATCCGAAGGGTGGACGATATAGCAGTTTTCACCACCGAAGATGCAATGATAGCGGTTCTCCCCCTCCGGTGCATAGCAGCGGTCGCCGCCTTTTCTCAGGCAGTTGAATTCTCCGCGGTAATACCAGCAGCGGGGCTTCTGGCATAGGTTTCCGCCAATGGTACCCTGGTTACGAAGCTGCGGGCTTGCTACTTCGGCGGCCGCCATGGACAGCGCACGGTACTTTGCCGCGACAAGCGGGTTCCCTGCAATCTCGGAAATGGTGGTCAGCGCACCGATCCGCAGCCCGCCTTCCGGCGTTTCATGGATGCCCTTCAGCGCAGCAATTCCGCTGATACTGACAACCGTCGACAGGCCGAAAACGCTGTCCCGGGCGCATCCGAGCAGATCGGTTCCCCCAGCGTGAACACGGGCGCCGACCTGCGACAGGCAACGAACCGCATCCGGGATGGAATTTGTCCGAAAATAGGAAAAACGGGGCACCATGCTAGGCCTCCTTTCTGTGCTTGGCCAGCAGCCAGCATAGCTGAACTGGGTTGATCGGTGTTTGTGTGACACGAATTCCAGTAGCGTGGTAAACGGCGTTGGCCACTGCGGCGGCTGTCGGGATCGTGACCGGCTCGCCCAGGCCCTTGGCACCCGTGGTGTTCGCTTCGGCATCATTGGTTTCGATGGGAAGGGAGATCATCCGGTCCGGCACGTCAAGTATCGTCGGCACTTTATAGTCGTGGCCGTTCCGGTTGACCATCTTGCCGGTCTGGCTTGTGTCAAGCACGCGGGCTTCGGTTGCTGCCAAGCCGATTCCCATGGTGATACCCCCGAACACCTGGTTGTCGTAAGTAAGACGGCTCATGACCCGGCCGCTGTCTTGGGCACCGAGGAACCGGATGATGCGAACTTCACCGGTCTCCATGTCCACAGCCACTTCGCAGAATTGAGCGACGAACGGATTGACCACCTTGTTTTCCGGATTCGGGGCCCGATACCCGATGCCGACCACGACACCTCGGTCCTTGAGGCCCGAAAGCTGTGCAATCTCGATTCGCTTGGACGGATCGGTCCGCGACATGACTGCGCCCGACTGCAGGTAAAGGTCTCCGGCGGCGATTTTCAGATCTTTTGCTGCGATGGCAATCAACTGCTGCTTGACGCTGATGGCCGCAGCGCGTACGGCCGGCGATTCCGTGGGAACGGTCTTGCTCCCGCCACTGGGGGTCGCAAACTGGGTAGTGCCCGTATCGGCGTGCTCTATTTGGATGAATTCCGGGGCCACTCCCAGTTCTTCGGACACGACCAGTGCCATGACCGTCTTGGTGCCGGTACCGAGATCGCTGGCACCGAAATTCAAGTTCACGCTCCCGTCCGAAAACAGTTTGAGAATGATCGTCGCAGGCGGTCTGCCGCCCCCCGCGAACCAGAGGCCAGCGGCAACGCCCACGCCACTGCGGATTTTCCCGCTTTTGCCCGTCGCCGAGATCCGGTCACGGGCTTCCCGCCATCCAAAAGCCCTGGCGCCCGTTTCCAGGCATTCCCGCAGACCGGTCGTCGTATAGGGCTGCTGCCCCGGCCGAGCCTGACTGTAGAGGGGAATGTTCTTTAACCGAAAATCCACGGGATCCATGCCGATGGCTTCCGCGAGGGCATCCATCATCTGCTCCAGTGCCCAGGCACCCTGGGGGTGGCCGGGCGCACGGAATGCCCGGGCAGGTCCAGCATTGATGTAAACATCCGCGCACAGGGTGCGTACGTTGGGGCAGGTATAGAGATCCCGGATCAGCCAGTCGACCAGCGAGGTGCCGCCGGCCGGATAGGCGCCTCCAGTAGCTGCGCAGGAAAACTCCAGGGCGGTCAGGCTGCCGTCCTTTTTGACACCGGCCTTTAGATGCATGTTGGCCGGCGGGCGGTTGCCGACGGCCAGATAGGTTTCTTCACGGCTGAGGGTCAATTTGACAGGACGGGCTGTGATCCGGGCCAGAAGTGCCGCGATGACCGTGTATTTCCCCGCCTGAAGCTTGCTGCCGAAGCCGCCGCCCATGTACTGTCCGATCACGCGCACTTTGGCCAGCGGCATCTTTAGTGCCTCCGCCACGTCGGACTGGATCTTGTACACCCCCTGAGTGGATTCCCAGATCGTCAGGCGGTCGCCGTCCCAGTTGGCGACGCAGCCGTGAGGTTCTAAAGGAACATGGATTTCACATTCGGTTCGATAATCCTGCTCCAGAATCACATCCGCTTCAGTGAACCCTGAGGTGGCGTCGCCCCGACCGTAAGGCTCGGGGGGTGAAACCTGATTGCCTTCCTCGTGGACGAATGCAACACCCGCGTTCAGGGCTGTCCGTTCGTCGGCGACAAAAGGCAGAATTTCATAAACTACATTGATGGCTTTCGCTGCGTCCCATGCCTGATAGGGGGTTTCAGCAGCCACGGCGGCCACGGCTTCACCCTCGAACCGACAATGGGGATCGAATAGCTTGGATTGGCGACGGGATACCCTGTCCTTATAGGACCATGGCACATCTGCCTCAAGGGTGTTTACACCGATGACGGCGTGAACGCCGGGCATGCGACGGGCTTTTTGGGTATCGATCTGTTTGACCAGGGCGTGGGTATGGGGGCATCGGAGGATGGCGCCATAGAGCATCTTGGGCAGGGTGACATCCACCGGATAGACGGCTGTGCCGCTCACCCGTTCATAGGCATCCACCCGTGGTAAGCGCTTGCCGACAAACCGAGTTTCCTGCCAGGGTTTCGGCGTTTCCCCAGGCTGCGGGGTTTCTGGAGTCGGAACCCCTTCCAGGTAATACTGCACTTTTTCCGGATCGGTCACGATTCACCTCACTTTTCCCGTTTGAGCTCGGCTGCCTGGGCGACCGCCTTGACAATATGAGTGTATGCGCCGCAGCGGCAGATATTGCCGGCCATCCCCCTTCGGATTTCATCGGGGCTCGGCGACGGGTTGGCGCGCAGCAAACCATCTGCGGCCATGATCTGCCCCGGGGTGCAGTAACCGCATTGAAAGGCATCCTGCTCGGCAAACGCCTTCTGGACCGGGCCAAGCCGCTCGCCGTCCATCAGTCCCTCCACCGTGACGATCTCACTGCCTTGCGCCTCGACGGCGAGGGTCATGCAGGCATAGCGGGGAAGACTGTTGATAAGCACCGTGCAGGCCCCGCACTCCCCTCTTTCGCAACCGACCTTACTCCCGGTAAGACCGATTTTTTCGCGAAGCACATAAAGCAGCGACCATCTCGCCTCCACCATGAGATGGTACTGGCTGCCGTTGATGAGCAGATCGACCCGAACAATCTCCTCGGGTTTCGCCTCTGCCGCCATCGCAGTGTCGACCATGGGCAGTAACCCTGATGTTACAGCAATGGTCGCACCGCTGCCCATGGTTTTCAGAAATCCGCGGCGTGTGATCTCCCAGCCGCGTTTGGAATTTCTGTCCCCGGGTCCCATTTCGTCTTCCATAACGGACCTCCACCTAATTAGGGCGAAAACAATAAGATTCGGCATTGCAATGGATAAGTGGGAATTGTGTGCAGATTTTTCTGAATTCCTGTAGCATAAGCCCATTGCCGAATCAATTGAAATCGCGAAGTCTGTTCAGGATCGCCTCCACGCCTGTTCTGGAACCGTCAAGAAAGTCGCAAGACCGAGAGCGCAACATGGCCCGGACTCGCCGAAGAGGGCTGTGGCGGTGTGGTGTTTTGAGCCTCAACCCCTCGCTGAAAGCCAGTCAAAGTGGATTGAAACTAAAAAGAGACGTCATCAACAGCCCACAAAGAAGCGGTCAGGCCAGATAGCACCTGGCCTCGTGCCGGTTTCCGACCGGGGTAAGGCCGGGCGGGACAGACTCGCAGATGGGGATCGCGATGGGGCAGCGATTCTGGAAGCGGCATCCGGGCGGCAGATTGTCAAGGGTCGGCACCATGCCGCGGATGATGGGCAGCGAAATTTTCCGGGGGGTTTCCAGGCGCGGAATGGATTCCAGAAGCCCGCGGGTGTAGGGGTGCCTGGGGTTTTCAAACAGTTCCCTGACCGGCGCGGACTCGACAACGGTCCCCGCATACATCACCACCACGTCATCGCAGATATCCGCGATCACTCCCAGATCGTGGGTGATAAAGATCATCGCCATTCCGTTTTCCTGCTGAAGCTGCTTCATGAGATCGAGAATCTGGGCCTGGATCGTCACATCCAGGGCCGTCGTGGGTTCATCGGCAATCAGAATGTCCGGCCGAACCGCAAGGGCCATGGCAATCATCACGCGCTGGCGCATGCCCCCGGAAATCTGATGGGAATATTCCCGAATGCGCCGCTCCGGATCCGGAATTCCCACCTTTGCCAGCATTTCAACGGATTTATCGCGGATTCGGGTTTCATCGCGCGTAGCGTCATGAAGCTGGAACACCTCGCCGATCTGTCGTCCGATCCGGTGCACCGGGTTCAGGGCCGTCATGGGCTCCTGAAAAATCATGGAAATATGGCGGCCGCGAATGGTGCGCATGGTTTCCGGCGTCATTTTGACGATATCCGTTCCCCGGTACAGGATCCGGCCATCCAGGATTTTTCCAGCGGGCCGGGGCAAAAGCCTCATGATGGAAAGCGCGGTTACGCTCTTCCCGCAACCGGACTCCCCCACGATTCCCAGCGTCTTTCCCCGGTGCACCTGAAAGGAGACATCATCCACGGCCCGAACCCTGCCGGCCTCGATATCAAATGCCGTTGCCAGATGACTGACCTCCAGCATGGCCTGATCGTTCACCATGAAATTCCCCCCTTATCGGCTCTTCAGATACGTCTTGTCAATAAGCGTTACCGGCTCAAGCGCCCGGTCCGATTTCATGGCTTCCAGTGTTTCGTCATGAAGCTTTTTATCATACCAGAACAGGCCGCCGGTTGCGCTGTTGAAGGGGTCGAAGAGACTGTCGGAATGCCGCGTTCCCGGCGGCTGGGGAAGCCGCCACCAGCGCCAGCAGGCCTCCCGGACATACGGAACCATGAATGTGGGGACAAACATGCCGATGTCGTGGATTTTCTGCTGGATTTCCCTGGAGAGGGCGATCCGCTCCTTCTCATCCAGGGAATTGCGATAGGCGTCGATCAATTTGTCCATTTCCGGGTCATCGGTGTTGGTGATGTTGTTGGTCTGCGGCTTATGGGCATTGATGGAATGGAAATGCTCCCAGTACTGGGGCCTTAAGGATGTGCTCCAGCCCATCCAGGCCACATCGAAATTTTTTTCCAGGAATTTTTTAAATGCCGCGGTCGGATCGCTCTGCTGCAGCAAAAGCTCGATGCCGGCCTTTTTGGCCTCTTCCTTAAGGACCACCAGCCTCGGGGTGTGCTCTTCGAAGCCGTAAGTGACTTCAACCGAAAATCGCCTGCCCTCTTTTTCCCAGATCCCGTCCGGTCCGCGCTGCCAACCGGAAGCCTTCATGTAGTGATCCACCTTGTCCAGGTCAAAGCGCCTGGCCTTGATGGTCTCGTTGGTATAGGGGCCGTACCCAACGAATGCCTGCTCCAGCCGGAAATAATCCCCGCGAAGCACCTGATCGATCACTTTTTCGATATTCATGGCATGGCTGAATGCATACCGGACATTCCTGTCCTTGAAGATGTCCCGGTCCTGATTCAGCCACAGGCCCATGGCCGACTGCTGGGTATCGTTAAAAAAACAGATCCGCTGCGCATACCCTTTTTCGAAAATGGGAATCCTGGTCTTATCGTGCCAGTATTTGGGGATGGTCAGCCCGAAGACATCTTCCTTTCCTTTTTTAAAATACTCCCAGAGCATGTTGAAATCCCGAACCACCGTATAGTTGACCCGATCCACGTTGAAACGGTTCTTGAAATACTTCAGGTCCTGGGCCCACCAGTCTTTTTTGCGTTTAAACCGGATGTATTTTCCGGTTTGAAAGTCGTCGATCAGATAGGCCCCGGTGTTGGGCACGACCTTCCAGTTGTATCTGGCCACAAAATCCGGGCCGAGATTCCCATAAAAATGCCTTGGCATCGGGTTGATCCCGAGCTTCAGATGCAGGTCCGGCTCGGCCTTGGTTCCCACAACAGCGATTGTGTAATCGTCGAAAATAATGACGCTGTCGATTTCCCGGGTGAAATAATCATTGTACCAGGGCGCGACAATGTGGGGAGAACGCATGAATTCCAGGGTGAACGCATAATCGGATGCAATCACCGGCTTTCCGTCCGACCACCTGGCATTGGGATTCAGCTTGAAATACATGGTTTTCTTATCCTTCCCGAAGGCCCAGTGCGTAGCCAGTTCGGGAATGATATTCAGGGTGTTGGGATGAATGTTGATCAGGCTTAGATCATTGTCCAGAATGGCGCTGCGGAAACTGCCGTTGGAGTCCGGCCCGACCGTCCGGAACGTCATGGGAAAGCTCAGGATGGCGGTGTTCAGGGTGCCGCCCTTCACCGCATCCGGGGATGCGTAAACCGGATCCGAATCATTGGTCAGCCACTCGATATCCTCGGGCAGTTTGGGGCCGGCTTGCGCAGTCACTGACAGGGTCAGCGTGATCAAAAGCCCCGAAAGCAGTACCAGCAGTTTTGGCATTGTCATTCCCTTTCGATGTGATATATACCTGATGGCTTCGTAAAAAATCCAATATCTGCGTTGCGCATCATCCTTCGTCATTGCGGCGTACCCAAAAGTACGCCTCACTCCTCAGGACTCGCGCGCCTTGATCTTGAATTTTTTACTTTGCCATCCCTTGTTTTGACTTTTTACAAGTTCATCAAACGTTATGGGGATTTTTTTGCCTGCGGGCTCGAAAATCCCCCCATACCCCCCCTTTTTTCCAAAGGAGGGCTGCTTCATGCTTTACTATTGGGTGCCACCGTTTATAAGAAAAATGAGGACATCATGAATATTTTAGGAATCATCTGCTCTCCCCGTTCGCCCGGAAACTGCGAACTCACCATTAAGGAAATCAGCCGGCAGATTCCGGTTCCCCACGAGCTGAAACTGACGCGTCTTCCGAAACTGAATATTCAGCCCTGCCAGGGGTGTTACCGCTGTTTGTTCAAGGAGCAGCGGTGCTGGATCCAGGATGATCTGAACTCGGTTCTGGATGACATGTCCCGGGCCGATGCGCTGATCGTTGCGGTTCCCACGTATTTTCTTGGACCCAATGCCAGTCTGAAACTGCTGCTGGACAGGGGGCTTTCTTTTTATGGCCGGGCAGCCTCTCTATGGAAAAAGCCCGCCGTTGGAATCGGCATTGCCGGAATCGACGGCAAGGAAGGCTATACCCTGCTGGGGATCCAGAATTTCCTCAAAATGCTCCGGGCCGACATCCGGGCGGTTGACATGATCCACGGAGCGCTTCCCGGAGAAGCCCTTCTGATTGATAAAAATACCCCTGTCATCCGCCGGCTGGCCAAGGCCCTGATGCACCCGGAACCCGAATCCACCAGCCCCGGCTGCCCCCTTTGCGGCGGAGATGCCTTCCGATTTCTGGAAGGCGGCAAAATCCAGTGCCTGCTTTGCAGCAACTCCGGCACCCTGACCCTTGAAAACGAAACACCGGTATTTCATATCGAGCCCGGCGATCACGATCTGTTCCTGAACAAAGAGGCGACCCTGAAACACCGCGACTGGCTGATCGGGATGAAAGGGCGTTATCTTGAAAAAAAATCCGAGCTAAAGGAGATTTTCGCCAGATACGCCGACTGATCGGCCTTTTCATTCATACGTGCTGTGCAGCTTCGGATCAAAGGCTTCCCGCACAGCCTCGCCGATAAAGGTCACGAGCATCAGGGTCAGGATCATCGCAAAAATAACCGAGCCCACGATCCACCAGGCATCCATATTGTCCCATCCCTGCTGAAGCAGCTCTCCCCAGCTCGGGGTGGGAGGGGCCAGTCCGAAACCCAGATAATCCAGGGACGTCAATGCCACGATGCCGCCGGAAACGGAAAACGGTGCATACGTGACGATGACGGAAACGGTGTTGGGTATGATATGCTTGAAGACGATTCGAAAATCCGAAGCACCCATGGCCTTTGCGGCCAGGACATATTCCCTGGCCCGCTCCTTATATGTCACGGTGCGAAGGGTCCAGGTCAGGCTGGTCCATCCGAAAAACACCATGATGAGAATCAGCAGGAAAAAATTCGGGACCACGATCGATGAGATGATGATGATGACATACAGAAACGGAATGTTCGACCAGATCTCGATGATCCGCTGAAAAAACAGGTCGAATTTTCCGCCCCAGTAGCCCATGGCGCACCCCACCGTAACACCCACCAGGTAATTGACGACAAGAAGCGTCAGGGAGAAGAAAATGGCGATGCGAAAACCATAAACCAGACGGGCCGCCATGTCCCTGGCAGAAGTATCGGTGCCCAGAAAATGCCTGTCCTGGATCGAGGGTGGAAAGGGCGGGTATTCATCCTTTCGAAGATCGTTTTCAAGGGGATTGAAGGGAACAGGCGGCATCAGCACCCAGTTGTCGCCGCCTTCGGCCTGAAATCGCTGGGATAGTTCCCTGTAATTGGTTTCATAGGGGTAATCCAGGCCAAAGCCGGTTCCGGGAATCATGGCGCCGTAAACCGGGAAATAATACCGGCCCTGATAATAGACCACAAGGGCCCGGCTGTTGACCAGAACCTCCGCAAATAATGAGGCCGCGATCAAAGACGCAAAAATGATGAAGGCGTAATATCCGCGTTTGATGGATTTAAAGCGCCGAAGTTTTTTCCGGGTCAGGGGACTTAAGGTCACGACAGCTTTCCTTTATCGCTCATGGCCGAACTGCACCCGGGGATCCACCAGCGCCACGCAGAAATCAGAGAGGATATTGCCGATCATGAAGAGCAGCGAGGAGATGACCAGAATCCCCATGACCACCGGATAATCCCGGTCAATGATCGATTCATATCCCAGCAGCCCCATCCCATTGATGTTAAAGACTTTTTCAATGAGAAAGGAGCCGCTCAGGATAACGGAAAGATTGTCTCCGAAAGTGGTGGCAACAGGAATCAGGCTGTTTCGAAGCGCATGACGGAAAACCGCCTGTTTAAAGGAAAGACCCTTGGCAATCGCGGTTCGCACATAGTCCGCGGAAAGGTTGTCCATCAGTGAATTCTTCATCAGAAGGGTCAGGACCGAAAATGAGCCCAGAATGTATGCGGTCAGGGGCAAGGCGGTGTGCCAGAGTAGGTCTCCGATCTTATGGATAAGGGTAAAGTCCCCGAAATCATCGCTGACCAGTCCTCCCAGCGGGAAAACCTCCCAGTGAGACGCCAGAAGGACGAGAAGCAGCACCCCGACCACCCAGCCGGGAATGGCATATCCCGCAAACACGACAACGGACGTGACATTGTCATAGACGCTCTTGTGCCGGACCGCCTTTGAAATGCCGAGCGGGATACAGACCCCGTAAACCATCACCATCGAAAACAGCCCGAAATAAAGGGAAATGGGGATTCGGCTGAGAATCATCCGCCATACCGGCTCATAATACCGGGTGGACATTCCCAGATCACCGCTCAGCACCTTTGCCAGCCACTGGCCGTAGCTGACAAGGATGGGTTTGTCAAACCCGTAATAGGCTTTCAATACCTGAATCTGGTCGGCGGAAAGGGGCTGTCGCTGACTCTCGCCGGCAGCGCCCGTGGACTTTGCCCCTTCCCTGCCCTGCATCTGCTGGGCCTGAAGCATCATCCGTTCGATGGGGCCGCCCGGAACCACCCGCGTGATGGCAAAAACCAGGATCGTAATCCCCAGAAACGTCGGAATGATCAGCAGGGCCCTTCGAATAAAATAGGCAGTCACCGTCTATTTGACCTGAATGCCTTCAAGTTTCCACAGGGTGGAATCACTCGGCCGGGCAAATGTCCAGAATTCCTCAAATTTCACGGGTTCCGTGCTATCGCCCTTAACCACCTTGCCGCTGGATTCCTCAACCGTGTAATCCAGGAGATTGGCCGTAAACAGCACCTTGATATACACTTCCCGGCCTTCCATGCCCACGTCGACAATTTCAATACTCCTGACCGCGATGTTTTCAAGCCGGTTGATCAGCCCTTTTTGTTTGAGATCGGCAAACTGGACGTCATATTCGGTTTTCAGTTGCTGGCCGATAAGTCCCTGAACCGATGATGTATCGCGCCGCATCCAGGCCGCCTGAACCTTGAAAAATACGTCCTGGGCGATTTCCTTGAATTTCTCGGGATTGAAATCCGGCTCAGACTGCCTGACAAGATCAAGACCGTTTGCCGAAGGCATGGGAATGGGTGGGGCCGAAGGCGGTCCCTGAAAACCAGCCGACTGTGAATTATCGGTGGAAAACGGATTCAGCGGCGGCGAAATATTCCTGGATCCCATATTGGGTTTGATAAATCGCTTGTAGATAAAATACCCCAGTCCGCCCAGAATCAACAGTTCGAAGAAACCGATGCCGCCCCCGCCGCCCCCGCCAGATCCGCCGCCATACCCGGATCTGCCAAAGAGCATATTGCCGATCATTCCGCCCACGAGACCGCCACCGACTCCTTTCAGAAAACTGTTGCCACTCCCACCAAAAGACCCGCTGCCCGGGGCGGGAGGGGGGAGCGAGGGGCTGGAAGGGCTCCCAAAGGATCGGGACGGGCTGCTGCCGAACCCGCCGCTGCTGGACCCGCCACCAAAGGATCTCCCGCCGCTGCTGGAACGGGCATCCGCCAGATCGGAAAGACCCATGACAATCAGCACGGCAAAAAGCAAGCCCAGAAGCGTTACCCGCTTTAAGGATGAAATTTCATTGAACATAACGCGCCTCCAATAGAAAAAGTAAAAAAAAACCGAATTTCACGGATCGATCTCCACAATTGTCCGGCAAACGATTCCGCCATCCGGCAACGGAAAATCCTTTCGAACCAGATGCAGCTTATTTCTTGCAACCAACTGAACACATTCGGGATAGAGAATCCACTCCTGTTCCAGCCCTTTTTTCTTGACGCCTTCCAGTGTATCACCGGGAAGGATCGGAAATGTCCGCTGCCCGATAATCGGCCCGGAATCTTCTCCGTAATCCACAAAATGCACGGTGCAGCCACCCACTTTGCAGCCATAACGAAACGTGTCCCCGTAGCCGTCGGTTCCGGGAAACGCGGGAAGAATGGCCGGGTGGATGTTCATAATCCGCAGCCGTTCGGGGGGGACATTGACCCGATCAATAAAATACGGCGTTAGTTTTCGCATGAACCCGGCAAGGACGAGAAGATCAAATTCATGCCGGGCCATTTGAATTAACAGCTCGGATTCGGCAATGGCACGGGATTTGAGAAAATCCGACACCCGGTCAACCGGCGTATCCCCCGGAAAAATATGCTGTTTACACAGGCAGTCCCGCAGATTGAAATCTTCCGGCAGCCGGGATTCCGGCGGATGGCCGCGGAATCGCCGGAGGATGTCCCGATAGTCCACGACAAAATGGGCAATGCCATGATCCCGAGCCCTTTTCAGGCCGCCGGCGGACGGATTGTCGGATCCGACAAATACCATCTTGCCGTCAATGGTCCCGGATTCACAGGCATCGATGATGGCCTGAAGATTGGTTCCGCCCCCTGAAATCAAGGCGCCGATGCGAATTGCCGCATTCATTCATTCCCCCATACGGGCCGCAAGTCCGCCGGCTCACGAACCGGCAGGTTAAGGAAATCACTCTGCATTGACATTATCCAAACATAATACTATAATCATTCATATTAATAAATCAATTTATGAAAGGAAGCAGGCTATGGCAGAAAGCGTACTTGAAATTGATGATGGCCGTTTTGAAGCAGAAGTATTGCAGGAACAGACACCGGTGCTCGTGGATTTTTGGGCACCCTGGTGCGGGCCTTGCCGGGCTATCGGCCCTGTCGTGGAAGAGCTTGCCGTAAAATTCGGCGATAAAATCAAGTTCAAAAAATGCAATGTGGATGACAATCCCCTCACCCCATCCACGTATGGCATCAAATCCATTCCCACACTGATTTTCTTTAAAGGCGGAAAGGTATTCAAACAGGTTGTCGGTGTTGTCGCCAAATCCAAACTCGAAGAGATGATCAACAGTGTGCTGGCTTAACGGAAATGATCTTGTCGATCGTTTATTTTTTTCCTCTTCACGCTGTGAGCAGTAAACAAACTATATCAGATCATCAACGGTCCCGCCCGATGTTGGTTACTGCTCACGCTTACCATCTGGTCATTCACCTATGAAATACAAATTAATCTTGCCGGTTGTGGCGATGCTGCTGTTTTCGGGCTGCGCCTTGTTTCTTGATAATAAAACAGATGAAAAGACCGCACAGGAACTTGTCAATGACGGGATGGAAGCATTCAACAATCAACGTTACCGCTCCGCCATCGAGTCATTCGACAAGCTCAAGGACGGATATCCGTTCAGCAAATACGCCATTCTGGCCGAACTTAAAATTGCGGACGCACATTTTTATCTGAGAGAATACGAAGCTGCCATTACCGCGTATGAATCTTTTGAAAATCTTCATCCCCGCAACGAGGCCACGCCTTATGTCATTTTTCAAAGAGGTATGAGCTACATCGAGCAATTGGAAACCATCGACCGGGATCAGACCTCGGCTAAAAAAGCCATTGAAACCTTCAACCGCCTCAAGAAGACATATCCGGCTTCAGAATACACGGCCCAAGCTGAAAACTATATTCGGATGTCCCTGAAAAACCTGGCCGGCCACGAATTCTACGTGGGCGAATTTTATTTCAAGAACAAGCATTATAAAGCAGCCGTGGTGCGGTTTAGAACCGTTGTTTCCAGTTATCCCGATGTGGGTCTCACCCAGAAAGCGCTGGAGTATATTGCCCGATGCGAAGCTGAACTGGCAAAAGAAGAAGCCGCGCCAGAAAAAAAAGTTTCATGGTGGCACTTGTGGAGGGCACCATCTTTCTAAAGCGAACAACAAATTGAGACTGTTGTTATTTCTGGCCAGCGGATAAATTCCTTTACACCCGATTGATTTTAAGATAAATATACTAATTCAGCTTGAGAATCGCCGAGAACGAATTATTCACGACCTTGCAGTCACCGGAGAAGCAAGACCCGGCTTCGGAAACCTTGCTTCGAACCTTGAGATTTCTAAGTAATACGGAGATACGATTATGTCCATGATTTGTGAAATTTGCGGAAAGAAACCCATGATCGGCTGTAATGTCAGCCATGCACACAACATCACCAAACGTCGATTCAACCCGAACCTTCAACGGGTTCGTTCATTGAATAACGGCAGAGTTCAAAAGATCATGGTATGCACCAACTGCATAAAATCCGGGCGTATTGTAAAAGCCCCTTAATGATCAATGCGCTGAACGTCCTGGATAGCCTTTACCTTTCGAATCTCGGATAACAACCGGTTAAGATGCTCGGTATTTCGAATCGCCAGTGTAAACAGGCTATCCACAATTTCATTCTCGCCGATTTTTGAATTTGCGCTGAGGATATTCGCCCCGTTCTTGCTGATGGTCATTGCCAGATCCGCAAGCAGTCCCACCCGATCATAAGATTTCACATGAATTTTCACCGGATAGGTTTCCGTGATTGCCTCATCCCATTCCACATCGATCTGCCGCTCCGGATTCATGGTCAACGCATTGATGCAGTTTGCCCGGTGAATCGTAACCCCAAAACCCCGGGTAATATATCCGGTAATGGCATCTCCGGGCACGGGGTCACAACACTTGCCGAACTTCACCAGAATATCGTCCAATCCCTTTACAATCACGCCACCGGTTTTTGACTTTTTCTTTCGAACCCTGCCGATAATTTTATCCAGAAAAGATTCCTGAATCTCTTCCGGATCGGTTTTTACGGAAAATCTACGGGTAACTTGAAGGGGGGTTATCTTGCCATATCCCACGCTGGCGAACAGATCATCGACGGCCTTAAACCCAAAATGGGCAACCGCCTCATCCATTTCCGATGTCTTGACCAATTCATTGAAATTAAGCCGATGTTTTCGAAACGCCTTGTCGCACATTTCGCGGCCAAGACTGATGCTGCGATCTTTTTCCTGAGCCCGAACCCATTGCTGGATTTTGGAACGTGCCTTGACGGTTTTGACAAAGCCGAGCCAGTCCTTACTGGGAAAATGGTTTTTGGTGGTGATGATTTCAACACTGTCGCCGGTTGTCAACTGATACTGGAGCGGCACGATCCTGCTGTTGATCTTGGCGCCGGTACATTGGTTGCCCACCTCCGTGTGGATCATATAGGCAAAATCAACCGGGGTCGCCCCTTTGGGGAGGGCTTTGACCTCCCCTCGCGGCGTGAACACATAAACATCGTCCGGAAACAGATCCAGGCGGACATTTTCCATGAACTCGTTGGGATTGCGAATATTTTGCTGATTTTCGATCAGGTTTTGAATCCAGGCAAACTGCCGGGTAACGGCCGCATCGGCTTTCCGACCTTCCTTGTAGCTCCAATGCGCGGCAATGCCGACCTTGGCCACCTTGTCCATCTCCCAGGTCCGGATCTGAATCTCGATCCGCTTGCCTTCCGGGCCGATGACCGTGGTATGGAGGGATTGATACATATTGGGCTTGGGTCGCCCGATATAGTCCTTGATCTTGGAGTCGATCGGCTTCCACAAACTATGAATCAGCCCCAGGGCCGCATAGCACTGGGTGACGTTGTCCAAAATAATTCTGAACGCGATGATATCGTAGATTTCTTCAAAAGGCAGGGACTGCTTGATCATTTTCTGGCGGATGCTGAGCAGGTTTTTATACCTTCCCATTACCTGACATTTCAGGCTGTTCTCCGCCATGATCCCACGGATCAGCACCTTGACTTTTTCGATGTAGGTTTCCCGTTCAATCATATCCTTGCTGAGCAGATACTTGATATTCTCATAATCTTCGGGCTGAAGATACCGAAACGACATGTCCTCCAGTTCGTTTTTTATCCAGTATATGCCCAGGCGGGATGCGATCGGTGCATAAATGTCGAGGGTTTCCTGGGCAATTTCCTGCTTTCGTTTCTCGCTTTTATGATATTGCAGGGTTCGCATGTTGTGAATCCGGTCCGCCAGCTTAATGAGAATGACCCGGATATCATCGGCCATGGCCAGAAGCATTTTTCGGATGCTTTCCGCCTGTCTGGCCTGCGAACTGTCAAAGGTCACCGAACTCAGCTTGGTGACGCCGGACACGATATGAACCACTTCCGGACCAAAAATTTCCTCAATTTCCTCGGGCGTGGCATGGGTATCCTCAATGACATCGTGAAGCAGGCCGGCCGCTATGCTGACAGGATCCAGATTCATGTCCGCCAGAATGCCGGCCACCTCCAGCGGGTGGGAAAGATAGGGCTCCCCGCTTAGCCGCACCTGACCGTCATGCACCCTCGCGGAGTACACATATGCCCGCTCAACCAGGCCGGTGTCCGCTCCAGGGTCATAATCAGTAATCTTGTCCAGAATATCGTTGATCCGAATCATGCTTGCTTACTTTGCCATCCCATGCTTTGACCTTTTACGGGTTCATCTTTGTTGATAAACGCAAAAAACCTTAATAAGCCTTGGCAAAGACCACCCTTTGCCCGCTTGGAGCGCTGCAGCAGACACACCGGCCTTCTTCGGGCTTGCTGTCAAAAGGAATGCAACGAATGGTCACGCTGAGATCCTCCTTGATGGCTGCCTCGCAAGCCGGGGACCCGCACCAGTGAGACATGGCAAAACCACCATGAATTTCCGGTTTTTCCAGATTTTTTGCCGTAAAAAAATCATAAAAATCCGTTTTGTCGTCAATTTTCCGGGTATGTTCATCTCTGAAATTAAGGGCCCGCTCATAAAGCACCAATTGGATTTCATCCAGAATCTGGGGAATTTCCGCCAGAAACTGCGCGCGGGTCATCGACACTTTCTCCTTGTGGCTTTTGTCCCGGCGGGCAAAAACCACGGAATTTTCCGCCATGTCCCGGGGACCGATTTCAACACGAATGGGAATCCCCTTGCGGATCCAGTCCCAGCCCCTGGCCCCGCCGATATCCCTGTCATCGATTTCCACCTGAATTCTGCGGTGGTGATAGTCCAGATCTCTCAATTTGGAAGCCAGGCGCTGGGTATAGGACATGATATCCGCACGCTCATCGGCATTTCGGATAATCGGCAGCAGCACCACATGGGCAGAGGCGATCATCGGCGGAAGGATGACCCCGTCATCATCCCCGTGGGTCATGATAACGCCGCCGATCATCCGAGTTGACGCCCCCCAGGACGTTGTCCATCCGTATTCCTCGGTTTCTTCCCGGGTCTGATATTTGATTTGAGAAGCTTTTGCAAAATTCTGCCCCAGAAAATGGGAAGTTCCGGCCTGAAGCGCTTTTCGATCCTGCATCATGGCCTCGATGCAAAGGGTTTCAACCGCCCCCGGAAAGGTTTCGGCAAGGCTCTTTTTGCCTCGAATCACGGGCATGGCCAGATACTCTTCCACAAATTTTGCGTAAATATCCAGCATCATCTGGGTTCGTTCATAGGCATCCTCGGAAGTGGCATGCACCGTATGGCCTTCCTGCCACAGGAACTCGCTGGTTCGCAGAAAAATGCGGGTTCGCATTTCCCAGCGCACCACGTTCCCCCACTGATTCAGCAGCATGGGAAGATCGCGATAACTGCTGATCCATTTGGAAAAGGCATCGCCGATGATGGTTTCAGAGGTTGGCCGAACCACCAGCGGTTCGGTGAGTTTTCCGGCCGGAACAAGTTCGCCGCCAGGCCCTTTTTCCAGCCGATGATGGGTTACCACCGCGCATTCCTTGGCAAACCCCTCGACATGGTCCGCTTCCTTCTGGAGAAAGCTGAGCGGAATGAACAACGGAAAATAGGCGTTTTTTACCCCGGTTTCCTTAAACATGTCGTCCAGCACCCGCATCATGTTTTCCCACAAGGCATACCCCCAGGGTTTAATCACCATACAGCCCCTTACCGGGGAGTTTTCAGCCATTTCAGATGCCTTGACCACCTGCTGGTACCACTCCGGATAATCTTCCGACCGTGTCGGCGTGATTGCCGTCTTTTCTTTTTTTGCCATAATCATCCTCTCTGTATCATTCGTATGAAAGCGTTGCGTTTTAAGTCAATGGGCCGATGATTTTCCTCTGACCTTTCCCCTTAATCTCCCCCGTTTTCAGAAGGAGGGAATCGCACCTTCCGGGTTGGCATTGCAGGATCACCCGGCGTCATGCCGGCGATTTCTTTCAGCAGCACCTCTACCAGTTTTTCCTGGGGCAACTGCTGGATCACCTTCCCCTGCTTGAACAAAATACCGGTTCCGTCGCCGCCGGCAATTCCGATGTCCGCTTCGCGGGCTTCGCCGGGACCATTGACCACGCACCCCATAATCGCAATTTTAATATCCATCCTGCTGGCCGACAATGCGTTTTCAACCTGTTCCACGGTATCGAAAAGATTAAATCTGCACCTGCCACAGGTCGGGCAGGAGATGATCTCCGGGCCCCTTCGGCGGATATTGAGGGCTTTGAGTATTTCATAGCCGGTTCGAATCTCTTCCACCGGATCCCGGGTCAGCGACACCCGAAGCGTGTCTCCGATACCTTCATACAGCAGCATGCCGATGCCGAGAGCGGACTTGACGATTCCCGAATACAACGAACCGGCTTCCGTCACCCCGACATGCAGGGGCAGATCGGTTTTTTCCGAGAGAAGCCGGTAAGCTTCCAGGGTCCGATGGACATCGGATGCCTTGATGGATACTTTCATCTCATGAAAATCCATGGAACGAAGCATTTCGATATGCCGAAGCGCGCTTTCAACCATTGCTTGTGCATTGACGCCGTGATATTTTTTTACTATATCTTTTTCCAGTGATCCGGAATTCACGCCGATTCGGATGGGAATCTGACAAGATTTGGCACAACCGACAACCGCCTGAATTTTTTTTGGGCTGCCGATATTGCCGGGATTGATGCGAAGACCGTCCGCTCCTGCCTTTGCGGCAGCAATGGCCAGACGGTAATCAAAATGAATATCGCCTATCAGCGGGATGGCGATCTGTTTTTTGATGGCGGAAATCGCCCTGGCTGCTTCCATGTCCGGAACAGCCACCCGAACGATCTCACAACCCGCCGCTTCCAACCGACGAATCTGCGACACCGTGGCCGGAATATCCTGGGTGAACGTATTGGTCATGGATTGAACGGCTATTGGCGCCATGCCGCCAATTTTTACGGATCCCACGCGAATCTGCCGGGTGGGCTTACGCTGGATGGGGAATATCATAAATCCATCATGTTATAGGAATGAACGAAAACCAAAACGCATGCAACCAAACGACATGCATCATTTTTCATACTTCAATTTTTCATGAAAAACAAATACAAATCGCAACCCGCAAGGAGAATCTCATTATGAAGCCTGATAACAAGCCCGATACCGCCGAAGATCCCCCCCTCCGCATTCAGCAGGCCATATCCCAACAAGCCATCGATCGGAAGCTCGGCTGCGTTGCCGCCTTTGAAATCGCGGCAAAACTGAACGTTTCCCCCAAAGCCATCGGCCGGGCAATGGACCAGATGAATTATCGTATCATCCATTGTCAGCTCGGCTTGTTTGGGCACAGCCCTGAAAAAAAAATCGTGATTCCCGAAAAGAATGTTCGCCCCGAGCTGAAGGTGGCCATTGAAACAGCAGCGAAAGACGGCAGGCTCTCCTGCCTGAAGGCATGGGACATTGCCGCACAACTTCGGATTCCAAAGATTGTGGTCAGCAATGCCTGCGAAGGTCTGGGATTGAAAATCAAGCCCTGCCAACTGGGAGCATTCTAAGTATTGACAGGAAACGAGTTGATTTTTCTTTAATAGGTAATCAGCCCCCTTGATTTCAGCAAGGGGGCTGGATCAATGAGATGACGGGCAAACCAGTCGGTTTTCGGTCGGATTTGAAAAGCCAGGGACAGGATTTCAGAGAAGTGAAAAATCGGAATTTTCTTTTTTAGCGTGCACCGGATCTCAAGGTTCAAGTGGCACATGGCGCATGCCGTAACCACGCATTCGGCTCCGGAATCCATGGCATTTTGAACGATCTGGTTTACCATGGGTTCCACCACATCGGGTCTTGCCACCGATAAAAAAGTGCCGCAGCACCTGGATGCATAATTCCAGGTCACGGGGCTGGCCCCATAGGCGGAAAGGAGTTTTTCCATCAAACCCTGATAGTTTTTTTCATGGCGCATCTCTGGGGGCCTTGCAAGCATGCACCCGTAATAAGGAACAAATTTCAGTCCATTCAGCGTCAAATCCGGAAGCACATTGTTTTTCTCAACCATCAGCTCAAAAAAATGCATGATTCTCAGATCCGGATCCACCGGCCGGCCCCAGCGCGCTTCATAGCCTGCCCTGGCTGATGCATCCGTTAATAAACGCCGATGGGCCTGCTTGAGGTGCAGGATGCAACTTGGGCAGGCGACCAGCAGGGGCCTGAAGATTTCTTGGCCCTTTGGCACCAAAGACAGATTTCGGCAGCATAACTGAAATCCGATCTCTGATTTGATGCCGTGAGCAGAAGAACTGCCGCAGCAATTCCAGTCCTCCAGTTCGACGAGGCGGTATCCCATATGTCTGCAGACCTCGATCAGGGATTGGTTGTTCTCCTTTGCGGTCGTTACCAGGGAACAGCCGGGGAAATAGGAGATGTCAATGAGTTTAGAAATCTTCATTGTTTTTATCCTGTGCCGTTCGATCTTTGGCCGAAAACAATTTTCGAACCTGCATTTTGTTAATGATTTTTGACGGCCGCAAATCCAGTTTGCGCTTGGCCAGCATCCTTAACCCCATGTCCATATCCGAAAAAAAATCCCGCTGCCGCAGTTTATATCGTATCATGATTTCCAGCTTATGGGTGCGGCCGTATCGGCGTATTGAATTTAAAACTTCCTGATGGAAATTGAATATGCCAGGCTCTGCGATTCGAACGCCTTCTTCAATCGCCATTTCCCGAAGCGCGCTCATAACGGCCGCGATATCGATCGCCATCGGACAGGCGGTGGAACAAGTGTTGCATCCCATGCAAAGCCAGATGTCCGAACTCTCGAGAACCTCGGACTTCAAACCATACTGAACCAGGCGAATGACGCCATTGGGCCGATAGGTCATGGCCTGGGAAACGGGACAACCGCTGCCACAGCTCTGGCAATGAAAACAGCGTCTGAAATTCTCTCCGGATCGGCGAACCACCGCTTCACAAAAATTGACGTTTGGTTGGAAAGAACGATTTTCGGATGTTCTGGATGGATTTATTTTCATGGTTATAATCATTATCACGAACAGCAACCGTCGCACATTGACTTAAGTCAAGCTCCTTTACGGGAAAATCACTTGATGTTTAATGTATGGCATTATATCATTTTTTCAATATGCCCGAGTCACCCCTGGTTCGGTATGGAAGTACCCCCGTCAGAATCGGCGGCTTCCCATGATAAAACTTCGAGGGAGTGAGTATGAGTGAGAATCTTTGCCAGGAATCGCTTCGCCGACTTGCCGCTCGCTGGTCCCCTTCCCGGGATTCCGGACATCGCTTCAAAATTTACAGAGATACCAGCGATTTTTTTCGTATCGAATACGGCGATATCGTGATCCTCAACGACACGCCATATCTGATTCGCCATAATGCCAAAGAAGGACGTTTCGGTCTCGACGATGAGGTTAAGTTCTGGGTCAAGCGCGCCATTGACCTGACCTCCGGGGAAACAAAAATCATCAAACTGGTTTTCCATGAAAATTTTATTGCCCGTATCGGCGATATCGAATTTGAATGTTTCCGCAGCCCCCGAAAAGAAGCGCGGATTCTTGATATGGTCGGTAATCACACCAATTTCATGCACGGCTTTTCGGTTCGGGATGATCAGAGCAATGTCGTCAGGATTATTGATTTCATCTACGGAAAAACCATTGCCGATCATATTCGGGACCTGTCGTCCGGAATAGACCATGAAACTTATTTCTACCTTCATTTCCCCGAAATTCTGGACAATTATATCGCGTGCGTGGAAGCTATCCGTTTTCTGCACGAACGCGGTGAAAAGCACGGAGATATCCGCAGGGATCACATCCTCACGGACCGAAGTACCGGACATTATCGCTGGATTGATTTCGACTACAATTTCCGTCACAGGGAAAATATTTACGGCTATGATTTGTTTGGCCTGGGCAATGTTTTCATGTATCTGGTCGGCATGGGCGACGTGCTGATTTCCGACTTGAAAACGGCCAATCATCCGGCACTCGGCGAATTGAGCGATGATGATACGAATATTGTATTTAACAACCGGATCGCCAACCTCAGAAAAATTTATCCCTACATTCCGGAAAGCCTGAACCGGATACTGATGCATTTTTCGAAGAGCGCAAATGTGTTTTACGATCACACCCTGCAACTGCTTGATGATTTAAACAATTTCAAATCCGATTTTCCCAACCGGTAAGGAGATGACCAATGAACCCTGAAGTGAATCGAAACATTTTAATCGCAGTCGACGCGTCCGAGAACTCCCGCCGCGCCGTTCGGTATGTGGCGGACATGTTGGGGGGAATGAAAGGGTTTAAGGCAACCGTGCTTCATGTGATCCGGGAGCCGGAAGAAGACGAATTCCCTGCTCAAGGGGAAAAAGAAAAATGGTATCATGCGCACCGGCAGCACATGGACCGGATGCTGGAGGAGTATCGCGGAATGCTGATTGACGCTGGTTTTGCCCCCGGAGATGTATCGACCCGATCGACGCTTCGCTATTGTCCCTCAATGGCGGATTGTATTCTTGCGGAACGGGATACCCTGGAATACGCAACACTCGTTGTGGGCAGAAAGGGGATTTCCCGCAAAGAAGAATTTCTTTTCGGAAGCATTTCCGGCAAGATCGTCCGAACCGCCCGCAACTGCACGGTGTGGGTCGTGGAATGATTGAAACCGCAACCAAACCCTGCTCAAAATATCACGATCGTCTTATCAATTCTGGATCATTGCGACAGATGATTTCTCGGAAACTAATAAACCTGGGGGTAATATTTGAGCCCTACCTCGTAAGCCGTGGGAGTTTCACCAGGGAGCTTCCTGCACCATTTTACCTCTCCTATTCTTATGCTCGGCAAGATCTCAAGGTCACTGTAGCCGGAACCCTTTAACGTGCAAGGCGCTACCCTGAAGATGATTGCTGATCCCAGAAAGAAGTCCTGATCAGATATAAAAGATATGCCATCCGTGCAATGATCCACCAGTTGTGCTTCAACGGAATATTTTGAATTAAAAAAAGATATATAAATCGGAATGTTATATCCAACCCGCCTGCCATTTCCCTGAACTTTGGAGTCAGTCATATTCCTTCTCCGAATCATGCTACAGGATGGTGAACAATCGTTACCCCGATTGCCGGAAAAACCACATATTGATCAGAATCTCAGGAAGGGCCGTCATTACCTTTCCCGCCATTCTCTGTTATCAACTGATTTTTCGTCTCATCAAGGCAATACCCGCGCCATTGGCAGTCCAGACGATCGCAGTATCCGTCTGCGGTGCCGAAACAATCCGGATTCCCCTCAATGCGCTGAATGCTCCGAATGAAGCGCGACAAATCCAGAAATTTACCACCCGAGCCATGGTTTGTTCTGTCCATCAATACCACCACACAAATTTTTTACTGCAATCTTTCCATAAACATGCGCTCAGCGCATTTTGATTATCGCCCCCTGAAGCTTTATTTTGACCGGCCGTTCCTGCTCTCTTTTCGGGCAACATCAATACATACGACATGAAACACTCGCGCCATCGAAAAATTTCTGTTTCGCGATCAAATTTGCTGTTTTGGTTTAATGCTTACCGGATGACCAGAACGGAACACGGGGCATAAGTAACCACCTTGACCGCCACGCTGCCGACAAGCAGCCTTTCCAGCCCGGTTCGACTTTTATGTCCCATAACAATCATTTCGATGTTGTTTCGCTCAGCATAGCTCACGATGTTGTCCGCTGGAGAATTTCCGGATTCAATGACGGTTTTGACAAAAACATCCGCCTTTTCAGCAATAGCCTTTCCCCGTGCAACGATTTCTTCTGCCTGTTGCACCAGCGATTCCCGAGATTCCAGAGAAATCCCCTCCATTTCCAACAAATCGGTATACACCGAATAAATTGTGAGTTCGGCATTCTCTTTTTTTACAAAATCCACAGCTTTCCTCAATGCCTTGAAAGCATAGTCCGAGTTGTCCAAAGCCGCCAGAATTTTCATGTCTCACCTCCATTAAACAGGGTTAGAAGATTTTCATGTACTAACGGGATACACATTTTGTTGATAATCTTTCGTTTTTTCGCATGGATTGACCCAGTCCCGGCACCGGTCAGAAAGGGAGGCGAAATGACCGGAAAGAAACCAGGGGGCAGTCGGTCCGTGAACGGCAAATAGATATTACCGTTTCAAGTTGTTTTGTCCATAGAGGATGGACTTCATTCTGTCTGAGGAAATCTACCAGTCGGGGGGTTTCCCCCATGTGCGCACGTGAGGATCAATGGGGAATAAAGGAGGGATTATGTTTTCCAGAGGTCAACGTCAATAAGGCCGATCCTTGCCGCATACCGCGCCAGGTCGATGGCGCTGTGCAACCCAAGTTTTCGCATAATACTGGAGCGATGATTCTCGGCTGTCTTGGGGCTGATGAAAAGTTTATCGGCGATCTGTTTTGAGGGCAGTCCTTCAGCCAACATCACCAGGACTTCCTGCTCCCGAAGGGTCAGGGCGTCGTACCCTGAAGTGTTCACAACCGCTTTCTTCGGAGGCAGGGCCGCGAGTTTTTTTACCACCTGATGGGAAATCGAAGGGTCCATATAATAATCTCCCTTCAGGACATGATCGATCCCCTGCATCAGCATCTCCGAGGCCGATTCCTTTACCAGATAGCCGGTAGCACCGGACTGAAATGCCTTGACAATATAGTCGATCTTGGAATGCATGCTGAGAACCATCATGCGAATTTCAGGCGAAAAATGATAAATGTCCCGTATCAGTTCGATACCGCTTTTGTCGGGAAGGGACAAATCTATCAGGATCAGATCCGGCTTGAGTTCCCGGGCCATTTGAAACCCTATAGCCGCGGTGCCGGCCTCCCCAACCACTTCAAATCCGATGTTTCGGGCGATGATTGCCTTGAGCCCTTCCCGGAAAAGCGGATGGTCATCAATTAGAAGGATTCGCATTTTCGGCTTCATTTGTTTCCTGAAAAACACGCTTGAAAATTCAAAAGGTTATTATCTACGTATTGATTTTAATCGGTTTTGTCAACACAAAAGAATTAAAAGCATTTTTTTGTCCGGGATGAACCGGTCGCCCGGGGCAGACAACCCCATCACGGCAGGGTTTCCCCTTTTTAGAAAAAGAGAAAAAGGATGATCCATACAAAAAAAGAAAGGCATTCATGCTTTCACATGAATGCCTTTAATCTTAAATAGATGCAATTAATTATCACAACGCAATGTCATTGACTGGTAACATTGGCTGCCGCGGGACCTTTGACACCTTGCACCACATCAAATGTTACACGCTCGCCAACCGAAAGTGATTTAAATCCGGTTCCATTTATGGCGGAGTGATGCACAAAAAGATCCTTTCCATTTTCTTGCTCAATAAAACCGAAACCCTTTCTTTCGTTAAACCATTTTACAATGCCATTTGCCATAGTGGTTCTCTCCATTCAAAATATTACCGTCCATCATAAACATGCCGCGTTGTTTCTAATAGGCTGAACGCATCCGGCACGTCATTTATCACAAGAGGACTTTGGCAACGCTGTTTTGGGTCCCGAAGCAGTTCGGGCAAGCCCTTAAATTTTCGGGATCTTGCACCCATTCACCATCAACCCAAAACTTGTACTCGATGTTTCCCGGTGAAAGCTTCTTTGCTTTTATCCATGTTCCGTTTTCACTTTTTTGCATCGGATCAGCGTCAGGATCCCAGTTGTTAAATTCTCCAACCAGAGAAACTTTTTGGGCCTCGACTGCTTCCAATGAAAACCGGATTTCTTTGGTCTTCTGTTTTGAGCTATTTTTTCGCATCACGATCCTCCTTTGCTGATACTACCGGTTTTGCTTTGCAAACAGGCATTGGACGACATCAATCCATAAGGAAAGTGAGACAAAAAAATCTAACGATTGGCGCGCCCGTGATACATTAATTGTATTATTCTGACCTTTGTAATATTATTTGTCCATAGAGGGAGGGCTTCATTTTGTCTGAGGGAATCTACTATACGGGAGTTTTTCCCATTTGCCCTAAAGGCGGGTCGATGCGGAATTCATGTTTTACGGATTTGCCGAAATGATTCTCCTACAAAGGGATTTTGATAAATATCTTAGTGCCTTTCATCGGTTGAGACTGAATCGTCATCTGACCATAAAGCAGGTTGACCCTTTCCTGCATGCTGCGAATGCCCATCCGTTTTGTGCTGGCGGATAAGAGTTCCTGAGCCTTCACATCAAACCCCCTGCCATTATCCTCGATGCGCAGAATGATGTTCGGGGATGATCCCAGCAGAATGATGGTCGCATGATCGGCTTCCGCATGCTTACGGATATTGTTCAGGCCTTCTTGAATCAACCGGTAAATATGGATTTCCATATTTCCATCCAGGTCCATTACAGACATGCCGGCCGATTGAAAGTCAATTATTACTTTTCCGTTTTCGGAAGCCTCCTCGCAATAATTTTCAAGCGCCTTCACCAGTCCCATTTCCTCCAGGCCGGGTAGACGCAGGTCATAAGCCAGATTCCTGACATCCGTAATGGTCTGAGTAAGCAGGCGGCAAAACGCTGTCAGTTTCTCCCGCAGCGCAGGGGACATCATGGATGGATCGTTATAAATCAAATCGCAGTGGATTTTCAGCACGGAAAGGTTCTGGGCGATACTGTCATGCAGCTCACAGGAGATCAGATGCCGTTCTTTTTCCTGGGCCTCTATCAGCAACTGAGAGAGTTCATGGATTTTTTCTTCGGACTCTTTGTGCTGGGTAATGTCGATAATGAACCCTTCAACTGCAACCACTTTATCGTTTTTAAAGACCGGCTGGATGCTATAGTCATGGTATCCTATTGTGCCGTTTTTAAGTTGCCTGCGGAATTCTCCATTCAAGGTTTCACCGGATAGCCCTTTGAGGATCATTTCGCGGGCCTGGGCCTTGGATTCTAAAGGTTGAATTAATTCAAAGTGTTTATCAATGATTTCATGGTAAGAATATCCGTACATTTTTTCCCATTCAGGATTGACATACTGCCACAATCCGTCTTTCCCAACGCGATAATAGCCAAAAGGCGCATTCTCGATGATATTCCTGAATCTTGCCTCGCTTTCTCTTAGCGCCTGCTCTGATTTCCGCTGTGCCGTGATGTCCCTGGCAATCTGGATAAAGCCTGAGATTTTCTCTTGTTCATCCATGAGAGGCGCGCTGGAGACATCCCAATATCTTGCATTCGGTTTTTCACCCATATGCAGGACGGTGCTTTCAATTTGACGCGTTTGTCTGGCTTTCACCGAGGGGCAGTCGTTACAAATCGCATTTCGATGGTAAAATGTATGATAACAGAACCGGCCGGTGATTTTCTCCATCGAGACATTAAACTCCTGGAGAACTGCTTTATTGGCCCATATCAATTTCATCTCATTATCAACGTAATGAATCAGATCCGTGGCGGCGTTAAGAATCGTCCGTTTCTGAGCTTCGCTCTTAAAAAGCGCATCCGCGGCCAGTTGACGTTCGGTAACATCAAAGAGAAAATTCAGCGTGGCGGGACGGCCCATCCAGGTGATTAAAACACCTTTATTTTCAATGCATTTTATTTCGCCGTTTTTAGTGATAATCCTCATTAAATATGTTTCGGGAACTTCTTCGCCGTTAAGTCTTCGCACATGGGATGACGCCAGCATTGCCCGATCATCCGGATGCACGATTTCAATAAATGATCCGGAAGTTAATTCCTGCTCTGAATAACCAGACACGGACAGAGCATGAGGATTTGCCAGTTTAAGTAGCATGTCCTGGGTTACCACGACGCCTATCGGCGCGGTATTAACCAACAGGCGGTATTCTTTTTCGCTCTCAATCAGCGCCTCCAGAGCCTCATGATCCAGCGTGATGTCCCGAACATATACAGCTACCTTCTCCACCTCTCCTTTTGAATTCAGGATCGGCTGAAGGCTATGCAGATACCGCCTTCCCATGCAACTATCCTGAAAACTAAGGGGACGACGCAGATTCAGAACTTCATCAAACCGATTCTTTCTCTCTTTTGAAACTTCAGGAGGCAAAACGTCATTGATGTTCAGGCCGATCATTGCTTCCGCGTCCTGTCCCATCCTTCGGGCGGCGGTTTCATTGATCATCAGCAAAGTCCCCTTTCTGTCGAGCAGCATGGCGGACTCTGAATTGGCGTCATTAAGGGCCTGCATCGTATTTTTACTTTCCAGCAGGGCGCACTCCAGCAGCTTTCGCTCCGTAATGTCGGTCATCGTCGATCGAAGCTCGTTGACGTCACCGTTATCCATCTGGATGGGGAGGGTATTCACCTGAACAAAAAATTGCCCGCCATCTTTTTTGATAAGTTTCAGCTCACAGTTTTTTTTCTCCCGTGTTTTTAAAACAGTGTTGCAATGGCCATAAAAAACGTCCTGAAAATCCGGAAAAATAAACCGGCTAAAATTTTTTGAGATCAATTGGCTTCTTGGGAAACCCAACAAATCCGCGGCAGTCAGATTGATCTCAAGGATGACCCCCTTAGAATTCATCGTAACATATCCGACCGGAGCAACATCATACAGCTCAAAATATTTAAGCTGCGATTCTTCGAGCCTGGCCTGGGTACCGCGAAGCTCATCGTTCTGTATTTCAAGTTCGATCTGGTAAATTTTCAGGTTCTCGACCAACTCATGAAGATCTCCGGTCGCAATATTTTTTGTGGACGAAGGATTTGTTTTCAGAATGGCTTTGGCCCGGTCATGCAGCTTTTTGAGCCCGGCTGTTTTTGTTTTATTTTTTTTCATGGTGCCTCGCATCATTCCGGAACGGGCCCAAAACGCATGGTGAATATAGGGGTAAAGCTTTCAAGCACAGTGCCGGTAGAGTTTTCCGGGAAAATGCTTGCCAAAAAAGAATTCCAGGTCTCTGGAACAACCGGCGATTTTGGAAAGATTCAAGCCGGTCTCAATATCCAGCGAAGACAGCAGATAGTGGGTATCTTCAGTGGCGATATTCCCTGCTGCGCCTTGAATAAAAGGGCATCCGCCCATGCCGGCAAGGGCCGTATCAAAATGGGAAATCCCGCAGGACATGGCTGTCATAACATTCACCAGCCCGAGTCCGCGGGTATCGTGAAGATGAAGAACGATCGGAAGATCACCGGTTACGGGTCTTACGGAGCAAAGAAGCTGGTGGATCGTGAGCGGCGTTGCCATTCCGGTGGTGTCTGCCAGACACAGCATGTCTGCGCCGGCTGTCACCAGGTCTTTTGCCATGGCAGCAATCCGATCCTCGGAAATCACGTCCCCGTATCCACTGCCAAAGGCACACTGAATGCCAGCCCGGACATGCATTCCGTTCCTTTTAGATAAAGCAACCATTTTCAGGCCCATTTTCAGAGCCGCATCCGCGCTCATGCCTGTATTATTCAGGCTATGCCGGTTGCTGGCGGATATCGAAACCTCGATATGGGCCAGTTTTGAGGAGATTGCCCGTTCAACGCCCGCCATGTTCAGCGCAAGCGCGCTGAAGGAAACGCCTGGAATCCCGGCCAGCGCGATCAGTAGTTTTTCCGCATCCGCCATCTGCGGCACCTTGCCGGGATGAACAAATGAAGCCACCTGTATATGCTCAAACCCGGCATCCACCAGGCGCATGATTATTTCAAGCTTCAGTGCGGTCGGAACGATTTTTTCCTCGAACTGAAATCCGTCCCGCGGCCCCACCTCGATCAGTGTCACGTGTTTCGGAAGCGCTTTACAAAAAAACTTCACAGCGAACATTGGCGCCACAAGCCGAGGTTTCGTATGGTTATCAATTTCCATTAATTCATATCACCTTTTAAATTTCCCTTTATTTTAGCCATTTATTGAAATAACATTTCTATTGACTTATTTCTATTTCTATTTTCATTGTCGCAAAATTGAGAATTTAAGGTGATGAAATGGACGCTAACAAAAAAATCGTAAAAGCAGGCAGGACGCAGGACACCAAAGTTGAAACGAGAGACCCGAAAACACTTTTCCGAAGTGTAACAGAATCAGGACGCAGGATTGATCGTCGCGTCACGGACCTCGCAGATTGCCGGTTCAACCCCTGCGTGTGTGGGGAACACACCGTGTGCAGTCATTAAAAGTGGAAATAATTCGGTTCATCCCCGCGTGTCTGGGGAACATGATCAATGTCGGAATTCCAGTTGTTAAATTCTCCAACCAGGGAAATTTTCTTTGCATCAACCGCTTCAAGTGAAAACTGGTTTTCTTTGATCTCTTGTTTTGAGCTATCTTTTCGCATAAGTATCCTCCTTTGCTGATACAAGCGGTTTTGGTTTGCAAACGCGCTCCGGATGATAGGTATCAGAAAAAATGAGACAAAAATCCAAAGGCCGGCTTACCCGGATACTTGTATTAAATTCTGTTATTCTGATCTTTCCGATGTCTTTTGTCCATAGAGGGAGGTCTTCATTTTGTCTGAGGGAATCTACCAGTCGGGAATTTTCCCCATTTGACCTGCGGGGGGTTCGATGCGGGATTTATGTTTTTACAGGTTTGCCTACAAAGGGATTTTGATAAATATTTTGGTGCCTTTCATCGGCTGAGACTGAATCGCCATCTTGCCATAAAGCAGGTTGACCCTTTCCTGCATACTGCAAATGCCCATCCGTTTTGTGCTGGCGGATAAAAGCTCCTGAGCCTTCACATCAAACCCCCTGCCATTATCCTCGATGCGCAGAATGAGGTTCGGGGATGATCCCAGCAGAATGATGGTCGCATGATCGGCTTCCGCATGTTTACGGACATTGTTGAGGCCTTCTTGAATCAACCGGTAAATATGGATTCCCATATTTCCATCCAGGTCCATTACAGACATGCCGGGCGATTGAAAGTCAACTTTTATTCCCCCGTTTTCTGAAACCTCCTCACAATAGATCTCAAGCGCCTTCACCAGTCCCATTTCCTCCAGGCCGGGAAGGCGCAGGTCATAAGCCAGATTCCTGACATCCTTAATGATCTGAAAAAGCAGACTGGAGGATGCCGTCAGTTTCTTCCGCAGCGCAGGGGATATCATGGATGGATCATGATAAACCATATCGAAGTTAATTTTCAGCACGGAAAGATTCTGGGCGATACTGTCATGCAGTTCACAGGAAATTAGATGCCGTTCTTTTTCCTGGGCCTGTATCAGCAGGTGAGAAAGTTTGTGGATCTTTTCTTCGGCCTGCTTGCGATCGGTGATGTCTTGAAAGCAGATGACCGCCCCGCGAATCCTTCCCATATCAACGATTGGCCGGCTGGAATATGATATCGGAATGGAACTTCCATCCTTGCGATAAAAGAACTCATCGCATCCCTGATGAACCGTACCGTTGTTGCATGACATGTGGCCCGGGCATTCATGATTCGGATAGGGCCTGCCGTCCGGTTTCATGTGGTGCGTGAGGGCATGCAGGTTCTTTCCGAGCAATTCCTCGGTCGTATATCCCAAAATTTTATTGGCCGCTGGATTAACAAATGTCGTGATCCCATTAATGTCCATGCCGCAAATCCCTTCACCCGCGGACTCGAGCAGCAGCCGGTTCTGGCCGCTGATCATCATCACCGCAAGCTGCCTGCCGCGAAGAAGCAGCAACGCTCCCAGCAGCGCGATTATCAATGCCGTAATCGCTACCAGCCACGGCCAGTATTGCCGCCACAAGTCCGACCAGCTCATTTGGCCGTAGTGTTCATACGGCGGCAGCCGCAGCTCTCGCAAGCAGTCATGGACGCTGGTGTAGTTGAGGCAGACACCCCAGCCCCCGCTTTGTGCAGCCATGGCAGCGGGTGAATCGGCGGGCATGCTCAGTAGTGCCACGGTCACCTCGCGTGAGAGCTCATCGGTTGTGTCGGATAGTTTCGCAAATGGCCATTCGGGATAGAGGTGAGTGCTGTGCAGGTAGGGGAATGTGGACTGCGACCCTGGCGCAGCATCGCCGGGAATGACTCGAATCTCATCCATCCGGATCTCGCCGCTGGCGGCCATACGCTCAATTGTATCGGTGCGCACGGTCCCGATATCCGCCTCGCCGGAGAGAACCGCACGGACGACTGCGGGATGAGTGCCCAGAAAGGATAGTCGGACACAGTCCCGCTCGGGATCAATGCCTGCTGACCTGAATTCACGCAAGGCCATGTACCATCCACCGAATGAGATCTGCTTAGTGGCCGCAAGACGTTGACCACGAGCATCCCGCAAGTTCTGCAGATCACTGCGATCGGCACGACAGAAGACAACGCCGCCAAATTCCGACACGATTTGTGTTCCAACCAGATTGCGCAGGGTCATGATTCGAGTAACGCCGTACCTCACCTCCAGATCAACATAGATCGAGGGATTGCAGAACAAAAAATCGATCGACTTGTTCGCGACCGCAGATTCGACCTCCCTGAACTGCAGCGGCACCAGATCGAACTGACGGCCGGGCAACGCCTTGTCCAGATAGTCCATCGTGAGCTGCCACATTTCGCTGCAGATATCCGTACCTTTATGCGCCAGAACACCGATGCGGGTTGATGCCGATGCGCGAGCGTCGATTTCCATGCCCGGCACGGCAACCACGATGGTGAAAATGGCCAGGAGCAATGCCGCCTTCATGCACGGATTTTTCATATCGTGAAATCGGATAGTCCGTTGATCACTCATGCGAAAGCCTCTGCCGCATCACTGTGATGACCTCATTGAGCGTCACGCTTAACATCGTTATTACGGGTTTAAATAAGAGAATAGACATTGTCTTCGTATGGATTTGAGTACGTATAGTCAACAACAATCTCTTCAGCCGGGAAAGTTATGCCGCCGAAACGCTCCCCAGGCAATTACAGAGCGTTTCTGGCACAGAACCCGCTTATTCCTCATTCTGGGAGCCGGGATTGTCATTTCTGCATGGATATTCTGATTATATGTTTTGACGTAAAAGATGGCTTCAGTCTGTCTCCCTGAGAGTTTCGTCAATCTTTCAGCATTTTTTACCGATACCGGATCATTTTCCATTGACATTGAAACGCCCGTTAATTTAAAACCATCCGGCATGGGAACAAATGCTTCGATCCCCGAAAATGAGACATGGACCGATCATGAGCAGGGTTCAGTTTCCACACACACATTCCCTGTTTTCTCTTGCCATTATTAAAGCTTATATGGTATCAAATCGAATGATCAAGACGCTTCAAATCACTGAAGCAGATTCATATTCACAATACTTAAAGGAGGGTACGATGAAATTACAAAAGTTTTGGGTATGGGCAGCCGTCGTTGTCATGTTTTTTGGGACAGGCATCGCAGCAGCCGGCACACTGGATGATGTTAAAGCCAAAGGCTTCGTTCAGGTTGGCGTCAATGGCCAGTTGGCCGGGTTCGGCATTCCCGATGAAAAAGGAGAATGGAAAGGACTGGATGTGGATACCGGACGGGCAATTGCCGCGGCAGTATTCGGAGATGCCAAAAAAATCAAGTTTATCCCGCTGACCGCTGTTCAGCGCTTTACGGCGCTTCAATCCGGTGAAGTGGATGTTCTGTGCCGCAACGCCACCATGACGCTGACCCGCGACACATCTCTGGGACTTGATTTTGCCCAGGTCAATTATTATGACGGACAGGGCTTTCTGGTTCCGAAAAAAATGAACATCAAAAGTGCGAAACAACTGGACGGCGCAACGGTTTGCGTTCTTCCCGGAACCACCACCGAACAGAATGTCGCGGATTATTTTCGCTCCAAAAACATGAAAATGAAACCCGTTGTCATTGAAAACAATGCCGAGCTGAACAAAGCATTTTTTGCCGGTCGTTGCGACTGCCTGACATCGGATGCTTCACAATTGGCCGGCGCCAGGTCGGTTGCGCCAAATCCGACGGATTATATCATTTTACCTGAAATCATTTCCAAAGAACCCCTGGCACCCGCGGTTCGCCATGGCGACAACCAGTGGAAAGACATCGTCAATTACGCCGTTCTGGCCATGATTGAAGCTGAGGAAGAGGGTATTGCCTCAACAAATGTGGATGAAATGCTTAAAAGCACCAATCCTACTGTTCAGCGGTTTTTGGGAGTTGTTCCGGGAAACGGGAAAGCCCTGGGGCTGGACGAAAAATTTGCCTATAATATCGTCAAACAGGTTGGCAATTACGGTGAAGTGTTTGAACGCAATGTCGGCGTAAAAACGCCATTGGCTCTGGAACGTGGTCTGAACGCACTGTGGACTAACGGCGGATTGATGTATTCACCACCGTTCAAATAGGCGACCCTATTTACCGTCATCTGCTTGTGCAGGGTGCGACAACATCCCCGCACAAGCAAAATCAGAAATATTGCCCGGATTTTTTCCGTGAAAACCCACCTGGAAGCGCAGGCTGCTCATTGCGGAACGCCTGCAATTCCAGATACTTTCATTGACTGACCACTTTATAAACACCTGGACAATTCCTTGCCATCAACGAAAGAATTTGAAAATTCCATTCCCTTCTGGCATGACCCCGCCAAGAGAGCCATTGTGTACCAATTGGCCACCCTTGCCGTGGTCAGCCTCATCGGCTATTATCTTTTTTCCAATACCGTGACAAACCTTCACCGGCAGTCCATTGCAACCGGCTTTCATTTTCTGGAAAAAGAAGCTTCGTTTGAGATTGGAGAGTCGCTGATCCGCTATTCAGCGGCCAGCAACTATGCCAGGGCACTGCTCGTTGGCATCCTGAATACCATTAAGGTTGCATTTGTGGGAATTGTCCTGACGATCCTGTTGGGAACATTCGTGGGCATTTCCAGACTCTCCTCGAACTGGCTGGTTTCGCGACTGGCCGCTGCTTACATTGAATTTTTTCAGGATATCCCCATACTGCTTCAACTGATCTTCTGGTATGCTGTTTTTTACGATTCGCTTCCCGCTCCCAGAAATGCGCTGGAACCGCTTCCCGGAATGTTTCTCTGTAACAGGGGACTGGCCTTCGGCATTCCCGAGCCCCACCCGGCATATGGCTATATCGCCATTGCCTTTCTGATTGGATGCACGGGTGTATATTTTCTTCGCAAATGGGCCAGGAAAAGGCAGGACCGGACCGGTCTGGCTTTTCCGGTGTTCAGTACGGGATCCGCTGTTTTACTGGGATTTCCCCTGATCACCTGGCTTGTTTTCGGAGCACCGACCGCCATGGACATGCCCCGGCTTACCGGTTTTAATTTTACCGGTGGAATCAATGTCAGCCCGGAATTCACCGCGCTTCTTCTGGGACTGGTACTTTATACCGCTGCCTTTGTTGCGGAAATCGTCCGGGCCGGAATTCAGGCAGTCAGCAAGGGTCAGACCGAGGCAGCCATGTCCCTGGGATTAAAACCCTGGCAAACCCTGAATCTTGTCATTCTTCCCCAGTCGCTTCGCATCATCGTTCCACCTTTGACCAGCCAGATGCTCAATCTTACCAAAAACAGCTCCCTGGCCGTTGCCATTGGATTTCCGGATTTTGTTTCGGTTGCCAATACCACCATTAATCAAACCGGACAGGCCATTGAGGGCGTTGCGCTGATCATGGTGGTCTACCTCATTTTCAGTCTTGTCACTTCGGCGTTCATGAACTGGTATAACAAAAAAATCGCACTGATCGAACGATGATTTTTTCACTTAAATAAAGATTTCATACCATGCGGCATTCATCCCTATCTTCGAATATTCCGACAGACGACATCAAGCCTCCTTTAACCAGCATCGGGGTTATCGGATGGATTAAATCGAATCTGTTTAACGGTATGTTTAATTCGGTGCTGACCCTTCTCACGCTTTTTTTTCTATGGAAAATTCTTCCGCCGCTGATCCGGTGGATATTTGTGGACAGCTTGTGGATATCCAATTCCACGGAATGCCGATCCGTGAACGGCGCTTGCTGGTCCATCGTTTCGGCAAATTACCGCTTTATCCTGTTCGGGTTTTTCCCTCATGACATGCAGTGGCGACCCCTTTTCGCCATGATTCTGCTGGTCAGCCTGCTGCTGATCAGCCGGAATCGCAAATTCTGGAAACCGTGGCTTTTCTATGCCTGGACCGCGGGTCTTCTTTGCATGGCCGTCCTGATGAAGGGAGGGGTGCTGGGACTTGCTCCGGTTGAAAGCACGCAGTGGGGAGGGCTTCCCCTGACCTTTCTTCTGGCGGTTTTCGGGCTGACCGCTGCCTATCCGCTGGGGATTTTGCTGGCACTCGGCAGAAGATCCACAATGCCGGCCATAAAAGCACTCAGCATTATTTATATCGAAATGATCCGGGGCGTTCCCCTGGTCAGCCTGCTCTTTATGTCAGCAGTCATTTTTCCGCTGTTTTTACCCGAAGGCATCACCATCAATAAGATTCTACGGGCTCAGGTCGCCATTATCATGTTTACGGCCGCCTACATCGCCGAAGTGGTTCGCGGCGGTCTTCAGGGAATCACCAAAGGCCAGTATGAGGCTGCGGAATCCCTGGGACTGAATTATGTCCAGACCATGCGCCTGATCATTCTTCCGCAGGCCCTGAAAATCGTTATTCCACCGTCCGTCAGCATTTTGATTTCCGCTTTCAAGGATACGTCGCTTGTGGTCATCATCGGCCTGTATGATATTCTTAAAACGACTCAAACGACATTGGCCAATCCGAGCTGGATGGGATTTTCCACGGAAGCTTTTTTTTTCCTGGCCTGCATTTATTTTATATGCTGTTACACCATGTCCAATTACAGCAGAAAGCTGGAAAAAGAACTGGGAACATCGTTATGAAAACTGTCATTGACCCAAAGGCGGCAATAGACAAAATAATATGAATTTTCAGCCAATCCAGATTTTTTCTTACATACTTTGCCGGCAGTCGGCAGACCCAGGATTTTCTTTTGTTAATTTACGGAGCATCCATGAATACAACCCCCGCAACCGCTATGAATCGTCCTGAATCCAGAGAAGTCATAGAAATTATTGATATGCACAAATGGTATGGCGACTTTCATGTCCTGCGCGGCATCAATCTGACCATTCGAAAGGGAGAGCGTATCGTCATCTGCGGTCCGTCGGGTTCAGGCAAATCCACGCTGATTCGCTGCATCAACCGGCTTGAAGAACATCAGCGGGGTAAAATCATTGTTGATGGCACTGAACTGACCAACGATATTAAACACATCGAGAAGATACGGGCTGAAGTGGGCATGGTATTTCAACATTTCAACTTGTTTCCCCACCTGACCATTCTGGAAAACTTGACCCTGGGACCCATATGGGTGCGCAAAATTCCCAGAATTGAGGCAGAAAAAACAGCCATGTATTATCTTGAAAAAGTCCATATCGCGGAACAAGCCAGAAAATTTCCGGGACAGCTTTCCGGAGGTCAGCAGCAGCGCGTGGCAATTGCCAGAAGTCTCTGCATGAAGCCCAATATCATGTTGTTTGATGAACCCACCTCTGCCCTGGACCCCGAAATGGTCAAGGAAGTTCTGGATGTGATGATCAGTCTGGCCAAAGAAGGAATGACCATGATCGTGGTGTCCCATGAAATGGGTTTTGCAAAAAGTGTCGCGCACCGGGTACTCTTTATGGATTTTGGTCAGATCGTGGAATCCAACACTCCGGAAGCGTTTTTTGAAAATCCTCAAAATGACCGGACCAAACTGTTTCTCAGTCAGATTCTGCATTAACCTCTGTCCGTTCGGTACAGACCCATGAGCATTTGGGTAAGAAGGCTGTGCTCCGCCTCCTGCTAAAAACATAAGGGATTTCAATGGCAATAAATTGGTTTAAGAAAAATAAGGATACCGAAGGTTCTCTTTCACCGGAAATGGATAACACGGCTCCTTCACTGCCAACTACCGAGTTACCCTCCCGCGGTATGTTTCAGAGACTTAAGGACGGCCTTTCGAGAACCCGTCAGGTTCTGACCACGGACATTGACAAACTGTTTACCGGAAAGCGCCGGATAGATGATGAACTGCTGGAAGAACTGGAAGAGATTCTGATTACCGCGGATATCGGAGTCAAAACCGCAACCGATTTGATTCAGCGCATATCCGCAAAGTTTTCATCGGAGAAACTGGATTCAGACGGATTTAAAAAAGCCCTAAAGCAGGAAATCCTGGAATTATTGAATGTCACGGTCGCTGTTCCGGATACGGTCTCCAGGCCACTGGTCATCATGGTTGTTGGAGTCAACGGTGTTGGGAAAACCACCACCATCGGAAAACTGGCTGCCCGGTTTGCCCGTGACGGGAAAAAAGTATTGATTGCAGCCGCGGACACGTTCAGGGCAGCGGCCGTTGAACAATTAACCATTTGGGCGGAGCGGTCCGGCGCTGAAATTGTCAGACATAAATCCGACGCAGACCCTGCGGCTGTCGCCTTTGATGGTGTCGAAGCTGCAATGGCTCGAAATATGGACGTGGTTATCGTTGATACGGCCGGAAGACTGCATACACGGATCAACCTGATGGAGGAACTTAAAAAAATCAGAAGATCCGTTTCCAAAAAGATCCCGGATGCTCCGCATGAAACGCTTCTGATCCTGGATGCAACAACCGGACAGAATGCCATTTCGCAAGCGCGCTTGTTTCATGAATCCATTGGGGTGACTGCCCTGGCACTTACCAAGCTGGACGGAACCGCAAAAGGAGGAATCGTGGTCAGCATCTGTCATGATCTGAAACTGCCATTGAAATATATCGGGATTGGGGAAAACATCGAGGATCTTCAGTCGTTTAATTCCGAAGATTTTGTGGATGCTTTATTTTAAGGGGATAGGCTGGATCCGGAAATTTTCATCGGAATGCCGTTTTTTTGACCTTAGGAAGTCATTAACTGTTGACAAGCAATGATTTTCTGTTGACATCACCCGCAGTGTTTTGTAAACATTACAAATAATCTGGTTCGTGAACTACAAACAATCTAAAATGGGGGGCAAGAAGCAATGACAAAATCAGATTTGGTTGACAAGATGGCTCAGGACGCGGGAATTACCAAGGCAGCCGCTGGCGCAGCGCTCAATTCTTTTATGGACGGGATCGGCAAGGCGCTTAAGGACAAAAAAGATGGTAAGGTAACGCTGGTAGGTTTTGGAACATTTTTGAAAACCACACGCAAAGCCCGCAAAGGTCGCAATCCCCGAACCGGTGAAGCCATTAAAATCAAAAAGAGCAACGTGGTTAAATTCCGCCCCGGAAAAAAACTTAAGGACGGAATATAAAAATCACCCTGTTCTTTGCTGAAATCAATCACCGCAGGAACCGGCGCATCCCCTGTAAATTCAAACCTGCGGTGAATTTCTTTTTTTAGAAGACGATATCAAACCGATCGAAATCGCCTATGTAGGGTTCCCACTGAACATCCACATGCTGAACCCTTGAAAATTGGGAGCCCTGCCAGCACCATTCCAGCATGCCCGTTACGGAAGGCTCATCCCCTTCAAACAATGCTTCTACAGACCCGTTCGATCGGTTTCTGACCCATCCCAGTACATTTCTTTTCAGGGCGGCACGCTGGGTTTCCGCCCTGAAATATACCCCCTGAACCTTTCCGGTGATCACCGCTCTTGCTCTGACCTGTTTTGGCATCACGCATCCTTTTTTGCTGAGAATCTGATACGCCAGAGGCGTTTTTGGCCTGAGCGAATGAAAGAAAACCATCAATCGCCCGAAGCGGATTCTAAACCAAACCTTGCTGAAACGGCCTGCTCAAAGAGGGATCGGGCAAATTCCCTTCAAGAAGCTGCATCAGGGCGGACTCATCAATGATCTCGACCCCGATTTTCCGTGCAGTTTCCAGCTTGGAACCGGCGGCTTCGCCGGCAACCAGATAGCTGGTATTCCGGCTGACAGCGCTGCTCACTTTCCCCCCGGCAGCCTCGATCAAGGCCCTGGCCCGGCTCCGGGTCAGATTGGGAAGGGTTCCCGTAAGAACAAACGACTTGCCATCAAGCGTTTTTCCGGCAGATTGGGGTAGAGTCAGGATTTCAACGCCGTTTTCCAGTATTCTATCAAGGAGTTCTCTGTTTCCCGGATCATTGAAAAAGCCATGCACGCTCTCTGCAATGGTTCTGCCAATGCCTTCAACCGCTGTGAGGGACTCCGGAGTCTGCTGCATCACCGCGTTCAGGCTTCCCCACTTTCTGGCCAGAATGTCGGCGATATTCTCTCCCACATGCCGAATTCCCAGGCTGTACAAAAAACGGTTCAACTGTATTTTTTTACTCCGGTCAATGGCGGATATCAAGTTTTCAGCGGATTTTTGTCCCATACGGTTTATTTTTAGAAGGTTTTCAAGGTTCAGTTGAAAAATATCCGCATAAGAGGTCAACAGGCCCGCATCTACCAGTTGTCCGGCCAGCTTCTCACCCAGACCATCCATGTCAAAAGCGCGTTTGGAAGCAAAATGAATGATATTTTCCTTGAGTTGCGCCGGGCATCGGGCGTTGAAACACCGGAGCGCGGATTCAAGCCTGTCGGAATTTTCTATAGACAATCGGATTGCTTGCGAACCGCAGGCAGGGCACGCGGCGGGCATCTGGAACGGGATTTCATCTCCGGTCCGTTTTTCGATAACGACCTTGACGACCTTGGGAATCACGTCCCCTGCTCTTTCAACAAAAACCGTATCACCGATGCGAATATCCTTACGCTGAATCTCTTCTTCGTTGTGAAGCGTGGCCCGGCTGACCCAGACACCGCCGATCCGGACCGGCTCCAGATGGGCAACCGGGGTCAGAACGCCAGTCCGGCCCACCTGAATTTCAATCGCCAGAACTTGCGTTGTACCCTGAACGGCCTGAAATTTCCAGGCAATGGCCCACCGGGGGCTTCTGGCTTTTTCGCCAAGTATTTCCTGATACCGAAGATCATCGACCTTGATCACCACGCCATCAATATCATAGGGAAGGCCGGAGCGGCTTTCTTCCAGTTCACGATAGCATTCCATAACCTGATCCAGCGTCAGACAGGGACGGATCAGGGGGTTCACTTTAAATCCCATGGACTTGAGCCGGTTAAGGACATCCCAGTGGGAGTCGCTGTTCAGGCCCGGAGTCAGTCCCGTGCCATAGATGAAAATATCCAGAGGCCGGGTGGCGGTTATCATTGAGTCCAGTTGACGAAGGGATCCGGCAGCCGCATTTCTGGGATTGGCAAAAACCGGAAGGTTTTCATCCTCGCGGTTTCGATTCATTTTTTCAAAACCCTTGCGATTCATGATGATTTCTCCCCGGACCTCCAGCCGCCCTTCAAACGCACCGGCATGAAGCTGAAGCGGCACCGAGCGGATGGTCCTGACATTGGCGGTAATCACTTCTCCGGTCATTCCGTCCCCGCGGGTGGATGCCATGACCAGTTTTCCGTCTTCATAGACCAGCTCGACCGCAACGCCATCCAGTTTGGGTTCCGCGGTATAAAGAACCGTATCCTGAGTTTGAAGCGTTTTTTTCACCCGGCTATCAAAGTCGATGATATCCTGCGCAGCAAATGCATTATCCAGGCTGAGCATTGGAAGGGAATGGGACATGGTTTCAAACACGGCAAGCGGCGGCGCTCCCACACGAGCCGTGGGCGAATCCGGGCTTTGCAGATCGGGATGCGCTTTTTCAAGCGCCATCAGCTCCTGCATCAAGAGATCATATTCTGCATCCGATATTTCAGGATTGTCCTGCGCATAATACAGGGTGTTGTGACGGTGAAGGGTCTGACGAAGGGTTTCAACCCGATCCCTCACAATTGAATTCGCCGGAAGGTCCATGATTTTCAATCCTAAAGCCCCAGATAGGCTTTCTTGACGGCTTCATTGCTCAGAAGGTTCGGAGCGGAATCGGACATCGTAATGGCACCGTTTTCCATGACATAGCCCCGATGAGCCACTTTAAGGGCCAGGTTGGCATTCTGCTCCACCAAAAAAATCGTGGTGTTGTTCTCCGCATTGATTTTTTTGATAATTTCAAAAATCTGGCGAACAATCAGGGGCGCAAGCCCCAAAGAGGGCTCATCCAGCAGAAGCAGTTTGGGTCTGGCCATCAGCGCGCGGGATATGGCCAGCATCTGCTGCTCGCCGCCGCTGAGCGTTCCACCTGCCTGAAGCCTTCTCTTGGAAAGAATCGGGAACAAGTCCCAGATATAGGAGAGGTCTTTTCGAATATTGTCCTTGTCTTTTCGCAAAAAAGTGCCCATATCGAGGTTTTCCGCAACCGTCAGATACGGAAATATCCTTCGCCCCTCCGGAACCTGACTGATTCCCAGAAAAACAATCTTTTCCGGACTCATTCCCTGAATGGGCTTTCCCTTAAAGATGATTTCTCCCTGTCGCGGCGGAACGAGTCCGGAAATGGACATCAGGGTGGTGGTTTTGCCGGCCCCATTTGCACCGATCAAAGTGATGATTTCCCCTTCGGCAACCTCCATGCTGATGTTCTTCAGGGCCTGAATATTGCCGTAATACGTTGAAACGCCATTTACCCTAAGCATCGATTTCCTCTCCGAGATAAGCCTTTATCACCACGGGATTATTCCGGATTTCCTCGGGGGTTCCCTGTGCGATCTTCTTTCCGTAATCCATGACAAAAATTCGGTCCGATAGGCTCATGACGAGTTTCATGTCATGTTCAATCAACAGAATGGAAACCCCTTCCTCATCCCGAATCCGCGTGATCAAATCGTCCAGCTCAAGCGTTTCCTGGGGATTCATTCCCGCCGCCGGCTCATCCAGGAGAATCAAGAAAGGTTCGGTGGCCAGAGCCCTGGCGATTTCAAGGCGCCGCTGCGCGCCATACGGAAGATTCTTGGCCTGATCATTGACAAACCTGGCAAGTCCGATTTTTTCCAGAACACGGTAGCTGTCATCCACGACAGATTGTTCTTCCCTGACCATTGCCCGGTTGCGGAATATGGCTCCAGCGACCCCGGAACGGGTCCGGCAGTGCCTGCCGATCATCACATTTTCCAGAACCGTCATGTTCGGAAACAAACGGATGTTCTGAAACGTGCGAGCCATGCCTTTTTCCGTTACCTGATTGGGCTTTAATCCGTTGATCCGTTCGCGTTTTATTGCGCCGTCGGCCTTGGTGGAAGAAATGATGATATCCCCTTCGGTTGGCGAATAAATGCCGGTAATGCAATTAAAAAAAGTGGTCTTGCCTGCCCCGTTGGGACCGATCAGGGCAACGATTTCACCCCTTCGAATATCAACATTCAGATGATCCAGGGCACGAAGTCCGCCAAAATCCATTGTCAGGTTGTTTACTTCAAGTATGGTTTCCATTGTTAGGGGCGTCCGCATCATGGATGTTTATCGGGTTGAAACTTGTAACTTCGGCGAACATTGGCGACGATTCCCTGGGGCCGAAAAACCATCATAAGAACCATAATGGCCCCGAAGATCAGCATTCTGAAGTCGGAAAACGCCCTGAGATATTCTGGAAGAAGGATCAGTACCAGGGCTGCAATGGCAACGCCGACAATGGAACCCATTCCCCCCAGAACGACAATGGCCAGTATCATTGCCGATTCCAGAAAGGTGAAACTGGCTGGATTGATAAACGTTGTTTTGGCGGCAAAAATGACTCCAACCATTCCGGCCCAGGTGGCGCCGAGGGCAAATGCCGTCAGTTTGGTGCGGGTTTTATCGATTCCCATGGCCTGGCAGGCCACCTCATCTTCTCTAAGGGCGATCCATGCACGTCCAATTCGGGAATTCTGCAACCGATTGACCACAAAAATGGTAAACAGGACCATGCCGATCATCACAAAATATAAATAGATGATGGAATTTGAAAGAGACAACTGAATACCGAACAGGGAAGGTCTGGAAATTTGGGCGATGCCGCTGGGACCGAATGAAAATTCGTTCCAGTTCTCAAGTATCAGGCGAATGATTTCACCAAACCCTAAAGTGACGATTGCCAGGTAATCCCCTCTCAAGCGCAATACCGGAAAACCCAGAAGAATTCCAAAAAAAGCCCCCATGAACGCACCCATCGGCAGAACAATCCAGAACCCCAGCCCGAAATGGTGATTCAGCAGGCCATAGGTGTATGCACCGACCGCATAAAAGGCGACATAACCCAGATCCAGAAGGCCGGCAAGCCCGACAACGATATTGAGCCCCAGGCCCAGCACGATGTACATGAGCGCCGTGATCATGATATTGGTCTGGTAGGTATTCATCACAAAAGGAAAGATCACCACGAAACCGATACCGGCAACAATTGCCGGCATGGCGTATCTGCGATCCGACAGGATCCGCTGGAAAAACGATGGCGCGTCCATGCTGCCGGACTCGCTATTCTTTTTTCCGATTTCTTTTCGCCGGATTAGATACCGCCAGACAAAAGAAAGCAGAAAACTTCCGATGCCGATAAAAACCATGTTTTCCCACCGCCACGACACCAGCTTTTCCGTGGTATTGACCCGAATAACCATAATCGGAAAGGTCAGAAACATGAACCAAAGAGACACCAGAAACGATTTTTTTATTTCAGATAAAGTTGGCATAATTTTATGATAAATTGAGCGATTCAGGGATGGAAGCAGAAATTAAAATTCACCCATTTCGTAGATCCTAAACTTTTTGTGTGGTTGACCTTCCCAGGAGCCCCGCGGGCCTGAAAATCAGAATTAAAACCAGAAGCGCAAACGCAAAAACATCTTCATAGTCGCTGGACACATAGCCGGTTGCAAAGCTTTCGGTCAGGCCCAGGATCAGACTGCCCAGCACCGCGCCGGGAATGCTTCCGACCCCTCCCAGAACCGCCGCGGTAAATGCCTTGATTCCCGCAATAAAGCCGATGAAAAAATTAATCTGTCCAATGTGGGATGCAATCAACACGCCGCCAACCGCCGCCAGGGAAGATCCGATGACAAACGTCATGGAAATCACTTGATTGACATTAACGCCGACCAGCATTGCCATGCTGCGATCCTGGGCAGTTGCCCGCATGGCTTTTCCGATTTTGGTGTATTTGATCAGCAGCGTCAGCAGCACCATGATAACCGTGGTTGAAAGCAGGATGACAAGTTGTGTGGAACGCAGGATGTGGGAATAGGGTTCCCAGAATTCAAAATCAGGAATCAGGCTGGGAAACGGCAGAAAATCAGATGTTTGGGCAAGAAGAACATAGTTTTGAAGGAAAATGGACATCCCGATGGCGCTGATCAGGGGAGAGAGACGCGGGGCATGGCGAAGGGGTTTATAGGCGATTTTTTCAACCGTATACCCGTAAGCTGCGCTGTACACCGCTGCCGCAATCGAAGCCAGAACCAGAATCGCAAATTGATTCAATCCCATCACCGTCAGCACACTGGCCACAATAAGCGCCGTGAAAGCGCCGATCATGTAAATTTCACCGTGGGCAAAATTGATGAGTTCGATGATCCCATAAACCATGGTATAGCCGAGGGCGATCAGCGCATAAATGCTGCCACGCGTCAGACCACCCAGAAAAAGCTCAAAGAAATATTCCATTGATATTCAGCCTGCTCCCTGTCCAACCGGCACCGAAAGCCATTCACCCGGAACATGGGTAAAAAACAGGGGGCAGGTATCGGCCAAACCTGTCCCCTGAAATATTCAACAATTCGAATCGTTATTTCTTTAACTCAACATATTTTCCGTCCTTGACCTGATAAACCGAAAACCCCACGCCGATGGCATCCCCGCGATCATCAAATTTGATTTTTCCAAGCGGCGTATCCACATATTCGGTCCGTAGCGCCTTGACGATGGCATCGTAATCAGTCGATCCGGCTTTCTGGATGGCGTTTAAAAGCGCCTGAGTGGCTGCATATCCATTGATGGAAAACGCACCCACATCTTCTCCGTAGGCTTTTTTATAAGCGTCTTTTACAGCTTTATCCATCGGATTTGTTGAAGTGTCCTTGGGGCCGGTTACATAGACACCTTCCGCAAATTTTCCGGCAACTTTGATAAAGGTTTCGACCTTAACGCCGTCATCAGAAATAAAAACCGTTTTCATCTTGCTTTTTCGCATCTCGCTGATAATTTTTGATGCTTCCGGGTGATATCCGCCGAAAATAACCGCTTCGGCACCCGATTTCTTTACCTTGTTGACAACCGAAGAATAATCCACGGCTCCGGGGGTTATCCCCTCGAAAAGGACAACCTGGCCTTTTCCGGATTTTTCAATGAATGTTTTTGCAAATTCAGCAAGGCCTTTCCCGTAATCGCCTTTGTCATGAAGCACGGCAATTTTTTTGAGTTTCAGGGTATCCAGGGCAAAATCGACTTCCAGTTTGGCTTGAGCATCATCGGAGGCAATGGTTCGGAAAAAATTGGGATATTTTCCGCTCTGGGTGAGATCCGGATTTGTCGCGGAAGCGGACATGGCAACGATTTTGGCATCCTTATAAATATCCAGGGCCGCTTTTGTCGCGCCGCTGCATACATGGCCCACAACCACGGTTACACCCGCGGTTGCCAGCTTGGTTGCCGTATTGGTTGCCACTTCAGGCTTGCACACATCATCTTCCGCGATGACTTCAACCTGTTTGCCCAGGATTCCGCCCTTGGCATTCACGTCCTCGACCACCAGTTTGGCTGCCTTGACAATCGGCAGTCCATAAGAGGCCAGGTCCCCGCTGTGCGCGCCGCCAATACCGATTTTAATGGTATCGGCTGCTATGCCGGACCCAGAAAATGCCAGTACCATCAACCCTGCGATGATGGCGGTAATGAGCCGCTTCTCCATGGAATTCTTCTTCATAACCCCTGCCCTCCTCATTAATTGTTATGATATAAAATACTTCACCTGATTCTTATTATAAAAACCGCCTGAATGAGTCAAGACAAAAGAATTTGCTTTTTGGGTTGGAATTCATTAACATCTTATGAAAATATGATGGACATTTTAAGTGAATTATCCCAGAGGCCATTGAATCTCGTGAAACGCATCGGGCTGGTCGTAAAAAACGATCATCTAGCCATACAGAAGGCCGACGAACTTGAAATCTGGCTGAAATCCAGGAATATCGATGTCTTCAGAAAAGAGATGTTTTTCCCGAAGTCCGCTGTTTCCGGTTCCCGATCATCTCATGCCCCGAATGACCTGTTCTGTGTCCTGGTTCTGGGAGGTGACGGGACATTTTTAAGCGCTGTTCGGTGGATAGGCGATGCCCCCATACCTGTTTTAGGGGTAAAATTCGGCGAAGTCGGCTTTCTGGCTGAAATCTCCGAGGACAACCTGTTTGAGGCGGTCAACACCATTATTCATCAGGATATTACAACCAGCCCTCGAATGCGCCTTCGGGCGGATATCCTTCGAGAGGATCGGCTCATCGCCTCGGAAACCGTTCTCAATGATATCGTCATCAACAAAGGCGCGCTGGCGCGCCTTGCCAGCATTAAAACCCTTCTGGACAACCATTATTTAACCACGTACCGGGCTGACGGCCTCATTGTGGCCACCCCCACGGGCTCAACCGCATATTCCCTTGCGGCCGGCGGACCCATCGTTCATCCCACGGTTCCCGGCATTATTCTGACACCCATCTGCCCGTTTACCCTGACCATCCGCCCCTTGATAATTCCGGATTCGGTTGTCATTACCATTGTTCTTGAGAAAGAAGCTTCGAATGTTCTGGTCACATTTGATGGCCAGTCCGGCATTGAACTCCATAACAACGACACGATCAGGATACAGAAAAGCCCCTATCCGGTGCTGATGATCGAGCTCCCTGGTCAGCGTTATTTTGACCTTGTAAAAGCCAAGCTGAGATGGAGCGGCGGCCGAGTTTAGGATATTGACTTCCCGCCATCCTTTGATTATAAATGACACAGGTCCATTGGTCAAAACGAAACCTGATAAAACTGCAAACGATATGTTCAATCATTCAAAACAGTCCGTCTCAACAATGAAAAATCATCATGCAGACATGACGAACCTGATCTGTTCGATGATCTGTATTTTTCTCTTTTCTGCCTGCGGCCCCATCGGTGCATATCACCATACAGCGCTCGACACCCCTTCCCGGCACGTGGATAATGGCTTGAAGTTTCTACAAATCAATAAAATTGACGCGGCTGTTTTGGAATTTTCTCGCGCTGCTGAACTGGATCCGGACTATGCTCCGGCTTTCACGGGGCTGGGGCTGGCTTATGGCAGAATGGGGGATTTTGTATCGGGCTATGAATACATTGAATTGGCCGCTAAAAAAGCCCGGGGATATGAACAGGAATCCGCTGTCAAGGACGCGCGAATGCAACTGGACACCCTGAGGATAAAGCGCTGACACTGTCTTCGCCCGAGCAGTATTCTGGAAATACCATTCCATATCTGCCATGCAAACCGCCTCGAGTGGTGTTCACATTTTGTACAAATCGTTCACAGCGTAAGGAATGGGCCCGAACCATTCCTTCAGGAACTTACCCTTCATTGAACCGTTCTAACCAATAGTCCCATTTTTCCTTGACTTGAAACGCCGTGTAACTTAAATGGTACTAATCAATAACCCCTCTGTTATTAACTTTATGGTGGAAATATCTATGAGCTGGGACTGGGAAAAATTAAAAGAACAGCAACAAAGTAAAAGCGGACCCAATATACCGCAATTGGATGAGCTTACCGACAAACTGAAAAATATCAAACTTCCTGGCGGTCCGATTGTGATTGTTCTGGCCGCAATCCTGTTTTTGGGAGTTTCCATGTTTTACACCGTGGATGTGGATGAGGTGGGCGTTGTACAGCGTTTCGGCAAATATGTGCGGACGACCCAACCCGGCCTGAACTTTAAACTGCCCACGGGCATTGAAAAAGTTACAAAGGTTAAGGTCCGCCACGTTTATAAAGAGGAATTCGGATTCAACACCAATCGTGAAGGAGACCAGCGAAAGTTTTCCGCGAACACCGAGGATACCAGCGTTACGCTGATGCTTACCGGTGATTTGAACGTGGCACTGGTTCCTTGGATTGTGCAATACCGCATCAAAGATCCCTATAATTTTTTATTCAAGGTCAAGGATAACCGCCGGCTTTTGATTGATATGTCGGAAGCAGCCATGCGCCTGGTTGTCGGGGACCGCAGTGTTAACGAGGTGATCAGTAAGCGGGAAGAAATTGCGGTTGAAGCCAGAAACATTCTTCAAAGCGAACTGGATAACGCCGAAGCCGGCATTAACATCGTCACCGTTGAAATGAAAAAAACCAATGTTCCGGATCCGGTTCAGCCTTCTTTTAACGAAGTCAACCAGGCGGTTCAGGAAAAAGAAAAAATGATTTATCAGGCCAAGGAGGACTACAACAAGGCCATACCTAACGCGCGCGGGGAGGCGGACCGGACCATCAAGGCTGCCGAGGGATTTGCCCTGGACCGCATCAACCGCGCAAAAGGAGATGCCTCAAGATTTAGCGCTCTTTTTGCCGAATACGATAAAGCCCGAGACATCACCAAACGCCGGCTTTATTTAGAAATGATGAGCAGTATTTTCCCCAAAATCGGTGAAAAATATATCGTGGACTCGGATCAAAGTAATCTTCTTCCTTTTCTTAACCTCGGAAAAAACAGAGGTGCCTCTAAATGAATTCCAAAGTTTTGTCGATCATTGCTGCCGGCATCGCCATTTTGATGGCTTATACATCGGCCTACATCGTGAATGAAACCGAACAGGTTGTGGTCACTCAGTTTGGCCGCGTGGTCGGTACCCCCAAACTGGCTCCAGGGTTATATTTCAAGGTACCTGTAATTCAGGAGGCAACGTATTTTCCAAAAAATCTTCTTCAGTGGGAAGGCGACCCCGGACAGATTCCCACATTGGATAAAACCTATATCTGGGTGGATGTATTTGCCCGCTGGAAAATCGTTGATCCGATCAAATTCTTTCAAACCGTCAACAACACGGTCAGCGCTCAGAGTCGGCTGGATGACATCATTGATCCGGCTACCCGCAACTTTATTACTTCCTACCGTCTCATTGAGGCGGTCAGGCGGAGCAACCGGGAGCTGGATACCACTGAAATCGGCCTGGAAGATATCCAAAAAGAACCGATAGAACGCATTACTGCGGGAAGGGATAAAATTACCCACGGGATTCTGGAACAGGCTCAGCCCAAATTATCTCCATTTGGCATCGAATTGGTGGATGTCAAAATTAAACGCATCAATTACGTGGAACAGGTTCGGGAGTCCGTGTATGGCCGTATGATTGCGGAACGTAAGCAGATCGCGGAGAAATTCAGGTCTGAAGGAAAGGGAGAGGCAGCCAAGATCATGGGCGAAAAGGAAAGGGATTTAAAACGCATTACATCCGAAGCCTACCGAACCGCCCAGGAGATTAAAGGCAAGGCCGATGCCGAAGCTACAAGACTGTATGCCCAAGCATACGGCATTGACCCGGAATTCTATTCGTTTACCAAATCCCTTGAGGTTTACAATGAAACTCTGGGGGAGAATAGTTCGATTGTGCTTTCAACCAGTGCTGAATTCCTGAAATATCTTAAAGGATACAAATAAAGACGTTACAGCAGTATCTGAATGCCGAAGTTAACGGATTACCAGCATTGTCAAGCTGGAAAAAAGAAAAAGCACCGACGCAACGACGAACCGTTAAGCGAAAGTGCTTTTTCTTTGTACAGAAAAGATTCCAGGCATCTTATTTACCTTTCCTTCTCTGGTGGCGTGTACGGGCCAAAAGCTTTTTATGTTTATGCTTTCTCATTTTTTTTCTTCTTTTTTTAATGACACTTCCCAACAGATCACCTCCCTTCATGAATCTTCAATATTTCTACTTCTCACAACTTCAATAAAATTTCAACCCTTTTATCTGAAATGAATATTCACATATCCGATTTCTTTAATATGGGACATTCACATTGACATTTCAGCCATTCTTCCGGGCCACCGGTCACATAACACTGAGCGTTTCAAAAGTGACGGGCCGGGGATTCAAACAGACGAAAATTTTTTACAGAATATCTGAAGTTGATTTACCCTGGTATTTCAAGGTAAAAATATTGACACCTGTCAGTCCTTATGATAGCGATTCCCCCTGTTGGATCATCCACTAAGATGTTCTCGGAAAACTGTTGTCCATAAGAATTATTTTGGGTTTTTTTCCGATTCAAACAAAGGAGCTACCATGACACGCCTGGAACCCACGCCACAATTATCCGGTGAAAATCTTCTTTTGGATGACGATGATGTCATCCTTCTCACAGATGAAATACTCCCAGCAGAAGACGATGATATTATTGAGCTATCTGAAATTATTGATCTTTTTGATACCCAGGAAACCATAAAAATTCCTGATCCGGCAAAAGACAAAACTGATTTTTTTGATCTTTCAGATGTTCTCGAAGAGACAGATCTCAAGGCAGAACGCCTCTCGGATTTCTCCGAAATAGACACAGAAACGCTCAATCTGGATTTTGATCAGATTCCCGATTCCCCCCTGCTTGAACTTGAACCCGAAATGCCGGTTGAAGACACCGTTCCGCTTGACGTCCTTCACGGGAATAATTCAGGGAAGATTAAAGAGCTTGCAGCAGACAAGGGCTCTAATACGGACAACGATTTAATTTTATTACAGGATGTTGCTCCATTGACGCTTGAAAACGAATTTGTTGAATCGCTGAGTTTAACGATTGAACCCGCACAGACGAGCACGTTATCCCCATCCGGCGAAATCAAAGCCCCTGATTCTGAATACCAGATGGAAGACCTTCAGCAACTCATTGCTGAAGTCGTTCACGATTCCCAGGTGCCCCATCTGGATTTCCCCGGAATTCATTCAGAGTCCAACGAACCTGCCGAAAAGGATGCTGCCCTAAATAAAGATATTCTGGCGTCACAGTCCAGGGACCAGATAGATGCCGCCATGGAAAGGGTAATCCGAAATCTTTTTACGGAAAGGATCGGGCATATTCTGGATGAAGTCGTCACAACAACGGTTACAAGAGAAATCGAAAATCTAAAAACAATTCTTTTGGATTACCTGACATCGGCTCGGTCTGCTGATAAAATCAAGTCTTGAACCGACTGTTTTTTTAGTGTTATGGTTATGGAATTGGGGATCAGACATGAATCCCCTTTTCCTTTTTATAGATAAGTCTCAGTGTTGTAAACACTGCCCCGCGGCTGTTTACGAAAACGCCCGTAATACCTATTGTTCCTTAGGAGTAAGTAATGCTTATGGATCAACCTGATAAAGGATACGAACCCCAGAATGTCGAAAAACGCTGGTATGCTTTCTGGGAAGAACATCAATTGTTTGCTGCAAATGAAAGCGACTCCCGCCCCGGTTATTCGATTGTTATCCCCCCTCCCAATGTCACCGGTGTTCTCCACATGGGACATGCGCTGAATGTGACACTTCAGGATATTCTATGCCGGTATCACCGATTGAAAGGCCACAATGTGCTCTGGATGCCAGGCACGGATCATGCCGGGATTGCCACTCAAAATGTTGTGGAAAAAAAACTCGCAAGTGAAGGCAGCAGCAGGCAGCAACTGGGACGGGAAAATTTTATTGATGCAGTGTGGGCCTGGCGTAAAGAATCCGGAAGCGCCATCATCCATCAGCTCAAGCGCCTGGGCGCATCCTGCGACTGGAAGCGGGAACGTTTCACGATGGACGAAGGACTTTCCATCGCCGTCAGAAAGGTTTTTGTTCAGCTTTATCACCAGGGCCTGATTTATCAGGGTGACTACATCATCAACTGGTGCCATCGCTGCCACACGGCACTGTCCGACCTTGAAGTCGAGCATGAAGAGATCTCGGGGAATCTTTATCATATCCGTTACCCCTTTCCCCATCATTCCGGCGGCATTGTGGTTGCCACCACCCGGCCGGAAACCCTGTTCGGTGATACGGCTGTAGCCATTCACCCGGAAGATGACAGATATCAGAGCCTGCCGGAAGAAACTGTTCTTCTGCCACTAACCGATCGCCAGATTCCCATTATCCGGGACACCTATGTGGGAATGTCTTTTGGAACCGGCGCATTAAAAGTGACGCCGGCTCATGATCCGAATGATTTTGAAATCGGAAACCGCCACAACCTTCCCCGGTTCAAGGTCATTGATGATCACGGCCTCATGACGGACGGCGCCGGCATGTTTGAAGGAATGGACCGTTTCAAATGCCGGGAAGCCGTTGTTCAGAAGCTTAAGGAGCAGGGACTTCTGATCGGAATTGAACCTTATCCCCACAATGTCGGCCATTGCTATCGGTGCAAAACCGTTGTCGAACCCAATTTATCCAGGCAATGGTTTGTTAAAGCAAAGCCCCTGGCAGAAAAAGCCATTGCAGCGGTTCAAAATGGCCAGACCCGTATCATCCCCGAGGTCTGGGCAGCAAATTATTATGATTGGCTGAACAATATCCGGGATTGGTGCATTTCCAGGCAGATCTGGTGGGGGCATCAGATTCCGGCATGGACCTGCGAAGCCTGCGGAAAAATGACCGTATCCCTGACGCCGCCGCAAAACTGTTCCGCTTGCAACCATTCGGTACTGATTCAGGAAACCGACGTGCTGGACACCTGGTTCAGTTCCGCGCTATGGCCGTTTTCCACGATGGGCTGGCCGGAAAACAGCCAGTTATTGAAAACGTTTTATCCCACTTCGGTTCTGGTAACCGGCTTTGATATTCTCTTTTTCTGGGTTGCCCGAATGATGATGATGGGTATCCATTTCATGGACGATGTTCCTTTTAAAGACGTGTATGTCCACGCCCTGGTTCGGGATGGGGACGGCAAGAAAATGAGCAAGTCCAAAGGCAACGTGATTGATCCGCTCATCGTCATGGATCAATACGGTACCGACGCCTTTCGTTTTACCCTGGCCGCATTCGCGGCCCAGGGCAGAGACATTAAGATGTCTGAAAAACGGGTCGAGGGATACCGTCACTTCATCAATAAACTCTGGAATGCGTCCCGCTTTGCCTTGATGCACATCAACACGGATTCAACGACGATTACGCCCGGAATTTTGACGCTTCCCAACCAATGGATTTTGTCCCGGTCCGAAAGCGTGGCCCGATCCGCTTCAGAGGCACTTGAGGCCTATCATTTCAATGATGCGGCGGGCCAGCTCTACCAGTTTGTCTGGCATGAACTCTGTGACTGGTACCTTGAAGCCGTCAAACCCGCCCTTTACGGAAAAGAAGGAGAGCCGATCCTTGAGCAAACCCGGGCCGTTCTGTACCTGGTTCTTAAAAACACCCTGATCTGTCTTCACCCGTTCATCCCCTTTGTTACGGAAGAGATCTGGCATATGCTACCCGGAACCCAGGGCTCCATTATGAACGCAAGACTTCCTCAGGACAGCGACCCCGGCTTTGGCCGGTTCGTAAACCCAGATGCCGAACAGCAAATGGCCATCATTACCAGCATCATTACCGGCGTCAGAAATATTCGGGGGGAAATGAATCTTGCACCGTCTTTAAAGCTGAATGCCCTGATTCAAACCGATCGTTCCGAAATCACGGACACGATTCACCGGCATGGAGAAATCATCACCCATCTGGCCAGACTGGAAAAACTCGCCGTTGAGCTGCCGGGAGAAAGACCCAAGGCCGCGGCAACAGCCATTGTCGAGGGCGCGATCATCTACGTTCCCCTGGAAGGGATTCTGGATCTGTCCAAGGAAATTCAGCGCCTTGAAAAGGAAATCGAGAAACTGAACAACGAGTTGAACGGTGTTTCCAAAAAATTGAATAACGAGGATTTCCTGGGCAAGGCGCCTGCGGATATCATTGGAAAGGTCAAGGACAAACACGCTGCTTTGTCCGACAAAGAGCAGCACCTGCAAATCAATCTGGATAAAATCAAGGCGCTTTTATGACATCATTGCCGACCCGATTAATCGACATGGCGCTTGCCGAAGATATCGGCACCGGCGACATCACCACCGATTATCTGATTTCCTGCGACAGCCAGGGACGTGGAATCATTGTCGCCAAAGAAGACCTGATTCTTGCCGGACTGGATATCGCAAAAACGGTTTTCCAGCGGCTCGATCCACAGGTTCACCTGCAATCCGCTTATAAAGACGGGGCGGAAGTCGTCTGCGGGGAAACGGTTTTGCAGTTGGAAGGCAGCCTCAGGGCGCTTCTGACCGCGGAGCGGCCAGCGCTTAATTTTTTACAGCACCTTTCGGGCATTGCCACCCACGTGCGCACGTATGTAAAAGCCCTTCAGCATAGCCGGGTTCGGCTGGTGGATACCCGAAAAACAACACCGGGATGGCGGGTTCTTGAAAAATACGCAGTGCGTATGGGCGGAGCCCATAATCACAGGATGGGACTTTTTGACGGCGTTCTCATCAAGGACAATCACATCGCCGCCTGCGGCGGGATTCAGCAGGCGGTCGCTGCAGCCAGAAAACAGATTTCTCATTTGATCAAGATTGAGATTGAGGTATCGGATCTTGCCGGCATCCATGAGGCCCTTGAATCCGGGGTGGATGTCATTATGCTCGACAATATGGACATTGCCCATATTCGGGAAGCGGTTTCCGTCATAAAGAACCGAGCCATCGTGGAAGTCTCTGGCGGCGTCACCCTGAATCAATTATCCGATCTGGCGCAAACCGGCGTTGATTTGATTTCAGTCGGCGCCCTGACACATTCGGCAAGAGCCGTGGATCTCAGCATGAGAATTCAATAGTGGCGGATTATGGGGAATTCACCACGCTTCTGTCTTCTGGCCCCTGCCTTCAGACTCCTGAAAAATGATCCCGATTCGAGACACCCTTTCTTCAAAAAATTATCCGGTGATCAACACCGCAATCATCGGGTTGAATGTCCTGGTTTTCCTGATCCAACTAAACCAGGGAGGGCAGGCGGAGCAGTTTATTTATGTTTATGGTCTGGTACCTGCCCGGTATTCCGTGCCTCATATTGCGTCGTACTTTAGCGCGAGCCAGCAGCTTTTTTCCCTGTTTTCCTTTATGTTTCTCCATGGCGGGTTCTGGCATCTCCTGGGCAACATGTGGTCGCTGTATATTTTTGGGGACAACATCGAAGACCGCATCGGCTCCCTGCGGTACCTGCTGTTTTATCTGCTCTGCGGACTGACATCCGGCCTGTCCCATCTGCTGCTGAACCCGCATTCCAATGTCCCGACAATCGGCGCCAGCGGTGCTATTGCCGGTGTTATGGGCGCCTATTTTTTGCTTTTTCCAAAGTCCAGAATCCTGACCCTGATCCCCATCCTGTTTATCCCATTATTTATAGAAATCCCGGCTTATTTTTTTCTGGGAATCTGGTTTCTTCTCCAGTTTCTGAGTGCCGCGGGCAGTTATGGCAGCGCAGGAGGCATCGCCTGGTGGGCGCATATCGGCGGGTTTCTTTCCGGAATGATTTTATTAAAGCTCTTTCATGTTCTTCCCGATTCCGGCTTTACACAACACCTGCGCAAAGTAACCGAAAAAAGAAAAACCCCCATGCTTCAGGTTATCCGCACTTCAGGGTCCGGAAGCGATCCCCATCTCTACGGCGTGATTCAGATCACGCCCTGGGAAGCTTTTTCCGGAGCGAACAAGATGGTTAACATTCCCTGGGGATTTTACAACCGGACGATTCGCGTGCAAGTTCCGCCGAATTTAAAACAGGGATCGATCATCCGGCTTAAGGGAATGGGACGTCAGATGCCGGAAGGCCTGAAAGGAGACCTGATGCTGAAAGTGATCATTCAGTCCTGATGCCAGAAGATCTTTTGGCGTAATCACAGCCTTGGTTCAGCCTGGCGTTTTTTTAAGCACGAGTTCATAAGACTTTACCCGCATCGCCGGATAATAGGACCGTTTGGCTTTGGCAAGCCCCGGAACATTCATATCGCTTTCCTTGTTAATAAAAACATACCCATTAAACAAAAGCCGGGCGCATTGACTGTCAAAATACTGATACAGCCCTTTTATCCTTGAAAAGGCTTTTTCAAAATGCAAAACGCCCATGGTGGCTGTCAGATAGGAGCCGATGCCGAAGGCACTGACCTTTCCATCGATCCGCAGCAACAGTCCTTGCGATGAGAAAATATCCAGATGCTCGATGGTGTTTAAGGCGGCCAGACGTTCGCAGGCCAGGTCATCCATCTGGTTGGCATCGCAGCTTCGCTCTTCACACCATTCATTCAGAAACCGGATGCATTCCGGAGCCTGCTCCGGTGTTATGGGAGCCAGGCGAACCCGGTCCTTTTCAAGATACTCCTTGGAAAACTGGCTGATAAGGTTCCGTTTCTTGGAATACTTGTTTCCTTTCAATTCCGTCAGATCCGACGTCCGGTATACATAATCATTGTACTCCTCCTGTTCCCGGATCGTAAATAAAGCTTCCACGCGCTTGATTTCATACTGCTGAAGATAATCCTCGGTAACAAACCAGTAGGATTTAAAATCCAGTTTCCGGGCAAGCGCATGCAGGGCTTCGGGCGAATATTGTCTTTGAGGGGATATTGGCAGGATCAGGTGCCGTTTTTCCTTCTCACGGTTAAATTCCGCGGCGATAATCAGCGCATCGCCATCAATGGCTCCAAAGGGTTGATATTCATCATTGCACCAGGAAAGCAGCGACGGCAGGGAATAGACGCACAGACGGTGTTGCTGGTGTTCAAAAAAAGGGGTTAGCGCAGGATAATCTGCAGGTGTTAGCGGTAATAATTTCATAAATCCGATTTTTTCCTTGACGGCTTCAATGCTGCCGGTCCTTCTCAAATGCTTTCATTTTTTCTCAACATGGGCATGGCACCCGGAATTTCAGAAAACCCCAGACCGCGGTAAAATGGCTGGGTGCCTTCTTTGGCAATAAGACCGATCCAGGTCATTCCGTCCCGCTTCAGACGCTCCACGATGGCTTTCATGATGCCAGAGGCAATTGCCTGTCTTCGAACCTCCGGTCTGACCATAATGTCCTGAATATAGGCGTCGCTTGCCCTGTCGCTGATGGCCCGCCCCATCCCCAGGACCATCCCGGACTCCTCCCGGATCGCTGCCACAAAGCAGTGACTGCCGGAAATGATCCGGACAAGCTTCTCGAGGGTATCTCCGGGTTCCGACCACCAGCCTGCAAAGCGGTAAAGATCACGAATCTGAAAGAGATAATCCTCTTGTCTGTGAACAGGGAGGCTTTTCCAGCACTCATTTAAACATGAAAGGGTATAAACCATTGAAAATCAACTTGCTGCATCTGGTGGAAGGAAGGATACCCGGTTCCGGCCATTTTCTTTTGAGAGGTACATGGCCCGGTCAGACCTGCTGACAAACGCTGTCAGTTCTTCTCCTGGAGAGTACTCCGTAACGCCGATGCTCAGGGTAACCTGAACGGATCTGTCCTCACATGGACAAAACGATATGAATTCAAGTGCATACTGAATCCTGTCAGCCACGGTTCTTGCTTCATTGCAATCCGTATAGGGCAAAATGATCGTGAATTCCTCTCCCCCATACCGGTAAGCCGTATCCATGGTTCGCAGACAGGTCTTGATCATCTGGCCAACGGTGCTTAATACCTTGTCACCTTCCAGATGGCCGTATGTATCATTATAATTCTTGAAAAAATCGATATCAAGGAGCAATAGTGCCAGGGAATGGCCATAACGGTTGGCACGTTCAATCTCCATTTTCATCTGCGCAAAAAAATGTCTGGAATTATAAAGCTGCGTCAGATTGTCAGTGATGGCCAGTTGCTGAAGATCGGCCATCATGCGGTTGCGTTCCAGTCTAAGCTCCCGTTCTTTGAACACCCTTTTTAACCGAAGCAGCAGTTCCTGAAACCGTATGGGTTTAAAGACAAAATCGCTGGCACCTTTTCCGATAGCTTCTTCATATGAATACTGACCACTGTAACCGGTCATGACAATCACATCAATGTCATAATCTTTTTTTATAATATCCGTGAGTTCAAGCCCATCCATCCCCGGCATCATTATATCGGTAATAACTATTTGAAATTCTGTTGTTTTAAGGATATCAATGGCTTCTTCCGCACTGGATGCCACCTGGCAGTCAAAGCCGGTCATTGTAACAAATTCGGCCATGGAATCGCGAACAGCCAAATCATCTTCAACAATTAATATATGCCGATTCATGGTAACCAGGGGGCCGGACGCATTATACAAATGGTTTCATCCAGACAACAGGGCAGTTCCGACGCTATAATCATGGCCGCTGTTGACATCATTCAAGGGAATCTGTTAAAAAGAGGCAATATTTTTATAATCTTATATAATTAACTTGTATGAACACAGGTGTCAACTGACTTTTTTCTGAACAAAGTCAGGGAGAATACGAATTGCAAATGAATACCATCAGCTCCATCCGGAATTTCAGCATCATTGCCCACATTGACCATGGTAAATCCACCCTGTCCGACCGTCTGATTCAGGCCACGAATATGGTTTCTGACCGGGATTTCAAGGATCAGATGCTCGATTCCATGGACATCGAACGGGAACGCGGCATTACCATCAAGAGCCAGACCATCTGTCTTCCCTATACCGCCAAAGACGGCAAGACCTATTATTTAAACCTGATTGATACTCCGGGGCATGTGGACTTTACCTATGAAGTATCCCGTGCCCTGGCCTCCTGTGAAGGCGCGCTGCTTCTGGTGGATGCCAGTCAGGGGGTGGAAGCCCAAACCATCGCCAACCTTTACCTGGCCATGGAACACAATCTTGAGATCATTCCCATTATCAACAAAATAGATCTGCCTTCTGCGGAAATTGAACGGGTGAAAAACCAAATTGAATCCGATCTCGGCCTGGATCCGGACAAGATTATTCTGGCATCGGCCAAGGAAGGCATCGGCATCCAGGACGTGCTGGAAGGGATTGTAACCGTGTTGCCCCCGCCGGTCGGCGATCCGGATCTCCGGCTTGAAGCGCTCATTTTCGACAGTCATTATGATGCCTACCGCGGCACCATCGTCCATTTTCGGGTGTTTCAGGGAACCATTCGAACCGGAGACACCATCATGTTCATGTTCAACAATGCCCGCTACAAGGTTGAAGAAGTCGGAATATTCCAGATTAAGCGGGTGCCGCAGCCGCAACTGTCCGCGGGTCAGGTTGGATATCTGATTGCCGGCATCAAAACGGTCAGCGACACCCGCTGCGGAGACACCATTACCCATGCCAATGCCCCCTGCGACAGCGTCAAGCCCGGGTTTAAACTGGCCAAACCCGTAGTTTTTTCTTCTCTGTATCCGATTGCCGCCGATAATTATGCGGAATTGGCCGAGGGACTTGAAAAACTTCAGTTGAATGACGCATCCCTGGTGTATGAGAAAGATTCTTCAGCAGCCCTGGGATTTGGTTTCCGGTGCGGATTTCTCGGGCTTTTACACCTGGAAGTGGTTCAGGAAAGGCTGGAACGCGAATTCGGCCTGTCCCTGATTCTGACGGCGCCGTCCGTTCAATATCAACTGGTCATGAAGGACGGATCCACCCAGATCATCGACAATCCGGCGCTTTATCCGGACCCCATGTCCATACAAACCACCCGCGAACCCTTCATTCGCGCCACCATCATTATCCCGGACAGGTACATGGGAGCCGTCATGAAGCTTTGTCTGGACCGAAGAGGGAACAATACCAATTACCAGTATCTGACCAATAACCGGCTGGAGATGTTCTTTGAGCTTCCCCTGTCTGAAGTTGTTTATGATTTTTACGACCGGCTCAAATCCATCACTCAAGGATATGGATCATTCGACTACGAATTGATTGATTTCAGGGAAACCCAGTTGGTCAAGATGGACATTCTGATTAATGGTGAACGGGTGGATGCCCTTTCTCAGCTTGTTCACAAGGATCGGTCTGTTGAGCGGGCAAGAACGGCCTGCGAAAAGCTTCAGGAGGAGATTCCCAAGCAAATGTACAAGATTGCCATCCAGGGGGCCATCGGCGGAAACATCATTGCACGGACAACGGTATCTGCATTTCGAAAGGATGTTACGGCCAAATGCTACGGCGGTGATATTTCACGTAAGCGAAAGCTTCTTGAAAAGCAGAAAGCAGGAAAAAAACGCATGAAGATGGTGGGTAAAGTCATGATTCCGCAATCGGCGTTTCTGGCGGTATTAAAGACGGATACGGATTAGAGGTCCCTGACAATTTTTAAGATAATTTTTTACTGGAGAGAAACCAAGTGGGAAGAACTGTTGCTGAAAAGATATTCGATGCTCACCGGGTGAACAACCCCTTTGGCGATATTCATGTCATCCGGCTGGATGCTGTTTTCTGCCATGAGATTACCACCCCCATTGCGATTAATGATCTGATCTCCCGCGGGAAAGACCGGGTGTTTAACCCCTCGAAGCTCAAAGTCGTCATCGATCATGTCACGCCCGCCAAAGACGCCAAGACCGCACTTCAGGGCAAAATTCTTCGGGACTGGGCCCATCGGCATCATATTCTGGATTTTTTTGATATCGGCAGAAACGGCGTCTGTCATGCGCTTTTCCCTGAAAAAGGCTTTGTCCGGCCGGGCTATACCATCATCATGGGGGATTCTCACACCTGTACCCATGGCGCTTTCGGGGCCTTTGCCGCAGGCGTGGGAACCACCGATCTGGAAGTCGGAATTCTAAAAGGCGTATGTGCCTTTCACTATCCCCATTCCATAAAGATCATCATCACCGGGAGCCTGCCCGAAGGCGTTTATGCCAAGGATGTGATCCTATCGATTATCGGACGCATCGGGGTGAATGGCGCAACCAATAAAATCATTGAATTTACAGGGCCTGTGGTCGACGCCATGAGCATGGAAGGCCGAATGACCATCTGCAACATGGCTGTTGAAGCCGGAGCCACCTGTGGAATCTGTTACCCTGACAAGACGACAGTTTCTTATCTATGGGAATTCATTCAAAATGATTACGGCAGTCCGGATGAGGCCCTGGATGATTTTTCAAGAATTCTTCCGGATAAAGACGCCGAGTACGAGGATATCCTGGAACATGACGTGTCGGCACTGGAGCCTCAGGTCACTTTCGGATACAAACCCGATCAGGTGACCTCTGCGCAAAAACTGAATGGAACGCCCGTGGATCAGGTATATATCGGGTCATGTACAAACGGCAGGATAGAAGATTTGCGAATTGCCGCTCAAGTGCTGAAGGGCCGAAAGATCAATGACAGGGTCCGGGGCATCGTATCACCTGCCACGCCCAAAATTTTTCGCGAGGCCCTTGAAGAAGGCATCCTCCAGACTTTTCTGGATGCCGGATTCTGCGTCACCAATCCCACGTGCGGGGCCTGCCTGGGAATGAGCAACGGGGTCCTTGCAGAAGGCGAGGTCTGCGCATCCACCACGAACCGCAATTTTAACGGGAGAATGGGAAAAGGCGGCATGGTGCATCTGATGAGTCCGGCAACTGCAGCAGCCACTGCTTTGGCCGGCCATATTACCCCTTGGGTCCCCTGACTTATGATTTCTTTAACCAACAACCAGCTAAATCAAACGAGACCATTTATGAAACAATTCAGCGGACAGGTACTTTTTCTGGATCGTTCAGACATCAATACGGATGAAATCATTCCTGCCAGATATTTAACTGAAAACACCAGAGAAGCACTTCAGCCTTTTCTTCTCGAGGATATCGTTCTGGAAGGTTTCAACCCCCAAACCGACATTCACACCAAATCGGTGATTATCACCCGCGCCAATTTCGGCTGCGGTTCTTCCCGGGAACATGCGCCCTGGGCACTTGAGACAAACGGCATTCATATAGTGATTGCAGAAAGCTTTGCCAGAATTTTCAAACAGAATATGTTTAACTGCGGTATGATGGCCATTGAACTTTCAGCCGAGACCCTGGATGAAATATTTTCCACTTACGCAGGAACCGAGACGCACTTAATCACACAACTCGACAAAAACCGTTTTATTCTAAAAAATCAAAATCATACCCATACGATTTCATTTTCGCTGTCCGGGTTCAACCTGGCCCTGGTCATTGCCGGCGGGTGGGTGGAGTATGCGGACTTGAATTATTGACGGGGTGCTTTCCGGTAACTTTTTCCAGGCTCGACTTCAGCGTTCCAACAAAAAAATAATTTCATTACTTGACTCCCCTGGATAATTGATATATGGACTTTGCCCGATAGATTAAAAAGATCTGGTGAAATGTTTCACCGTAATTCCCTGATGAAAGGAGGCTTGTTAAATGGCTTTTAACCCCGTTGTTGATGAAGACAAATGTGAAGGCTGCGAAGAATGCGTGGATGTTTGCCCTGTTGAAGTATTTGAAATGGTAGACGGAAAATCATCCCCGGTTAATGCAGAAGAATGTCTTGGCTGTGAAAGCTGCGTTGAGGTTTGTGAAGTTGGCGCAATCACCGTCGAAGAAACCTGATCAGACATCCAGTTCCCTGGACCTGAATCCAGGACCAGGGAACTTCAAGCTGTCTTACCGGATCATCCCCACCGCCTGGGGCGATGCGGCAGTTGTATTCCGAAACCCGCCATGTTTTATTCAAGGAATCTTTTTACCATCCCCGGATACCGCAACCCGCCTCCGGTACCTTTTCCCTGAATCCGATGTCTCGACGCCGTACCCGCCCCCCGCGAAAACCCTGATCCGGTGGATATCCGATTATTTCATGGGGAAACCGGTCCGTGATCCGAATCCGATGTGGGAATGGCTCGACTTCGGACCCGTAACTTTACTTCAGAAGGCGGTTTATCACGCCACCTTCCGTATACCCTATGGACAGACCCGGTCTTACCGCCAGATTGCCGAAGCAGTCGGAAAACCCGGGGCCAGCCGCTTTGTTGGAAATACAATGGCAAAAAATCCGTTCCCGGTTTTAATTCCCTGCCACAGAGTGATCCTCAGCAACGGCGGGATTGGACAGTTTGGAGGGGGAGTGGATCTGAAACAGAAAATGCTCGAAATCGAAGCAACCATATAGGGAAGTGAGCATCTGCTCAACTCATGAAAGCCGCTAACGTCAGAACCGCTGATGAACTCGTCATAATCGGGATGGCAAAAGTAGAAAGTTCAAGGCGAGCAGCACCAGAGCTTTTGGCGGCAATTCAGAGGACCGGCGTTCCGCCTGCCGTACGATATAGCACGCCGCAATGACGAAGGATGAAGCGCTAGCGCAGATATTGGGCTTTCTACTTTGCCATCACTTTTGAATAGACATCATCGGTCAGGCTGCAGACATGACCGGCCCGAAGATAATGATAACCGGTCGCTGCAATCATGGCGGCATTATCTCCGCAGAATGCCGGGGACGGAATAAAAACCGAAAGTCCTTTTTCCGCAGCAGCCCCCCTGACCTTTTCCCTTAGTCGGGAATTGGCTGCCACGCCGCCCACAACCGCTATCCGGCTGCACTGCCTGGACAGGGCGGCCTGAATCAGTTTAAATGTCAGCACATCCGCCACAGCCTCCTGAAACCCCGCCACGATGTCCGGAATGTTTTCTTTGAAATCATGGGTCTCGATATACCGCCGAACCGCGGATTTCAGGCCGCTGAAACTGAAATCCGAATCCGCTTTATCCAGATAAGGCCGGGGAAATTGTATGTGAAACGGATCTCCTTTCCGGGAAATTTCCTCGATCGCCACTCCACCCGGATATCCCAGACCCAGCATTTTTGCTACTTTGTCAAAGGCCTCTCCGGCAGCATCATCCCGGGTCTGGCCCATCAATTCACAGGTGGTATGGGACGTGACGTGGTAAATTCCGGTATGCCCTCCGGAAACCAGCAAGGAGACAAATGGAAACTCCGGAGCATCCGTCTCCAGAAACACCGAATGGATGTGCCCTTCAAGATGGTTCACCCCCACACAGGGAATATTCAGTGCATAGGCATAGGCTTTGGCAAACGAAAATCCGACCAAAAGTGCACCGATCAGCCCCGGCCCCTGAGTCACGGCCACGGCATCGAGCCGGTTTTCCGGAATCCCCGAGCGTTCAATCGCTTCGGATAGCACCTGCGAAATAGCTTCCAGGTGCTTGCGGGAAGCCAGCTCCGGAACAACGCCGCCATAAGGGTGATGAACCGCTGTTTGTGAAGCCACCACCGACGAGCGCACGTTTTTCCCCCCGCTGACGATGGCGGCTGCTGTTTCATCGCAGGATGTTTCAATACCCAATATATTCATGGTTCGTCAAGATCAACCGAATTAATGTGAATGGAGAACTGTTTCAGGCCCAGATTATGTTGCGTGCAGAATGCACGGATGGCCTTCAGGCGACCCGGATCATTCTCCCTGAAGGAAATGAGCAGGCTGGTGACCGATTTTTGCTGAACCAGGGCCTGCAGATTGTCAAATGTACCCAGAACTGAATATCCCTGAAGTTTTTTCCCGGTCTTCAGGGGATCATCATCAATGAAACCAACGGGTTTAATCTTCAGCCGTTTATTGTGAAGGATTTCCCGTAGCAGGATTTCCCCCCCCCTTCCCGCCCCATATATCAGAATCTGTTCACCGGAAAGCGCCTTTCGTTTCATGGCATCCCCGGTCAGCCTGAAAAACCCGCGGGTCCCCAGGATGGCTCCGGTGGTGATAAACCAGTCCACAATAAAAATGCCTTTTGAAAAATCTTCAAACCGATATGCAAAGGTCACTGCCGTAATCGAAAGGAAAGAGGCAAGGGTGGATGCCTTCAGATAAACCGCAACATCATTAGAGCTCAGATACCCCCAGATGCCCCGGTACACGCCCATCAAGAAAAACGATATGAGTTTACAGGCAATCACCACCGGAAGTGACTTTAAAAACACTTTAAAATAATAGGGAAACTGGGATGAATCAAATCTAAGCCGGTAGGAAAGATAATAGGAAAAGGCAATGAGACAAAAATCGAGAATAACCAGAACGATTTGTTTTTTATAGGTCAGCTCAACGAGAATTGGGGTAAAAGTGCGTCCGCGAAGCACGGAAAATTCTTTTTCCGGATATACGCGAAGCTGGGACAGATAAATTCCCATGAGCAGAATCGACAGTATCACCGGAATAATGACGGACGGAGACGTGAAGGTATCGCTTCTGCTGACAAAAAGGGCAGCAGTTCCGGATACCATCCCGACCCCGTATAAAAACATCACGGCTTTTTTTTCGCTGAACCCCATCAGCACCAGGCGATGGGATGTATGATCCTTGCCGCCGGTTGAAGCCTTTCGCCCGCTAAGAAGCCTCACCAGCGTCACCATCGTGGTATCCAGTATGGGAACCATGGCGATCATCACCGGAACCGCAACGGAAGCCATGAAATTGCCGGCGTTCATTCCGGACAGACCCAGGCTGAGCAGTGAAATACCAAAGCCGATCATCAGGCTGCCGCAGTCGCCCATGAAAATGGAGGCCGGATTGAAATTATACACCAGAAACGCGGAAGAGGAACCCGCCAGAATGGCGGCACATAGAGCATATTCAGGGCTGCTTCCCGATAAAATGACCGCCAGAAATACAGCGGCGATCGTGCCGGTCCCTGCGCAAAGACCATCCATGTTGTCCAGCAGGTTAAAGGCATTGGTGATTCCCACGATCCAGAAAATGGTCATCAAGGTGTCCAGTGTCAGCGACGTCACCCACTGAAGCCTGAAGCCCAGAAACGCTATCAGGGATGCAACCAGAATCTGGCCCAGCAACTTGCTCTGAGGTTTTAACCGGATGGCATCATCCACAAATCCCAGTAAAAACATGAGTGTGATGCCAATGCACAAGACCGGTGCAAAAGAAGAAGGAACAGAGGTTTTCGCCGGATCTGTGAGGGGAAGAAGCGTGGCGCTGAAATCCGAAATGGCAAACAGAGGAATGGCTGCTGCCAGGTAAATGGCAATCCCGCCGAACAGAGCTGTTGGCTTATTATGCCACCGGTCTTCAGCGGGGCGTGCCATCCAACCCTTTTTCAGGGCAATTTGCCGGACGAGCGGCGTCAGAATCAGGCAAATGGCAAAGGATATTCCTGGAAATAGAAGGATCATACAAAGCCGTCAGCCGAGAGTGCAGAAACAAGCCGGGTTATTTCTGGTGATTCTGGAATAGCCTCGACCGGGGCTGCAGTCCCGTGACTTATGGCCTGCAGGATATCATTGCCGAACGTCCTTTGCCGGTCCATGCCATCAGGAGGAACTGAAAACAACGAACAAGCTGAAAAAAGGAAAAGGCGGATGTCATGAAAAAAAAGTTTTTCAGGGTCATATCCAGGCAATTCTTTCCTCTGTGTCTTTTCTCTCAACAACTTCGCCCATCAAAAACGCCTGCACCTCCGCGCCGTTTAATCGCTCCAGCACATCCTGAGCTGCCTGCTCCGGAACAACCGCAATCATTCCGATGCCGTTGTTGAAGGTGCGCATCATTTCCGCATCCGAGACGTTTCCAGCATCCTGAAGAAATTTAAAGATCGGAGGGATCGACCAACTGCCCTTTCTGATCAGCACTTTACAGGACCGGGGAAGAATTCTGACGACATTTTCAGAAATACCGCCGCCCGTAATGTGGGCAAGGCCGTGAATGGGAAGATCCCGAATCAGCATCAGTATGATTTCCGAATATATCCGGGTAGGCGTCAGCAACTCCTCGCCAAGGATTTTCCCAAGGTCTGGAACATAAGCATCCACCGACAGCTTCAATACATCAAAGCAGATTTTTCGAACCAGGGAATACCCATTGCTGTGAAGCCCGCTGGATGAAATGCCAATCAGTTTGTGGCCTACCCGGATTTCAGATCCGTCGATAATCCTGCTGTTATCCACAAGCCCGACAGCAAAACCAGCCAGGTCGTACTCATTATTTTGATAAATTCCGGGCATTTCAGCGGTTTCTCCGCCGATCAGCGCGCAATTGGCCTGCCGGCAACCCTCCCCAATCCCCTTGATGATATCAGCGGCCACTTCCGTTCTCAGGCAGCCCACAGCCAGATAGTCCAGAAAAAAAAGCGGTTTTGCCCCTTGAACCACCACATCATTAACACTCATGGCCACCAGATCAATACCGATTGTATCATGTTTATCCGTCATAAACGCGATCTTGAGTTTGGTACCCACCCCGTCTGTTGAACTGACCAGAACAGGTCTTTCAATATTGGTCAGGTTGAGCGAAAACAATCCGCCGAATCCACCAATTTCCCCCATCACACCGGTTCGGGGGGTGTGGCTTGCAATGGATTTGATCGTGCGTATCAAATCGTTTGCTCTATCAATATCTACGCCTGCATCCGCGTAGGTTAGAGACTTGGCCATGATTATCTCCTTGATATTTGGACGAAAAACTTGAATTTATTCAGAATATTTAAACAGTTTTGGCTTAAAAGTCAAAACATTTTTTGACATGCAGAGCGTTGTATTGTATGGAATAGTATAGATTTTCTAACAACAAGAGTTGATTAAGTCAAATTTGATTTAAATGATTTGGCTGTCAGATGTCTGTCAACACTTAAACCATGGAACGTTCGTTAAATTTATGACGGGTTTACAATCCTGTCTTTCGAGGTGTATTGTGACAAAATTTGCCAGACTGGACAGACTGCCGCCTTATGTCTTTGCCACGGTCAACAAAATCAAGATGGAAGCCAGACATGCGGGAATAGATATCATTGATATGGGAATGGGCAACCCGGATCTGGGAACCCCGCGCCATATTGTCGACAAAATGATTGAGGCAGCGCAAAAACCCCACAATCATCGCTATTCCGCATCGATGGGAATCACCCGCCTGAGACTGGCCATATCCGAGTGGTACAAAAGGCGTTTTGACGTGGATATCGATCCGGATTCTGAAGCGATCGTAACCATCGGTATCAAGGAAGGCCTCTCCCATCTGGTTCTGGTCACCATCCGGCCGGGCGATGTGGTCTTTACCCCCAACCCCACTTATCCGATTCACCCCTATTCCGCCATCATTGCCGGCGGAGATGTCCGGGGAATTCCCGTGGGTCCGGACTGTGATTTTTTCGAGAACCTGATCAACGCCACCAAACAAACCTGGCCACGGCCGAAAGTACTCATCATTTCCTATCCCCACAACCCCACCACGGAAGTTGTTGACCTGGATTTTTTCCAGAAAATCGTGGATTACGCCAAAGAGCATGACATGTTGGTCATCCATGATTTTGCGTATGCGGATCTGACTTTTGACGGCTATAAGGCACCCAGTTTTCTTCAGGCCAAAGGCGCGAAGGATGTGGGAGTGGAATTTTTTTCCCTGTCCAAAAGCTACAGCATGGCGGGGTGGCGCATGGGATTCTGCGTGGGAAATGCCGAAACCGTTGCCGCTCTGAAGCGCATCAAAAGCTATCTTGATTATGGGGTTTTCCAACCCATTCAGATTGCCTCCATCATCGCCTTGAACGGCCCCCAGGAATGCGTTCAGGAAATCCGGGACACCTATATGGAAAGAAGAGATGCGCTGATTTCCGGCCTTCACCGGATTGGTTGGGAGATCAAAAGCCCTAAAGGGACCATGTTCGTATGGGCTAAAATTCCCGACAGGTTCGTCAAAATGGGTTCCGTGGAATTTGCGAAATTTTTGATCAATGAAACCCAGGTGGCAGTATCCCCTGGCCTGGGTTTTGGCGAATACGGAGACGAATACGTCCGGTTCGCCCTTATTGAAAATCCCATGCGGATCAATCAGGCTGTCAGGGGCATTCGAAAGGTCATGTAGCATGAAAACAATTAACATTGGGCTTCTGGGATGTGGCACAGTCGGGACCGGCATTGCCAGAATTCTGATCCAAAATCAAGAGATCATCCGTTCCCGGGTGGGCGCTTCGCTCAATCTGAAACGCATCGCCGATATCGACATTGACCGCGACCGGGGAGTTTACTTAGAAAAAGATGTGCTGACGACAAATGCGGATTCAGTTGTCACGGATCCGGATATTGATATTGTCATAGAAACCATCGGCGGCCTGGGCATTGCCAAGACCTTGATATTAAAAGCCATCGCCAATGGCAAACAGGTGGTTACCGCCAACAAAGCTTTACTGGCCAGCGAGGGGAACAGCCTTTTTCGAATCGCCGCGGACAAAGGGGTGGAGCTGGCCTTTGAGGCCAGCGTCGGCGGATGTATGCCGGTAATCAAAACGCTACGTGAATCGCTTGTCGGAAACCAGATTCAGGGCATGTCCGGCATCCTGAATGGAACCTGTAATTACATTCTATCCAAAATCACCGATGAAGGCGACTCGTTTGAAGCCGCCCTTGCAAAAGCCCAGAGCAAGGGATTCGCGGAAGCAGACCCCACTCTGGATATCGAGGGCTTTGACACGGCCCATAAACTGGCGATTCTGACGTCTCTGGCCTATGGGTCCGATCTTTGCCTCGATGATATTTATGTTGAAGGCATATCTAAGATCACCCCCCTGGATATTGAATTCGCCGGACAGTTCGGCTATAAAATCAAACTGCTGGCGATCAGCAAAAACAGAGGCAATGCCGTCGAAGCCCGCGTTCATCCGACCATGATTCCCTTTGATAATATTCTGTCCAGCGTCAATGGTCCGCTGAATGCCATAACCATCACCGGCGATGCCGTGGGAGATATCCTGCTCTATGGCAAAGGCGCGGGCATGATGCCGACTGCAAGCGCCGTTATCAGCGATGTGGTGGACATTGCCAGGAACTTGTTGTCCGGCTCTGTCGGCAGGGTGCCGCTGCTTTCCTACCAGAGGGATCACATTCACCGGATTCCGGTGATGCCGGTTGATGAAATCATCTCTCACTATTATTTTCGGTTCGCCGCACTTGACCAGCCCGGCGTGCTGTCTAAAATTTCAGGGATTTTGGGAAACCACGGCATCAGCCTGAAATCCGTGCACCAAAAAGGCCGCAAGTCCGGCGGTTCGGTTCCGCTGGTCATGATGACGCACCTGGCCAAGGAATCCAATGTTCAGCTTGCCCTTTCCGAAATTGTTCATCTGGAAGTTGTCAATGACATGCCGGCATTGATCCGCGTGGAAGACTCCAACGGTTCAGTTTAATTTCAAAAGAGATACGTGTAAGACAGCATGCGTCTCTGTACCCTTGTGAGGCATTATGTATATTGTGTGTTCAGATCTGGAAGGCGTTTTTATCCCCGAAATCTGGATAAATGTTGCCGAAAAAACCGGTATTCCCGAACTTCGGCTGACGACTCGCGATATCTCCGATTATGATGTTCTGATGAGAAAGCGACTTGCAATTCTTAGAGAAAATAACCTGAAGCTTTCCGATATTCAGGCGGTCATTGACACCATGAATCCGCTTGAAGGGGCGCTGGAATTTCTTGACTGGCTCCGTTCCATTACTCAGGTGATCGTGGTATCCGATACATTCAAGGAGTTTGCCGGCCCTATGATGAAAAAACTGGGCTGGCCCACCCTTTTTTGCCATTCCCTGACAATTGACGCCAGCGGCATGATCGCCAGCTACGATCTTCGTCAGCAGCGGGCCAAGGAAAAAACAACGCTTGCGATGAAAAACCTGAATTATCAGATCATCGCCATGGGCGATTCCTATAACGACATTGCCATGCTGAAAGCCGCGGACAAGGGGCTCTTGTTCAGGCCGCCTGAAAACGTCATTCGGGAATTTCCCGAATTTCCGGTAACCCATGATTACGACAACCTGAAAAAATTGATTCAGGCCATCCTCAACGAATAACAATTTATTAATGGATTCTGATGCTTACCCATCGCACCCCGTACCGCGTTATCTACGGCGACACCGACAAAATGGGATTCGGCTATCACGCCAATTATTTCCGCTGGTTTGAAACCGCACGCGCGGAAATGTTTCGCTACATCGGCCTTCCCTACAAGGAAATTGAAGCTCGCGGTTTTTTTCTTCCCGTATCCGAGCTTCACTGTAAATTTCTTTATCCGGTTCAGTATGATGATCTGCTGATGATTGAAACCTCTCTCGACAACAGCATTCGGGCCGGCATCAAATTCGATTATACGGTCTTTGATGAAAACGGAGCCCGTCCACTGGCCAGAGGCTATACGCGGCATGCGTTTATGGACAAAGCCGGCAAAGTGGTTCGGCCGCCGGATTTTTTCACCGAGCTCATTCGCAAGCATGCCATCTTCACCGGATAGGCCGACATTTGAACTCGAAACCAATGCAATTTTTACAGGAAACGCCTCAGGGCATCGTCATCAAAATTTATGTTCAGCCCCGATCTTCCCGAAACCGGATCATCGGTCTGCACGGGGATAGCCTCAAGATTGCGATTCAGGCACCTCCGGTCGATGACGCAGCAAACCGCATGTGCATTGAATTCCTGTCCAAATGCCTGAACCTGCCCCGTTCAGCCATTGAAATTATTGGCGGCCATACCAGCAGAATGAAACGGGTACTGCTGAGACTCGCACCAGGCCCCACGTTCCCGGAACAGGCTGAAATCTGCAAAAAAACACTGCTGTCACGGATCAATCCTTAATGTACCTTTACGCAAAAAAACAGCTTGACTTACTGGCCGGTTTCAATCTATGATGTGTTCATTCGATGCGGGGTGGAGCAGCCTGGTAGCTCGTCGGGCTCATAACCCGAAGGTCGTTGGTTCAAATCCAGCCCCCGCTACCAAAAATAATCAAGGGGTTATGGTGTTAAGACCATAACCCCTTTTTTAATTTTAAGCCCTGCGCACAACATACGAATTCTTCATTTCCGGCGTCGTTACAGAATTGATCGAAAATGGATCTCAGAGTGCTTTTGATTGCTCAGGAAGACAAGGCCAGAGAGAAATATCTTGAGGTTCTCGGCAAATGCGGCGTTCACGTTTTTACCTCCGCATCCTTTCAAGATTTAAGCGAGGAGATCTACGGCCAATCTTTTCATGGTATTTTTTTGGATTTACCGACCAAGATCAAATCCCTGAAACAAAACAAAAATTATGTTTACGGCCTGGTAGAAAGCTTTCCGGTATCTCATCTTAAGATTAATGATGAAACCGGAGAGATCAGCTGTTTCCATTACAGCCAGAAATCAGGCGGCACGATGCTTGACTTTATCAACAACGAATGCAGGAATTCCATTCCGCGGATGATTCGCTCGGACGCGAGAAAAGAAATTCATTTAAACGTCATGCTATATAAAACCGAAAATGCCACTCAACCTGAATTTTCGGTAACCATGGACATCAGTAAGGGTGGCTGCTTTATTTTTTCTGCCCAGGAGTGGGAAGAAGGCAATGAGGTGTGGATTCATATCAATGAATTTAAAGACAAGGCACTGATCAGCGGGCAAATACGACGTGCGATCAGATGGGGACAATCCATGCGGATTCCCGGGATCGGCGTTGAATTCAGGAAAATTTCCGCATCTCAAAAAGAGGCGCTGCTCAACCTTTATGCGGCTATCAAATAAGGGGCTTCCGGACGAAAAGAGAACATTCTGATAGGCTGATTGGGATTAGCACCATCAGACAACCCAGCGGCCACGGAAGCCGGATAAAAAAAATTACCCTTTCATAACATCATGAATCCACCTTCTTCTTCATTCCCTCAAATCCTGGCGCCGGCAGGCAACAAGGCCAGCTTTCTGGCAGCCCTGGCCGCCGGAGCAGACGCAATATACTGCGGTTTGAAACAGCTTTCCGCACGCATGGAAGCAAAGAACTTCACACTGGAAGAACTTGCCGGACTGACGGATCTGGCACATTCCAAAGGCACGAGGGTTTACGTCACACTGAACACGCTGATCAAGCCGGAAGAACTGGACCCGGCCGGCAGGCTCATGGATGATCTGAACCGTCATGTGCATCCCGACGCCCTGATCATCCAGGATCTGGGACTGATCGAGCTGGCCCAACAGACCGGATTTTCCGGCGAGATTCACCTGTCAACCCTGGCCAATGTGAGTTTTGGCCAAGCCCTGAACCTGATCCGCCGCATCCCGGGAGTCAGCCGGATCGTGCTTCCCCGCGAGCTCAGCGTTGACGAAATCAAGCAGATCGCGGACACCTGTCCAGAAAACATCGGCCTGGAAATTTTCGTTCACGGCGCCCTGTGTTACGGGGTCTCCGGCAGATGTTACTGGAGCAGTTTTTTAGGGGGCAAAAGCGGCCTGAGGGGAAGATGCGTTCAACCATGCAGGCGGCATTATACGCAGGAACGCGAACAGAATCGTTTTTTCTCCTGTCAGGATCTCAGCCTGGATATACTGGTGAAAGTCCTTCGGCCGGTTCCGGCAATTCGGGCATGGAAAATCGAAGGCCGCAAAAAAAGCCCCCATTATGTGTATTACACGATACGAGCATATCAACTGCTCCGGGATCATGTTCAGGATGCGCATCTTCGAAAAGAAGCTCTTGCCCTGCTCTCGCGCGCCCTGGGTCGGACCGGAACCCATTACGGATTTCTCTCCCAAAGACCCCTGAATCCCATTCAAATAGAGCAGCAGACAGGCTCCGGACTCTGCGTGGGTCATGTCTCGGGAGAAAGCAGCCGTCCCCATGTCGCGCTTCAGCAGGCGCTTTTTCCGGGAGATGTCCTGCGTGTCGGCTACGAAGACGAACCCTGGCACGTCAGCCTGAGGATCAGCCGTCCGGTTTCAGAGAGTACCCGCTTTCCTCTGGCATCCGGCGGCAAAGCAGTTCCACAAAACGGGTCTCCGGTGTTTCTAACAGACCGCCGCGAGCCGGAATTGATTGCAAGGTTGTTGGAGTTTGAAGCTCAGATTCCCCCGGTCGCGGCTGATCTGCCACCTTCCCAATTTCAGGCGATCCTTCCCAGAAAGCGCCTGACCAAGACAATAAGCGTTGATCAAAGGGTTTACCGGACAGCCCGTGAAATTGGCAAGACCCGTGAAGAAGTCGGGATTTGGCTGTCCCGGGAAACATTTCAGACTGCTTCCGCCACCCCGAATATCTGCCAAAGAATCTGGTGGTGGCTTACTCCTGCACTCTGGCCTGTCGATGAAGCTGATTTCAAGTCTATGATTGACCAGTTGTTGCAAAAAGGGTCTAAACAGTTTGTCCTGAATGCCCCGTGGCAAATCGCTTTTTTTCAGAATACCCGGAAACTCTCTCTCTGGGCCGGTCCCTTCTGCAACCTGAGCAATCCGTTATCCATCAATGAAATCAAATCCTATGGTTTCTCCGGAGCCATTGTCAGTCCGGAGCTGGGGCAATCGGATTACCTGTCTCTTCCCGGGCAGAGCCCTCTGCCCCTGGGGATTGTGCTTTCCGGGAACTGGCCTCTCAGTATTTCCCGGATTCTCTCGGACCGCCTGAAACCCGACACCTTGTTTCAGAGCCCAAAGGGAGAAATGGCATGGGCGAGCTTATCGGATTCGAATTACTGGGTTTATCCCAACTGGATGCTCAATTTGACAGATCACCGCAAGGAACTGGTACAGGCCGGCTTCCAGCGATTCGTTCATCTGATGGAACCCGTCCCACCGTCCATCCGGATGAAAGACAGGCCCGGAAACTGGAACTGGCGGATATCGCTGCCATGAACCATTCACTTTTTATGGAAGAAGCCCTGGATGAGGCCAGACAGGCCCTTGAACGGGGAGAGTTCCCGGTTGGGTGCGTAATCGTTTACGAGGGAGAGGTTATTGCGACCGGATCCCGGCAGGGAACTGCCGGGGATCTTGTCAGCGAAACCGATCATGCCGAGATTCTGGCGTTAAAACAGCTTGAACGGTCCGAGCCGGTCGATCGCAGCCGGCTGACCCTTTACTGCACCCTGGAGCCCTGCCTGATGTGCTTTGGCGCGATTCTCATCAGCGGCATTCGGCATATCGTGTTTGCCTATGAAGATGTGATGGGCGGCGGGACCCGATGCGATCTAAGCCAAATGCCACCGTTGTACGGCAGTCGACCGGTTGCCCTTGTTCCCCGGATACTTCGCGATAAAAGCCTTTTTCTCTTTAAATCCTTTTTTTCAAATCCGGACAATCCCTACTTGAAAGACAGCCTTCTGGCTGCATACACCTTGTCCGCCTCTTACGCTGCCCCATCCTGAAACATCCGCCATCCGATTCCGGCCTTTAGTGACGGATTGATAATTTATGTTGACATTGTCGTTTCCCGGCTGTATATTATAGGACAAATCAGTAAAGATGTGCAAAATACTGCATATCGGTTCGAGCAGAAGGATTGTTCCATGTTGCCACAGTGACGACCTGAAGTTTGGGACCTTGATGATATTTTATGAAAGGAGGAAAACACTATGGCAAATGGAATTGTAAAATGGTTTAATGACAGCAAGGGTTTCGGTTTTATTGAGCAGGAAAACGGAAAGGATGTATTCGTACATCATTCCGCAATTAATTCAACCGGATTCAAATCACTTTCTGAAGGCGATCGCGTCACATTTGATGTTGTACAAGGCCCCAAAGGCCCGGCAGCAGCAAACGTCACCCGCTTATAATTAGCCAAAACTAATTAACGATTAAAGGCATTCATGTGAAAACATGAATGCCTTTTTTATTTTTAGCTTTTAGCGTATGATCATTCCAGTCACGGCATCAGCCTTACCGCTTCGGAGTCCATCATCAGAGCGATGTGATGATCGGGCATCAATGGGTCCCCCGTAACAGTGATATGCCGGATGTGAAACCGGTTTTTGAGATAATGAATATTTTCATTTTTCAGCCCCCTCATGGCTGAAATACGTTTCGGATTGACCCGAAGGGTAACCTCCTCCATGGCACTGGTGCTGGTCTTCAGCAGTTCAACGACCCTGTCGCGATAGATCTCCGCAATCACCAGATGGCCAAAGGCCGGGTGATAAGGCCCTGCCAGAAGAATGGATCCGTTTGCAAGATCCGCTGTTGCCTGAAGTCCCATTCGAATGACAGCAATGTTGCTGTTCTGAAACATCAGATACAACTTCTTTACCAGGGAAACACCGGCGGAAAGGGATAACGGGACATATTGCCCCTTGCGATACCAGTTTGCCAGCGGACTGTGTTCCAGAACAACCGCCGGATAAATCCTGACGAAATCCGGATAAAGAGCGGCAATTTGCCGGCCTGTCGAAATGGTGCCGGCATCATCATCACCGGGAAGCCCCACCATCATCTGTATCCCGACTTCATAACCGCAGGCTTTTGCCAGATGCACCGCGCAGGCCGTTTGCCGCGCCGAATGCCCCCTTCTGCAGAGCGCCAGAACCGCATCGTTCATGGACTGTGCACCAATCTCGATCGTCGATACGGGAAATCCCTGAAGGATTTCCAATTGGTCTTTCGTAAGGGTATCCGGCCGTGTCGAGAATCGAATACCGTCCACGATTCCCTCATGGACAAACGAAGTTGCGGCATTCAGAAGTCTTAGGATTTCCCGGCGATCGATGCCAAGAAAATTTCCGCCGAAAAAGGCGATCTGCACGGGTTTCCGGTCAGGCTTCAGATAGTTGAGATACGTTCGAATGGAGGCTTTGATTTGCGCAGTGGAAGGCGCCTGGATTGCGGATCGGGTGATCGCTTGCTGATTGCAGAAAACACATTGATGGGGACAGCCGGCATGCGGAATAAATACCGGAATGATAAACGGTTTTACAGGGCTGTCAACTGGCGGCATGCTTCATGAAGATATCAAAGGCTTTTCGGGCCGCATCCTGCTCCGCATTTTTTTTGCTTTTACCAAACCCCTTTGTCTGAATATCTCCACAAGTCAACTGGACGATAAACGTCTTATCATGATCCGGACCGGTTTCTAAGGCAACTGTATAATTCGGCAGAGGCCCCTGAGCACTCTGAATCAATTCCTGGAACTTGCTTTTGTAGTCCTGAACTTCAACCGAAGGCGAATTCGCCTCCATCAGGGGCTTCATATAGCGGGAAACAATCTGAAACACGCAAGGATAGCCGCCATCCAGATAAACGGCGGCCATCAAGGCTTCGAAGGTGTTGGCCAGTATGGACGGCTTTTTGCGGCCCCGGGTCTGACTTTCTCCTTTTCCAAGCTGGACATATTCTCCGAGACTGAGTTCGCCGGCAATATTGGACAGTTGGAACTCATTGACCAGATGGGCCCGCATCCGGGACAAATGACCTTCGTTAAAATCCGGATAAAACATCATCAGCAAATGGCCGGTGATCAGGTTCACCACGGCATCGCCTAAAAATTCCAGGCGCTCGTTGTCCGGCAGCCCCTTTCCCTGCATTTCATTGACGAATGAGCTGTGCCGAAGGGCTTCTTCAAGAAGCGCCGGGTCGGTAAAAAAATAACCGAGTTTTTTTTCCAATTCTGACGGACAAGGATGGGACATAACAGATCAATCCATCGTCTGTTGACGTTTCAAAAGCAGATCATAGACAGAATACGGGACGAAAAAATCCCCTTTCCCGTATCCCAGTTGGATATCCGGCTTGATGGCACCGTGAAAATCGGTTCCGCCGGTAACCGAAAGGTCATGGCTCAGGGCAAGTCGTGAGTAAAATTCAACAGATTCTGAAGAATGTTCGGGATAATACACTTCAATCCCCTGCAAGCCCATTTCCTTCAGGGTTGTCACAAGGGATTCCAGGCGGGAATTATCCGGAATTCGAAGAAGAAACGGATGGGCCAGAACCGGTATACCACCCGCTTCTATAATCATTTCAATCGCTTTTTTACAGTCCAGCCGGTATTTATCTACATAGGCGGGCTTGTTGAATCCCAGGTAGACATCAAACGCTTCATCAAATGTCCGGACAAAACCTTTTTTTACCATGAGCTGGGCAATATGCGGCCTGCCGATCTGTGCTTCTCCGGATGACTGAATCACTTCCTCCAGCGTAATGTCCAGCCCCATGGCATTCAGGCGGCTGATGATGAACGGGTTGCGGTTTTCTCTGGCGTGTTGCAGCGTTTCCAGGATTTGGTTTAACGCCGGATCATTCAACCGAATGCCATAACCCAGAATATGAAGACTCCCGGCAACCGTGTATAAAGCCGGAGGAGTGGTACTGATTTCAATACCGGTAAGCACGTGAACATCCGACGAACCTGCGGCTTCAAACAGGTCCTTGGATCCTTTCAGGGTGTCATGATCTGTAATCGAAATCGCCCCGAGTTTAAGCTTTTCGGCCAACTGGAGAATTTCACCGGGAGACAGCGTTCCGTCGGATGCGGTTGAATGTATGTGCAGGTCGATACCTGCCAGCTTACAGTCCAAGGGCTTTTTCCAAAGTCTCCTCTTTGGTTTTACAGTCAATACACTGGGTTGTTACGGGCCTTGCTTTCAGACGATCAAATGAAATATCTTCCCCGCAGGATTCACAGATACCGAAGGTACCAGTTTCAATCCGCGCCAAGGCTTTTTTAACCTTAAGGATGAGCTTGCTCTCCCTGTCACGAATTCGCAGCATGAAATTGCGGTCTGCCTCCAGAGATGCCCTGTCTGTAGGGTCTGGAAAATTCTCTTTGGGAGAGGTCATTCCGGATACGGTTTCATCTGCCTGACTGAGCAGTTCTTCGAGCAGGTTGTTCAACTGTTCCTTAAAAAAATCAACCTCTTTTTTTTTCATAATTGAACCTATTGGCATCCTGTCGCTGGATCAGCGTAATTAATAATATTTGGCTAAAATAGTTCCCGTCACGATCATTCCATAAAAACAAAGTCACAAAAAACCATACGTAGTAAGATTCATTGAAAAATTATTGCGGCAGGGGGAAAAACAATATTATTGAAATTTTTAAGATAACAAAAATGGTCTTTTCTGTAAAGGGGAAAATGACTTTGCGTTGAGGGATAATCCGCACTTGAATCAACTCTGGGATAACACAATATCCTGCGCCTTTTCAAAAGCTTGCTCGGCAATTTCCCGCTGTTTGGAAATTAATCCGCCTGGCCTGTCGAGCTCAATGGCCTTCTTAATTTTCTGCAATTCAACCAGCGCCGTGTTTCTCACCGCGTCTCGAGCATGGACATTTTCCAGCAATCCGGAAATCGTTTCAATCATCCGGTTGATTTGCAATAGCGTATCACGCTGTAACATATTGAATCTCTCATCCCGAATTCGATCATAAACCGGTTTAATCCGGGAAATGATGTCATCCATGCATTCGAGATCGTTCCAGGGGCTCTGCATGGCAAGGACACGACGCAATTTTGAGAGGCCTACGGCAGCTTCCGGATCATCTTCAATTTCAGGCTGGAATGCAGTGAACTTCTCGAGTGATTTTTGCCATGATCCCCAGCGGCCGATCCCGTTTTCATAGAAATCCTTTAACCGGACAACGATATGAGAAAATGACACCAGGGCCGCTTTGCCATCGCTGAGAGCACGGATTTTATCATAAGGATCCGGTATGGTCAGCCACACCTGAATAAAAGACAGGCAGGAGCGGATGTCCGCCGCTCCGGGGTATTGCCCGGCTTCAGCCATGCGGCCGAAACCGGTAAGCGATGCTTTCCATTGTTTCAAGCAGTCGACAAGGAAATAGGCCAGATCATCTTGATCCGGCGGGCAATCCATGCCAAAAATCTTCTGACAGGTGCTGACAACGGCATCCAATTCGCTGGATACCAGACGCTTTCGAGGAATGACCAGAATCCGCTCCCATTGATCGGGCGTCTCCAGAAAGACGCCTGCATGATGATGCTGAAATACATTGCCATTCACCGAACAGGAAATCATGTGATTGGAAAAAAGACAGGAAATGATTTCAGCAATTCTTGCCCCGGACCATGCATCGGGCTGCCCTGAAAACCGGGAGAATACTTTCGAAAGCGTAACCGGAGGCTCCGCAGGGGAGTTATCGTCCAAAAAGGCCAATACCCGTTTGAGATCGCCGGGATCTGTTTTGTTAAATCCCAGCGGAAGCTGGTGGTGCCGGAAAAAAACCTTATCGCCTTTTGCCATCTTCATGAGTTGATCTTGTCAGGAATAAATTATCTTGATAGATATCGAAAAATTTTTTAAAAAATCTCAGCATTATCCGGTTAGGTTTTTGCATGCGGGTCTTTGCCCGCGTTCCCTTGGGCATGGGCTGGATCAGGAGCCATAAATCCTGTGTGGCGTAGCTCATTTTTGATATGGTTGCGCAGTTGCCTGACCCTTGCGATTG
>JACRBZ010000027.1 GCA_016219185.1 Deltaproteobacteria bacterium
ATGTTCTTGATAACCTCCTTGCCGATTCGTAATTCCTGATGAAATATTACGTCGGGAAAGAAGTGTAATCATGATTGAAGCAAAATCCAATCCCAGAGCGGTTTTCCGGGGTTTAGAGGCTAAGGTTGTCCAAAGTCCAAAGGGAGCAAGAGCCAATAACAAATCACGTCACTGCTGTCCTGGGTCAATTTTTAGCTCTGTTGCCCCGCTACGAGTTTCAGCGAATTGGCAACAAGTACAATGGGGACTACCGCACCAAACATTTTAAATATTGGGACCAGCCCTTTCAAGGTAGTACTTATTACTTTTTCCTGTTAGCGAGTATTTTAGCAGTAGAAACATGAGGAGAGTTCTTGCTCATATTTCTTGTTACTGCCGGTTTCTTCGGCCCTCGAGGGTGCTTTTTGAATGCCGACAGTTTAACCTTTGAAGCAAGCGCCTTGAGTACTTCAATGAATTCGTTGGTTGTCGTATAGAATGATACGCCTTGTCCGTCATCTGCCGCAACCGCCTTTCCATCTGGCTGGAATCATCCTGCAGAATTCAGTACCAGATACCGTCATGGAAAATCAATCATTAATTGGGGAGTCCGGATGTGTGTGGGATGGTGCAATGCTGTAAGCGTGTTATGTCCAGAAAAGCAAATAATTGACAAAATCACGGGTATGACATAAAGTAATACTCGAGGTGCCCATGAGCAAAAGCAAAATTGCAATTACACTGGATGAAGAATACATTCATCAATTGGACGGGCTCGTTAGTGAACATGTTTTCCAAAATCGCAGCCAAGCCATCCAGGAGGCTGTGAAAGAGAAACTTTCACGAATGAAACGTACACGTTTGGCCAAGGAATGCGCCAATCTTGATCCGTTTTTCGAAAAGGCAATGGCAGATGAAGGATTAACCGAGGATTTAAGCCAGTGGCCGGAATACTAAGGGGCGAAATCAGATGGGCCGACTTGAACCCCACGCGCGGCCGTGAGCAGGCAGGTCTGCGGCCTGTGCTGATTATTAGCCAGGATGTTTTTAATCAGCGTTCCGGAACGGTTATTGTCGTTTCGCTTGCCAGCCGGCCTCAGCGTGCCGGTTTTCCGCTTGCATTTGAATTGAAAATTGAAGAGTTGCCCAAACGATCCTGGGTAAAAATAAGTCAGATTCGAACGCTTTCAGTCGAGAGAATCGGAAAACTAATCGGCAAGGCTTCCACGGAGGAGATAGGCACGGTGATTGACGGACTTAATGAAATAATAGGAGCGTAGCAAAGGAACCAACTATCATGATCGAATTTTTATCCCATTTTTCGTCGTTTTCTGCGGCCATCCTTTTCGTTATCGTTTTTGTCGCCATTTCCCTTGTCTGCCTGTATCTTGCGAAGAGATTCTTCAAATCGTATCTTTTTAACGAGGTGACGGATTATGGCCAGATATTTGCCAGCGCCATTGGCGTGATGTTTGCCCTTATCCTGGCTTTTGTGGCTGTCGCGACCTGGCAGAATTACAATAAAGTGACGGATGGCGTGCTGAAAGAGGCCAATTCCCTGCATAATGTCTACCGCAACCTGGGCGCGTATCCCGAGCCGTTCCGCTCGGAAATGCGGGAACTCATCAGGCAGTATGTCCAGCTTGTGATCACGGATGAATGGCCGAAACAGGCCCGGGCCCAGCAGGATGACACGGCCCATAAACTCATCACGCACGTCAATGCCATGATCCTTTCTTTTTCTCCCCGCGACAACCGGGAAATGGCGCTGCACCAGGAAACCCTGAGAACCGTGAGCACATACCGGGGGCTGCGTCATGACCGGATCATCGGGGGAAGGCCCAATATCACCCCCTCCATGTGGATTACGCTTGTCGGCGGGACCCTGCTCTATCTGATTTTTCTTTGTTTCTTCGATATCCCGTGTTTCAAGCACCATGCCTTTATGATCGGGATGTTCGGGGCTTTTGTCGCCCTTGTTTACTGCCTGCTTATTGTTTATAATTATCCTTTTAGCGAACCGGACGCGATTTCGTCGGAGCCGTTCCAGCATCTGCTGGAATACTGGAAGCTCGAATAATGCCCGCCTGAAACCATTGAAGCAATTGTTCGGGAACTATTTGGCCACATCTTAAGCCCGTATTGACGGGTTTCTTTTCCGGCAGGTCTAAGGAGGGCAGGGCAATGAAGTCGCTTTCTGATAGGCCGTGATGGCGGCGATGACATGGCAGATCCAGCCCAGAAAACCACCGGAGCCGATCCATAGGCCTGGGGTGACGATCAGCCAGAAGATTCCCCGCCAGAAATGGCCGTTATAAAACTGTCCCACACCGGGAATCAGGAGGCTCAGCACCGCGGCATTGCCGGCTCGTGTCATGTGAAAAATCCTTTTGAAGTGGACTCGGGGGTATTGGTTTCCATACACTCTTTGGGATATCGGGCTTTGGGATATCGGGAATTGGCGTAAACTTATCCGAATTATTCACCTGGATCAAGATGTTTTAAACGCTGCCGCCCGAAACCTTTCGGGCCGATGGAGCAGAATCCCGGCAAGGTTGTTCTTGATTTCCGATATCAGGCAAGGTAATTATAAAAAGTTTTGGCCCGATAAAAAAACTTTGCATCTAATATGGCAACCATTCAGACAGGCTAAAGACTTTGATGAATCATGGATTTTAACCCGTGCATGAAACATAAGGTGGTGCGAAAAGCGGTCCGGGAGTTTGCAGAAACCGAGATGGGTCCCCTCGTCAGTGACCTGGATCGCGAGAGCCGATTTCCCTGGGAAGTGATCGAGAAGATGCGTCGGCTCGATTTCTTCGGTCTTCAGATTCCCAAGGCATACGGCGGTGCGGATTTCGACAGCATCAGCTATGCGATCACCATCGAGGAGCTTTCCCGGGTGAGTGCGGCCATCGGACTGTGCGTTACCGTTCACAACAGCGTGGGGGCCTACCCCATTGTCCGGTTCGGAACAGCGGAGCAGAAAAAACGGTTTTTGCCGTCCCTTGCCAGGGGCGAGCGCATCGGCGCCTTCTGTCTTTCCGAGGCGAATGCCGGTTCCGATGCCGGGGGCGTTGAAACGCATGTGGTCAGGGACGGGGATGATTATGTGATCAACGGCACGAAAATTTTTGTTACCAACGGCGGGGTGTGCGGCCTGGCGCTGATTTTTGCCGTAACCGATCCGGAAAACGCGAAATCCGGCGCCAGTGTATTCATGGTGGAGGCGGAGACGCCCGGTTTTTCCGTGGGCGAAATCGAAGATTTGTGCGGCATGCGGGCCAATCCGGTATCCTCCCTTTTTTTTGAAGACTGCCGGGTGCCCGAAACCCATCTTCTGGGGCGTCCGGGGGATGGCCTGAGGATCGGCCTGGCTGCCCTGGATACCGGCAGAATCGGCATTGCCGCCCAAGCGCTGGGAATCTCCCAGGCCGCCTTTGACGCGGCCCTGAAGTATTCCAGGGAGCGTCAGCAGTTCGGCCGGTCCATCTCATCCTTTCAGACCATCCAGAATTATCTGGCGGACATGTCAACGGAAATAGACGCCGGCCGGCTGCTTCTCTATCGGGCCTGCGCCGTCAAGGATTCCGGCGGGCCTTTCGGGCCGGAGGCAGCCAAGGCAAAGCTGTATTGCAGCGCCCTGGCCATGCGGGTCACCAATCTGGCTGTCCAGATCCACGGTGGATACGGCTACAGTAAGGAATACGACGTGGAGAGGTATTTTCGGGATGCCAAGGTCACGGAAATCTACGAGGGAACCAGTGAGGTGCAGCGGATGGTCATTGCGCGCGCCCTTCTTTCCCGGCCCACATGACGGATAACCCATGCTGAAAATTATCGTATGCATCAAACAGGTTCCTGGCGTATCGGAGCTTCCCTGGGATTCCAAGACCGGAACCCTGAAACGGGACATGGCCGAGGGCATGATGAATCCGGCCTGCAAACACGCCCTGGAAGCGGCCCTGGAGATCAAGCACCAACACGGCGCCCATATCACGACGCTTTCCATGGGACCGCCCATGGCCGAGGAAATCCTTCGTGAATCCCTGGCAATGGGCGCGGACCGGGGCATATTGCTGACGGATCCCCGGATGGCCGGGGCGGACACGCTCATCACCTCTCATACCCTTGCCCGTGCCATTATCAGGGAGTGCCCGGACTTTGACCTGATCCTTTGCGGATGTCACACCAGCGACAGCGAAACGGCCCAGGTCGGCCCGCAACTGGGGGAGGAACTGGATATCGCCGCGGTTGCCTATGTGGAGCGGATCGAGATCATCGGGCGCAGGGTCAGCATGCAGCGCGAATCCGATGATTTCCTTGAAACGCTGGAAATGGACATGCCCGGTCTGATCACGGTGACCACCACCGGCTATCCGCCCCGTTACGCGCCCATGTCGGGACTTCAGGACGCCTTTGAAACCGGGGAAATCCTATATCGGAATATGGATCACCTGGGACTGGAATCCGGGGCCGTGGGCATGAAAGCCTCTCCCACCCGGATACTGGATGTTTACTCGCCGATGGCCCGCAAAAGGAACATTGTTTTAAAGGGGAGTGCGAAAAAGAGCGCGGAGAATTTGTTTGACCAGTTCGGAGACAAACTGAGCGGGGCCATGGCAAAAGACCTTAAAACCCACGATCACGGCCGGAATGACGATGAAAGAGAAGATGAATAAACCGGGAAAAAGTATTTGGGTTTTCGGCGATTACCGGAATTATTTTCAGAACCGGGTGACATTGCAGCTTCTGGCCCGGGCAAGGGAGCTGGCGCCTGAAATCGGGGCCGAAGTCTGCGCAATCATATTCGGCAGCCAGGTGGATGAGTATGTCGGCGAATACATCGCCCACGGCGCGGAGACCGTATATGTCACCGATGATCCCATCCTGAAGGATTACAGCGTTGAAACCTATCTGATGCTGACCGAGCGCCTTATCCGGCGGCACCGGCCCGATATTTTTCTGATCGGGGCCACGGATTTCGGGCGTGAATTCGCGCCGCGGGTTGCAAAGCGGCTGAAAACAGGACTTACGGCAGACTGCATCGGACTGGAAATAAATGCAAACGGTCTTCTGGTTCAAACCGCCCCTTCTTTTGGCGGCAATCTCATCGCAACGATCATCACACCTGAAAAACGACCCCAGATGGCTACCGTCAGACCCGGGACTTTTAAGGAACTTCCCCATGATGCCACAGCAACCGGCCGCATCATCTCCGTTCCCCTTCCGGACGATCTTCCCCGGGCACGGGTTCGGCTGGTCCACTGCGAACGAAAGCCCCCCCGGGAGCAGCGGATTGAAGATGCCGGAATCGTGATCTGTGGCGGGCGAGGAATGGGGAGCAAGGCCAAATTCAAAAAGCTGTTTGAAATGGCCCGCATTATGGGCGCGGAAGTGGGCGCCACGCGTCCGGTGGTCCATTCGCAATGGGCGGATCATGATTGCCTGGTTGGCCAGGCAGGGAAAAACATCCATCCTCAGATCCTCTTCTCCTTCGGTGTCAGCGGTGCCATCCAGCATACCGCCGCCATTCATGACGCTGATCTCATTATCGCCGTCAACAAAAACCCCAATGCCGCCATGATGAAGATGGCGGATGTTGCCATTGTTGCGGATGCCAGCCAGTTTTGTTCCGCTCTGATTCGGGAATTGAGAAAACGGATCCGGGAATGAGCGGAAAAATTTCTCCTTAAGGTGAATGGGTTTCAAGTCAAGCTGGATAATTAGTATCCAGATCTGAATATTAATTATCCATATTCGCAGAGGTTATCTTTCAATCATCCGTTATGGAACCGGTTCCGGTGCTCGACGGATGATATGGCATTTTTTTTGCTTTATCATTAATGCCCTGTTGTTCCGGGGCGTTCCAATGAATGGCCAAGAGCTGAATGATCAAGAGGCGACCATGAAAAAAATCGGATTGACTTTGCTGACGATGTTATTTGTAACAGGGCTGATGGTTGGAGGCGCGCAGGCCCACTGGCACGGGTATTACCGAGGGTGGTGGGGTCCCGGTGTATATTTGGGAGCGCCGATAGTGGTGGGGCCGCCATTGTATCCTTACGGTTATTATCCGCCGCCCGTGGTTGTCCAGGAGGCACCGGTTTATGTGCAGCCGCAGCAGGAGGAACCCTATTACTGGTACTACTGTGAAGATCCAAAAGGATATCATCCGTACATCCAGAATTGTCCGGGCGGATGGATGAAAGTGGTACCGAATACCAACCCACAGACAGCTCCCTCCAACTGATCGCGAAGGACACGAACAATGAACGGAATACGTAGATTTTTGATAATTCTGGTTGTGATCGCAGCGAGCGGATGCGCGACGATGCCTTCCGGCCCAAGCGTCATGGTGATGCCGCCGCCAGGCAAGCCCTTTGAAACATTCCAGATGGAGGATTCCGCTTGCAGGGAATGGGCGGAGCGTCAGGTGGGAATGCAAGCCAATGAAACCGTCAATCAGAACCTGGCGAGCGGAGCAGCGATCGGAACGCTGCTGGGAACGGGCCTGGGCGCTGCGATCGGCTCGGCATCCGGCCATGTCGGTGCCGGCGCCGCAATCGGTGCCGCGGGTGGACTGGCACTCGGGGCTGCAGGGGCAAGCGAACCTGCCCGTGCGTCCGGGTATGAAGTCCAGAGGCGCTATGATATCGCCTATCAGCAGTGCATGTATTCAAAAGGAAACCAGGTGCCGGGTGTTGTTCGTGCATCCAGAAGAGTCTATTATCTGCCGCCCCCGCCGCCGGGTTATGCCCCGTTGTCGCCCTATTCCACATATCCCCCGCCGCCGCCTTATTGAAACCATGACGCAAAAGAGTGCGCGGTTCCCGGAATTTCGGGAACCGCGCACTCTTTTGCCATTCAATCATTGTCTTCCGCAAATTCCCCCCAGGATCAGATCCGGCCTGACTTCAGGATTTGATAAATTCCTTGTATTCTTTGCCCGCAATGTATAAAATATATATTTTTATTCGAATTTATCTTAATGGATGGGCAAGAAAGCCAGAAGAGGGAACTGTGCCTGGAGGTGATACGTGGTGGAAGACTGCCGCTGCCTTCCACCGATTGCCCGCCGTCTGCTTTCACATAAAAACGGGAATGGAGACTCATGAAAAATAAGCGGTTAATTTTTATATCTGTGGTGGTTATCCTGGCTTTCGGCCTGTCGGGATTTTCCAAGGAAATCGAGGCTCAGGCTCCGGCATCTTCCGTAAAGCCATCGGGGCTTTCCCTGGATGAAATTCTGAAACGTCTGGAAAGCCGGTATTCGGCCCCCGGCTTTTCAGCCCGTTTTTTTCAGACCTCTACTTTGAAGGCCATGGATATTACGGAAACCGCCTCCGGTTCGATGGTGGTCAAAAGACCCGGCATGATGCGCTGGGTCTATGAAAAACCCGACAAACAGGAGATCGTCACGGACGGCAAACAGCTCTGGATTCACCGGCCGGCCGACAATCAGGTAACCATTGGCAGTGCCCCTACTTTTTTTGGAGACGGCAAGGGCGCCAGTTTTCTTTCCAATATCCAGTCGCTCCGTAAAACATTTAATATGACGCTGGAGAAAAAGAATGCCAGCGGGGAATACGTTTTAAAGCTGGTTCCCATGGATAAATCCTATGATCTGTCATCGGTGCTGCTGGTGGTATCAAACGATTCCTTTGATATTGTCGAGGTGGTCACCTATAATTCGTATGAAGACGAGACCCGCATCGAGCTGAGCAATATTCAAATGGAGCAGAATCTGGATGACGCCCAGTTCAAGTTCACGATTCCTCAGGGTACCGAAGTGGTTAAAATGGACAAGTAATTCCAGTTCGCATTCAGGCTGATACCTTTTAAATACAACATGGCATAAGAAGGGGAGCTTGTGAAGGAAAAGATTAGAAGACTGCTGAAAGAAAGGCGGGCCATTCTGCTGGCCCACAATTATCAGCCGCCCGAGATTCAGGAAGTGGCCGATCTCTGCGGGGATTCCCTGGAGCTGAGCATTAAAGCCTCCGAAACCGATGCGGCGGTCATCGTGTTCTGCGGGGTCCATTTCATGGCCGAGACCGCATCCATTTTATCCCCTGAAAAAACCGTTCTGCTTCCCCGCCCGGATGCCGGATGCCCCATGGCCGACATGATTACGCCGGAGGCGCTTTTATCGAAACTGGCGGAACTGGGGCCCATGCCGGTCGTGACCTACGTCAACTCTCCGGCGTCGGTAAAGGCCATTTCGACCGTCTGCTGTACTTCCGCCAATGTGCTGGCTGTTGTGAGCAGTCTGGACGCGCCGGAGATCCTGATGACGCCCGACCGGAATCTGGCCCGTTATGCGGCCTCGCAAACCCCGAAAACCATTCATGCCTGGGAAGGATATTGCCCGATTCATGACCGTCTGACGCCGGAAGATGTGAAGGCGGCCAGAAATGCGCATCCGGATGCGGTGTTCATGGCCCATCCCGAATGCCGGAAAGCTGTTCTGGACATGGCCGATGCCGTGCTCAGCACCTCAGGCATGATCCGGTTTGCAAAAACGTCACCGCATTTATCTTTTATTGTGGGAACGGAAATGGGGCTGATGCATGCCTTGCAAAAAACCTGTCCGGATAAAGCGTTCTATCCGGCATCGGCGAGTATGATCTGTCCGGACATGAAGAAAATTCGTCTGGAAGATGTGATCAGAAGCCTGGAAACCCTTGAAGGCCAGGTGAAGGTTCCGGAGTCCGTGCGTGTTCCCGCCCTTGAGGCGGTTCGGCGAATGATCGGCATTGCGGGGTGATCCGAAGGGGGTTCCCAGGCTCCGGCCCGGGAACCAGTGGAACTCCCCCCTGGTCCCCCTTTGTCAAAGGGAGAATTAAATCCGAACCTTTTTTTACAGCCGGCTCATGACCTCATCCGATATGTCCGCGTTGGTGTGAACCTTCTGGACGTCATCGCAGTCCTCGAGGGTATCCATCAGACGGATCATCTGCTCGGCTTCTTTTCCTTCCAGCGTCAGGGTGGTCTGGGGCAGCAGGGTGACTTCCGCGTTGCTGAAAGGAATGGCGGCCTTTTCAAGGGCCTGGCGGACCGATTCAAAATCCGCGGGTGCCGTGATGATTTCAAAGCCGTCCTTATCTTCCCGGACATCTTCCGCGCCGGCTTCCAGGGCAATTTCCATAAGCACGTCTTCGGTCGTGGCCTTGAGATCGACGCTCATATAACCTTTTTTATTGAACATCCAGGCCACGCATCCGTTTTCACCCAGATTCCCGCCGCACTTGTTGAAGATATGACGAATTTCAGCCACGGCCCGGTTTTTATTGTCGGTCAGTGATTCCACGATGACTGCCGCGCCGCCCGGACCATAGCCTTCATAAGTGCTTTCCTCGTAACTGACGCCTTCCAGCTCGCCCGTGCCTTTTTTAATGGCCCGATCGATATTGTCCTTGGGCATGTTTTCACTTTTTGCATCCAGAACCGCGGTTCGCAGTCTGGGATTTGCCGCGATGTCCCCGCCCCCCATCCGGGCGGCGATGGTGATTTCCTTGATCAGCTTGGTAAATATTTTACCCCTTTTGGCGTCTGCGGCGCCTTTTTTGTGCTTGATGGTTGACCACTTATTATGACCTGACATGAAAAACCTCCTTAAAGCCAGTTGCCAAAGGACAATAGACGGAAGCATATGAAGATGACCGATCTTCTCCCGCCCCCTGATCCCCGACTCCTGTTGTTATCGTTTATTGAGTCCAATGATATAAATTTCCCGGCTGGCCTTTCGGCTGCTCTGGGGTTTAAAAATACGGTGCCGGTTAAACAAGGATTTAACCCGGTGAATGAATGCGTCGGAATCCTCGCCCTGAAATATTTTACATACAAAAGCCCCTCCGGGCAAGAGTCTGTTTTGCGCGGTGGTGAGTGCCGCCTGGCAAAGGTCAAAAGATCTGGCCGCGTCAACGGACTTGTTGCCGGTTGTTGAAGGCGCCATGTCGCTGATGACCACATGAAATTGACTGCCGATGGCTTCGGATATTTCATCGGGTAGGGCCAGCATATCGGCGATGAATACGCGGACATGGGAAGGCAACCCAACGGTCACGGGTTTCAGGTCGATCCCAACGACGCTTCCGGCAGGTCCCGTGAGGGTGGCGGCCAGCATCAGCCACGAACCCGGCGAGCAGCCCAGGTCCAGGACCCTGTTTCCCTTTTGGATCAGGTTGACTTTTTGCTGAATTTCCTGAAGTTTAAAAACAGACCGGGCCGGGAAATGCTCTTTTCTGGCCTTTACGGTGTAATGATCTTCCCATGGATTTTTTTTGGACCCGGGGCTTTGCATTAAAAAAGAATCTCCATGGCTTCTTTCAGTGACTGAATTCCGATGAGTTCGATTCCCTGGACTTTTGATGCCCGTTTCAGGTTGCTGGAAGGGATCAGGCATCGGGTAAACCCCAGCTTGCAGGATTCCGAGATGCGTGCATCCACTTGGCCGACGGCCCGGACCTCGCTGGTCAGGCCGACTTCTCCCACAACTACCGTGCTGTCGTCAATGGGTTTATCCAGAAAGCTCGATGCCACGGCGCAGACAATCCCCAGATCCACGGCCGGCTCATCCGTTCGAACGCCGCCTGCCACATTCATGAACAGGTCGTGGCCCATCAGGTGAATGCCCAGCTTTCTTTCAATGACGGCCATCAGGAGCGCCACGCGATTGGAATCCAGTCCGAGGATGGTTCTTCGGGGGGTTCCCCAGTTGGTGCTGCTGGCAAGGGCCTGAATCTCGATCAGGATGGGACGGGTGCCTTCCATGCTGGCGGTGACCACGGATCCCGGCGCATGGTCGGGCCGTTCGGCCAGAAAAATGGCAGACGGGTTGGTCACTTCTTCAAGCCCTTTATCCCGCATTTCAAACACGCCGATTTCATTGGTCGAGCCGAATCGGTTCTTGACGGCCCGGAGAATGCGGAACAGATGATTTCTGTCCCCTTCAAAATACAGCACGGTGTCCACCATGTGTTCCAGAAGTCTGGGACCGGCAATGGCCCCTTCCTTGGTGACATGACCCACCAGAAACATGGGAATGCCGGTTTTCTTGGCTGCCAGCATCAGACGAAGGGTGGCTTCGCGAACCTGGCCGACGCTTCCCGGGGCTGCGGAAATGTCGCTGTTATACATGGTCTGGATGGAATCGATCACCAGGACATCGGGTTTTACGGATTCCAGCAAAGAGAGGATGATGTCGATGTCGATCTCGGAAACCACGAGAAAATGGGGCGACAGGGTCGAGAGCCGTTTGCTGCGCATGCTGAGCTGACGCACCGATTCCTCGCCGGATACGTAAAGCACGCGGTGCCCTTGAACTGCAAAGCAGTGCAGGGCTTGAAGCATCAGGGTTGATTTGCCGATTCCCGGGTCTCCGCCGATCAGAACCAGGGATCCTTTTACCAGGCCGCCTCCCAGTACCCGGTCAAATTCCCCGATGCCGCTCGGCAGCCGTTCTTCGGTGTCGCATACCACCTGATCGATGGGAATGGGCCTGGACCGCGATGAAGAAAAACGGGAGCCGACCTGCGTGGATGCATCCCCTTCCTCGACAAGACTTTCCCATGCGCCGCATTCCGGGCATTTTCCCATCCATTTCGGCGTCTGGTACCCGCAGGACTGGCAGACGAAAATCGTTTTTTGGTTTTTTTTCACAGGAAACAATCACTGATACGATCCGTGATGAATCGGATGGTCATAATGGGTGGTAAAAAATCACGAAGGATTTCGAATAAAAAATTCCCTGACCGCATCGGTCACTTTTTGGATATCGGATGCCGTGATATCCAAGTGGGTTACGAGTCGAAAATTGCCTCTTCCGCTGACCAGGATGCCGCGTTCTTTTAAAAAAGATGTCAGCAAGGCGCTGGATTGCGCAGGCGCCTCCATAAACACCATATTGGTCTGAACCGCGTCCGGATCGATTCGAATTCCGGCGATTCCGGAGAGCTTTTGTGCCAGGAGCTCCGCATGATCATGGTCTTCGGCAAGGCGTTCAACATGGGATGTGAGCGCGACAATCCCCGCTGCCGCCAGAATGCCGGCCTGTCGCATGCCGCCGCCCAGCATTTTTCTCCAGCGAAGCGCCTTTTGAATAAGGTGGGCCGGACCGCAGAGTATGGATCCGACGGGCGCGCCAAGTCCCTTGGACAGGCAAACCGAGACCGTGTCGGCATGGCGTGCGATCTCATGAACCGGAATCTTCAGCTTGACGGCGGCATTGAATATCCTGGCCCCGTCCATATGAAGCCCCAGGCCATGGGATGCGGCAAAGGCAAATGCCTGCGCCAGATAGTCCATGGGCAGTACCTTGCCGGCTTGGGTATTCTCCAGGCAGAGAAGCCGGGTTTTCGCAAAATGAATATCATCGGGTTTGATCAGCGACTCCACCCGGTCCAGATCCAGGGTTCCATCGGGCAGAAAATCAAGCGGCTGGGGCTGAATGCTTCCCAGAACCGCACCGCCGCCCGCTTCATACCGGTAGGTATGAGCCTGTTGCCCCACGATGTATTCATCACCGCGCTCGCAGTGGCTGAGCAGCCCCAGAAGATTGCCCTGGGTGCCGCTGGAAACAAACAAGGCGGCTTCTTTTTGAAGCATTTCCGCGGCCATGGCCTGAAGCCGGTTGACCGTGGGGTCTTCTCCATAAACATCATCGCCGACTTCAGCGGCGGCCATTGCCGTCCGCATGGCCGGGGTCGGACGGGTCACCGTGTCGCTGCGTAAATCAATAACTTTCAATAATCCCCTCTCATCCCCGCGAACGGGGTTTGCAGATGATTTCACGAATGCATAAATCGGCAAAAATGTCCGATTGATTGGCCGGCCGGATGATCAGTGCCGTGTCAACTCCCTTTGCGGTGCCGCCGATGGCGACAATGTCATTTCCGGAAAGAGCGCCGGCATCGGCCGCCATGATGGAGATTTCAACCGCCACCTTGGTTCCCTGCCCGAATAATCTCAAGGTGTCGGCAATCAGAAGGGCGGGATACAGTCCCTGATATTTTTTGGATATGGAGCGCTCCACGCCGGAGAGGGCATGGGTGGCTGAAACCACCCTGGCGCCTTTTTTTTCCAGATCGCGTTTAACCTCATCCGGCATGACGGATTTAAAGGGTTCCCTGAATCCGCAGTGATAGGTCACAACAGTCAGACAAAAGCCGGCAAATACATCCAATGCCTTGTATGCGGTTGCTCCCGATGTCGAGCTGACGACCACTTCATGCAAACCCAGTTGTTTTCCCCGCTGGAAGGCAGCGGCCAGGGTCTGATCCGTGTTGGAAGCGCCCGGTTTTTCAAAAATCATTCCATCCTCCTGGCGATGGTATCGTGTATCAGGCAGAAGGCAGACAGGATGCGACTGCCTGCCCTCCCGTGACGGCAACAACGCAATTTACTTATGCTACGGTATCTTTAAGGGTTTTTCCCGCTTTGAACCGGACCACGTCGGTGGCCTTGATCTGGATTTTGGCGCCGGTTGCCGGATTGACGCCCTGTCTTGCTTTTCGGTGAACTTTTAAAAATGTGCCAAAGCCGATCAGGGTGATTTTGCCGTCTTTTTCCTTGAGTGCGCCGGAAATTCCCTCAACAATCGAGTTTAATGCTTTCGCCGCCTGGATCTTGGTAATGCCGGCCCCTTCTGCCATCTGCTGAATCAATTCATCTTTTTTCATCTTTTTTTCCTTTTTTGTTTGAGGTTGTCCCACGAAGAGCTTAACATGGTTTCAGGTTCATATATCAACAGGATAATGAAATCAATTTATCTTTTTTGATTTTCGCGACAACTTGCTGTATGAGAAGCAATAACAGGTGCCGGGAATGGGTATCCGGAAATCAGAAGCGTCAAGGAGTTTGGAACGTTATGTCGATACCGAAACTCAATAAATGGGTTGCAGGGCTTTCAGTTGTTCTTCTTCTGGCAATACTGGGTGGGGTGATCATGGAAAAAAAACTCCGCCCGTCATCTTTAATAAGCAGTCAGCTTGTCAAAGAACTGCCTGAAAGTTTTACTTTTTTTGATCTCGGGGCCAACACCCGATTCAGCGGTACCATCCGAAGCGACTTAAGCGACCATCTGGGATCCGATGCGATTGCCTACCGCAGCCAGATTGATTTATCCGTCAACAGCCCGGAGTTTTTACAAACATTTTTTCCGGAACTTTACGCGCTGAACCTTCAGTTGAATTATCCCCCCCGGGAACGTATCGAGCATAATGCCGTCAAGCTGATGTACCGGTATTCCCAGAAAGTGGATGTTCCCTTCAAATATGTTGAGGTGGTATTTTCGGGTTACTCCCAGAGACCCCTGTACTTCAGCATTATTGTTTCTCATGATGGCGCCGAGATCATCGATGCGCTTCACCAGAAGTATGGCCCTCCGGAAGAGATTCAGGGCCTGAAATCGCCAACCAAAGCCAGTTTCTGGAGAAAAAATAACGATTTATTACTGGTTTCAATTAAGAGTGACCGATATGGGAATCCTGAATATCACATCATGATCTATTATGTAAACAGCCTTAAAGAGCTTCTGAATATTGAAAAAGAAGAAGCCCGTCAACGTGAAGATCGCCTCAAAAAAGCTTCGGACAAGGTGTTTTAGTTATTTTTTTGTTTATTTGCCCAGAAGAGCCTGTTCACCCACGGCTGGGATGGACAGATAAATCAATCGTTTCAGTTCCCGTCTTCCGCGTGTTACCGTGTCCAGGATAAATCCGCAAGTCAGGCTGAGAAATGCCAGAATCATAATCCCGGTTGAAAGAATGGCTGTCGGAAAGCGGGGCACCAGACCGGTATGCAAATAAGTAATCAGAACCGGATATGCCAGTGCCAGCGATATCACGGACAGAAAACCAAATACAAGGGAAAAAAATGTCAGGGGCCGTTCTTCCTTGAACATGACGAGAATCATGAAAAGGATACGCATGCCGTCCCGGTAGGTCCTGAGTTTGCTGACCGAGTTTTCGGGCCGGGTTTGATACGGGGTGGTCATTTCTCCGATGGGCATTCGCATTTCAAGGGCATGAACCATTAGCTCCGATTCGGTTTCAAATCCCTTGGAAACCGCCGGAAAGGATTTGACAAATCTTCTGGAAAACACCCGATAGCCGGAAAGAATGTCCGTGCAGCTTCTGCCGAACAGCATGCCGAGAAATCCGGTCAACAGGTCATTGCCGAACCGGTGTCCCGGGCGGAAGGCATTCACCGAATAATCGCTGAGCCTTGTGCCGACCACCATGTCGAGATGTTCCGCGATGAGTTTTTGGATCATGATGGGTGCGCTGGGGGCGTGATAGGTATCGTCTCCGTCCGCCAGGACATAGATATCCGCTTCGATGTCCGCAAACATTCGCCGGACCACACTGCCTTTGCCGGGACGGGTTTCATCCCGGACAATGGCTCCGGCCGCGGTTGCTATTTCAACGGTCCGGTCCGTGGATCGGTTGTCGTAGACGTAAATTCCGGCATCGGGAAGCGCCTTTTGAAAATCTTCCACCACTTTTCCAATGGCCTTTTCTTCATTGAAACAGGGAATCAGAACCGCCACCCGATAGCTGGTCGAGTCGTTTTTTTCATTCATGGTCGTGCCTTTTGGATACTGCGCAAAAATAAAGCGGATATGCCACATTGGATTCGATATGCGGTTTGAAAACCCGGCAGGAATCGCTTTCGAGGTCCAGCCCGTAAGCGTCAAGCGCCGAGATGACGCCGATTTTTTCATAAGACCGGTAAAGCACATACATGGAGCCGGTGTGTCCGGAAATAATACGCGCCATCAGGTGGTCATAACCATTGGGATGGCTGGACGGCCCGGTGAAATAACTCTGGATGCGGACAAATCGAACGGCTTTGGGAAACAAGGGGATCAGGTAGGCGCAGGGGTCATTTCCGGCCATGATGACCAGGGTGTCTTCCGGTTTTTCAATGACGGGCAGTTTTGCGCCGAAATAATCCTCTCCCCAGGACACCCGGCCCCAGTCGGCGGGGCTCAGGGTGGCCAGAATCAAGATCAGGCATGCCCCTGCCGCCGTGTATTTTGCAAAGCGGCCGCTGATCATCCGGTCCAGAAGCAGCCAGATTCCAAGGGGGGCCAGCAGTTCAATGACCAGGGCATATCGAAAAATGGCAAACATTTTCACCCATGTCAGGTAGGAAAGGACACCGGATGCCAGCAGAAACCGGATCGAGGAGTCGAAAACCGGATCGGTTCGGGTTTCCCGCTGCTCCGGCCGAAGCGAAACACCATCGACAAATCGATGCACCAGCAGCGCCAGCAGCAGTATATAGAGAATGGGAATGCGCAGATCCCGGAATGCCACTTCGGAAAATTCATAGGGCGCAAACCCGAAAAAAAAAGGAGATATCAGGGCTTCACCGATGTTGTCCGGAAGATACTGCGTATCCCGATAGTCTCCGATGGTGGCCATCGGAGACTGGAACAGGAGGTTGAAGTACGGAAAGAGGGGGTTTTTAAACCTTGTCCACATTTCATAGAGCCAGTATCCGCCGGTTGCGGCAATGCCGGAAAGTACACCGATGCCGTAAAAAAATGACAGAAAAAACCGGTGCATGAAAGGCGCCTTCAGGACAAAGAATGCCGCGCACAGCCCAATGGCGTAGATGGCGGCCGGCTGTTTAAAACCGATGGCAGAGCCGGCCAGAAATCCGGCACCGATCACGACGGCAAGTTTCTTTCGCCAACCGGATACTAACAAATGCCGCATTGCGGACAAAACGATCCAAAGGGAAGACAGGATCAGCAGACTGAGAAGGTTGTCGCTGAACATGGTTCCCATTTCGGAAATATTGGCGGCGCCCAGCATTCCGATCAGCGAAATGCCGAAACAGATTGCGCCCTGCTTCCAGGGGGAATTCTCACCCTCAATGGTTGCGGGAATCACCAGCCTGGCGATTGCCAGCAGCAAGGGAAAATTCAAGCCCTGGACCCAGCCCAGTAAAAATCCCACCCCCTTGGGAGGCAGGAGGCTGACGGCGTAGTAAAAGGGAACATAAAGCAGCGGATTGTAGAAATTGGCGACCTGGCTGGGCAGGACATCGAAATCCATTCTGTTGTATAGGAATGAATAGGGGTTGTAGAAGTGATAATTCCGAAGATCCCAGTTGGCGTCCTGGCCCAGCATGACGGACAGTATGCCGAACAGGGGCGGGACCATCAACCATGCTGCCAGGGTCAGCCATCTTTCAGGTTTTTCGGGCATGGGAATCGAGGCGTTTGGGATTAGTGGATAAAAGGGATAAGGACGCTGCGGTCATTCCGAATCACCGGCCTTCCGATTTCATTGGCTGTTGTTGCGTGCATGTTTCCGAATTTCGCCATCGAAATATGCATTCGGTATTTTCGATATGAATGATAATGGAAAAGGCGCTGTTCTGTCAAATTGCTTTTTGAAAGAGACGGCCGAGGGTTTCCGTAATTTCCCGGATTTTGAACAGGTACCCGGCGGCAAGGAGCAGCGCCAGAAAAACCAGCCCGATTCCGCAGGCAATCAGCAGGCTGCCGGCAAGAGCCATCCCGCCGGTCCATCGGGCCAGTGCCATTCGAAGTCCTTCCAGAATCAGTCCCGCGGGGATACTCAGAAGCAGCATTTTGGCGTATCCCCGATACACTTCCCGGCACTCCGGGTTATGGCTTCTGCGATTCCAGAGCGTGTAGAGAAGGATGACCTGTAAAATGGCCGAGACGGATATTGCCAGCGCCACGCCTGCGGCACCCATGAGCTTCATGCCGAGAATGTAGAACGGTACGCTGATCAGAACTCCGATCGTACTGTAAATGGCCGGGAAAATGGTGTTTTGCATGGCATAATATCCCCTGACCACAATTGTTTGGGCGGCAAAGGCAAAGGCGCCCATCATCAAATATACCAGAATGCCGGCTGTCTGCGTTGTGGCCGCCGCATCAAAGCGCCCCCTTTCAAACAGAATCGCCACCATTTCATGTCGAAGAACCATGAACAGCATCGAAAAAGGGATGATCACCGACAGGTATTTCAAAGTTCGGTTAAGCAGGCGGTTCATCTCCGGAATCTGATTTTCCGCGGCCAGTCTGGCAAGATACGGGAAAGAGGCGATTCCAACCGCCTGTCCCAGAAGACCGACCAGAATAAACATGATGCGAAGACCGTAGTTCAGGCACGCAATGCTGCCTTCGGGTAAGTAAGAGCCAAAAAACTTCAGGAAAAATTCCGTTGAAAACGACATGGTCAGGCCCAGCATCAGCGGAAGGGTCAATCGAATGTAGGCAATAAAATCCGGATGGGTAAAGCCGATATCAGGAGAATATTTCATGCCCACTTTCAGGGCGCCCCGGTACTGAACGGCAAAATTGCCGAGAAAAGAGCCGGCCAGAACGCCCCAGGAAAAGCCCTCCATCTTCAGGACAGGACCCAGCGCCATGCCGCCGGCAATGATGCCGATATTGTAAATCAGCGGTGCGAGGGCCGGAAGGGTAAACGCTTCCTTGGCAAACTGGACGGCGGTAAACATGCCGCCTGTAAAAAAGAAAAACTGGGCCGGCAGGATGATCCGGGTCATTCGGACGGCTTTGGCCAGCAGGATCGGATCCTTTATCCCCGGAGCGATCCATGTCATCAGCTCCGGGGCAAAAAAAATGGAAATGCCGATAAACAGAATCAGCAGGCTGCCGAAGCTGTTTAAAACAAGCGAAAAAACCTTCCAGCCCTCTTCTTCGCGATCGGCTGCAAGATAACCGGAGAAAATCGGAATGAAGGTGACCGATAAAAAGCCGCTGGCAACGATGGAATTGAGGATCTCCGGAATGACGAACGCGATCTGGTAGGCATCCACATCGCCTCTGGCCCCGCCGGCATACGCAATGGCCATTTCCCTGAACAGGCCGATGACACGGCTTAAAAACACCGAAGCCATGAGAATCAGAGATGCGATACCGACTTTTTGATAAAGCGATTTAGACATGGAGTAGCGTCCGGATAATGAAAAAAATGGGTTGAAATCGGTTGTTGCCGTATGCCTGTTATTTCACCGATTGCCCATGCTATCAAAGACCGGCCGATAACTCAAAGAAAAAGGATTGCCGTTAAATATCCGATCTTCTTTCACATAAATTGACATCAATCCGCAAGTGTTTATTATTAAAACGTTATATTCAATGATGGTGCCGATTGTTTTAATAAGGAGGAAACATGCGGTTTGATAAATTTACGGTGAAATCTCAGGAACTCATTCAAAATGCCCAGTCTCTGGCGTCCCGTCAGAATAACCAGCAGATTGAGCCGGAACATCTTTTAAGCGCCATGCTGGCCGAACCCGAGGGAATCACTTCATCCATTCTGCGAAAACTGGGGGTATCCCCGGCAAGCGTCGGCCAGGAGCTGATACTGGCCATGAACCGGTTCCCCAGAATCACCGGGGCCGCGGAAGTGTATATTTCCCAGCGGACAAAATCGGTTCTGGATGCCGCCTTTGCCGAATCCGACAAGATGAAGGATCAGTACGTCAGCATCGAACATATCCTGCTGGCCGTATCCGATGAAAAGACCGGGGATGCGAAAAGAATTCTGGGCCGAAACGGCATTACCCGTGAAGCCATTCTCAAGGTGCTGATGGACATTCGGGGATGTCAGCGGATTACCGATCCCAACCCGGAAGAAAAATACCAGGCACTTGAAAAATTCAGCCGGAATTTAACGGATCTGGCAAGGCTCGGGAAGCTGGATCCGGTTATCGGCAGGGACGATGAAATCCGCCGGGTGGTTCAGGTCCTGTCCCGGCGCACCAAAAACAATCCGGTGCTGATCGGAGAGCCGGGCGTGGGGAAAACCGCCATCATCGAGGGCCTTGCCCAGAGAATCGTGGCCGGTGATGTGTCCGAAACCCTGAAAAACCGAAGGCTGGTGTCTCTGGATATGGGCGCGCTCATAGCCGGCGCCAAATACCGCGGGGAATTCGAAGACCGCCTGAAAGCGGTGCTGAAGGAAGTCGAGGCTGCTCAGGGCGAGGTCATCCTTTTTATCGATGAGCTGCATACCCTGGTCGGGGCAGGGGCCGCCGAAGGATCCATGGACGCTTCCAACATGCTCAAACCGGCCCTTGCCCGGGGAACCCTGCGGTGTGTCGGGGCCACCACCCTGAACGAATACCGAAAGTACATTGAAAAGGATGCGGCCCTGGAAAGACGGTTTCAGCCGGTTCTGGTCAAGGAGCCTTCGGTTGAAGACTCCATTGCCATTCTCCGGGGGCTCAAGGAAAAATACGAGGTGCATCATGGGGTCCGGATCAAGGATTCGGCCATCGTGTCCGCTGTAACCCTGTCCCACCGGTATATTTCCGATCGGTTTCTGCCGGACAAGGCCATCGACCTGATGGATGAATGCGCCTCCAAGCTTCGCATCGAAATCGACAGCATGCCCACGGAAATCGATGAAATCCAGCGAAAGATCACCCAGCTCGAAATCGAACGGGAAGCCTTGAAAAAGGAAACCGATGCCGTTTCCAGGGAGCGTCTGGCAAAGCTGGAAGCGGATTTGAGCCAGATGAAGGAAGAGATCCTGACCATGAAGGCCCACTGGCAGAATGAAAAGGATCTCATTCAAACCATTCGAAAAATCAAGGAGGAGCAGGAACTTCTGGGTACCGAGGAACAGCAGGCCCAGCGGGACGGAAATCTGGCCCGGGTGGCCGAAATCCGGTACGGGAAAGCCGTGGACCTTTCGCGGCGATTGAATGCGGCCAATGAAAACCTGGCCCGGCTTCAGGAGCGCAGCAAGATGCTCAAGGAAGAAGTCGATGATGAAGACATTGCCGAGGTCGTGTCCCGGTGGACCGGAATACCGGTCAGCAGAATGCTGGAAGGCGAGCGGGAAAAGCTCGTGTACATGGAGGATCGGCTCAGCCTGCGGGTGGTCGGGCAGCAAGAGGCCATCGAAGCTGTTTCAAACGCCGTAAGGCGCGCCAGATCCGGACTTCAGGATCCCAACCGGCCGATCGGCTCCTTTATTTTCATGGGCCCCACGGGCGTTGGGAAAACCGAGCTTGCCAAGGCTCTGGCGGAATTCATTTTCGACAGCGATCAGGCCATGGTGCGGATAGATATGTCGGAATACATGGAAAAACATTCGGTTTCCAGGCTGATCGGCGCGCCTCCGGGTTATGTGGGATATGACGAGGGCGGATATCTGACCGAAGCGGTGCGAAGAAGGCCCTATTCGGTCGTGCTCTTTGATGAAATTGAAAAAGCGCACCCGGAAGTGTTCAACGTGCTGCTGCAGATTCTGGATGACGGCAGAATGACGGACGGGCAGGGCAGGACCGTTGACTTTAAAAACACCCTGATCATCATGACATCCAATATCGGCAGTCAGTGGATTCAGGAGCTTGGCGAATCGCGGCGGGATGAAATGGAGCGCCGGGTCACCGAGGCCCTGCGGGCCGGTTTCAAGCCCGAGTTTTTGAACCGGATCGATGAAACCATCATTTTCCGGAACCTGTCGCAGGATCAGATTCGAAACATCGTGATGCTTCAGACCCGGCGGCTGGAAGAGCGGCTGGCGGAACGCCGCATTACCCTGAGTATTTCGGAAAGCGCCCGGAACCTGATCGTGGACAAAGGATATGACCCGATATACGGCGCCAGACCCCTGAAGCGGGCGATTCAGAAATATCTGGAGAATCCGCTTTCCATGGAGATCCTGAAAGGAGAAATACCGGACGGCAGCCGGATCGAGGCAAGGGTTGAAAACGATCACCTGGTGTTTGATAAACATCCGTCCCGTGTCGCACTCTGACATTTTAACGACATGAGAATAAAATCATTGACCGTGAAGCGGTGAAATGATAGAAAACATCGATTCGATAATGGAGGGATGGCTGAGTGGTTTAAAGCGGCGGTCTTGAAAACCGTTGAGTGTAACAGCTCCGTGGGTTCGAATCCTACTCCCTCCGCCAGTAGAATCGGCGGGAGGTGTTCCCTCTTGATTGATCGAGTCTATAGCAGTGAATCACCCAACGGAGAGATGGCCGAGTAGGCTGAAGGCGCGCGCCTGCTAAGCGTGTGTAGGGGGAAACCTCTACCGAGGGTTCGAATCCCTCTCTCTCCGCCATTTCGATCCCAACAAGAACCCGATCTTTTGGATCGGGTTTTTTTATAAAGAAACAACAGGGAACTGATGAATCCTCCGCATATCATGGTCCTTGGAATCGGCTGCATCCTGTTCCGGGACGAGGGCTTCGGCGTCCGCGTGGTTCAAAAACTCCAGGCCCAGTATGATTTTCCCGATCATGTGTCCCTGATCGATGGCGGTGTTCTGGGCGTTAATCTGCTGGGTGTGATGTCCGAGGCCGATTATCTGATCGTGGTGGATGCCATTCGGCACAAGGGGGCGCCCGGGGATGTTTACCGCCTGGAAAAGAGCCAGATTCCCGACCGCATCCGTGCCAAGAATTCCCTTCACCAGATCGATTTTCTCGAAGCCCTGACCCTGTGCCAGGCCCTTGACAAGGTGCCGGAAACGGTTATCGTCGGGGTCGAGCCCGAGGACATCGACACCCTCAGCATCGAACTGTCGCCCGTGGTCCTGCGCCAGGTGGAGCCTGTGATGGCGATGGTTCTTTCCGAGCTGGAACATCTTGGCGTTTGCTGTCAAAAAAGGAGTCAAGCCCGTGTGCCTTGCAATCCCCTCGAAGATTACCCACATTGATGAAAACGGAATGGCCACGATCGATGTGGACGGGGTTCAGCGAAAAACCAGTCTGCTGCTGATCGAAGATCCCCAGGTAGGCGATTACGTCATTGTTCATGCCGGTTTTGCCATTCACAAGATTGACGAGAAGTTCGCCCTTGAATCCCTCACTGTTTTAAGAGAGTCCCTTGCGATTGCCATGCAGACGGACCCGCGTTCCGACTGTTAAGGAAGCCCGGCGCTGAAGAGGTTGACGGCTCTGAACTTTTCTTCCAGCCTTTTGGGCTTTGATATGATGCCAGAAATCGTTGCACGAAAGCTGTATGTTGACGGAATCGTTCAGGGTGTCGGCTTCAGACCCCATATCCATCAACTGGCCCGCTCTCATCAGCTCAAGGGGGAAATCGCCAATACTTCTTGCGGCGTTTCCATCCATGTTGAAGGCAGCCGTGAAAATGTCGATCGGTTCCGCAGGAGCCTGTCCGTTGATCTGCCACCCCTGGCCCATATCACGGACATTGCCGAAGTCCCGGATACGGTCAGGGGGCTTGACGATTTTTCGATTCTTCCCAGCATTGCCGGTCTGGCGCGCTCTACCCTGATCTCTCCGGATGTATCGGTTTGCAAGGACTGCCTGAAAGAACTCTTTGATCCCGCGGACCGGAGATTTCGCTATCCGTTCATTAATTGCACCAACTGCGGGCCCCGCTATACGATCATTGCGGATATCCCTTACGACCGATGCAATACGTCGATGAAGCATTTTGAGATGTGCGAGCCATGCCGGTCCGAATATGATGATCCGAAAAACCGCAGATTCCATGCCCAGCCGAATGCCTGTCCGGTTTGCGGCCCCCGGGTGTCCCTTCATGGCCCCGATGGCACGCTGATATCCTGTAATGATCCGATCGAACGGGCCGGCCGGTACTTGAAAGAAGGGAAAATCCTGGCCGTAAAGGGACTGGGCGGTTTCCATCTGTCGGTCGATGCCCGGAATACCCCTGCGGTGGAGCGGCTCAGGTACCGGAAACACCGCGAGGAAAAACCGCTTGCCGTGATGTCCCCGAGTCTGGAAAGGATTTGCGAATTTGCGCATGTCGCACCCGAAGAAAAAGCCCTTCTGACATCATTCAGGCGTCCGATCGTGCTTCTCCGGAAAAAAGAGCCCTGCCTGCTCTCGGATGCCGTCTCTCCCCGGAATGCCTATATCGGTGCGATGCTCCCCTATACCCCGCTGCATTATCTGCTGCTGGACCAGGGAGTTACGGCCCTTGTGATGACCAGCGGAAACATGAGCGAGGAGCCCATTGCCATTGACAATGCCGATGCGTTCGACAGGCTTTCCGGAATGGCCGACTGTTTTCTGGTCCATGATCGCCAGATTTATCTTCGCAGCGACGATTCCCTGGTCAGGCATGTTGCGGGCGCGGACCGGGTGATTCGCAGGTCCCGGGGAATTGTTCCGGTCCCTGTTTTTCTCCGCCGGCCCCTGCTGCCGGTGCTGGCCTGCGGTGCGGAACTCAAAAACACGGTCTGTCTGACCTCCGGCAATCGCGCGTTTCTGAGTCAGCACATCGGGGATTTAGAAAATTCGGCGACTTACGATTTTTTTTCCATGACCATCGCGCACATGAAGCGGATTCTGGATATCACGCCGCGGGTTCTGGCCTGCGACCTGCATCCCGATTATCTCAGCACCCGCTATGCCCTGGAGCATCAGGCCGGCATGGACCTTATTCAGGTCCAGCACCATCACGCCCATATCGTGAGCTGCATGGCCGAAAACAGGTTGCAGGGAAAGCTGATCGGCCTGGCATTTGACGGTACCGGCTACGGGACCGATGGGGCCATATGGGGCGGCGAGTTTCTGATCGCCGATGAAACCGGCTTTGAAAGGGCCGGTCACCTGGCCTATGTTCCCCTGCCGGGCGGGGCCGCCGCCATTAGGGAACCCTGGCGGATGGCCGCAAGCCACCTGCATGCGGTTTTCGGCGAGAACATGATGGATCTTGACCTTCCCCTGATGCGGGAAATGGATGTGAAAAAACTTGCCTTTGTTCAGGACATGATGGTCAAGGGCGTCAACTGTCCCCGGACTTCCAGTATGGGACGGCTGTTTGATGCCATTGCCGCAATGATCGGCATCCGCTATACGGTCGCCTATGAAGGGCAGGCGGCCCTGGAGCTTGAAATGCTGGCGGACGACAAGGAAGCGGGGACCTATCCTTTTGAATGGGCGTCCGATTGGGCGTCGGGGGACGGCTATCGCATCCTTCCCGATCCGATCATCCGGGGGGTGGTTCAAGATTTTGAAAAACGCGTTTCACCGGCGGTGATCAGCGCCCGGTTTCACCGGACCGTCATCGGCATGGCGGCCGCACTCTGCCGGGCGATTCGACGGGACAGCGGATTGAGCCGTGTGGTGCTGAGCGGCGGGGTTTTCCAGAACGCATTGCTGTTGAAGGGCCTGATTCAAGAGCTTTCGGCGGACCGGTTCGAGGTTTTTTCCCACGCGCTGGTTCCGGCCAATGACGGCGGCATTTCCCTGGGCCAGGCGGTGTGTGCCGCTGAAAGTCGGAGTGAACGTGGGAGAGGAGAGGGCATATGAGTATCAAGCATCTTGAAGAGTACCGGGACCCGGAACTGGCCCGGCGCCTGATCGAACGCATTCATCGCATCCATTCCAAACCGGTCCGGCTCATGGAGGTTTGCGGCACCCATACGGTATCCATTTTCCGAAGCGGCATCCGATCCGTTCTGCCCGCCGGCATTTCGCTGGTATCGGGTCCGGGATGCCCGGTCTGCGTTACCGATCAGAGCGATATCGATGCCTTCATCGCCATTTCCCGGATGGACAAGGTGATTGTGGCAACCTTCGGCGACTTGATCCGGGTTCCGGGCACCGAGTCCTCGCTTCAGGCCGAGCGGGCCTCCGGCCGGGATATCCGCGTGGTCTACTCGGCAATGGATGCCCTGGACATCGCAAGGCAGCATCCGGACAGGCGGGTGGTCTTTCTGGGCGTGGGGTTTGAAACCACGGCCCCGACCATTGCCGCGACCGTTTTAACCGCAAAGACGGCGGGACTGACCAATTATCTGGTCTATTCCGCCCACAAAACAGTTCCGCCCGCACTCGAGGCCCTGGTGACGGCCCCGGATGTTCACATCGACGGATTCATACTTCCCGGCCATGTTTCTGTAATCCTGGGATCAAACGCCTATGCGTTTTTGAAAACCGCCCATCATATGCCCTGCGTGGTTGCCGGATTCGAGCCGGCCGACATTCTTCAGGCGGTTTATTCGCTGGTTTCACAGATCCATGCCGGAAAACCGGAAATCGATAATGCCTATCCCCGGGCCGTCACCCCGGAAGGAAACCCGAAAGCCGTTTCGGTCATGAACGCGGTTTTTGAGCCCGTGGACGCGGCCTGGCGGGGAATCGGAGTGATTCCCGGCAGCGGACTGAAAATCCGGCGGGAATATGCCCTTGCCGATGCCGCCGTTCAGCTCGATATCCGGGTCCCCGAACCGGTCATTCCCAAAGGGTGTGCCTGCGGCGATATATTAAAGGGCATTAAAATCCCTCCGGAATGCGCGCTTTATAAAAAGCGGTGCACCCCGGTCAATCCGGTGGGCCCCTGCATGGTTTCCAGCGAGGGAACCTGCGCCGCCTATTACCGGTACTACTCTGAATCATAAGGAAAAAAACGTCAGTCTTCTAAAATCCTCACCACAATATTTCCCCCCTTTGAAAAGGGGGGCCAGGGGGGATTTTAAACGACTATCTTGCGGAAAAATCCCCCTCAGTCCCTCTATTCCAAAGGGGGAAGCTATTATTTTCATGTCGGTACATGAGGGTCGGACAATTCATGGCCGTTTATTTTGAAAGAATCAGATATGAAGAAAAACGATAAAATCCTTCTGGATCATGGCAGCGGCGGGAAAATCTCCCATGCCATGATTGCGGAAATGATGCTGCCCGCCTTTGACAATCCCATCCTGGCCAGGTTGAATGACGGCGCCGAGTTCAAGATCGGAGATGAGCGGCTGGCGTTTTCAACCGACAGTTATGTGGTGGACCCCGTTTTTTTCCCCGGAGGCAACATCGGGGACCTGGCTGTCAACGGCACCGTGAATGATCTGGCCATGTGCGGGGCGATCCCCTTGTTTTTAAGTGTCGGCCTGATCATCGAAGAAGGGTTTCCGGCCGCGGACCTGGATGTGATTCTCCGCCGGATGGGGCTTGCCGCTCAAAATGCCGGGGTTTTGGTGGTGACAGGAGATACCAAGGTGGTTCCCCGGGGCGCCGCGGACAAGATTTTTATCAACACCTCCGGCATCGGCCGCATTCCGGACGGCGTCGAGATATCCGGCCACCGGGCAAGGCCGGGGGACAAGATTCTTTTGAGCGGCACGCTTGCGGATCACGGCATCGCCATTTTGACGAGCCGCGAGGGCATGCGCTTTGATTCTCCGGTGGTCAGTGACACGGCCGCGCTGAATCACCTGGTCCACCGGATGCTCTCCGTTGACCGGGATATTCATGTGCTGCGGGATCCGACACGGGGCGGGCTGGGAACGACGTTAAACGAGATCGCCGGTCAATCCAACGTGGGAATCCGTATTTTCGATGAGCGGATTCCCGTCAAGCCGGATGTTGCGGCGCTTTGCGAACTTTTGGGCTTTGACCCGCTCTATATCGCCAATGAGGGAAAGCTGGTTGCCTTTGTTTCCCCGGATCATGCGGATGCGGTGCTGGCGGTGCTTTGCGCGGATCCCCTGGGAAAGGATGCCTGCATTATCGGCGAGGTTGTGGAAGCGCCGGCGTGCAGGGTGATCCTGCAAACGCGCATCGGCGGAACCCGTATCGTGGACATGCTGACCGGGGAGCAGCTACCAAGGATATGTTGATCACTTGTTATCCTCTGTTCAAAGAATTCGGGATCACACCATGAACATTCATCTGGTCAGCCTGGGCTGCGCCCGGAATCTTGTGGACAGCGAGGTCATGACGGGAAAGCTGCGGGAGGCCGGCTGCGTTCCGGTTCCGGACCCGGAAGATGCGGACGTCATCATTGTCAATACGTGCAGCTTTATCGAGGCAGCGGCCAATGAATCCATCGATACCATCCTGGCCCTGGCCGCATACAAAAAAAGCGGGTCCTGCAGCCGGCTGATCGTCACCGGATGCCTTCCGGAGCGCTATCGCGAGGACATTGTCTCGGCCCTTCCGGAAGTGGATGTATTTCTGGGGACGGGCGCCTTTGACCGGATCATCGAAGCGGTTCAGGACGGCCCGATGCTTTCGGCCTGCATGCTCCCGGACCCCGATGGGATCATTGTGGAAAACGCCGGCGTTCCCCGGGAATTGACGACTGGGCCCGCTGCCTACCTGAAAATTGCCGAAGGGTGCGACCGTCACTGCACCTATTGCATCATCCCAAGGCTCCGGGGCAGGCAAAAAAGCAGGCCCATGGACGATATCGCGGCCGAAGCCGAAAAACTTGCAGCTTCCGGGGTCAGGGAGCTGACGCTGGTATCGCAGGATACCACGGCATACGGACAGGATCTTGGGGATTCCGCCAATTTATCGCTTCTTCTGGATCGCCTGTCCCGGATACCTTACGATATCTGGATCCGTTTTCTGTACGGACATCCGGAAAGCATCACCGATGCGGTAATTCGAACGGTCGCGGATCATCCCGTGATCTGTCCTTATTTTGACATTCCGGTTCAGCATGCCGCTGACGGCGTGTTAAAACGCATGGGTCGGCATTACGGAAGAAAGGATCTGTTCCGGCTCTTTGAAAACATCCGGGATGCTGTTCCGGAGGCCTGCCTTCGCACCACGGTGATCGTGGGATTTCCGGGTGAAACGGATGCGGATTTTGACCTTTTACTCTCCTTTGTCAAGGAAATCCGGTTCGATCATCTCGGGGTGTTTATGTATTCGGATGCGGATGATCTGCCGTCCCACCACCTGCCGAACCCGGTTCCGGCCGCCGTGGCCAGGCGCCGCCACAACCGGTTGATGGCCGCCCAGAAAAAGATCTCCGCTGAAAACAACCGGAGCTATCTGGAAAAAATAATCCCGGTTCTTGTTGAATCCACCCCGGAAAAAGGGGTATATATGGGCCGAACCCGTTTTCAGGCGCCCGAAGTGGATGGCGTTACCATCATCCATGCGGATCACCAGGAGATCGGGGATGTCATCCGGGTTCGCATTACCGATACGCTGGAATATGATTTGATTGGGGTTCCTCATGAATGAATTGAAAACCCGTATCCTGGATATGGTCAAAACCGATCTGGCCGAGATCGAAGTTGCACTGGTCGAAAACCTCAAGCCCAATGTCGAGCTGGTTTCAACCATTGCCGGCCACATACTCTTCAGCGGGGGAAAGCGCCTGCGCCCCCTGCTCATGGTGCTCTGCGCCAAGATCTGTCACTACCAGGGCGGTTATGACAAGACTTTTTCCATCATCTTCGAATACCTTCACGCAGCCACCCTCCTGCATGACGACGTGGTGGACGGGGCTCTCATGCGACGGGGAAAGCCCGCGGCCCACAGCCTTTGGGGAGGCGCCGCGGCCGTGCTCACCGGAGATTTTCTTCTGGCCAGGTCCCTTGCCATTGCCGCTGAAACCGGCAATATCCGGATCATCCGCACCATTTCGGAAATCACCGATAACATGGCTCAGGGTGAAATCCATCAGCTCATGCGAAAGGGGGATATTCACCTTTCCGAGGCTGAATATCTGGAGGTGATCCGCCGAAAAACCGCGGTGCTGTTTCAGGGCGCCTGCAGGGTTAGTGCCCTGATTGCCGATGCCCCGCAAGGCTGGGAGATTGCGCTTGCCGACTACGGGTTTCATCTGGGAATGGCGTTTCAGATGGCGGACGATCTTCTGGACTATACCGAAGACAGCCTGGCCCTGGGAAAGACGGTCGGTGCCGATCTCAAGGAAGGCAAGATGACCCTTCCGGTGATTTATGCCCTCAATGCCGCGGGTGCCAAAGACCGCCGCCGCATGGAAGCCATTATCGCCAATCCGGAATTCTCGGTTCCGGAGTTCCAGGAATTGGTTTCGTATCTTAAAGCCCATGGCGGCATCGACTACACCTGGCAAAAGGCCAACGCCCATATTGAGTCGGCCAAGACCGCCATCGCGCGGTTCGAGCCTTCGGTTCCAAGGGAGATCCTGATGGATGTGGCCGATTATGCGCTGAAACGTAAAAGCTGATGGAGGCGATGATGCGAACAAAAACAAACTGTTTTTGGCTGGCAATGCTGCTGTGCGGCCTGATGGTCCGGCAGACTTCAGTTGCGGCGGAAGAGCCGCTGAAAACCTTTGAGGCCGTCGGCACCGTTAAAATTCAGGGCGAAAAAATCGTTGATGCCCGGGAAGCCGCGATTTCCCTGGGACTTGCGGCTGCGGTAGACCGGGCGATTCTTGAGCAGATTTCCGCTGAAACCGCCGCGGCGAATTTTTCCGCGATCACCGAGCTTTTTTACGTTAATGTCAACCAGTTTGTTCAGGGCTATAAGGTGCTTGCGGAATCCAGGGGCAGCGGTTTTTATCGCGTCATGGTTCAGGCCGGTATCTCTTCCGCAGCCATCCAGAAACAGCTTACCAATGCCGGCATCGCCCTGGGGAAAAAAATCCTGCCGTCCGTCCTGCTGATGGTTTCCGACCAGCGCCTGGACAGCCCGGACGCTCAGTATTGGTGGGGGTCGGGCGCTGCTGCCGCCGCAAAACCGGTTGCAGTACCCCTGCTTTCACGGGTCCTCAGCGAAAAAGGCTTTGGAATCGTCGGCCATGAAGTTGTCGGAGGTTCGGAGGCTCTGGTTCCCGTTCATCAGAATTCGAATCCGGGAAATGCTCAGGTTGCCGAAATCGGTGCCAAGGCCGGCGCCGACATGGTGATCGCCGGAAGTCTTACGTTTCAGCGGGTGCCCACCGCGCCGGAAACAGCCCCGAAAACCGTTAAGGCCGTTATCTCGCTACGCGCGGTCCGTTCGGGAAGCGGAGAGGAACTGGCCGCTGTTGAGCAAATGGCTACGGTTCCCAATGCCGAAGATCCCGCCGGAATCGATCTGGCCCTGGCAACCCTGGGAAAGGCCGCCTGCGAAGAATTGAGTAAACAGATGGCTTCGGCCTGGCAGAAACAGGCCCGTAAATCCGCATCCGTCGAACTGCTGATCGAGGGCACGAGTCAACTGGGGAATTATTCGGCGTTTCGATCCGTCCTGAGTAAGGTTTCAGGGGTCAAGCACGTCCAGATCAAAGAAATGAAAGCCGACCAATCCACCCTGATCGTCGAATATCCAAACGGAGCCCGGCAACTGGCCGATGCCCTGATGTTGAAACCCTATGATGGATTTAGTATAACCATACCGGAAGTGACCCAGAACCAGTTAAAAATCATCCTGGTTCGCGGGCAGCAATAAGGGATTTGGCCTATCTATGATTTTTCCGACATCCGTGTTGAGATTTTAAATTGAAATATCCCAGACTCACGATTAATGTCCCCAATTTTATTACGGTTATCCGAATCCTGCTGACGCCGCTCTTTGTCATCTTTCTGCAAAGGGAAATGTTCCCGCTGGCGATTCTGGTTTTCACGATTGCCGGGATCAGCGACGGACTGGACGGCTTTATCGCCAGGTACTTCAACCAGCGGACCGAACTCGGTGCCTATCTGGATCCCATTGCCGACAAATCCCTGCTCATGGCCTCCTTTATCACCCTGGGCGTTCAGCAGCACATTCCGGGCTGGCTGGCCGTGATCGTCATCAGCCGGGATATCGTCATCGTGATGGGCATTGCCGTCCTGACCATCATGGACATCAAAATTCGCATTCATCCCACCCTGATCAGCAAGGTGACCACTTTTGCCCAATTGTTTACGGTGTTTCTGACCCTTCTCTATCCGCAAATCCCATCGGAGCCCATGGCCAAATACGTGATGTTCTGGATTACGGCCGTTTTGACCACGGTTTCCGGGCTTCATTACATGGTGCTTGGCCTCAACACGTTTCAGAACGGGCAGGACAGATTGATTCGATAGCGGATAAACGCCGGCACTGGCGGATGATGCAGGTCGGCTGCTGATAAAACATCCAGCCCTTTTTTATCACAGTTTTTGTTGACATCGAACGGGTCAGATGGTATCTATAAAAAAGTTTACAGGCACGTAGCTCAGCGGGAGAGCACTACCCTGACACGGTAGGGGTCGTTGGTTCAAACCCAATCGTGCCTACCAGGTAAATCAAGGGGTTATGATGAAAATCATAACCCCTTTTGATTTTTTGTTGGCAACCATTTCGGTAACCAAACACTGTTTTAAATACTGGCTACAATAATTTCTGTTTTTGATTTTTTGGGATATTGAATATCCCCAATGGTCAGCCTCTTGAAACGCCTTTCCATTTTTCCACTTCAATCTTTCAAAGCGCATTGACCATTTCTTGCAGCATCACTGCATGCCCGCTTGGCTTCTCTGTCCGTGCGTTGGAAGCCAGATACCATTTTCATTCTCAAACTGACAAACAACTGCGGATTGCCTGGGTCAATTAATTTGAGCACAGGTGGGTCTGTTTTTATTAGCGTCCAAGGTATCTTTTGCTCGCAATCTTGAAAGAACGCTATCGTTTGGAACAAAATCTATCCCAATATTACACTTTTTGGAGGGTAACATTTTTGAGCAAAAACCAATGCTTTCGATTTTTCAAATGAACTCTCGGCCAACTCAAAAAGTAGAAATATCAGATAAGCAATTGAGATTATTTGATCTATAAGTTTGAAGTCCGATTTAAATACTTATGGAAGAATGAATTAATAGCGCTCCAAACTATTGCTGAAATTACACTTTTAACGTTTTTACTGTGAGTAACATGCTTATTTTATTCACTGGTTAACCGGACAGCAGTGAAATCACGTGAAAGGAACCAAGCATGCCAAACGGAGATGTAATTTTTGTCGAAAAATATTGACAGGATAGTTTTACCCGGGTATATTTTGTCCGCTCACAAATAAGCAGGAGGAAATCGAGAGATGGACGAAAAAAATCTAAAACGTTATACCGCGTTCGAATCCAAACGCTGCCTTGCTTCTGGAGACTTGGCACAGGTAGTTATGAAGGTAAAAGAGGCGATCGATAGAGGAGAAGGGGAATCAGTCCTTATTTTTGATGATTTCACCAGCGAAACTTTCGAGATGGACTTTCGTGGCACGATGAAAGATGTTCTGAGGAGACTTCAGAAACAGATAGAATGGGGCGAGTCGGTGGCCGCTCCGGTAAACACGGATCAGAACGTAGTGCGCGGACCGGGTCGCCCTAAACTGGGTGTCGTCTCTCGGGAAGTCACCTTGCTGCCGCGACATTGGGACTGGCTTAATAGCCAACCCGGAGGCGCCTCAGTTGCACTTCGCAAACTCGTTGAGGAAGCCAGACGCGTTAATAGCGGCAAGGATAAGGTGCGGCACTCGCAAGAGGCGGCGTACAGGTTTATGTCCGCTATGGCCGGTAACCTGCCCGGGTTCGAGGAGGCGACGAGGGCTTTGTTTAGAGCAGATCGTGAACATTTCGACAGTTTAGTGGCGTCATGGCCCGCCGATATCCGAGAATATGCCCGAAAGCTGTCGTATGTCGCGCTCCAGAGTCGAGCAAGCGGAAGCGCCGGATGACCGATGCGGAAAACAAGCATGGCGGTTCAGTTACAGAGTTCTTGGCCGCCGTCCATCAGCCGAATACAACCGGGGTCCCTTGAGAATGGTGCTGCTCATGTTTCAGGTATCGATATTTCTCAAAAGTTGATTTCGGATGCCCAAAAAAGAATTCTAGAAAAGAAACCATAAAGAAGCTATTTTCTTCTCCTCACAGGAAGTGCGTGAGTATCTTCCCTCTGTGTCAATGAAGGTGATAGTCTCAAATCATATTTTTTCTCTGAAGGATTGGATAATATATTCAGAAAAACAATCTATTGTTTCGGATGACACTCTTTTTGTTTTATGCAGTACAATATTGGAGACCGGCATCACAGGTAAGCCATTTTCTATGCCGACAATTTTTAAATCCGGCGGAACGTTGCTTCGTATGATCGGAGCAATCGCAAACCCTGCCCTGACAGCCTCCAGAAGTCCCGAAATACTGCGACTCACATATACAATCCTGTATTTCAGCCCGGCTTTTTCCAGGGCCTCGATTGCCCATGTCCGGAAGATGCAGTCGCCTTCAAACACAGCCAGGGATATGGTTTTATGTTTTTGCATGATAAAACCCGGGTCCGTAACCCAGACAAGCGGATCATGAGAAATAACCTGCCCGCCATCACTTGTCTGGGTGCAAATCCCGATATCAAGCTCTCCTTTATCAATGGCTTCCTTGATTTTATCACTGTTTTCACATCGCATTTCCACCAGAACGTCCGGATAGGATGAAGCAAAACGCGCCAATAACCTTGGCAGGACTCCGACTGTATAATGTTCAGGTGAACCGAACCTGATAAAACCCTCCAGGTTCGGTTTTGATAAAGCCCGGACCGCATCGTCATGCTCTTTTACAATCCGCATGGCATGGTTGATCAAGGTATTGCCTTCGGCGGTCAATTTCACGGACTTGCCGATTCTGTCAAACAATTTCTTTCCGATTTCATTCTCGAGTCTCTTGATCTGCATACTTACGGCGGTTTGTGATCTGTTGACCTGAATTCCCGCTTTGGTAAACCCTTTTGTCTCGGCAAGAGCAATAAACGTTCTTAAATAATCGATCTGCAGGTTCATATTTCCTCGTATTTTAACATACGGGTTCAATTCAAGATTCTATCGTGATTCTTTGCCCAGTGAATTAGTTTTAATGAAGCAATCAGCCCGCTCGTGGTCAACTGGAAAAATGTAAAAATCAGGATTGAAGTATCATGCCGGATGAGCGAATAAGCTCCCCATACCAAACCATCCGACATGGACAGCAACCATGTCCCCAGTGACAAGTCCGATAGATTGTCCTCTTTATAGGCGACCCAAAGTTGAGGAATGTTGGAAACAAGGACGCTTACAGGCAGCATGATGCCGAGCCCGCTTTCTTCCTTGATAATTGCCGCCAGGAGCAGGACACAAAACCAAATCGGTGCAATTTTTAATTCCTTTATTTGACGGCCGAATCGCAAAGCAAAAAAGGTGATTATTAAAAAGACCATTGCCGAAGAGCCTGTGGCAAGGGCGAGATAGGGTTGATTCGTCAACAGGCCATAGACTGCCCAGCCAAAACCGACAATTGAACTGGTGGCTGCCGTATCAACGGATACACCGCAGGCTTCCTTTGCACGAAGAAGGAGGACAAGCTGAGGCAGCGCACGAACCAGGCCTATAAATGTTCCAGAAATACCGAGAATGGAAGGTATGTTCATTTTTATCCTTATGCGAATCGTTAGTTCAAATCAAGCACCTGATCAAGCCCGCGGCGAACTCCAATGAATGTATTGACTTTTCGGATAGCCAGCAGTGCCCCGTCCACGTAGGGTTGCGCACTGGAACCCGCATCATGCCGGATTGTCAATTTCTGATCCGGCATGCCGAAGATAATTTCCGCTGAAATAGTGTATCCGGGCAATCGCACGGAATGAACCTGTGAACCTGTTATCCTTGTGCCGCGTGCTTCTATGGCCCCTTTAGTCTGATCCAGAGGGACGGTCAGTTCCGACGGCCGGATTTTTGAAAGCCGATAAGCAAGTTCTCTTGCTGTTCCACTGGGCGAGTCTTTTTTGTCGTCATGCGCATAATCAATGATTTCCCACTGGGGGATATACCTGGCTGCTATTTCTGAAAATTTCTGCAACAAGACGACTGTGAGTGCAAAATTTCCGACGGCGAGCACGCCCAATTTTCTGTCCGTGGCTTTTTTGTCGATTTCAGCGTAATCCTCATTACTCAGCCCGGATGTTCCAACAACGACATGTACTCCTGCGTCGAGAGCGGTAAATATGTTTTTTTTGGCGACATCCAGATTCGTATACTCCACCATAACATCACAATTTGAAAGTGAATCTTTACTTACAGATTCGGATATCACCAGATCAGAACCATCAAGGCCAAGTACTTCATGTATCGTCTTTCCCTTGTTCGTTCTGGAGACAGCACCTGCAAGTTCCATATCTTCAGCCAGATGAATGCCTCTGGTCAGAGCTGAACCCGCCCATCCAGTGGCACCTGCGACACAAACTTTTAATGTCATGTATCCTCTCCTGTTGATTGTTTTTTTGCCGTTTTGTGCATCATTAAACTTGAAAGAAGCATACGTCAAATGAATAGATTTGATACAAACAATCAAAATATGTGATGATTTGGGTAGTGAATCGGGAGACGCTGGGTTTTTGAAGTATAATAATGGATATGCCACGGAGATCTCGAATAGATGTTGCAGGTGCTTTGTACCTCATGGCCAGGAGAATTGGAAGCAGGTATTCCAAATGATATCCGCGGGAATCATTATGTCCTGCCCGGAAAAACTTGACATAAAAGCCGATTAATGCAATGCATTCCACGAGTCATAAAAAGCAAATTCTTATTCATCAATCTTTCGAAAATCATAATGGCTTTCGGAAATCATAATGGCTGAAAAAACCAAAACCGGCAGGAGACCGGACAGAACGGCCTTTTCCGACTTTTTCAAGGACATCGAGCGTCTGGCTGACCGTTCCCAGGACGGCATCTACCACTACGATCTGAATTCCCGGAAATTCCTTTACTTCAACAAGGCTTTCAGGGAAATTTTCCGCCTGCCCGCAAATACGGGAACCCGGATTCCCGTCGATAAGGTGATGCCGAGTATTCACTCGGATGACCGCGGGAACTTTCTTCATGCCATTGATCAATCGGCTGCAGCCGGCTTGAGCAAGGGCGAGGTGCAGTACCGCGTAGCCTATCCCGATGGGACAATTCGCTGGTTCCAGGACCGCTGGATTGTCCTGCGCGACCGCAAAGACGGACGGCCCCTGTCTCTTGAAGGATTCATCCGTGACAATACCGAAATACGGACCGCCGACATGCAATTGATTCACAGCCGGCAAAAATCCTTAATTGGCGGCTATATCGTCCTGGATGGAAAGTTTCGATATGTCAATCCCGAGTTTGTCCGCATCACGGGCTTCAGTGAAAACGAGCTGATGGACACCGATCCCCTGGACATCGTACACGAAGACTACCGCGACTACGTGCGCCAAAACGCCGTGTCAATGCTCAAGGGTTACAGCGACACGCCATACATGTTTTGCGTGCGGGACAAAACCGGGCAGACCCACTGGATTCTGGAAACCGTCGCCTCGGTGATCCACGAAGGCCGGCGCGCGGCTCTGGGCTATTTCATGGACATTTCCGAACTGCGGCGCATGCAGGGAAACCTGTCGACTTTGGGTCTGATGATCAGCACCATCTCCCACAGTCTCAAGGGCTGTCTGACCGGCCTGGATGCCAGTCTTTATCTCATCGAAACCGGTTTTTATCGAAATAAACCGGCCCGCATCGAGGAAGGTATCGATGTCACCAAGCTGATGATTGACCGGATCAGCAAGCTCGTGCAGAACATCCTCTACTACTCAAAGGATAGGGAGTTGAATCTGGAAACCCTTGAGGTCTGGCCCTTTGTCAAGGAACTGGCCGAATCCATGGAGACGCGGATTCGGGCTGCCAACATCGCATTTGAAACCGATTTTTCAAAAAATATTGGAAAATTCCGCATTGATTGCAACATTCTGTGGCCGGCCCTGGTCAATATTCTGGAAAACGCCATGGAAGCGTGCATCGCGGACCAGCGCTCTCTGGCCCATTGCATCCGGTTTTGCGCCTACGGGAACGCCGATCAGGTCGTCTTCGAGATCTCGGACAACGGTCCGGGCATGGATAATGAACAGCTCCAGCAGGTATTTCAGCTTTTCTATTCGTCCAAGGGTATTAAAGGTACGGGCGTAGGACTTTTTGTCACCCATAAAGTAATCCTCCAGCACGGGGGTTGTATCACCGTGGAGTCCAAACCAGGGCATGGGGCCTGCTTTGTTATCACCCTGCCTCGCCAGACAGTTGCCGTGCCGGCTCCTTAAATCGTTTAATCGCTGGATTGAGCGTTAGACCATCTACGATGCATGGGTGCTGATTCCCGACCATTTTCACCAATATTCCCTCTGAAGTATTTCTATCGAAAGCCGAAGGCATGCCCCGGGATTGCGCTGTCGATTGCGACCACTTGCAGACAGTTTGAAAGCGAAAATCGGACCATTGATAACGTCCTTGCCTCTGTCCAAGATGATTGATGTCGGGCAGGCAACCCGCTTTTCCCTCAATATCTGAGAAGTGCGGGTCTCCACCGCCAGCATCTCTGCTCGATCTTTCCTCATCCCACGTGTTCCGGCGGTTGCCTGCAAGACAGACGCTTGCGGGTAGAAGCCTTCAATCCGGATTGAACAAAACGCTTGACATCATAATATAACAGCTATACATTAATATCAAAATAATGCCAATTAATAGATATTAATTATTCATTAAGGGCCGACTCATGAAAATCAGTGAAGAGCGAAAGCGTGAAAACCGGGGAAGTATCATCCGGGCGGCTGTGGATGCCATCACGGAAAAAGGGATGAAAGGGGCGACCATGCGTGAAATCGCCCGGGGGGCCGGACTCGGTGATGCCACAATCTACAACTACTTTTCCACCAAGGAAGCGATCGTGTATGCCTATTACGAGGAACAACTGGATGTCAGCGTCGAGCGGTTGAGATCCGTTGCCGGTTTCAATGAATTCAGCCTGCAGGAACAGCTCCAGGCCTTCTTCGAGTCCCAACTGGAGCTCTTTTTACCGGACCGCGAATTTGTCGACGTCAGTTTCAGGGCGATAACCTTTTCCCTGACCCATGACTACCAATATTTAAAGCCGATTCGAAGTCGTTTCTTCCGCATCATTTCCGACCTGTTTGAAGCGGCCATCGAGGCCGGTGAAATCCCGGATCAGGTCTTTCTGGAACTGACCTGTCATTTCTTTTGGGACTATTACGTGGGCGTTATTTTCTACTGGCTGAGGGATGGTTCAAATCAATTCCAGAACACCACCCTTCTCCTTGATAAGAGCCTGGACCTGGCCGTGGCCTTAATCAAGGCCGGTGTTGTCAACAAAGCGTTCGACATGGCCTCGTTTCTTTTCAGGCATCACATTATTGATCGCCTGGGCATGATCAGGGACCACGCGGAAGTTGTGCAAAAAGTGAAACGTCAATTCATGGGGGGTCCTGATGGCCGAAGAGATTCCCGTAAGTAAGTGGAAGAGGGGGCTGAGCGGAAGCAGGACCGCGGCCGGGATGAGCCGAAAGGCCCTCAAATATCTTGTGCTGAAGCCTTTTCTGACGCAGGAGAAAAGGCTTCAGGCCCGAGAGACCCTGGACCGGGAAACCGGCGCCATGCTCTTTGAAGGTCTGAGTCTTCTCCGGGGAACGGCTTTAAAGATGGCCCAGCTCCTGAGCATGGAACTGGACATTTTTCCTCCTGAAATTACAAAAGAACTTAAAAAATCCTACCACCAGGTGCCCCCCATTAACCGGGCCCTCGTCCGAAAAACCATACAGAATGCGCTGGGAAGGCCGCCCGAGCAAATCTTTCAGGCTTTCGAACCCACCGCCTTTGCCGCCGCGAGCCTGGGCCAGGTCCACCGGGCAACCACTCTGACCGGGGACGGACTGGCCGTGAAAATTCAGTACCCCGGCATTCGGGAGACCATTCAAAACGATGTGCAACTGATGAGACTGGCCTTAAGGCCGTTATCCGAGTACCGAATGCTTGTACCGGCCATTGAAGAAATCGAGACAAGGCTCCTGGAAGAGACCGATTATTGTCGCGAGCTTGAAAACATGGCCTTTTTCAGGCAGCGGTTGAACATGGAGCGGGTGATCGTACCGGCCCCTTGCGGCGATTTGAGTACCGATACCGTTCTCTCGGCCGAACACATCAACGGCATGACTCTTAACGCGTGGTTGCGGACCGGGCCAGGCCAAAAGGAACGGGACCAGGTAGCCCAGACCCTTCACGACCTGTTCATTTCCGGACTGTACCGTTTGCACTGCATTCATGCAGACCCGAATCCGGGAAATTTCATTGTGAGTTGCGATAATAAAATCGGTCTGGTGGATTTCGGGTGCATCAAGCGGTTTGATCCTGAATTTGTAGCGCTCTACGGAGAATTACCCCGATCAGCCATGCATGGGAGTCGAGGCGACTATTTGCGTCTGTTGAAAGCACTTCATATCGCGGGGTCGGCCCTGTCGCCGGAGGTCGAAGATGACATGTTCAAGGTGTTTCATCAAACCGGTCAGTGGCTCGGCAGATTGTACCAGGACGAATATTTTGATTTCACGGCCAATCCGGATTTCATCGCGACCGGCAAGCAAATGATGATCCAGGCTTATGAATTGAGAAAACACATGGACATCAACACCAACTTCATTTTCCTCCACAGGACCCGTTATGGATTGCTGCGTCTGTTTGAGGAGATGGGGGCACGGGTTTGCTTCCGGAATCCTTATGAATATTAGTTTTGTGATTTAAATTAAAGCATGGCCTGTCATTTCGAGCGAAACCATAAATTTTCTAACATAGCGAAATAAGAGGAGAAAACCATGGATATTCAGCAGCACTGGAAGACCATCCGCAAAATTATTGATCAGGCCATCAAGAGCAACCGCTTCTGCGCCGTCGCCACTGTAAACCCGGACGGCTCCCCGCGGGTTTCACCGATCGGCTCTCTCATTCTCGGAGAGGCGGGGAAGGCTATTTATTTCGAGACGTTTCCGAAAAACATGCGGCGCAATCTCGATCAGGATCAACGGATATGCATTCTGGGCGTGAATGGTGGATTCTTGTACTGGCTGAAGTCCCTGTTCAGGGGACGCTTTGATACCCCGCCAGGAGTGAGGCTGATGGGCCGGGTGGGTGCAAGGAGAGAGGCGACGGAAGCCGAGGTCGGGCAATGGCTGAAGCGCGTCGAATCCTTTCGTGGATTCAAAGGATATAAGCTGCTTTGGAAAGATATGCGTCATGTGCGTGATGTCACATTCGATGACTTTGAACCCCTGCGGTTGGGACCCATGGGCCGGGGGCTGTGGCAAGACTGATTCTACCGGATTCTGACTGGTCTCAATTTCATGTTTTGAATAAGGGAAGGCTGCCGATTATAATGTCAAATATTAAGAGATCATTTATCATACTAATATTATTGTTTTTTATTCAATCAATAGTATATACTATTTTCCTGCTACCTTTGATCTTAACTTGGGGAGCATCCGAAAATGAAATAAATATGCCGTTGGTTGGTGATGATTTGGCACCTTATACAAGATCCACACGTGCGATATCAATAAACGCTCCGGTTTCTGAGGTGTGGAAATGGCTGATTCAACTGGGCGCGGACCGGGGAGGTTTTTTTAGCTATGCTTTTATTGAAAAAGTATTAGGGTATGATACTCGCGATGCAGATAGCATTGTTCCAAAGTTTCAAGAAATGAAAGTTGGGCGTATTGTCCCGGGGTCACTTGATGATTCAAAAAGCATAATGAAATATAATTTTCCGGTGGTATATGTTGAACCAGGAAATTCTTTTGTTTTAAAAGGCTGGGGGGCGTTTGTTCTGATGAAGCTTAATACAGAACAAACGCGTTTGATCGTACGAACCCATGGACGCGAATTGCCAAGTCTGAAGAGTAAGATCGGTGATTTTTTTGAAACGCCGTTGCACTACATTATGGAAAGAAGAATGCTTATGGGGATTAAGGCTCGATCTGAAGCTGGTAGTGGTGTTCAGTTATCTTCAACTTCAGACATTTTATGGTTTTTGGGCGTTTTCCTGTCAGGTGTTGGTATATTCCTAATGGTCTTAATGGGACGGGGCATACAACGCGTTTTGCTGCTTGCAATATATGGCATTATTTGGCTTTGGCCTCTTTTGATTTTCGATCCACAACCTATATACAGTATGATTCTATTGTTTGTTGTGGCTGTGACCATTGTATGGCTCGTTTTTAAGCACAGACTCGACTATAACCGATCAAATGCAGCCGACTCGCAAGCTTAGGGCTGTGTCGACGTTTCTCGTGGACGCGACGGTGTGAAGGTCCTGTAATTCGCCTAATAGCCGCCGCTCGTTGAGGATTTCAAGATGACATCACATGAATGGAAGACACACAATTCAGATGGCGGCAACCGGGTGGTCGTCACCAAAAACCTGCCCGGAGACAGGTGGCTCCGGATATTGACCTGGGCCGACTGCAGGGTTGAGATATGTACGTCAACCGATGCGCTGAGCGTTGCGGAAATCAAGGCAGCCATCGGCAAGCGTTGCGATGCGGTCATCGGGCAGTTGACAGAAGACTGGGGGGATGCGCTGTTTGCGGCGCTCAAGGCCGCAGGCGGTCGTGCTTACGGCAATTATGCCGTGGGTTACAACAATGTGGATGTGGCAGCCGCGACCCGGCGTGGCATTGCGGTCGGCAACACGCCGGGGGTACTGACCGAGACCACGGCTGAAATGGCCCTGGCCCTGACCTTTGCCGCGGCGCGGCGAACAGGCGAATCCGAAAGGTTCCTGCGCGCCGGCAAGTATCGGGGCTGGCTGCCCACCCTGTTTTTGGGTAAGCTTCTTTACGGGCGAACCGTCGGCATCGTGGGTGCGGGTCGCATCGGCGCGGCCTATGGCCGCATGATGGTTGAAGGTCACAAGATGCACCTGAAATATTATGATCTTTACCCCAATCCCGATCTGGAAGCCTGTATCAAGGATTATGCCGGATTTTTAAAAGCCCGCGGTGAAACGCCCGTAAGCTGCACCCGATCGGATACACTGGAAGATCTGCTGAAAACGGCCGACTGCGTCAGCCTTCACACGGTGCTGGACCAATCGAGCCACCACCTGATCAATGCCGAACGCCTGTCCCTGATGAAAACGGATGCCGTCCTGATCAACACGAGCCGCGGCCCGATCATCGATGAGGCGGCGCTGGTTGCGCATTGCCGCGCGCACCCCGATTTCAGGGCCGGCTTGGATGTCTTTGAAGATGAACCCGCGCTGAAGCCCGGTCTGAATGAACTGGAAAATGTTGTCCTTGTCCCCCACATCGGATCGGCAACTTCCTGGACCCGGGAGGGGATGGCCATCCTTGCCGCCGCTAACGTGGCGGGCATCCTGATGGGGTTTCCGGTCTGGCAACAAACGGATATCACTCCTTTCCTGAAAGAGGATCCGCCCCGGGCCGCACCGAGCATCATCAATGCCCCGGACCTGAATCTGACGGGTTAGCGTTTTGCTGCAGCTCGCTTAGCCGGCTTCGGTGTCGTTGAATATCTTTTGTCCTCCCGATTGCCGATTTATAATGTGGTCTTACCAAAGTATAGTTGCGCATATTAAGAATTCATCATTCTCTTCCTCCACATGCCGATGTTCCGTCTGATCATGACAAGAGACGAAAGCGTGACTGACATTCGACACTTCTCTTAAATGAACGAACATTGATGGCTTCATATAAAAGTCCAGCAGGCGGAACGCCGGTCGTTACGCGGCATCCTTCGTCGTTGCGGCGTACCAAAAGTACGGCAGGCGAAAAGCCGGTCCTCAGTATTGTCGCCAAAATCTCCGGTGTGCGCGCCTCGCATCCGGAGATTTTTGCTTTGCCATCCTGGTTTTGACTTATTACGAGATTATCAACATTTGGTCAGACATTTTATAATTATTTTGTAGACTCCATAAACACATTCAATATTTCGCTGTTAATTTGGTATGTCCATAATCCACAACTCAAAAAAATAAATACCGATTTATCCCGTCAATAAATAATATTCAATGTTTACTATTATATATAAATAGTTTAATGAATTGTAAAAATAGTATTGACAAGTCTTAAATATGCTTTTATAAGTTTATCAAAAATGGTAATACCAATATTAAATAAACCAATCAAGTCAACAGGAGGGTAACATGGCGTGGGCAATGGCAATCAAACCGTCGGAAATAACGAATGGGTGCTATGTGTTAATCCAAAGGCAAAAACCAAGTAAAATCCAATATGAGGAGGTTTAAATGGTCACCTGGACACAAATTTATACACCTGTCTTTGGAAACGTGCTGCTATCAGCCTTGGTTGCGGCGATACCCGTAATTGTTCTTTTGGGAGTCCTCGGATTCGGCCATGTGAAGGCGCACTGGGCAGCGATTTTAGGGCTTCTGTCTTCGCTTACCATCGCGATCCTCGTGTTCGGAATGCCCGCCAAGCTGGCGCTCGCTTCTGCCGGATACGGCGCGGCATTTGGGCTTCTGCCGATCGGATGGATCATCCTGGGCGCGATCTTCGTGTACGACATCACCGTGAAAACGGGAGATTTTGAAGTGGTCAAACATTCGATCTCCGGAATTTCGGATGACCGCCGTATTCAACTCCTTCTTATCGGTTTCAGCTTCGGTGCTTTCATCGAGGGTGCGGCTGGCTTTGGTACGCCGGTTGCCATTTCCGGGGCCATGCTCATCGGCCTGGGGTTCCGTCCCCTGAAGGCCGCTGTCCTGGCCCTTATCGGAAACACGGCCCCTGTCGCCTACGGCGCTCTGGGAATTCCGATCATCACCCTTGCGACGGTAACGGGACTCGATGAGATGTCTCTCAGCCAGATGGTGGGAAGGCAGCTTCCGTTATTCTCACTCGTTGTTCCTTTCTGGCTGATCTGGGCCATGGCCGGCCGCAAGAAGATGATGGAAGTCTGGCCCGCCTGCCTGACATGCGGACTCAGCTTTGCCATCACGCAGTTTGTCGTAAGTAACTTCGTGGGACCTTCCCTCGTGGATATCATCGGTTCCGTGGTTTCGATGGGTGCGACGCTTACCTTGATGAAATTCTGGAAACCCAAGACGACCTGGCACTTCGAGCATGAAACCACGGAAGGGCGTCAGGCCGATGCGGATGCAAGGCCGGATCAAACCGTCGGCCAGGTCGTCAAGGCCTGGATGCCTTGGGCGCTGCTCTGCATTTTCGTGTTCGCATGGGGCTATCCGCCGATCAGGAACTTTCTGAACGGCGGCGCCAAGGGCAGCGAGAACTTCCTGAAAGGAATTTCCATGATCAGTTTTCCGGTGCCGTTTCTTGACAAGGCGGTCTTGAAAGTTCCGCCGGTAGCGCTCAAACAGACAGCCGAAGGAGCCGTCTATGTTTTAAACTGGCTGTCCGCGACCGGTACGAGCCTCATATTGGTGGGTATCGTGAGCGGTCTTCTCCTTGGGCTCTCCTTCGGAGAACTTTTTAACACCTTCCTGAACACGTTGAAAAGGATCCGGATGTCGCTCCTGACAATCGCCGCGATGCTGGGTCTCGGCTTCACGACGCGGTATTCGGGTCTCGATGCGACCATGGGGCTTGCATTCGCATCAACCGGATTCCTGTTCCCGTTCTTCTCCCCGCTTCTGGGTTGGCTCGGCGTGGCGCTCACGGGTAGTGACACCTCATCGAACGTTCTCTTCGGAGGGCTTCAGAAAATCAGTGCCGAAGCCCTGGGCATCAATCCGATCCTGTCCTGCGCCGCGAACAGCAGCGGTGGTGTCATGGGCAAGATGATCGATGCGCAAAGCATCGTTGTGGCAGGTGTTGCAACAGGGCAGCAGGGACATGAGGGAGAGATCCTGCGGGGTGTTTTCTGGCACAGTATCGCACTGGCTTCTCTGGTGGGTGTTGTGGTATTCCTGCAAGCCTATGTATTCCCATGGATTATTCCCGCGGTTGTGGTGGCGGTCACCAAGTGATGTTCAGGTAAGTATGTGCTTTTGAAAGCCGGGAGCAGGCGGGATGAGACTAAAAACACGCCGCTTCCTCCCGGAGTTTGAATGCGGTCCGAATTATTGCAGTTGATCAGCAAGAACATATTGACTCAGCAGTTCAAGTGCATACCGTGATAAAAATACCGGTTCTTAGCGTCTTTGAACCGCTCAATTCATATTTGCATTTTTTTATGGTCTGTGTCAGTGATTTTAAGATTGAATGCTTCCCCCGAACCGTCTTTTGAGAAAGGTGATCACTTCATGAACCCATCATTCATAAAAGAACTGCAAACCATTGTCGGCGAGCCGTACACCCTGTCCGACCCGGAGTCGCTTGCGGTCTACGGTTATGACGCGACCCCGGAGCTGGCCAGTCGTCCGGGGGTGGTGCTGTTGCCCGGGACTGCCGATGAAATCGCCCGTATCCTGCGATTGTGTCATGGGGCCGGTGTAAGCGTCACGCCCCGGGGTTCCGGCACCAACCTGTCGGGAGGTTCGATCGCCGGCAGCGAAGGTGTCGTGGTTCAGACCAGCCGTCTGAACCGGATCATCGAGGTGGACGCGGAAAACCTGACCGCAACGGTGGAGCCGGGGGTGATCACCAGCGCGTTGCACCGCGAGGTAGAGGCGCGCGGCCTGTTTTATCCGCCGGATCCGGGCAGCATGAACATCTCCACCATGGGCGGCAACGTGGCCGAGAATTCAGGCGGCCTGCGCGGACTGAAATACGGGGTCACGGCCAATTATGTCATGGGGCTGGAGACGATTCTTGCGGACGGGTCCCTGCTGCGTACCGGCGGAAAGATGGTAAAGGATGTGGCCGGTTACTGCCTCAATCCGCTTCTGGTATCCTCCGAAGGCACCCTGGGATTTTTCACCGGCATCACCGTCAAGCTGATTCCCAAGCCAAGGGTCAAGACCACCATGCTGGCCCATTTTCCGGAAATGCGCCAGGCGGCTCTGGCGGTTTCGGCCATCATCGCGGCCAAAGTGATACCGGCTACCCTGGAATTTCTGGACAAGGTCACCATCAAATGCGTTGAGGATTATGCTCATGTCGGGTTGCCGCTGGATGTGGATGCCGTGCTGCTGATCGAGGTGGACGGCCACCCGGTGGTGGTTGCGGAAGAAGCCGCCAGTGTGGAGGCAATCTGTAAAAAACTCGGCTGCTCTTTCTTTCAGACCGCAAGAGATGCCGACGAAGCGCTCAAACTGGCCACTGCCCGGCGCACGGCCCTTTCGGCCCTGGCGCGCTTGAAGCCGACCACCATTCTGGAGGACGCCACCGTGCCTCGCAGCCGAATTGCCGATATGTTGAAGGTCATTCAGGATTCCGCAAAAAAATACAATGTCACCATCGGCACATTCGGTCATGCCGGGGACGGCAACCTGCACCCCACCTGTCTGACCGACGAGCGGGACAAAGATGAGATCATTCGTGCCCACAAGGCCTTTGATGAGATCTTCGATGCCGCCATATCGATGGGCGGCACCATCACCGGAGAGCATGGCGTGGGGCTGGCCAAGAAGAAATACCTGCCACGGCTGGTGGGAGAATCGGGCATCCGGGTCATGCGGGGTATCAAGCAGGCTTTTGACCCCAAGGGGATATTGAATCCGGGGAAAATATTTTAAAGTTAAGATCAAGGTCAAGAATGATCTGAGCCTTAACCCGAGGGCTATCATGGACTACGTCAAACTGATAAACTGCATGCGCTGCGGAATGTGCCTTCCCGCCTGCCCCACCTATAAGGAGACTTTCCTTGAAACCGCATCGCCCCGCGGTCGGGTGGCGCTGGTGCGTAAACTCCAGGAAGGCGAACTGGATCAGTCGGAGCGCCTCCTGGAATATCTTTCACTCTGCATAGACTGCCAGGCCTGTGCTTCGGCCTGCCCCTGCGGCGTCAATGCCGGAGAACTGGTGGCCGAGTTTACCTGCGAGCGAAAAGCCGGAAACAGGCTCGGTTTTATGGAGGATATCGTCCTTCGCAAACTGCTGCCCCACCCGGAACGGCTGGAAGCGTCCATGGCGCCCATTCGACTCTACCAGCGAATCGGCCTGCAAAAGCTGGTCAGGACGCTCGGTGTCCTTAAGATGTTCCCCAAACCGCTGGAGCGGATGGAAGGGTTGCTGCCCGATCTGCCCGAAAGACCGCTTCGCAGGGTAATCAAAGAAGATATGCCAGCCAGGGGTGAGACGCGTGGAACCATTGGTTTCTTTCTGGGATGCGTCATGAGCCTTATTTTCAGCGATGCCAGCCGCGCCACGATCAAACTGTTGTCATTGCTCGGCTACCGGGTCATTACTCCCAGAAATCAGGTCTGCTGCGGTGCGCCCAATATGCTGGCCGGTGATCTGGCGGGTTTAAAAGAGGCTGCCCGCAAAAATGTGGATATCTTCGGCGGTTTGGATCTGGATTTTATCGTCACAGACTGCGGCGGCTGCGGGGCCGAGCTGAAAAAATACGGCCATCATCTGGATGATGCTTCGGTAGCCTCATTCAGCGGCAAAGTGCGGGACATTTCGCAGGTTCTGGCGATGCATGCCGATGCGCTGGAATTGCTCCTCAAGCCACTCCCACTGAAAGTGACCTACCATGACCCCTGTCACATCGCGCACTGTCAGGGTATTCGCAGAGAGCCCCGTGATCTGCTCAAGCTCGTGCCCGGCCTGGAGTACATGGAACTGGAGAATGCCGATGCCTGCTGTGGCGGCGGCGGCACCTACACTATTGAAAAACCGGAGATGGCCGACCTCATCCTGCGGCGCAAGCTCGACACCATCCGGGCCACGGGGGCGGATGTGGTGGTTACCGGCAACCCCGGATGCCTGCTGCAGCTTAAAAAGGGTCTGATTGGCCATTTGCCCCGGGTCAGAATCATGCATTTGACAGAGCTTCTGGCACAGAGTATCGAGGCCTGAAAATCGTTTCAGTTGCAGCGCGGCGAAAAACATTATAATAGTACGGGTTCTACGATAACCCTTATTTGACTGGTGCTGCCCCATGAAATTTCAACCGATAAAACCGAAGAAAGTATCAACCCAGATTGCGGATCAGATCCGTGCCTCGATTCTGGCCGGAGACTTTTCTCCCGGCGACAAACTGCCTCCGGAGCGCGAACTGGCCGAGCTATTCGGCGTGTCGCGCCCGTCCGTGCGCGAGGCGTTGAATGTTCTGGCGTCTTCCGGCCTGGTCATGTCCAATCAGGGAGGCGGTACGGTTGTCATGTCGCTGGTGGAAACCTCCTCCGCCAATTCGCTCAGCGGACTCATCCGCATGCAGCAGGATCGCGCGCTGGATGTGATTGAAGTCCGGAAATGCATGGAGTCCTGGACAGCCTTTTATGCGGCACAGCGGGCCCTGCCCGAGGATATTCGCCGCATGGGGACGATCATTGCCGGCATGGAGCGCAATCTGGAGGGCCTGCAGCCTTCCGAGGACCTGGACGCCAACTTCCATATCCTCGTCGCCCGTGCCACTCATAATATCGTCTGGCTGCACCTGATGCAGAATATTTTTGACGCCATGAAGGAATTCCAGCAGTCGGTCTGGCGAGCGGTTTATATCACCGGCGATGATCACCACATGCTCTGCCGGCATCATCGACGCATCTTTGAAGCGATCGAGGCCAGAGATGCGGAAGCAGCCCGCGAAGCGATGATGGCACACCTCACCTTTGCCGAACAGCGCAGCACTGCTTTTATCAGGCAGAGCCTTTCTCAGGAATGATTGATGGTTTCATAAAAAAGCTATGTCATGCCGCTGTGCGGCGCTGTATCGGAAAATAACTTCGGAGAATTTATTTGAAAATCCGATATCCGCGCCATCGCTTCATCCTTCGTCATTGTGGTGTAAGTGTATTCCTCATGGATAGGATTATCGCCAAAAGCCCCGGTGCGCTCGCCTTGATCCCGGACAGGCGAAGTGCCGGCATGTTGCCATCCCGATGATGACTTCTGACCTGAATTGACAAGTCGGTTTTTGATATATCGCCGCACAGCGGCGTCACCTGTCTTGTTACCATGAAAATGATCCCCCCTTTGGAAAAGGGGGGGCCAGGGGGGATTTAAGACGGGTAATTTCGCAAAAATCCCCCCTCAATCCCCCTTTTTCAAAGGGGGAAGTTGCCATTTTCATATCTGGGGGTGAAAGCCAGGTATGATTCATGAATATTTACGAGTTCATCCTGATTGGTTCTACTCGTCTTGAGCCAGGCGGTTCAGATGAGGAAATACTCAGATACGGAGATAATATGGAACATAATGTGCTGATTCACCAGATGAAAGAAAAGGCCGGGCTGGTTCAGGCCATTGTCTCAACGGCCGGTGGCATGGAAGATGTGCTGCGCCATGCAGTTGATGTCACCCTTCGGCAGAACGGTAAAACCATTGCCGCACCCGGCCTGGATTCACAGAGCCGCCAAAAACTTGAAACGCTTTGCGGCGATGCAGGGCTGACGGTGCTGTATCCACCGCTGAGAAACCATTTATCTGAGATCCATACCGCGCTGACCGGCGCGGACTGGGCCATTGCCGAAACCGGCACCCTGGTTCTGGATTCCGGCTCCGAAGATTTAAGGATCGCCACCATGCTCAGCGAAACCCATATTGCCTGGATTCCGGCTTCCCGGATTCTTCCCGATGCCGCGGCCCTTTCCGCCTATCTGGTCGAGAAAATGAAATCCCCGCCCGGTTATATGTCCTTTATCACCGGCGCCAGCCGGACTGCCGACATCGAGCGGGTTCTGGCCATCGGCGTTCACGGCCCCCAGGAACTTCACATTCTTATCATGGAGGAAAATCCGTCATGATCCAGACTGCTCAGGATATGAAAACCTATAAAGACCGGATCAAGGCCGCCCTGGGAAACCAGTTCCTGCGAAAGGCCCTGGATAATTTTGCTTCCGCCTATAAGGTATCCCGGGCAAAGGCCTTTGAAGGGATCGATCTGGATGCCTTGAAAGATCAGATCGCCGAAGGCAAGGACCAGGCCCTGACACAACTGGAGAGCCTCTTTCAGCAGTTCAAAGCCGGGGCGGAGGCTGCGGGCGCCATCGTTCACCTGGCCGCAACCGCCCAGGATGCCAACGAGATCATTGCGAAAATTGGCAGGGACAATGGCGTTAAAACCATCGTCAAATCCAAATCCATGACCGCGGAAGAAACCCATTTGAATGATCATCTGGAAACCGAAGGGTTCAAGGTGACCGAAACCGACCTTGGGGAATGGATCATTCAACTGCGGCACGAAGGCCCTTCCCACATGGTCATGCCAGCCATTCACCTTTCCCGCCGGCAGGTGGGGACTCTTTTCAGCGATGTCACGAAAACGCCGGTCGACCTGGAAGACATCGACCGCATGGTCAAGGTGGCCCGAAAAGAACTCCGTCCGGCCTTTCTGGCCGCGGACATGGGCATCAGCGGTGCCAATCTGGCCATTGCCGAAACCGGAACCCTGGGAATTATCAGTAACGAAGGAAACGCAAGGCTCACCACCACGCTCCCCCGGGTTCACGTGGCCCTGGTGGGGCTGGATAAACTGGTTCCCGATCTGTCGGCCGCGCTTCGCATCATCAAGGTCCTGCCCAAAAACGCCACGGGCCAGGCCCTGACCTCTTATGTCACCTGGATTACCGGGGCCGTGGAATGCGCGGCGTCCGCCACGGGGAAAAAAATCCTTCACATCGTGTTTTTGGATAACGGTAGGCTGGATCTGGCCAGAGACCCGGTCTTTTCAGAGGCACTTCGCTGCATCCGCTGCGGAGCCTGCTCGAATGTCTGCCCGGTTTACGGAAAAGTCGGGGGGCACACCCTGGGGCATGTCTATATCGGGGCCATCGGCCTGATCCTGACCTATTTTTATCACGGAAAGGACAATGCCCGGGCCATTGTCCGAAACTGCCTGAACTGTCAGGCCTGCAAGTCCGTATGCCCGGTCAACATCGATCTTCCCTATCTCATCAAGAAAGTGTACGCCAATATCCTGAAAGATGAAGGCGCAAAGCCAGCTAAAAACACCGTTCTGTCCGCGGTCATGAAAAACCGCAGGCTGTTCCATACGCTCCTCAAGCTGGCATCCACCCTGCAAAAACCCCTGGTTCAAAAAGAGGCGGGGGTTCTGCGGCACCTGCCGTTTATTTTTGGAAAGGCCCATGATTTTCGAACCCTTCCGGCCCTTGCGGAAAAGCCGTTCCGGGATCAGTGGCCGAAAATCCGTCCCCGGATCATAAATCCGGCTTATCGGGTGGTACTTTTCGGGGGATGTGTCGTGGATTTTGTGTCTCCGGAGCAGGCGATTTCACTGGTACATCTGCTTTCCAGCCACAACGTTCAGATGGAGTACCCCATGGGCCAGAGCTGCTGCGGCCTTCCGGCCATGATGATGGCCGAAGAGGAAACCGCGATGGAGGTGGCTGTTCAAAACCTGGAAGCTCTGGAGCCCGAGCGTTATGATTACATTCTTGTGCTTTGCGCCTCGTGCGGGTCGCATCTAAAAGAGGGGTATTCCAGGCTCCTGGCCAAAAAGCCGGAAATGGCCGGGAAATTGCGTATCCTTCACGATAAATTGATTGATTTTAGCTCGTTTATGGTCAATATTCTAAAAGTGACGCCCGAGGATTTTCTTCAGAATCAAGCGCGGGTTGCCTATCATTCCCCCTGCCATCTGTGCCGGGGTCTGGGCGTGACCCGGGAGCCGCGTGAACTTCTGAAAACGACGGGCCTGGATTATGCGCCCTGCAAGGACGAAGATGTCTGCTGCGGATTCGGCGGGTCCTATTCGCTGGAATTTCCCGAGATTTCATCCGAGATTCTTCGCCAGAAACTGGATCATGTCGAGAACACCGGGGCCGATATTCTGGTAACAGACTGCCCGGGCTGCGTGCTTCAGCTTCGCGGGGGAATGGACAAGCGAAACAGCCGGATTCAGGTCAGACACATCGCGGAAGTCGTGGCCGCCAATCTGAAGAATCCTTGATTCCATAATGAAAGAGGCTATTTTCGTAAAACGCTGCAACATGCCATAAGGAGCTGTCATGATTCCTGAAATCAAAACAATTCTGTATGCAACGGATCTGTCTGAAAACGCACAATATGCTTTCGGATACGCGGTAAGCCTGGCCAACCGGTATGATGCCAGGATCATTGTTCTTCATGTCATCGAAGATATCTCCCATCAAATGAACATGCAGGTTGCGGATCTGTTGGGAGCCGAGAAATGGCAGGAACTGCAGCGAACCCGAAAAAAGGAAGTGGTGGAAACCCTGGTTCACAAGATTGAGGCATTCTGCGCTGAAACAGCGGCGGCTCATGAATCCTGTCCATTTACCATTACGGACATCAAGGTGAGAAACGGTCACCCCGTGGAAGAAATCATTGCGGAATCCATCGCTTCGGATTATGATGTCATTGTCATGGGTACGCATGGTCACGGCATACTGGCCGGCGCCATGATGGGCAGCACAGCCATGCGGGTGGTCCGCAGAAGTCATGTGCCGGTTATGGTGATCCGGCTGCCAAAAACCGCATAAGCCTTTTATCATATTGCGCCGACATGCGGAAAATCACCGGTTGTTCATGGGTCATGCAAGAGGAGGGTAAGTCATGTTTTCAGGTATTTTTTCACCGATGCATTTAATCGTTATACTGGTCATTGTCCTGATTATTTTCGGACCCGGCAAACTGCCGGAACTGGGTAACTCCCTGGGAAAGTCCATTAAGAATTTCAAGAAGGCGATGGATGATCCTGACGGAAAATTAGAAGCCGAGGCGGAATTGAAAAAAAAATTAGAAGCCGAGGCGGAAACTAAGAAAATTGATGAAAGCAAGTAATTCATGGCGTCATCCCTGCATCGTTGAAGCATAATAAACAGGTTGTACAGGTGCCGGCCGATTCAGCAGAGGCTCCGTTTTGACAGGACAAGCCCCGCCCACCTGTTATCCATTGCCTCCCACCGGCATTCCAGATTCAGTCCGGCATAGATGCTTTTAAGTTCTTGGACCTCATCTTCCCGAATGCCGGAAAGTATCGCCGCGCCATTTTCATGAATATGCGACGCGATATACGGACATAACCGTGCCAGTGTCGGATATCGGAGATTGGCTGCGATCAGATGAAACTGCGCGTTGATTTCCTCCGCAGGCACGTCCAGGACCGTAAACCGTTGTGACAGACCGTTGATTTGGGCATTTTCCCCGGCTTCGGCAATGGCGCAGGGGTCCATGTCCGTTCCCATTGCCAGGTGAATTCCCAGCTTTAAAGCAGTGATGGCCAGGACCCCGGAGCCCGTGCCGATGTCCAGCAGGGTCGTCGGGATGCCATCGCGAAGCGTTTTCAGCGCATATTCGATTCCCTGAATGGCCAGCCGGGTGGTGGGATGCTGGCCGCAGCCAAAGGATGCTCCCGGCCGAATCACCACGGCGATATCGGATCCGTTCAGCACCGGCTGGCGTTCCGGCGGGGTCAGTATCACCCGTGATCCTACCCGAACCGGTCTGTTAAAGGATTTTTCGATAAACGTACATCCGTAAAGATAGGTATAGGCCAGTTCCCCTTCTGCAATCAATGCCTTCAGCGCGGTCTGGAACGCCCGCCGTCCGACGGAAACCCGCTGAATGATCATTTTTTCAAGATCGCGGGAAGTGATTTTATTCGCGTGATCCGCGATCATCTCAAGGATTTCGAGATGGATTGTTTCTTTGAGCAGTGTCATTTTTTTTCGGCCGATTTGTCCTGATTTGCCCATTTCAAGGCTATTGTTTTTTTGAAAGTTGCGTGGGGAGCATAGAGGTTTCAACCGGCAAAGTCAACGCCGGGAAAGGCCAGAGTCCGACACCTGTTGCGAGGGCAGTTTTAATTTGCAGGATGATGAACTTTCCGCTAAAATCAGCGCAAAAAAGCGGACTCAGATTAATTACATCCAACGAAGCCGATGTGATATGTAAACAGCCTGGAGCATGTTTCAAAGGGGGCGCATTGGATCAACAGGTTTATCTGGAAACCGAATTGTTGCATTTCGGCCTGCTGGAAAAGGCCAGGGAAATTCTGGCCGATTTGGGTGAAAAAGCGGCTCTGTCCTATATCAAGTCCAGTTATCACCTGCTCAGCAAGGTATACCACCCGGATCTGAATCCGGTTAACACCTATCGGGCGCATCATGAGATGGAACGGCTCAATCGGCTGAGCGATGCCATCAGTCGCTTGAATGATGCGGAAATCATCGAGGTGATTCAATCCGGCATGTTGTCCGCAGCCGATGACCGGCGCCGGATTCTTGTGGTCGAAGACGAGCCGGATCTTCTGGAACTCTACCGGGGTGTTCTGGAAGCCGAAGGATACCGGGTCATGGCCGCGGCCAATGGCGAGGAAGGCCTGGCGGTATTCGGGCTGTTTCACCCGGAACTGGTGTTTACCGACGTGATCATGCCGAAAACCAATGGGATCGAGATGGCGCAAATTATCCGCCGTGAAAAACCCGATACGAAAATTATATTTATTACCGGCTTGTTGGGTGTTGAAGGGCTCCGGCACATAATCAGCGATGAGTTAAGCCGCTATGGTTACCGGATGCTGCCCAAGCCCTTTAAGATCAGTAGAATGCTGGATGAAATCGAAGAATATCTGATGGGTTCTGGCTCTGAAACCCAGTTTGTCAAGGGTCTGCGATCCGTCGGCATGTAACTGCAAGGTCGCGTCCTATTTCTTCTCCATATCTGTTTTAAGCTTTTTTTCCAGTTCCGCGAACATCTGCTTTTTCTTTTCAGCCTGAGCAGCCTGAAAACTTTCGATCTTTTGGGTCAGCCCTTTTCGGGCGATCTGAAAATTCTTGAGCTGCTTGTCCAGAAGGGTTTCGGACATGCCTCTGGGGATTTCTTCGATTTTGGAATGATCCCGTATGGTCATGTGAATTCCCTGCGGGCTCTCGACAGTTTCGAGAATACCGGCTTCTTCAAATTTCCGGAAAAAGATTCCGCCTTCTTCCACGGAAATGCCCAGCAGGCCGCAGACGGCTTCAATGGCGGGCGGGCTGTGATGCCGGTATTCCAGAATTCGAATCGCCGCAACCAGCAAATGCGCTTTTTGATAAAGATCCAGCTCTTTCATGGAATTTCCCAATCGTTTGAAATCATATGTTATTTATTTGAATAAGCCGTAATTATGATGCCGCGGCTTCTTGACATCTGTCCAGAACAAGAGTAACAAATGCTTTAATATTGTATCAAAACAGATCATATCATATAGATATCCAATAGACCATAAAAAGGGGAGGCAACATGACAGAAATCGTCAATATCAAGGCCAGGGAGATACTGGACTCCAGAGGCAATCCAACCGTGGAGGTGGATGTGTTTCTTGCTTGTGGGGCCATGGGGCGGGCCGCGGTTCCTTCGGGCGCATCCACCGGCACCCGGGAGGCCCTTGAGCTGCGAAATAAACGCGCCAAGCGGTACGGCGGCAAAGGGGTGGTTACGGCGGTTAATAATGTCATGAATGAGATTTCCCCGCTGTTGCTGGGAAAAGACGCCGCCAATCAGATGCTCATTGATAAACTCATGATCGAACTGGATGGCACTCCCAACAAGGCCAAACTGGGTGCTAATGCCATTCTTGGCGTATCCATGGCCGCGGCGCGCGCGGCTGCCCAGGCGTACGGCCTTCCGCTGTACCGGTATCTTGGCGGAATCAATGCCAGGTTTTTGCCGGTTCCGATGATGAATATCATCAACGGCGGGGCCCATGCGGCAAACAATCTGGATATTCAGGAATTCATGATCATCCCGTTCGGGGCCAAATCCATTACCCAGGCCGTACAGATGGGCGCTGAAATCTTTCACAGCCTGAAAAAAATTCTTAAAGACGCCAAACTGAGTACTTCGGTTGGGGATGAAGGGGGATTTGCGCCGAATCTTGGGTCAAATGAAGAGGCCATCAAGTACATCATGAACGCCATAGAGGCAGCCGGGTATGAGCCGGGAAATGAAATCGGCATTGCGCTGGATGTCGCGGCCAGCGAGATCTACACCAGCAAGAAGGAATACGCCCTGAAATCGGAGAACCGGAAACTCTCATCCGAGGCCATGATCGATTATTACGAAGACCTGGTGGAGCGATACCCCATATTTTCCATTGAAGACGGGCTTGCGGAACAGGACTGGGACGGATGGAAACTGATGACCGATAGGATGGAAAGCAAGGTTCAACTGGTGGGAGATGATATTTTCGTGACCAATCCGGAAATCCTTTTAAAAGGCATTGAAATCGGGATTGCCAATGCGATTTTGATCAAGCTGAATCAGATCGGAACAGTGACCGAAACCCTGAATGCCATCGAAATCGCCAGGCAGGCCGGATATTCAACGGTGATCTCCCACAGGTCCGGAGAAACCGAGGATTCCTTTATCGCGGATCTGGCGGTGGGCATAAACGGCGGTCAAATTAAAACCGGCTCCATGTCCCGCAGCGACCGGATTGCCAAATACAATCAGCTCATGCGTATCGAGGAAGAACTGGGCGAAAGCGCCAGATTTTCCGATGACGTGTTTTAACTGGTCATTTCTGGACTGAAGCAAACAGGCAAAGACAGAAGGGATGGTCTCGAACATTGACTATTTCTTCTGTCTTCGGCCGGAACATCAGGGCTTTTCCTACCATGCTGAGGATATTATGGGTTCAAGCACAAAATATATATTTGTAACCGGAGGGGTTCTGTCGTCCCTGGGAAAAGGTCTGGCTTCAGCAGCCATCGGCGCGCTACTGGAAAGCAGGGGCCTGCGTGTGACCATCAAAAAACTGGATCCTTACATCAACGTGGACCCGGGAACCATGAATCCCTTTCAGCATGGCGAAGTCTTTGTGACGGATGACGGTGCTGAAACCGATCTCGACCTGGGGCATTATGAGCGCTTTACGCATGCCAAGCTGGGAAGAGACAGCAATTTCACCACTGGAAAGATTTATCATTCAGTCATCACCAAGGAGCGCAGGGGGGATTATCTGGGCGGAACGGTTCAGGTCATTCCCCATATTACCGATGAGATCAAATCCAGCATCAAGCTGGGAACAACGGGCGTCGATATTGTCATTGTCGAGATCGGCGGCACGATCGGCGACATCGAAAGCCTTCCGTTTCTGGAGGCCATCCGTCAGTTCAAGGCGGATGTGGGAAAGGAAAATGTTCTTTACATTCATCTGACCCTGGTTCCCTATATCGGAACCGCCGGGGAAGTGAAGACCAAACCCACCCAGCACAGCGTCAAGGAACTTCGCAGCATCGGCATTCAGGCCGATATCCTGCTCTGCCGGGCGGATAGAAACCTTTCCAAGGACATCAAGTCGAAAATCGCCTTGTTCTGTAATGTCAGCGTGGATGCGGTCATTACGGCAAAAGACGTGGCGTGTATCTATGAAGTGCCGCTGAATTTCCACAAGGAAGGTCTCGATGACAGGATCGTGGAACTGCTGCATATCTGGACGAGGGCCCCGCGGCTGGAAAACTGGGAAGAGCTGATCCGAAAGATCAAGGAACCCAAACATGAAGTGACGATCGCCATTGTCGGAAAATACGTGGATTTGACCGAATCCTATAAAAGTCTGAACGAGGCGCTGTACCACGGCGGCATTCCCAACGACAGCCGGGTCAATCTCATGTTCATCGATTCCGAGACCCTGGATGCCGCTTCCTGCGGAGCCGTGCTGTCCTCGGCCGATGGTATTCTGGTGCCGGGCGGTTTCGGCCCGCGCGGTATCGAAGGCAAGATCTGCGCCGCCAGATATGCCAGGGAAAACCGGATTCCGTATTTCGGCATCTGTCTGGGCATGCAGATTGCGGTGATCGAGTTCGCCCGGAATGTTGTCGGAATTCCGGATGCCCACAGCTCGGAATTCAACGAATTCACCGCGCACCCCATTATTTACCTGATGCTGGAATGGTATGACGAACAGACGCAGACGGTTCAAAAACGGGATGCCGGATCGGACAAGGGTGGAACCATGCGGCTGGGCGCCTATCGCTGCAGCGTCGAGCCCGGTACCCTGGCCTGGGAGGCTTACGGATTAAAGGATATTTCGGAGCGGCACCGGCACCGGTATGAATTCAACAATGCCTACAAGGAACGCCTTTGTGAAAAAGGCCTTGTGATCAGCGGGCAGTCCCCCAATGGCGAGCTGGTCGAGATTGTCGAACTGAAAAACCATCCCTGGTTTCTGGGATGCCAGTTTCACCCGGAATTTAAATCCAGGCCCATGGACCCCCACCCCCTGTTCCGGGAATTCATCCGGGCGGCCCTGAACTATAAACAATCGCGATAGTTTTCCCTTTTTCATTTCAAGGAGAGACACTAAATGACTTCCCCCGTAACCATACCGACGCTGTATAAAATGAAGGAAAAAGGCGAGAAAATTGTTGCCCTGACCGCTTATGATTACCCCCTGGCAAGGGTGGTGGACGAATCGGGAGTCCATCTGATTCTCGTGGGAGACTCCCTTGCCAATGTGGTTCAGGGCCATTCCAGCACCCTGCCGGTGACCATGGACGAAATGATTTACCACACGAAAATCGTCACCCGGGCCGTGCAGCATGCGCTGGTGGTTGGCGATATGCCGTTCATGTCCTACCAAACCGGCATTGAAACCGCCATTTCTAATGCCGGACGTTTCATCAAGGAAGCCGGGGCCGCAGCCGTCAAGCTGGAAGGGGGTGCCTCGGTGAGCGCTGTTATCAAGGCCATATCCCAGGCAGGTATTTCCGTTCAGGCCCATATCGGCCTGACTCCCCAGTCGGTCCACCAGATGGGCGGATTCCGGGTTCAGCGGGACGAAGACCGCCTTCTGGCCGATGCCCTCGAGGTCGAGGCTGCCGGTGCTTTTTCCGTGGTACTGGAAGGCATTCCCTCCGGAATCGCGGAAACCATTACCCAAAGGCTCAAGATTCCCACGATCGGCATCGGCGCCGGGCCTTCTTGTGACGGCCAGATTCTGGTGATTCATGACATGTTGGGACTTACCGATCGGCATGTTCCCCGTTTTGTAAAGCAATACGCAAAGCTTCTGGATCTGGCCAGGGACGGGGTCCGGGATTATGCAAAAGAGGTTCAGTCCGGCACTTTCCCCGGCAAGGAGCATTGCTATTAAGGGGGCAAAATGAAACCTTCGGTTGGGATTGTCGGCTGCGGCCGAATGGGCACGGCCCTGGCAAAAACCCTTGGTGGCAAGGGCTATGCGATTGTCGGAGTTTCGAGCCTTCACCTCTCATCCGCGCAAAGACTGGCGGGGATTTGCGGTGTCTTAGATGCAACCGATCAGCCGTGGGAAATCACCTGCGGGGCCGATGTGGTGTTTCTGACCACTCCGGACGGGGTGATTGAATCCGTATGCGAGGCGATATCAAAGCAGGACGGATTTTCCTCCTCTGCGATCGTCCTTCACTGCTCCGGCGCCCACCCCTCGACCATCCTGTCTTCGGCCCGAAAATCCGGCGCATCCATTGGTTCCATGCATCCTTTGCAGAGCTTTGCAACGGTTGACATCTCTCGAAATCCATTCCAGGGCATTCGGGTTGCGATCGAGGGAGATCCAAAAGCCGTGTCAACGGCCGTCCGGATGGCGGAAGACCTGGAAGCGCATCCGCTGCGGATCATTACCGAAGGAAAACCGCTGTATCACGCGGCTGCCGTGGTGGCTTCCAATTTTCTGGTCACCCTCATGGGCGTGGCGTTCCGGTTCATTCAGCAGGCCGGCGTTCCTCCCGAAGAGGCATTTTCCGTCTTAAAACCCCTCATCGAAGGCACGCTCGGCAATATCGAGCGAGGGGGCGTTCATCAGGCACTGACAGGACCCGTGGTCCGGGGCGATATCCAAACGGTTGAAACCCATGTTCAGGCCATTGCCGATACAATGCCGGAGTTTCTTCCATTCTATAAATGTCTGGTTCATTACACGGCCGTGCAGGCCAGCGAAGGGAATCGGATTTCACCGGGTCTGCTGAAAATCTTTCTGGACATGAGTAAAGCCGGATGAACGGGGTTCTGTCTGTCCGCTCGTCAACATGCCGACACGCCGGGGCCGCTGAGCGTGCTGCGGCCGCCTGATTGCGGAATGACACGGATCTGTGTGGCGATGCGTTCCTTGAGCGCTGAAACATGCGATATCACGCCGATCAGTTTGCCGTCCTGCCGCAGTCCCGAAAGCGTTTCCAGCGCGGTTTCCAGCGCATCCTCATCAAGGGTGCCAAAGCCTTCGTCCAGAAAAAGCGAATCCACGCGTACATTGCGGCTGGCCATCTGTGACAGACCCAGGGACAGGGCCAGGCTGACGATAAAGCTCTCTCCACCGGAGAGATTTTTCGTGGAACGGACAACGCCTGCCTGGTAGTGGTCGATCACGTTCAACTCCAACGGCTGGATAGCGTCCGGAATGAGCTGATACCGATCCGTCATCTTTTGAAGCCGCTGGTTGGCATGTGTGATCATGATCTCGAAGGTCAGGCCCTGTGCAAAATTGCGGTATTTCTTGCCGTCCGCGGAGCCGATCAGCTCATGGAGGGTATCCCACCGGCGGCATTCCTTTTTCTGGCCTTCAATAATCTGCATTTGTTCCTGCTGTTTGATGCGGGATTTCTCATTTTCCGTCAGCCGCTGCCGGGTGGCGCCGATTTCCCGCTGGGTGTCTTTCAGGACCGTTTCGTCGGCGGCAAGGTCCTGGCATAGGGCCTCGCGGGTCTCATGCGAAACCTTCTTTTCGCGTTCCGCCTTCATCGCCATGATTTTGTCCTGGTAACGCGCTTCAAGTTCGGTTTGTTCCCGGTGCAGGGATTCCGCGGACTCGGAAAGCCGGTTTCGTTCCAGCTCGGGCAGACGGGCCGCCAGATAGTCAGCCTCATTCATAAAACCGGAATGGGTCAGGCGAAGGCAAAACACCTGTTCGGATTGCATCAATTCCGTTTCGCGGTTTTGAATCGAAGTCTTTAAGGATTCTATCCTTGCCTTTAGATTGCCGATATCCTGCTCGGCTAGCCCAAGGTCTTGCCGGGCTTTCTCGAAGGTTTTTTCAGCGCCTTCAACAGCATCCGCGTGGCGTTTTTCTTCCGCGTCGGGATTTTTATCCTGATACAGATCCCGGCGCTCTTTGCGCATTGCATCAGCCTGTTTTGTCAGCTCGTCATGTGCCATAAGCATTGTTTGAAACGTCTCATCGAGACTGGCAAGCAGAGCTCGCTGCTTTTCCAGTTCGGACCGAAGCGTTGCGATTTTTTTCTCCTGATCGCTTTTCTCGGCCTGTTTGGACTGCCATGAATCGCGTCGCTGCGTCAGTTGCTTCATGATACGGTCAAGGCCGGAAACGGGAATTTCTTTTACGCCGTAAGCCCCTGCTTCCTGAAGGGCATCGCTTCGGGCGTTATCGGATTGCTCCGCCAGCGCAGCGCATTCCAGTGCCAGGCGCGCATGGTCCTGAACGGCTGTTGTCCGTTTATGGATTGCTTGCTGAACCGCCTTTTCGGATTCAATAAAGGCCGTGCGGGAAAGGTCCAGGGTTTTTTGAGCGGCCCTTTCTTTTTTCTGCCGTTTTTCAACTTCGGTGATGACTTTTAAGGATGCATCCAATGCTTCCCGTGTGGCGATTCGCGCGTTTTGCACCTGGTTCTGGCGATGCCGGGGATCGTCATCCAGTTCCAAAAGCAAAAAGGTTTCAACACACCATTTCTCGTCCGCATTCAATGCGGCTGTTCCGTCTTCAATGTCGCGTCCCGCCTGTTTGATGTCCTTATCCGTTTCAGCCTGCCGAATTCGCAATTTGGCCAACTGCTCCGAGATCCCTTTGAACGCGTCCCTGGCGCGTTTCAGCTCAGATTCGATGTCACCCATCGCCGGGATATTGCCATCGGCGTATGGATGAAGAATGGCCCCGCACAACGGGCATGGCTTTCCGTCCTCGAGGCGCGTCCGCTCTTGTTCGAGATCCCGGATACGGTTCAAAAGGATTGTTTCTGTTTCCAGATGGCGGATATGACGGGCGCAATCCTCATTTTTCTCGGTGGCGGATTCTATTTCGCTTGTCAGCCTCGACTGTTCGCGGTGCAATGCCCCATCAAGCACCCTGAAATCATCCAGAGATCGGTGGGCTTTGGCGATGCGCTCCAGAGTCTGGCCGGCCTGCTCCAGAAGACGATCGCGTTCCCTCAGGGCTTCCAGTTTGTCGCGCCAGTTGGTGATTTCACGTTCCTGAAGCAGGGCGCTGATTTCTTCGGCCAGTTGTCCGCGTTCCTTCTCCGCCTTTGCCAGTGTTTCGTGAAGCATCCCGTGTCCGGCTTCCAGTGCCGAGCATGCTGCCACGGCCGATTCATTTTCTTTGAATGCCGCGGCAAGTGCCTTGCGGGCTTTATCATGGGCGGCGTCTTTTTCGCGAAGCATGGTAAACATCCTGGCTATGGCCGCAAGGTTCGCCATAAGACCCGCATCCGCGGCATGTTCGGCCAAATAACCGTCGATATCTTTCAGCGCGGCATGGGATTGGTTCAAAGACGCTTCAACCGCTTCGATAAAGCTGCGGTATTCCTTTTGCTGATGCGCCACTTTTGCCATGGACTTAGCCGATGCCGTAATTCTGGACTGATTTTCCGCTATCCTCAGGTCCATTTCCCGGACCATTCTGATAAGTGCTGCCTCGCGCCGCTGCATGGCCCTGGCTGCTTCCAGGCTGTCCGCTGCAATTTGTCCGGCCTGTTTTGTGCCGGTCAGTGCGGCTTCTTTTTCCGGAAGCTTCTTGATGGCGTCATCCAGAGCCATATTCTCCGTATGCTGCTGCCTGCGCAGGGCTGAAACCTTTGCATGATCGCCTTCCACGGCCAGTGCTTGATGCGCCCTGTTCAGCCGTATCAGCTCGGGCTGGAACGCGTCCTGCCTGATCGCAAGGTCGCGCTGATGTTCATCGAGTCGAACGATATCCTTTTCCAGCGCGGATAACCCATCAAGCCAGGTCAGTGATTTTCGCAAGGTTTCAATCCGAAGGGTCAGCCCGGTTTCAAGGCTCTCTTTTTCTTTCAGGCCGGAGCGGTTTTCCTCTTCTTCTTCATGGCTCATCATTGAAATTCCGGCAATCCCGGCCTGCAGGACATCCAGTCTTTTGCGTTCCTCCGACCACCGTTCGTGAACCTTCATGGAGATCCGGCTGTAGATTTCCGTGCCCGTGATCTGCTCCAGGATGGGGGCGCGCTCGTCGGCGGGGGCCTGGAGAAAAGCGGCAAAGCCCCCCTGGGCCAGCAGCATCGAGCGGGTGAATCGGTCAAAGTCCATGCCCGTGGTCTTTTCGATTCGCTTTGCCGTATCGCGAAGCTTTGCCTCGATCACCTTTCCGGAAGCCGCGTCGGAAATTTCGTGCCTGGGTGCCTGCAGTTCGCCGTCCGATTTTCTTCGGGACCGGTGCTGGCTCCAGTGGCACCGGAACCGGCCCTTGGGTGTTTCGAACGTGGCCTCGGCAAAGCACTCGCTCGTGTGGCGGGACATGATTTCGTTGCTGTTCTGGGTAACCTTGCTAAGACGCGGGGTCCTGCCGTAAAAAGCCAGGCAGATGGCATCCAGAAGGGTGGTCTTGCCGGCACCGGTCGGTCCGGTGATCGCAAAAATGCCGTCGCAGATATAGGCGGGGTGAGTAAAATCGACGGCCCATTCGCCGGTTAAGGAATTCAGATTCTTAAATCTTACATGAAGTATCCGCATGCCCTGCTATCCTGCCATGGGATCTTCCTCGTGGAAACATGCGATTGCCTCGGCATATGTCCCAAGGAGTTCACCGCGCTGCGCCTCGGGGACGCCACGCGCATCCAGGCAGCGCAGGAATACCCGGTCAATGCCCAGATCCTCCAGCGTTTCATCAACGCCCGTCATGCTCCTGGAGGGGGTGCGGGCCTGGTTTTTCACGCACAGGATTTCCAGCTTTGATCCGGAAATGGCCTCATCCAGGCGCTCACTCAGGTTGACCGTGATATCGTGCCCCTCATGGACGATTTCCAGCCAGGCGCGGCTTTCAGCGGCCTTTAACTCGCCAATGCGCCGGTGGAGCGCATTCCAGTCTCCGCGAACGCGTTCCAGGGCCTGAAACCGGGGAACGGGAATGGCCGTGACAGTAGGCGGCGGATCGGAAAAATCCACCAGAAAGACTTGCTTTTCCTGCCCGGCTTCCCCGAATCCCATGGGAAGGGGAGACCCACTGTAGCGCATCCGCTCGGAATTGCCCACACGCTGCGGCGCATGAAGATGGCCCAGCGCCAGATAATCGATGCACTCCGGAAAGGCATCCATACCGACATGCGCCAGAGATCCCACATAGAGCTCGCGCATGCCTTCGCTGTCGGACGTCTGTCCGCCGGCGGCGAAGAGATGACCCGTTGCGACAATCGGAACGGGTTTGTTCAGCGAAAAGCGGATCTCTTCGGCTGCCCCGCAAACCTGGTGATAATGGCTCCGGATTCCCTCAACCAGTTTCCGGCCCTTGTCGGCTATGCTTTCAGCGGCCTCTGCCGTTCGGATGTCGCTGTCCCGAAGATAGGGGACAGCGCAGACGATCAGTTCCGGATCACCGTTGGTGTCTGAAAGCATCAGGACCTCATCTGCCGGAGAATCGGCCGCGCATCCGATGACATGAACATTCAGGAATTTTAATAGCTCCCTTGGCGCATTCAGAAAGGACGGAGAATCGTGGTTTCCGGCCGTTACTACTACGTGCCGGCATCCGGAGGCAGCCGTGTGGTGTAAAAATCGGTAATACAGCTCCTGAGCCCGATTGCTCGGAGTGCTGCTGTCAAACACATCTCCGGCCACCAGCAGCACGTCAATCCTCTCTTTTTCAAGGAGTTCAGCCAGCCAGCCCAGGAGTTGGTCAAGCTCATGATACCGCCTGCGGCCGTACAGGGCCTGACCGATATGCCAGTCCGAAGTATGAAGGATTCTCACGAGATTATTTGTTTTCGGGACAGTTTTTGTTCAGGTCATCGAGAAATTCCGGCCGTATCCTCTGATAACCCATGTTTTGGGCCTTCTGTACATCTTCTCGCGCTTCCGAACACTTTTTTTCGGCAAAATATCCGATCGCCCGATTGTAATACGCGCCTGCAAAATCCGGATTCAGGTTGATCGCCTGGGTAAAATCGTCGATGGCCTGTTCATGCTGACCCAAAATACCGTATGCGGTTCCGCGATCGGCGTATGCGGTGGCATTTTCCGGAGTGAGCGAAATGGTTTTCGTAAAATCGCTGATAGCCTGTTCATGCTTTCCCAACCGACCCAAAACACGTCCACGATTATAATATGCATCGGCAAAACCGGGGTTGATGGTGATTGCCTGGGTAAAATCCTTAATAGCGTCTTCGTAATTTCCGGATTGAGCGTGAATGTTACCACTCGCAAAAGATTGAATGGCCATCTCACTGGGCGTGAGTTCCTTGGATGGGGCCGGCGCTTCCGCGAGAGGAACCGTTTTTGTGGTGGAACATCCCAAAGTAATTAAAACCATGATGCCGACGACCCCAATAATAAATTTTTTCATAGATCTTTCCCCGTTTCGGATAGTATTCTGAGCGGTTATATTCAAAATAAATCGTTGCTGATACGCTTTTGCAATAATTATAAATGATTCTTCAATAGATTGAAAGCAGGAATGCCGGATTCGGGTAATTTATTCGGATAAGATCAATGCTTGATCGCGGTGCGGTTCCACTGCACGGTGGCTTGAGATTTGAGAAAAAATCAATGCCGCGTACAAAAGCAGCCCCGACCTGACGATATCAGGCAAAATGGATTATTTCGTCTGTTGTTTGAATGGAAGGCTTTCTCGTTCAGAATCGGGAAAAAAACACCAGCAAATGGGGGTTAAACCTTAGCGGCTGGTGTCTGATTCTATGCTCTGATATTTGAAAAACTCATCAGTTACCAAACTTCGTAGTCTGTAACAACAAAGTAAGCATTTTCATCGGTTGAAAGAGCCGAACTGTATATTAAATCCATCGTTAATCGCGTGCTTCCATCCGGCAACAGAACATCTTGAATATGGATATTAAAATCAGCTTTTAATGTTGCTGCCGTTCCAATCCATTTACCAGGTTCGCCGACAATACCATAATTTGTCAATTTAAAAATAATTATCGCTGGATACATTGGATTGTAATCATATGCGAAATCCACCCAAAACAACGTATATGACTTGTCCTGAATAATTGGTACATGGAGCAATAAATTTTCATCAATTGCAGCCGTATACTCATGGTATTGTGTTTCATCCGGCGACTGCTCCACATTAAAACTCAAAGGAGATTGAGTTTTACCAGGTGCAATTATATAGAAATGTACACTTCGCCAACAGTTTGTATTATTGGCGGAATAACTGCAGAAGATAGTTCCGGAATTGCTGCCGCTGGCACCAAATATGATTGAAGACCAACCCATAAGATCATCGTTGGAACAGCCGCCCCACCCATATATTTCAGCGGTCCATGGGATGTCTGTATTTCCTGTGTTGGAAACACTGAATGTGGTTATACCTGCCTCTTTGGTTACATTTCGAACTCGAGGACTGACGGAAAGCTGCGTATAATTAAATGGCCAAATCTGTCCTCCACCACGAACGGCGTGCGTGGCACACGTGCCGCTCTTATTTAAATATTGAGCTCCAGTAAAATAATCGTTTATGTTCCACGCTTCATTTGCATTGTTCGAGTTAGTGGTAGATGACCAAATATTTTTGTGATAGCTATTTTGAAAGCACGAATATGATAAGGCCACGGTTCCTAACTCTTTGATTGTAGGCAATCGCCAGTCTGTAAAGCCTGCAAGAGATAGGGAATTGCAGTAGGAAAGTGCTTGTTCCCAATTCATATCTTCTGCGATATCTTTCTGCCACATAAGCCCAGTATCAAGATCTGTTGTCGTGCCATCCATGTTATCAAGAAAATTACAACTCATCCCGGAATACCCACCACGAACAGCCCGGACATGATAGAGTTCATTCCCATAATTAAAAACTTCGCCTGTAATGACCCCAGTACTGAAGGACGCAAGATAAAATCCGCAAGCACCATAACAAGGTCTGAAGGTACGGGTCCAATAATAAGAGGACGATTGGGTATTCGGAAAATAATAAGAATTGATTGTTGGCCCTGGAGACGAAATATTGTAGTTGATAATTGTGTTAAATTCCTGAGCAGTGGGCGCCCTCCAGTCACAATATCCGCCGAATAGCGTGCTGTTTAGGACATTGATCAAATTTGGAGAATAATCTTCATCCATCGCATAAGTGTTATCAGCGTCGTGGGGGTCGTTGTAGTTTGCGACCCCGTCCATGTTGGTCTTCATCTCCCAGATCAAGCCGGTAACATTGTCCCGCACCATCGCCCAGGATGTTGCAGAATCCGGCAGCGCATTGCCTTTACTGTCCAGCTTGGTATAGGACATCGGGGTGATGTTGTAATTGGCATCCTGGCCGTAAAAAGGCTGGCCAGGGGAAGGGCAAGGGATCTCGTTGGTGTTGTTGTAACATTTCGTTTGCCCGGAGCCCGGAACCGGCGCGGTCCATGCAATCGATGTAATCATCAGAATAATAAAGCCGAAAGCACTTACCCATATTTTTTTCATGCTGTTGCCCATTGAACGCAAACGCCCCCCTGTCTGTTATGATTTTGCTCAACGATTCGGTGGTAACGCAACGTGAAAGATAACGCGGCTCTTTTACTGAATTGAGCTATTAATTCATGGTTCTGTATTATCATTCTGAATCAATTGCCAGTTTTTTACTGGAATGAACAGGCAGACCTGAAAATATTCGACAAAACGATAGATGACCGAAAACAAGTTGTTTCTGCCGATTTTCATAATATTTCGTAGTAGAAGGCAATTTATTGCTGGTAAAGACATCGGTAATTTATTAATAATCAACAGAGATAATTCTGTATTAAATACCAGCATTATCCGGTTAGGTTTTTGCATGCGGGTCTTTGCCCGCGTTCCCTTGGGCATGGGCTGGATCAGGAGCCATAAATCCTGTGTGGCGTAGCTCATTTTTGATATGGTTGCGCAGTTGCCTGACCCTTGCGATTGAG
>JACRBZ010000030.1 GCA_016219185.1 Deltaproteobacteria bacterium
ATATTATCCACGATATTCGGGAATTCCTGAACCGGGTCGTTCAAAGTTCAACCAGTGCGATTGTGGCCGCGGACCGGGGAGGGCGAATTCTGCTGATGAATCAGGCAGCCGAGGAATTGTTCGGCTATGACTTTCAGAATGCCGCGAGTATCAGCGTCACCGATCTGTACCCACGGGGAATGGCCCGGGAAATTATGAAAAAACTCCGGGATGACGATTACGGGGGGCGGGGAAAACTTCCGGTGACCCAGGTCAACATTCTGACGGCCAGGGGAGAGTCGATTCCCGTGGAAATGACCGGCGCCATTATTTATGAAGGCGATAATACCGAAGCCGCGACCATGGGGATTTATAACGATATTCGCGAACGGCTGGCTGTCAAGAAGAAACTGCGGGATGCCCAGTCCCAATTGGATCAATCCGAAAAAATGGCGTCTTTGGGCAGGCTGGCGGCTGGGGTTGCGCATGAAATCAACAATCCTTTAACCGGTATTCTCATGTACGGCAATCTGATGAAGGAAAAAATGGAAGCGGATCACCCGTTCCAATCCAGCCTCACCTGTATTCTGGAGGATGCGGAACGGTGCCGGGAAATCGTGAAGAATCTTTTGGCCTACAGCCGTCAATCCAGCATATCGCGGGAGTGTTTTGCAATGAATTCCCTGGTGGAAGAGAGCCTTCGCTTGATTCGGGATCAAAGCCTCTTTATGAAAATCGCCGTTTGTAAAAAGTTTTCCGATGACTGGATGCTGGTGAAGGCGGACCGGAACAAAATGAGCCAGGTTGTCATCAATCTTGTCATGAATGCCATTGATGCCATGAATCGAAAAGGCACTCTGACGCTGAAAACCTATCGAAGTGACGATCAAAAAAAAGCATGCCTGGAGGTAACGGATACCGGGTGCGGTATACCGGAAGAAAATCGTTCTCGGATATTTGATCCGTTTTTTACAACCAAGGAACTGGGCAAGGGAACCGGTCTGGGACTCAGCACCGCCTATGGCATTGTCAAAGACAACAACGGCGACATCATCATCAAGGAAACAGGCTCCGGGGGAACCACATTTCTGATGGAGTTGCCGCTGGACATGGATTCAATGGAATGGACGTCGATTGGATAGACTGAAGAAAGCATAAGGATTGGAATGACATCTGAAGCAGCGATTAAAATAATTTATACACCCAGAATCCTGGTTGTGGATGACGAGGCGCGGATTCGTGATGCATGCCGGCTGGTTCTGGAAGACTGTGGCTACGGGGTTTGCGTGGCATCAACAGGTACAAAAGGTCTTGAATTGATACGGGAGCAACATTTCGACATCATTCTGCTGGATCTGATGATGCCCGAGCTGTCCGGGCTTGATGTGCTGCCTGAGGTCAAGGCCCAGCATCCGGATACCGTGGTCATTGTGATCACCGGCTATGCAACGCTGGAGCATTCGGTTGACGCCATGAAAAAAGGGGCTTTCGATTTTATTCCCAAGCCTTTTACCCCGGAGCACCTTCGCGTCACCATTGCCAGGGCCATTGAATATACCCGTGCTTTGCGGGATATTGCAGATTCCCGTTCAAGGCTTCGAACCCTGGTGAACCGGATTTCGGACGGCGTGATGTGCACCAATCACGGGCATCGGGTGGCACTGGCCAATCCCGCGTTTTTACGAATGATCGGATGCGCGGCTGAATCGGTGATCGGACGCGGCGTGGATGATTTTATATATATTCCCCGGATTTGTGAGATGATTCGAGAAGCGTCTGCCAATAACGATGTGGAAGCTTCTGAATTGATAGAAGAAATTCCGGTTAACGGTCATGGCCAGTCCGAGGAGATGATCCTGAATGTCCGGTGTGTCCCATTTCGGGACCGCACCGGAAGAAATATAGGTGTCATTACCGTGCTGCACGATATTACCACTCTCAAGAAAATGGACCGGATGAAGTCGGAATTTGTGTCCATGGTTAGCCATGAGATTCGAAGCCCGATGAACTCGGTACTGATGCAGATTCAGGTTATTCTTGACGGTCTGGCAGGGGAACTGAGCGAGAAACAGCGGGACATTCTGACCCGGGCGTTTCAGAAAATTGAAAATCTTGCCCACATGACGACCGAACTGCTTGACCTGGCGCGAATCGAGTCCGGCCTGATCACGCTGGAGCGGGAGCCTGTTGCGATGGCCGACGTTATCCGGGATCAGGTAGCATTTCACTTTCCCATGGCCGTATCCGCATCCATTGAGATGGTTATCGATATTCCGGAAACGCTGCCGCTCGTACTGGCGAACCGCCGGAACATGGAAGAAGTGCTGTCCAACCTGCTCACCAATGCGGTCAAGTACAGCCCCGGAGGCGGACGGGTAACGGTTTCCGCATCCATTATCAACGACTATCTGTGTATTCGGGTAAAGGATACCGGTTTGGGGATCAGCGATGAAGATCAAAACCGGATTTTTCAGCGTTTTTACAGGGTAAAAGATGAGAAAACCCGGTACATCAACGGCACGGGTCTGGGCCTATCCATCGTCAAAAGCATCCTGGAATCCCACCAGGGTCGCATCAAGATCGAAAGTCAGCCAGGAGAAGGCAGCACATTTTCCGTTTTTCTGCCGATTCTGACCGGCTGACCTTCCTGCCATTCATGTCGATCCACGGATTACACGGTCAATGAATGTTCGCCTGGGCCGGTGATAAGAGCCGCTTTTTGTAACAACTGTCCTGATGCCATTGATTTAATGAAACAGTCATGGCCATAGCATTGGCCTCCCCCCACATGAAAATACCTTGGGATCGCGGGTGTTCCGCCCGTTATTGGCAGGCAGAGTGTTTTTACGGTAATTCCTCTGATCCCCATGAAGGGTAACGTTAAAGACAAACAGCTCTGCCGACATTGCTTTTGCCGATGTCTGTAAAAATTGAGGAGATTGAGAAGATGGGAAAACGCGTGGTGATTATCGGCGCAGTGGCTTTGGGTCCAAAAGTGGCTGCAAGAATTAAACGGCTGGATTATGCAGCCGAGGTAACGGTTGTGGACCGGGACAGTCTCATTTCTTACGGAGGCTGCGGCATACCGTATTATGTTGGCGGAGATGTGCAGGAAATTGAAGGGCTCTGCATGACCAGCGCCAATGTGCTGCGGGATTGCAATTTTTTTAAAAATGCCAAGGGGGTTGACGTTCAAACCCGGACCGAAGTCCTGTCCATTGATCGAAAGGCCAGAATGGTTCATGTCCGGCATTTGTCCGACAATTCGGAATTCGACCTGCCTTACGATAAACTGGTGATTGCCACTGGCGGCATGCCGGTGATCCCTCCCTTACCTGGGATCCAATTGCCGGGCGTGTCCGTGGTGTCCAATTTACACCACGCAAAATTGATCAAGTCCAACCTTGCGGGAGGCAAAATCGATCGGGCCGTGGTCATCGGCGGCGGTGCCATCGGGCTGGAAATGGCTGAGGCAATAACCGATCTATGGGGCGTGAAAACCACCCTGGTGGAAAAAATGGATCAACTGTTGCCGCAGGCGTTCAGCCGGGATATGTCTAAAATCATTAAAAACCACATGGAAGAGAAAGGCGTGGATATCCGTCTTTCCGAAAGCGTGCTTCGGATTATCGGTAATCCCGAAACCGGGGTTCAGGCCGTTGAAACCGATGCCGGGCAAATTCCCTGCGATCTTGTCATTTTAGCGGTGGGGGTTCGCCCCAATTCGCAATTGGCCAAGGAAGCGGGGCTTTCGATCGGGGGCCGCGGCGGCATCGTTGTGGATGAATGGATGCGGACGACGGACCCGGATATTTACGCCGGTGGCGATTGCGTGGAACTGACACATCTGATCAGCGGCCAGAAGGTGCATATGCCATTGGGATCTTTGGCCAATCGCCAGGGGCGGATCATCGGGACCAATGTCATGGGTGGCGCGGATCGGTTCAGGGGAACTGTTGGAACCTTTTGCCTGAAGGTGTTCGATCTTGGTGTTGCTCGGGCCGGTTTAACGTTCAGTCAGGCGGCAGAGCGCTTTAACCCGGTGCAAACCGTGGTGGTGCAGGCGGATCGGGCTCATTTTTTTCCCACGCAACAACCCATGTATTTAAAACTCATTGCGGATCGGGACTCTCGGAGAATCCTGGGCATCGAGGCCATGGGGCAGCAGGGTGATGCGGTCAAGGCCCGGGTCGATGCGGTGGCGGCGGCAATGACTTTTGGTGCGACCATTGATACCATTTCCAATCTTGAGGTGGCTTATGCGCCTCCCTACGCCTCGGCCATGGATATTGTCAATGCTGCGGCCAATTCTCTGGATAACATTCTGGCAGGCTATCAGGAGCCCATCGATATTGAATCGTTTTTGCAAAACCTTAAAAATGGCGATTGCAAGGTTCTGGATCTGAGAAGTCGGGGGAATGCTGCTCCGTTGTTGAAAAAATATCCGGACCGGTGGCTGAATATTCCTCAGGAAGAGCTTGCGGGCCGTCTGGATGAAATCCCGGCGGACGCGGTATTGAATCTCATTTGTGGTTCTGGCGCGCGCTCTTATGAAGCCCAGCGCTTGTTGTGCTTTCATGGCCACTCCCATACCAAAAATATCCAGGGTGGCATCGGGTTGCTGAAAGCAACTGATCCGGAGATTATTAATGAATGACGACTTCGTAACCGTTCATGACATATATCATGAACGGTTACGATGCCATCAATTTTGACTGTCCAATGCAACAAACATCGCATGGATAATTAAGAGTTGGAAACGGTCTTTCCCGGGTCTGTTTCTTCTCCGGATCATATTCATCTCGATAATGATCTCGACCAATTGACACCCGCCTCAGATATCTGTAGATTGTAATATATCTCCATTTTTATACACGGGGGCGTTCAACCCATTGATCATGAGGGGTTGCACGCCATCACATACACTTTTTCATAACAGGCTTACACCATGGGAAATTCAATACTGCTGGTTGACGATGAGATAGATTTTTGCCAGACGATGGGAAAGCGTCTGGAAGGCATGGGACATATCGTCTATACCGCCACTTGCGGTAGGGACGCCTTGGCTGTTTTTCGAGATGTAAACCCCATGATCGTGCTGATGGATGTGACGTTACCTGATACCAATGGCCTTGACCTGTTAAGACAAATGAAAGGCGAAATTCCAGATACCGAAGTCATTATCATAACCGGACACGGAAATTTGGAACTGGCTGTAAAGAGTTTTCAGTATGATGCCACGGATTTTGTCACCAAACCCGTTAATCGGGATGCCCTGCAACAGGCACTGGACCGGGCGGCCAAAAAAATCTTTGTCAGGCGTCGATTGCAGGAATATGCCGAAAATAAAGCCATGCGGGAAATGGTGATCAACGAGTTGGTGAATGAGGATGTTCTGGTGATAGGCGCCGATTACCGCATTATGGATATCAATGCCCCCATGCTCAGCAAGCTTGGCGTTACGCGGGAAGCGGTCATTGGCCGGTTCTGTTATGAGATCACACATCACCAGAACTGTCCGTGTTCCGGTGAGGATCACCCCTGTCCCCTGATTCAGTGTTTTAACACAAAAAAGCCATCTCAGACCACCCATGTTCACCTGGACAATCAAAACCGGGAAATCTATTATTCCATTTCCTGCTATCCCATTTTTGAAAACGGTCAGGCAACGGGTGCTATAGAACTGTCCCGGGATATTACCCATGAAATCAACAACCAGAAGAACCTGCTTCAGCAGAGCAAGCTGGCGTCAATCGGCCGATTGGCCGCGGGTGTTGCGCATGAAATCAACAATCCCCTGACCACTATTTTGACGACGGCTCTGTTAATACAAGAAGATATTGAGCCGGAAAACCCGATGTATAAAGAACTCGGGATCATTGCCAGCGAGACCCTACGATGCAGGAAAATCGTTACAGCGCTGCTTGATTTTGCCAGGCAGAGCAAACCGCTTAAAAAAGAGCATAACCTCAAAGATTTGATTGAAGAAGTCGTTCTCCTGACCCGAAAACAAGCGGCGTTTAAAGATGTGCTGGTGGAAAGCGACTGCGCCGCGGATATGGGAAGTGTTCAAATGGACAAAGGACAGCTTCAGCAGGCAATGATCAATCTTATCCTGAATGGAATTGAATCAAGCGATTCCGGCGGAAAGGTGACGGTTGCTGCGCGGATTGGCCCGGATCCCAAATATGCAGAGATTGAAATCCGGGATACCGGCGAGGGAATTCCAAAAGAAGAACTGGATAAAATTTTTGATCCATTTTATACCACCAAGGAAAGCGGCACCGGTCTGGGCCTTGCAATTACCAGCGGCATCATTGCTCAACACGGCGGGGCGATAACCGTCAGCAGCCAGTTGGGTCAGGGGAGCATATTCACCATTCGGTTGCCTTTCCGCCAGGATATCGCCAATGCCTTCTGATACACCGCGTATTCTCATTGTGGATGATGAGATCAATATCTGCAGAAACTGTGAGAAAATACTTTCCAAGATGGACTGCGAGGTATCGATAGCTCAGAATGGTCAAGAGGCTTTGGCCCTGATTGAAGCCGAGCCCTTCGACGTGGTGGTGACCGATTTGAAAATGAGCCGTATGGGCGGCATGGAAGTTCTTCGCAGAGTCAAGGAAAAAGATCCGGACATCCGGGTGATCGTCATGACCGGCTATGCATCGGTGTCTTCGGCAGTTGAGGTCATGAAAATCGGCGCGTTTGACTATCTGCCCAAGCCCTTTACGCCTCATGAACTGCGTGCTGTCGTGCTTCAGGCCATCACGGACTGCATGGCAAGCCGCCAGAATCAGCGGTTGAAAAATTCAGAAGAATCCGTTCTGCCTGTTGCCCATCAACTGATTGGAAACAGTCCTCAGATTCAGAAGGTCGTGTCCATGATTCGAAAGGTGGCGCCTACGGATGCTACCGTGCTCGTATGCGGCGAAAGCGGCACCGGAAAGGAACTGGTGGCACGGGCGGTTCACGCCAACAGCAACCGTAAAGACGGCGTATTTTTTGCCGTGGACTGCGGGACCCTCTCCGGCAATCTTCTGGCTTCCGAACTCTTCGGTCATGTGAAGGGCGCGTTTACCGGCGCCCACCGGGAAAAAAAAGGTATCTTCAGGCTTGCCCATCAGGGAACCGTTTTCCTGGATGAAATCAGCAATATCAGCCTCGATGTTCAGGGCATGCTGCTGCGCTTTCTGGAGAGTCAGGAGTTTTACCCGCTGGGAGGGTCAACCCTGCAGAAGGTCAATGTCCGGCTCATCTTTGCCACCAACCAGGACCTTCAGAACATGGCCGCAGCCGGAACATTCCGCCAGGATTTTTATTACCGGATTTTCGTCTATCCTATACTGATTCCGCCGCTTCGGGACAGAAGACCCGATATCCTGCCGATCGCCTATCATTTTCTGAATCAGTTCTGCCGCAGAATGAATAAATCCATTACCGGATTTGACGATGAAGCAGGCAATCGGCTCGTTGCCTTTGACTGGCCAGGGAATGTTCGCCAGCTCAGAAATGTGATCGAGCGGTCTGTGATTCACTGTGAAAAAAAACTGATTTCGTCAGATGATCTATTCCTGCGTGATCATGAATTTGCTGAAGAGGTTACGCCGGAATCGATTCCCCAAACCAACGAAGCACTGAAACTGGCTAAAAAAAATATCCGAATCGCTGCAATCAGCGAATTAGAAAAAAAATTCCTGCTTAATGCATTGAACCAGAACAACTGGAATGTTACTCAGGCTGCAAGGCACACTGGGTTGCAGCGGACCAATTTCCAAAATCTGATGAAAAAACATGATATTATCCTCCCCAGACGTCTTCGGATGCCTGCCGGCTGACTCTCTCGCACCTCGATTCCTGCCTTCCTCATTCCAAATCAATGACATACACTGTATGATTATTATATACATTTATATCGTTGAATTCGATCAGTATCGTAACATCCTGTAATTAAATATAATTTTATGAAAATGGCGTGACTCTGGCATTCTTTCAGGTAACTGATCACTGAAAAATGAATGGAAGGATCATACAGATACCGGGGATGGAGACGCTGTAGATTTAAATTATATTATATAATATCAAACTGTTAATTATATTGGCATGAGGTGTGCATTCTAACGTATGCAACTACTCGATAACCACCACTAACCAGGAGGAAACGATATGAATACGATAGACAAAATCATGGTCGTCGATGACGAAAAGGGAATCTGCCAGAATGTGGCAAAGATTCTGTCCAAGAATAATTATGAGGTTATCTGTGCGCTCAGCGCATCGGAAGCGCTGGAGCGGATGAAAACCGAATCCTTTGACCTGATGATTTCTGATATTGTCATGCCTGGAATGAACGGCCTGGAACTTCTCAAACAGGTCAAAAACGAGTGGCCGAAGACCCGGGCACTGATGATGACCGCTTATGCGTCAACCGATACCGCATTAAAAGCCATTCGTCTGGGTGCGCTGGATTATGTGTCCAAGCCATTTACACCGGATGAACTGCGAACCGTGGTCCAGAAAGCCATGTCTGGCGATCTGGTGCAGGTCAAAGCCTCTGAAAAGGAAATCGAAGTCATTAATGTCATTGATATCGATATTCCGTTTGACGGGGATGAAGTCGCCAAATACACCGGGGAAGATTATGTCATGACCCTCGGCCGGTCGGATATGCCGGTGATCGAGGTGAAAGTTCCGGACAAATTGGAAAATTTCTGCGCGGTCGGTGACATGGTCTGTGAGATTTTCAAAAAATTGGGCGGAACCTGCAAGATCGGGAACAAGTCCCATCTCTGTCCTCAGAAAACAGCTAAAAAAACTGCCGGTTCAAAGAAAATGGCAGAAGCACCGGATCGGTCTAAATGGATCGGCATCGATATGCCGTTTAATTATGATGAGGTGGTTTCTGTAACTGGACCGGAGTATGTCGCCCACCTGGGCTCAGAGGGCGTATCTTTTGTCTCTTATGAAGAGTTGAAGGAAAATGTGGCCCGAATGATGGGTAAGCCCTCCGGAAATATAGATGTGGACATGCCGTTTGACCGCAGTGAAGTGGCCAAGGCTGCAGGTGCCGACTATGCCGATACGCTGGGATCATCGGATATGCCGGTTGTAGAGGTGAGAATATCTGAAAAACTGGAGAACTATTGCCAAGTCGGCGAGATGGTCTGCGATATTTTCAAAAAGCTGGGAGCTACCTGCAAGGCGGGAACCAAAACCAGTCTGTGCCCCCAGAAAAAAAGCCAGAAAAAAGCAGTGGCCGGAAAGCAAGCCGCTATGGATGTGTCCCGCCTCATCGGAGTGGATATGCCGTTTGAATTCGATGAAGTGGCTGCGGCTGTTGGCGCATCGTATGCCATGCATTTGACCACAGGAGAACGCGCTGTCTATTCTTATGAAGAAATCAAGCAGAATGCCGCTGCATTGATGGCGCAGCAGAAATCGAAAATCAAGCGTCCGTCCGGCACCAAGCGCAGTGCTCTGGTCATCGATGACGAAGTGGCCGTGAACAACAACATCCGAAAAATCCTCGAGAAAAAAGGCTATCGTGTGGACCAGGCAATCAGCCGGGAAGAGGCTCTTGAGAAAATCGAGGATAGAAGCTACCCGGTTGTTATGCTGGATTTGAAAATGCCCGGCGTGAAAGGGCTGGAACTGCTGCAAAGCATTCGTGAGCGCAGGCCTGAAGCAATGGTTGTCATCATTACCGGCTATGCCAGCATTGAAACCGCGGTAGAAACCGCCAGAATGGGTGCAGTTGGATATCTGGCAAAGCCCTTCACACCGGATGAAATCCGGGGAGCCGCGGACAACGCGGTCCGGCTGGCGGCTTAAACCCCTAATTTTTGCAACCGACTGAAGCAGTTGTTCAGCCGGTTGCATTATTACCCACGCTTGGAGTTGCATTCACGTACTTCGGTGATGACCAAACTGCGCACTCTAATCCGGTTGCTGGAATCATGTTCAGCAGTCCATGCCCTATACCTACCTGCTTTTTCAAGATAATCTCCATATATTTCAGAATCCTCCATCATTCCCAGATGATGAACCCTTCCATTTCGATATGATTCTTTCGGAAAATCTGTTGACAAGAAAAAATTCAAAGGTTACTAAAACACTTTGTTTCAATTTTCTGAAACCAAACGTCGCTGACGTTTTTAGTAATGCAAAGCATAGGAGACGCGAATCATGTCGAACGGAAACCCTGTTATCGGGTCTGTTTTGGTTGTCGGTGGCGGCATTGCCGGAATGCAATCCGCCCTGGATCTGGCCAATTCAGGCTATTATGTGTATATTCTTGAAAAATCCCCCTCCATTGGCGGGGTCATGTCCCAGTTGGACAAGACTTTCCCGACCAATGACTGCGCCATGTGAATTATTTCCCCCGTACTGGTCGAGGTCGGCCGGCATCTGAACATCGAATTAATCACGTATGCGGATTTGGAATCTGTTGATGGCGTTCCTGGCAATTTCAAAGTCAAGGTTCGAAAACGCGCCCGAAGTATCAAAATGGATTTGTGTACGGGTTGCGGCGCCTGTGTGGAAAATTGTCCGGTGGTATGCCAGACAGTCGTGAACAGCCCTTCAGCCGCATAGTTCCGCGTCCATCAATCGCTTATCATTAATGACATTATCGGATACGATAATTTGATCCAAAGGATTTCAGTCTCATGGAACCTACCATTCAAATTGATTTGAAAAAAATCGATGACATCATAACCCATTATCATGGGAACAAAGAAGCCCTGCTGATGATCATGCAGGACATCAGCGATATTTACAGTCATGTACCCCCTGCGATCATTCCGATTCTGGTTGACCGACTCGGCGTCAAAAAAAGCCTGATCTATAGTGTTGCCACATTTTACAAGACCATCAGTCTTGAGCCAAGAGGCAAGTATATCGTCAGTGTATGCACAGGTACCGCATGCCATGTTCGGGGCGCTGAAAAAATTACCGAAACTTTGCAGCAGAAACTGGGGATTCAGGAAGGCCAGACCACTGCGGACAGACTTTTTACGCTGAAGGCAGTCAGATGCATCGGTTGCTGCGCATCCGGGCCCGTCATTACGGTTAACCAGGAAACTTATGGCGGTCTTGACAGAACAGCCGCGGGAAAAGTCATCGACGATTATAAAAACATGCCTCTTAACGGCACGGCGTAACGGAGGTTATTAGATATCATGGCAATTTTATCGAATCGGGAATCCCTGGAGAAATTTCAGGACAAACTCAAGTCCGCCCAGTCCCATGGCAAAAAGAAACTGGTTTCGCTTTGCGCAGGATCTGGATGTGGCGCCTATGGTACCGCAAAAGTTCATCAGGCCCTGATGGAAGAGTTGACCCGGCAGAATCTGACAGAAGAGGTTGAGGTCAAGCTGACAGGATGTCACGGTTTTTGCGAAAAAGGGCCGATCATGGTCATTCATCCGCAAGGCATATTCTATCCCCAGGTCAAACCGGAACACGTGTCTGAAATTGTGGAAAAAACCATAAAAAATAACGAACTGGTTCAATCCCTGATTTTCAAAGATCCGGCATCAAAGGCCAAAATAACCCTCGAGCATGACATCCCGTTTTACAAACTTCAGCAGCGTATCATCTTCGGCAACAATGGACTCATCGATCCGACCAGCATCGACGATTATATTGCAGTCGGCGGGTACGGTGCCATGGCCAAATCTCTTTTTGACATGACGCCGGAGAAGATCATTGCCGAGATCAAGAAATCCGGACTTCGGGGACGGGGCGGCGGCGGCTTTCCGACAGGCATCAAGTGGGATACCTGCAGAAAACATCACGGCACGCGATATATCATCTGCAACGCGGATGAAGGAGATCCCGGCGCGTATATGGATCGCAGTCTGCTGGAGGGAAATCCTCACAGCGTCATCGAGGGGATGATCGTTGGCGCCATTGCCATTGGTTCCCATGAAGGATACGTCTATGTCCGGCACGAATATCCGCTGGCCGTGACCAATCTGACCATCGCCCTGGATAAGGCCCGGGAATACGGTCTGCTCGGTAAGAACATTTTGGGCTCCGGCTTTGATTTTGACATTCATATCAGCCGGGGCGGTGGCGCATTTGTCTGCGGCGAGTCCACGGCATTGATGGCATCTCTGGAAGGCAGTCCGGGAAGGCCCCGAGCCAAATATGTTCACACGGTTGAAAAAGGGTTCAAAGAAGGTCCTTCCAACCTCAACAACGTGGAAACCTGGGCCAATGTGCCGATCATCATCAATAAGGGCGCGGACTGGTATGCGGCGATCGGCACCAAGCACAGCAAGGGAACCAAAATCTTTTCTCTGGTCGGCAAGGTGGTGAACACGGGTCTTGTAGAGGTTCCCATGGGAACCAGCCTTCGGACCATCATCTTCGATATCGGCGGCGGCATTCCCAAAAAAAAGAAATTCAAAGCGGTCCAAACCGGAGGCCCGTCCGGAGGCTGCATTCCGGAACGATTTCTCGATCTGGGAGTTGATTTTGATGAGTTATCCAAGGTCGGCTCCATCATGGGATCCGGCGGTATGATCGTCATGGATCAGGACACCTGCATGGTGGATGTGGCCCGGTATTTTCTGGATTTTCTTAAGGAAGAATCCTGCGGCCAGTGCAATCCCTGCCGGGAAGGCATCAAGCAGATGTTCGAGATCCTGACCAGCATCTGCCAGGGAAACGGCAAGGAAGGTGATATCGAGTTGCTGGAAGAGCTTGGCAGCATGATTCAGAAGTTTTCGCTTTGCGGTCTGGGGACATCCGCGCCCAATCCGGTATTGACCACGCTTTTGTATTTTCGGGATGAATATGAAGCCCATATTCGGGACAAGAAATGTCCCGCAGGAGTGTGCAAGCCGCTCTTTCATTATGAAATTGATGCCGAAGCCTGCACCGGATGCCAGTCTTGCGCCCGTAAATGTCCGCAAGAAGCGATTGCCGGAGAGAAAAAACAGCCCCATCAACTTGATCAGACCAAGTGCATCAAATGCGGCATTTGTTACGAAGCCTGCAAATTTGACGCAATTGTGATTCGATAAATATAAGGGAACCGATTGATGATCACATTCAAACTCAATGGTAAAACAGTTCAGGGGGAGGAAGGGCAGTATATCCTCCAGGTTGCCCAGAAATATGGGGTCGATATTCCAACCCTTTGCCATCATAAAGCCCTGGAGCCGGCCGGTATGTGCCGGCTGTGCACGGTGGAGCTTTTTGACGGACGAAGAACCCGTTTTGTGACCTCATGCAATTATCCCATCTGGGAAGGCATGGAGGTTAAAACCGATTCCGAAGATGTACACCAGGGCCGCAAGCTGATCGTGGAATTGTTGATGGCTAGGTGTCCGGATGTACCGGTCCTCAAGGAATTGGGTAAAAAATACGGCATTTCGGAAACCCGGTTTAAAAAAGAAGAAGATACCTGTATCCTTTGCGGGCTGTGCACGCGCATCTGCGCTCGCATGGGAAACAGTGCGATCAGCCTGACCGGTCGCGGCGTGGATATGAAGGTGGATACGCCGTTTCATATTCAGACCGATGTCTGCATGGCCTGCGGTGCGTGCGCCTCGGTATGTCCCACCGGACACATCACGCTTGAAAAAATCCGGGAGCAGGTCAGTTCCCAATCCTTCAAGGCAATTCCATCGGAATACGATATGGGGCTGAAGGGCCGGAAACCTGTATATGTCCCTTATGCCCAGGCCGTACCCAACACCCCGGTTATCGACCGGTCTGTCTGTATCCATTTTAAAACCGGAGGATGCAAGGTCTGTACCGAATTCTGCGGGGTCAATGCCATTGATCACGCCATGCAGGATGAGATCGTGGAGTTAAATGTCGGTTCCATCATTCTGGCCCCGGGATATCAGCCCTTTGATCCGTCGAAATTTGACGCCTATGGATACTCCAAACATCCCAATGTCATTACCGCCATGGAAATGGAGCGGATACTGTCGGCTTCCGGCCCCACGGCCGGACATCTGGTGCGTCTCTCGGACCATAAAGAGCCTAAAAAAATTGCCTGGTTCCAGTGCGTGGGCTCCCGGGACATGAACAAGTGCGATCATGCCTACTGCTCGTCGGTCTGCTGCATGTATGCCATCAAGGAAGCCGTGATCGCCAAGGAGCATGCGGGTAGCGATCTGGACTGTGCGATTTTTTACATGGACATGCGCACCCATGGCAAGGATTTCGAGCGCTTTTATAACACGGCCAAAGACAAACACGGAGTGAGGTTCATCCGCAGCCGGGTTCATACCATTGATCAGGTTGCAGGAACCGATGATCTAAGCATCCGCTATGTCACCGAAAGTGGCGAGACAGTCACGGAACTTTTTGACCAGATCGTGCTGTCCGTGGGAATGGAAATAAACCCGGATGTCGTTAGCCTTGCCAAGCAACTGGACATTGATCTGACCGCAGGGAGTTTCTGCGAGACTACTTCATTTGAGCCGGTGAGCACTTCTCGAGAAGGCATCTATGTGTGCGGCGCCTTCCAGGGGCCCAAAGACATTCCGCAATCGGTTATCGACGCCAGTGCTGCAGCGGCAGTGGCAGGAGAAAATCTCAGCCTGGCAAGGAATACCTTGACCAAGGCAAAAGAGATTGTCCCGGAAATCAATGTTGCCGGAGAGCGCCCCCGGATCGGCGTGTTCATCTGCCGATGTGGCATCAATATTGCCGGCGTCGTCAATGTTCCTTCTGTTGCGGAGTATGCGGCAACCCTTCCCTTTGTGGAATTTGCAACCGATAACCTCTATTCCTGTTCTCAGGACACCCAGGACAATCTGGTCAGCATCATCAAACAGAAAAACCTGAACCGGATCGTTGTGGCTGCCTGTACCCCTAAAACCCATGAACCCCTGTTCCAGGAAACCCTGATCAATGCCGGTCTGAACAAGTATTTGTTTGAAATGGCCAATATCCGGAATCACGATTCCTGGGTTCATAAAACATGTCCTGAAAAAGCCACCCAAAAGGCCAAGGATCTGGTGCGTTCAGCGGTGGCCAAAGTCGCTCTGACCCTGCCGCTCAAGGAATCCGACCTTCAGATCAAGCCGTCTGCGCTGGTCATCGGCGGCGGTATCTCCGGTATGGCTGCGGCCCAAAGCCTGGCACATCAGGGCTACGAAACCCATCTGGTTGAAAAAAGCGGCCAGTTGGGAGGTCAGGCCCGAAATATTTACCATACGGCCAAAGGTGAGAATGTTCAGGAAAAACTGTCTGAATTGATTCAGGACATTCAGAAAAATGAACGGATCCATGTCCATCTGGATTCGGACCTGGTTCAGGTGGATGGATTTGTGGGAAGCTTTAAAAGCACCCTGCATGCCAATGGAAAAGATGAGATTCTGGAACACGGCGTTGCCGTGATTGCCACCGGTGCTACCCCCCTGATGCCTTCCGAGTATGCGTACGGCAAAGATGCCCGAATATTGACCAGTCTGGAGCTGGACCGCAAGTTCATGAATGACGACCCATCGCTAAAGACGCTGAAATCTGCCGTGTTTATCCAGTGCGTGGGTTCCAGGGAGCCGGAGCGTCCTTACTGCTCCCGTGTCTGCTGCACCCATTCCGTTGAGAATGCCCTGGAGCTGAAACACCGGAACCCGAATATGAATGTCTATGTGTTGTACCGGGATATCCGGACTTACGGCGAGCGGGAATATCTCTATAAAGAGGCCAGGGAAAAGGGGGTTATTTTTATCCGCTTTTCCCTGGATGACAAACCGCAGGTAGCGGTGGACAACGGCCGATTGACGGTTCGGGTGAAGGATCACATTCTGGGTCGTCCCCTTGAACTGGATACCGATCTGATTGCCCTGGCCACGGCAATCATCCCGAACCGGGATGAGAAACTGGCGAATTTCTTTAAAGTTCCGCTGAACGCCGACGGCTTTTTTGTGGAACGCCACGCCAAATTGGGGCCTTCCGAGTTTGCAACAGACGGCGTGTTTTTGTGCGGTATGGCACATTATCCCAAGCCCATCGATGAATCCATTGTCCAGGGGAAGGCGGCCGCCTCCCGTGCGGTTACGCTGCTGGCCCGTGAAATCATTCAAACCAGCGGCACGATTGCCGAGGTCGTTCCGACGACCTGCAGTTCATGCGGGGTCTGCGTTTCGATATGTCCGTATTCCGCGCCCTCATTTATTGAAGAAACCGCCCGCTTCAACCCGGGGAAAGCCCAGATCAACCCCGTGCTCTGCAAGGGCTGCGGGCTTTGCGTGGCATCCTGCAGGTCCGGTGCCATTCGGCTGAAAGGCTTTGACAACGATCAGATATTTGCGCAGATCATTGCGCTGAATGAAGCTGTTTAATTTATGAACCTGAACTTCCGGCGGCAGCTTTAAAGGATTACACCCTTTAGGGCAACCGGCGTTTGGGTAAAGGAGTTAAGATAATGACCGAGTTTGAACCCAAAATCGTCAGTTTTCTATGCAACTGGTGCAGTTACGGTGCGGCGGATCTGGCCGGGGTTGGCCGGATGGAATATCCGTCCAATATCCGGGTGATCCGGATTCCCTGCACGGGCCGAATGAGTCCGAAATTTTTCCTGTCGGCACTGAGTGAAGGTGCCGATGCGGTCTGGGTGTCCGGTTGACATCCCGGCGAATGCCATTACCTGGAAGGTAATTATTATGCCCGGAGAAAATTTGGACTGTTTATGAATTTAATGGAACACATGGGAATTGAGCCGGGGCGACTGCAGTTTTCCTGGATCAGCTCTGCGGAATCCACCAAGTTTGTCGATGTGGTCAAGACCGTTACAGCATCCGTAAAAGCCCTGGGTCCAAATACAACTTACAAAAAACAAGCAGTTAAGGTAGCTTAACATGTCCGGATACCAAGATAAAATCAAGGAAGCCGCCACGCGGCTTCTGAAGGAAGGAAGCGTTGATATGGTCATCGGGTTTCGCAAGGGAACCCTGCCGATGATGAATGAGCCCTGTTTTATTCGTCGGCCCGAAGATGTCCATCAACTGGTGTGGGACAGCAACTGCGGCATCAACGTGGCAAACTATCTGACCGATCGGAAGGAAAAGATTGCGGTTGTGGCCAAAGGATGCGATTCCCGAAACATCGTAACCCATATCATTGAGAACAAGATCAGGCGGGAAAAGCTGCATATCATCGGCGTCCCCTGCAAGGCAATGGTGGATAAGCGCAAGATCACCGCCCTGTTCGGAGACGGCATTCAGAATGTTACGGAAGACGGCGATACGCTAAAAGTCAAAGTTCAGGGAAGCGAAAAAAGCCTGAAGAAAAGCGATGTGCTTCAGGAAAACTGTGCCATCTGCATTCACAGAAATCCCGTGATCTATGATGAACTGGTGGGGGAACTGGTGCAAGAGCAGGTCGGCATCGATCGCTATGCCGATGTCAATCGGGTCGAAGCCATGACGCATCAGGAAAAATGGCGGTATTTTGAAGATCTCATTTCCCCCTGTATCCGTTGCTATGCCTGCCGCAATGCCTGTCCGCTCTGTTACTGCCCGACGTGTTTCGTGGATGAATCCCGGCCCCAGTGGGTGGGAAAAAGCCAGAATCCCGTTGATATTCGCACCTTTCATTTCTTAAGGGCCTATCACTGCGCCGGCAGGTGCACGGATTGCGGTGCCTGCGAGCGGGCCTGCCCGGTGGGCATCAAGGTTCGGCAGTTTACCAGCAAACTCAACAAGGATGCACTGGAAATGTTTGGCTGGGAAGCTGGCATGACCCTGGATCAGCGTCCGCCGCTGGATACGTACAAACCGAATGACCCCAATGATTTTATTAAATAAATAAGGTCTGTTACCATGAAAGTTCTCACCATCGACAAAAAAGAATGGGCCGCCGGCATTGAAAGGACAAAATCGTCTTATCAGGTGTTTGGCCCTGTAAAAGAAAAAGAGTGGCATTGTTTTAAAGCTCTTGGCAAGGATGAACAGCCGGACATGACTTACACCAACACCCGGCTTTCTCCGAAATTTCTGGTTCAACCGCAGACAGAGCCGATGTTTACCTATACTCTGGATGAAAACCAGCCGGATCATCACATCCTGAAAGAAGTCAACAAAGACTTGAACCAAAAGGCGGTGGTCGGCATTCGGCCCTGCGACGCATCGGCGTTTCTGCTGGTGAAGCGCAATTTCGATGCCCCCCAGTATCAGGACCCTTACTGGCTAAAGGCTTATAGCGCCATGACCTTTGTGGGGTTTGCCTGCAATGATCCTTGCAGCACCTGTTTCTGTACATCAGCAGGATGCGGCCCTTTTCATGAGGCCGGACTGGATGTGCTGCTGGTGGATGCGGGGGATCGTTTTCTGGCAAAATCCCTGACGGATAAAGGCAATGCGTTTCTGGCTGCCGCCGGATGGTCGGCGTCCGCGGATGATGCCGGAAAAATCGAAACCCTGCGGCAGGCCGCCGAATCCAAGATCGGCTCCCATGTTTCAACAGAAAACCTGAAGACCAAGGAAACCACCCAGGTTTATGATGCGCCGTTCTGGGAAGATACCGCATTTTCCTGCATCAACTGCGGTACCTGCACCTATTCCTGCCCCACATGCTGGTGTTTCGATATCCAGGATGAAAACCGGGGAACCTCGGGAGTCCGGCTTCGAAACTGGGACAGTTGCATGTTTCCGCTCTTTACCATTCACGGTACCGGGCATAACCCCCGGGGTGCAAAAGTGCAGCGGGTCCGGCAGCGGTTTATGCACAAGCTGAAATACTATGTGGACAAATACGATAACGGAATCCAGTGCGTGGGTTGCGGTCGGTGCGTCCGCCTCTGTCCGGTTAACATTGATATTCGCAAGGTCTGCAACCAGATGAATGATTATGATCCCGCAGCCTGCGTCTGCCCGGCTTAGCCAGAAAAGGGGGTGTACTGTGCAAAATCCATATTTGCCTTATCCGGTTCGTATTGATGAAATCATTACCGAAACCGAAGACAAGAATTTAAAGACATTCAAATTTGTCTTTCTCGATCCAAAGGATGAAGAAAAATTCGCTTACAAAGCCGGGCAGTTCGCGGAACTGTCGGTTACCGGAAAGGGGGAAATCCCCATCGGCATCGCATCTTCGCCGACTGAAAAAGGATTTGTGAAATTCACCGTGAACAAAGTGGGCCTGGTATCCACATTCCTGCATTCCATGAAGGTCGGCGACATCATGGGACTTCGGGGGCCGCTGGGCAATTCCTATCCCTGGCAGACCATGGAAGGAAAGAACGTGGTGATCATTGGCGGCGGATTTGCCTTTACCACGCTGAGGTCCTCCATCGTGTACATGCTGGATCCGGCAAACCGTTCCAAATTCAAGGATATCAATGTCATTTACGGAGCCAGGTCGCCCGGCATGCTGCTGTATCGGGATGAACTGGCTGCCTGGGAACGTCGCGATGATATCCACATGCACATTACGGTGGATGCGGCAAGCGATCCCAACTGGAAATACAATGTCGGCTTTGTGCCGACCATCACCGAACAAAAAGCGCCCGAGGCCGGTGACGATACCTATGCCATAATCTGCGGACCACCCATCATGATCAAGTTTACCCAGCCGGTCCTGGACAAGATGGGATATGCGCACGATCACATCATCATGTCGCTGGAAAACCGGATGAAGTGCGGCATCGGCATGTGCGGGCGGTGCAACGTGGGAAAAGAATTCGTATGCAAGGACGGACCGGTGTTTACGCTGGCGCAGTTGTCGACCATGCCCAAGGAATATTAAAGTCTGAAGGCTGTTCAGGGTTTTTTTGTGGTTGAAGTATCCTTCAATCTTCAGCCCGGGCATCCTGGCGTTTCTATTTTCATATTGACAATGTTCGGTCGATGCTATAATTAACTTAACTTATTTCATTAAGATTGCAGGCAGATTGCCATTAGAATAATACTAAACCAAGGAGGAATGTAAATGCCAGAAATCGAATTTCAGGGATCAACGTTTGTGGTTGATGAAGATGGTTTTATTGATTCATATACAAACTGGTCAGAAGGCTGGGTACAGTATGTGAAAAAAGAAGAAGGTATCGACGAACTGAACGAAGAACACCGCAAGGTTATCTCCATGCTGCGTGAGTACTATGAGAAGAACGGTATCGCCCCGATGGTTCGCGTCCTTTCCAAAGTTACCGGCTTCAAACTGAAACACATTTACGAGCTGTTCCCGTCAGGCCCGGGCAAGGGAGCCTGTAAGATGGCCGGACTTCCGAAACCGACCGGCTGCGTCTAATCTTTATTGCTTTTTTTAAGTCAAAGACAGCCTTTATTTTGTAAGGTCCTGCAAGCAATTGCAGGGCCTTTTTTTATTTCACCGAAGTCGGATCTTTCTTGACAAGCCATAAAAACCATTGATATTTAATAAACACGATAATTTTATTTATCGTGTCATATGGTCGCTTTCTCAAAAGGAGGTCCTGTCATGTTTTTTCACACTGCCGGAATTGAAGTTTCGATCTGGATTCCCCCTCTGGTTGCATTTGTGATTTCCTTTTTCACGTCCATGGGCGGCGTATCCGGGGCATTTCTGTTGCTTCCCTTTCAGATGTCGTTTCTCGGGTACGTCAATCCGTCTGCCAGTGCCACGAACCAGCTCTTCAACATCGTGGCGATTCCCAGCGGCGTGTATCGTTACTGGAAGGAAGGCCGCATGGTCTGGCCCCTGACCTGGGTCGTGGTGATCGGCACCCTGCCGGGCGTTCTCATCGGCGCAATCGTTCGGGTAGCCTATCTTCCCGACGCCAGAAATTTCAAAGTCTTTGCTGCCGGTGTGTTGCTTTACATCGGCATTCGGATGATTCGAGACCTGACGCGAAAAAACGCGGGCTGCGCGGACAAAACCGCCAGTGAGAAGCGATTTCAGGAGCTTGTTCGCAATTTCCGCAATCAAAACGACCCGTCGGAAGACACCACAGAGGTAATTCTTCCTGCCATAACCGTTACGCATTTCAATCTGAAGCGTCTGGGGTATACCTTTTACGGCGAGTCGTTTGATGTGTCTTTCTGGGGCATTTTCGCCCTCAGCTTCATTGTGGGAATCGTGGGCGGCATCTACGGCATTGGTGGCGGTGCCATTATCGCCCCATTTTTTGTGACATTTTTCGGACTGCCCGTTTATACCATTGCCGGCGCCGCGCTGATGGGAACGTTTATCACCTCTGTTGCCGGGGTAACGTTCTATCAGGCCATAGCGCCGTTTTATCCCCATCTGTCGGTGGCGCCGGACTGGCTTCTGGGCGTTCTCTTCGGGTTGGGTGGAATGGCCGGCATGTATGCTGGCGCGTGCTGCCAGAAGTTTGTTCCGGCCCGTACTATCAAATGGATGCTTGCCGGAATTATTATATTTACCGGAGCAAAATACGGTCTGGCGTTTTTCGGAATGTAATGCGGCCTTTCTTCTTAAAATATTTATGAGGCCATCAAATGGACTATCGGATGCATCGTGGGTTTAAAGGTCAGGACCTCTGTCATGCGTGCCGAACCAGTGGTGATTACCGACATGGCACGTGACCCCGGACAAACGACATGATGAGAAAATACCATCAGTTCGGCAAAGCCATCAACGCATTAATGCTGGTCCTGTTACCATTGCTTTTCACAGGCGCATCTTGTCCTGCGGAGAATCGCATTGGCGCGGCCGTTTCCGATGCGCCTTCCCCGCGAAGGATCACATTCGGTTCCCGAGTCATTCTATCGACGCTTTGGACGCCCGAAGATTTGATGGGAAAACCTGAAGATAAATTTGTCATCAGGCAGGGTTGTCGAAATCCGCCCCAGCGAGCGATTCCCGGAAACATCCATGCCCCGCTGAGTCCGGATTTGCAGAATTCCATCCGCCGTGTAAAGCCCATGGACGATAAAAAAGTCATTGCGCTGACTTTTGACCTCTGTGAGTCGGCAAACGAGAAATCCGGTTATGATGCCGATATCGTCAATTATCTGAGGGAAAATCATATCAAGGCAACGTTCTTTGCGGGCGGCAAATGGATGCGTTCGCATTCTGAAAAAACCATGCAGCTCATGGCGGATCCGCTTTTCGAGGTCGGTAATCATTCCTGGAGCCATGCCAATTTCCGGACCATTGATTCCGCTATCATGGACACACAGATCCTATGGACCCAGGCCCAATATGAATTGCTTTGGGAAGTGCTCCGGGAAAGGGCGATTGCCAAACAGATTGACACATCGGAAATGAACAACATTCCCAAAACACCCCTGGTTTTCCGGTTTCCTTACGGTGCTTGCAGTCCCCGCGCTTTGGACAAGCTGAAGAATTATGGTTTGCCCGCAATTCAGTGGGACATCGTCACCGGGGACCCGGCAAGGGGACGCTCCCCAGAGGAGATAGCCCGGGTGATATTACAACAGATCCGGCCCGGCGCCATCATCATTTGCCATGCGAACGGACGGGGATACGGGACTGCTGACGCAATGCCCCTTTTTGTACCGAAACTGCGTGCACTGGGATATGATTTCCTGACGGTCAGCGAGCTCTTGATTCAGGGACCCGCGGTTTCCAAGAAGCAGTGTTATGAACTCGTGCCTGGGGACAATCTCCGGTATGACAGAACAATCGGGGTGAAACAGCGTGACAACCACTGAAAGGCCTTTTTCTGCAAAGCATTATAGTCTGGTATCTTGCGAGCTGCGCTTCCTGGATGATCCGTGTGCCCGTTTAAGCAGTAAGGTTCTGGCTTTCCGGGACCCCTGGCTGCGCCTGGGTTACACGGAAGATGGCCTGTTTCGCTATCTGGCCGGCTCCGATCCATCCCTGAATCGGTATGCGGTCGTCGTATCCGAAGAGACAGCAGGCGTGGTCTGTGTTCGATATCCCTGGCTTCGTGGGCCGTATCTCGAGCTGCTGGCTGTTTTTCCCTCACATCAGGGCAAGGGGCTGGGTCGGGAGATTCTCGAGTGGATGTCCCATGAATGTTGCAGGATATCAAACAATATCTGGACAACCGTATCCTCGTTTAACAACCGTGCGCTATCATTCTACAAAGGTGTCGGATTCGTCGAAATTGCGGTATTGACTGATCTTGTTGCGGTCGGTTTCGGTGAAATCCTTCTTCAAAAGAAATGTTGATGACCGATTATTATGAAATCCGTGCCAGAGATTACCACGATAAGACTTTTGCGGCGGATCCATCCATTTTTTTTATCCCCCTTTATTCAGTTTCTCCCCTCTCGGCTGCAAATCCTGGATATCGGCTGTGGTTCGGGTCGCTGGTTCATATTCCCCATGAGCGATTTCTTCTCGCGATTCAAAAAATCCTCTCTTGTTTTTCTTCCCCCTGTGTGCTGCTGGTGACGATGAAAGAAGGCGGTGGCTGAATTCACTGTGCGGACGGCAGAACGTTTTATTTCTGGAGCGACGAAGTTCTCAGAAAAATATTTGCAAGTCTGAATCTGGAGATGGCGTCATTTTTCAGAAATGCATCCGCAATCGGAAGTAAAAAGCCGTGGCTGGGATGTGTATTAAAAAAATAAGAATTTGAAATTTTGATCGAATTGTTTTACCGTGAGAATGCCTTGGGAGCGCATCCTGCCCGCCTGCTACGAGCTGAATGCTAAGTGTATTCTCATGTGTGGAGCGCCCGGAATGCCATGGCTATGACTACGAAATGATGAGAAATCGGTTAAGTTATGAAAAAAATCAGGAAAAAATGAAAATTCTCAATGTGGCGACCGGATCCCAGGATGAATTCATCGATATCACCGAAATGATTCAACAGGTGGTATCATCCGCGGGAGTCATTGAAAATGGTTATTGTATGCTGTTCGTTCCCCATACCACGGCAGGCATCACCATCAATGAAAGTGCTGACCCGAGTGTCAAATCCGATATTCTGATGATGCTGAACGCTCTGATTCCGCTGGAAGCCGGATACCGCCATATGGAAGGCAATTCGGCGGCTCATGTCAAATCCACACTGGTTGGCGTATCGCAATTGGTGGCGATTGAGCATGGCCGGCTGGTACTGGGTACCTGGCAGGGAATATTTTTCTGCGAATTTGACGGTCCCCGCAACCGCAAGGTGCATGTTCATCTGTTTAACGCATAAATTGCGCCATCTGATCGATCCGGATTGTTTTCCCGGATGAACTTTACGCTGGAGGCTCATTTTTCATGTCCCAATTTGACGAAAAGGATAAAGAAATCCTGAACCGCATACAGTCAGATTTTCCGATCACACCGCGGCCTTTTCTGGCAATTGCAAAAGATCTGGGTTTAACGGAAGAGGAGGTTATCGAAAGAGTTGCCCGGCTGAAAGATTCGGGCATCATTCGAAGAATCGGCGGCAATATCGTGCCCGGAAAGATCGGTTTTGTCAGCACGCTTTGCGCCGCAAAAGTTCCGGAAGATCAAATTGACGATTTTGCCCGGCTGGTGAATCAATTTCCCGGTGTGACCCATAATTATCAGCGGGATGGCGAATTCAATATCTGGTTCACCTTTATTGCGCCTTCCATGACTGAAATCGAAGAAAACCTGAAAGTCATATCCCGGTTAACCGGCATTACCGATATTTTGAACCTGCCGGCAACGAACGTATATAAGATCAAGGCGCAGTTTGATATTTGAAAGGATTCGGGAGATGACTGGTTATAAACCGCGCTTTTTTGGAAGATTCATTTTCAGGGTGTGATCACCATTTTTATGCTGGCTTCGATGTTTTTGCAATGAATGATATCCGTGTGGCGCTGGTAATTTTCCGGTCTTCGGTCGGGCAGGTCAGTGACAATCTGGACCGGATGGTGCGGTGGGTGCGCATGGCCGGACAGGCTGGCGCCGATGTGGTGTGCTTTCCGGAAATGAACATTTCCGGATACAGCGTTCACTCTGCGGCTGTGATGAAACCCGAACGAATACCGGGTCCGGCCAGCCAGAGATTGTCCGCGCTGGCAAAAGGGGAAAAAATTGCCATCCTCGCCGGAATGGCCGAAATGGACGGTGCGGGCCTCTATGCCAGCCACATTCTGGCGACTCCGGACGGCCAGATCGGGGTTTATCGAAAGCTGCATATCCCGCCGCCAGAGCAGGGGATATTTTCACATGCAGATCAGGTTCCGGTATTTTCGATTAAAGGGGTGTTGTGCGGGGTCCAGTTGTGTTATGATATCCACTTTCCGGAACTGTCAATGCGGATGGCCGTAAAAGGGGCTGATGTTATTTTTTCCCCTCATGCCTCTCCACGCGGAACCCCACAGGAAAAATATGCTTCATGGATGCGGCATTTGCCGGCCCGGGCCTATGACAACGGCGTTTTTGTCCTGGCCTGTAACCAGACCGGGGACAATGGTCAGGGGCTGCATTTCCCCGGACTTGCGCTGGCCATAGGGCCGGATGGCCATATTCTGAAAAAAGACGTCGGCGGCAATGAAAGCCTGCTGCTGGTTCTCCTGAAAGCCGAAGACATGGCTGCTGTCCGGAATCACCGGATGCGGTATTTTCTTCCGAACAGGCGGCCAGAGCTTTATCACTCATTTTATATGGAGGAATCCAGATGAAAATCGTGTGCTTATTGGGAAGCCCGAGACCCAGGGGAAATTCGACGGCTATTGCCGGGCATTTTTGTGAAACTGCTGAAAAAAAAGGCGCCAGCATACAGACTTTTGCGCTGAATAAACTCAATTATCGCGGATGCCAGGCCTGTATGACCTGCAAGACCAAGCTGGATAAGTGCGTGCTTAAGGATGACCTGACGGATGTACTGGATGCGATTCGGGACGCCGATATCCTGATAATGGCAACGCCGGTCTATTATGGAGAGGTTTCCAGTCAGATGAAGGCCTTTATTGACCGTACGTTTTCATATCTGGTTCCGGATTATACCACCAATCCCGTTCCCAGTCGCCTGATGCCCGGAAAAAGGCTGGTATTTATCCAAACCCAGGGCCAGCCGGATGAAAAACAATTTGCCGATATCTTTCCCAGGTATGATTATTTTTTCAACTGGTACGGATTCAAGGATAATTATCTGATTCGCGGGTGCGGACTGATGACTGACGGAGATGCGCAAGCCCGGAGCGAAATCATGGGTCTTGCCGAAAAAACAGCCGATATGCTGGTTCAGAAAACTTGATGGTTGTCGGATGGCCATGCAGATTGATTGCCAGGACATTTCCTATCAATACCCCCAAACCGATACCCGTGTATTGGATCATCTGAGCTGCCAGGTGAACGGACCGGGGTTTCATGCCCTGTTTGGCCAGTCCGGTCTGGGAAAGACAACCCTGGCGAGAATGATCGCCCGGGAATTGACCGGGTATTCCGGGCAGATCCAATCCCGCCAGATTTCCGAAGTTCTCTATACTCACAATATGGAACGGTTTCCAGGATGGGCCGGTATCGGGGATTTGATGGCATCCACCACGCCGGCCTTGCGCCAGGACAGGCTGAATATGCTGGTAAACGCCTTTGGAATTCAGTCCGTGATGAACGCCAGATTCAGTCAGTTGTCGCTGGGCCAGAAAAACCGGGCCAATCTGATCCGCTATCTGCTTCAGGAATTTGACCTGCTGATCATGGATGAAAGTCTGGCCAATGTGGATGAAACCACCCGGGGCCGGATCATCGTTACCCTGAAAACCCTGTTTCCGGAAAAATGCTTTTTGTATATTTCCCATAACATGATGGAAATCGCCAAATTCTGCGATCAGATTATCGTGCTGAGAAGCCCGCATAAGCATCCCCAAACCCATGTGATATCCGGACAAAACCTGATGAATGAAAACGCCTTCGTGATGAAGGAACTGGAGCAGACCATGCTGGAGATCGTTCATGCTTCATAGGCGCATCCAGCAGTTCATTCTGGTCTATTTTCTGGGACTTCTGGCCCTGCTTCTGTTAAAATATCTCCTGAGCCTTTCGGATTACGTGATTCCGGGTCCTGTTGAAATCTGGCAGACCGGCAAATCCGTCTTTGCAAGATATGTTTTCAATGTTCTGGATACGATGTGGATTGCGGTAGTCGGCCATATGGTTTCGATCATTCTGGCCTTTCTGGTGGGAATTGTCGGGCGCCAGAATTCGTGGATCGGATCCCTGATCAAGGCGGCTGCCTATAACATCCAGGCCTATCCCATCGTGGCGGTAGCCCCCATTATCTTTATTCTTCTGGGGGACGGGCTGATCACCCGACTGCTGATTGCGGTGCTGATCTGTTATTTCCCCCTGCTGCTGTCCGTAATCGGCATTTTGTCCGAACCGGTTGACAGCATCGAGCATTTTTATGTGGCAACGAAAAGAATGAACTGGCGACTTCAGGTCCGGATCCGGGCCTATGAAAACATCAACAAGCTGACAACCGTCATCGCGGGCAGTGCGACAATGGCGATGGTCGGAACGATCGTTGCGGAATTCATTGCGGCGGATGCCGGTATCGGATACAGTATTCGAACCGCGCTGTACCAGAGCGATCTGTCGAAAATTCTGACAGCCCTGTTTCTGATCGGTATCAGTACATCGCTCTATCTCACGGTCCTGGAGTGGATGGGAAACGTGATTCAGAAGAAGTGCCAGGCTTAGGGGCCGGATGAAACATATCAAAACAATCGTTTGGGCAGGCGTTTGGCTGATTCTATTCGGGAGGGCCGGGGACTGCGGGGACTTGACGCCGGTGTCCTACCGCCTGAAATGGCTGTTTAACACCAGTGTCGTCGGAGATCTCTATGCGGATGTGCATGGGGCATTTGCCAGACACGGCCTTAAGGTGACGGTAAAGGAAGGGGGCCCTGAACGCGATGCCATCAAGGAGCTTGAGCTGGGTTATGCCCAGTTTGGCGTGGCGTCGGCGGACCAGGTGATTCGGGCAGTGGCAAAGGGATCCCCGATTGTGGTCATCGCTCAGCTCTTTCAGGTGAATCCGCTGCAATGGGTGTATCGAAGCGATAAACTGACTCTCGACAGTCCGGCGGCCATAAGATCTTTTGTCAGTGGAAAAACCCTGGGGGTCACTTTCGGGGGAAACGATGAAACCATTATGCGGACCCTTCTGGCCAAATTCGGCATCAGCGAAGCATCGGTGAATATGTACAGTGTTCGCTATGATTACACGCCGTTTTATGAGGGGAAGGTCGATTTGTGGCCGGTTTATATCAATGCCCAGGGCATTATTATTCAGGACAAACTTGAGAAGGCCGGAGAAAGGGTCGGCTTCTTCAATCCCGATGCATTCGGGGTGAAGTTTGTGGCAAATTCCGTGGTTTCATCCCAAAAGATGTTCAGCGAACAGCCGGGCATCGTGAATGAATTTCGAAAGGCGCTGATCGAGGGCTGGCAGGATGCGGTGGCTCCGGAAAACAACGAGAAGGCGGTTTCTGTGCTCCGCCGGTTCGACAAAGACACGCCGGTTGAGATCATTCGCAGACAGCTTGCGGCAACACGCGGTCTCATCAAGCCGGGGCCGGAAAGCGTCATCGGAAGCATTGATATCCCTGCCTGGAAACAGACCGAGCAGATCATGCTGGATCAAAAACTGATTTCAGGACCGGTTCATCTGGATAAGATATTAAAACCGTTTTAAAACGAAAATTATTCATTGCTGCGATGGTGCAGTCCATCGCTTAGAATGCCTGGCACCCCCCTGTTTGTTTTTTTACCAGGCCGTTTAGATTGAAAACCGATTGACAGTATTCAATAAAATAGATTATTAATAAAATTTTTATGATGCGGGGGCAGAAGAAGATTGCCTCCGCTTGTGCTTTTAACTTGGGAAAGGAGAACGAGTTGTTATGGGAGGCAGCAAAAAGAAGGCCGAAAAAGAAAAACCTCTTGATAAAATGACGGTAAAAGAGCTTAGAGATCTGGCCAAAGAATCCACGGATCTGACGGGGGTTTTTGGGATGAACAAGCCGGAGCTCATCACTGAAATAAAAAAAGCCCGCGGAATTGTGGAGGAAGTTTCCGGAAAAACCAATTCCACGGTTCGTGAGATCAAGAAAAAGATGCGGGAACTGAAAGTGGTTCAGGCAGCCGCCGTGACTGAAGACAATCTACGGATGGCCAGGATTTATAAGAAAAAAATCATTCGCCTGAAAAAACAGACCCGAAAAGCCTAAGCGGGCCGGGAACCATAATTTTTTCGCAAAGGCGCAAAGGTCCCAGGAAAACGTGTTGAATCTTTTTCGGGCTTTGCGGCTTTGCGTATGGATTGAGGCATGATGATTGATCCGGATTCCATTGCATTTGATTTTGACGGTGTTCTGGCAGATACCATGACGCTGTTTCTCGACATTGCCAGAAAAGACTATCAGGTTCAGAATCTTCGTTATGAAGACATCACCTGTTATATGCTGAAGGACTGTCTTGAAATGGATGCGGATCTGATCGAAACGATTATTCAACGGATACAGGATGGCAGTTACACGGTTCCGCTGAAGCCGATGGCCGGCGCAGTGGAGGTGTTGACCCGGCTTGAAAAATTCAGCAGTCCGATTTTGTTTGTAACGGCCCGGCCCTATACCGGTCCGATTCTGGACTGGATTCAAAGCATCCTGCGGTTGAACACCGAGGCGATAAAGGTGATAACAACAGGGTCCTTTGACGCCAAAGCGGATATCCTGCGGGATCACCGGGTTGCTTATTTTGTTGAAGACCGGCTGGAGACCTGTTTTCAGTTAAAAGATGCCGGCGTTGAGCCGGTTGTTTTCAGGCAACCCTGGAATCGGAAAACCCATCCGTTTCATGAAGTCGGTTCCTGGAAGGACATCCATTCACTGATCGATTGGAAAGAGGAAACCCCGTGAATTGAGTTCCGTAATTTCTCTGGTTCGGCATTTCATCGAAGCCCTTTCTTCAGAAAAAGGATATTCGGCCAATACCTGCCGGGCTTATGCACACGATCTCGAGGAATTTGTTTCGCTCAGCGCGGTGTTTCTGGAAAAAAATCTTCAGGATGTTCCTGTTGAACTCCTGGATGCACTGGCGATCCGACGGCATATCGGTTATCTTTATAAGACGAATACAAAGATGTCCATTGGCAGAAAGCTTTCAGCCATCCGGTCATTTTTCAGATTTCTCGTCAGACAGGGCATACTGGATGCGAGTCCGGCAGAGATGATTCAAAATCCCCGAACCGAAAGCCCAATCCCTGTATTTCTTCCCATCGATGAGATGTTCAGGCTTCTGGATTCGGTTTCCGCGGATTCACTTTCCGGTCAGCGGGATCGCGCCATACTGGAAATGCTCTATTCTGCAGGGCTTCGCGTCTCGGAGCTGACAGCCATGAATGTCCATGATGTGGATTATGACCAGTCCGTGATTCGGGTCTGCGGAAAGGGAAACAAGCAGCGGGTGACACCGGTGGGGAAAAAGGCGCTGGCCGCGCTGAAGGCCTACCGGGAGTGCCTGGCACGTCAGGCCGGCATTGGGTTTCTTGAAAATGGGCCTTTGTTTTTGAATCTTCGTGGCGGCCGGCTGACATCCCGGTCGGTTGCCCGTATCCTGAATAAATGGGCACTGAAATGCAACCTTTCCATACCGGTGTTTCCTCATGCCATGCGGCACAGCTTTGCAACGCACCTGCTGGATTCCGGCGCGGATTTAAGGATTGTGCAGGAGCTTCTGGGGCACAAACGGCTGTCCACCACCCAGAAATATACCCATGTGAGCATGGATAAGCTGATGGAAACTTATGATAAGGCCCATCCCAGAAAGTGAGGAGACCCCATTGGGATTTCACGGAACGACCATACTGGCGCTTCGACACAAGGGGAAGGTGATTGTTGCCGGCGACGGCCAGGTGACGCTGAATACCACCATTGTCAAGCATAAGGCCAAAAAAGTCAGGCGGATCTATAACGAAAAGATCATCGTGGGGTTTGCCGGAGCCACGGCAGATGCCCTGCATCTTTCCGAGCTGCTTGAAGGCAAGCTGGAACGGTTCAACGGCAACCTTACCCGGGCTGCGGTCGAGCTGACCAGGGAGTGGCGAACCGATAAATACCTGAGGCGGCTCGAGGCCATGATGATTGCCGTTGATGACAGCCGGACTTTTCTGCTCTCCGGAAATGGCGATATCATTGAGCCGGATGAGGGCGTGATCGGCATCGGCTCCGGAGGCGCGATCGTTCAGGCCGCTGCCACGGCACTGGTGCGGCATTCGTCCCTCGAACCCCGGGAAATCGTCGAAAAATCCATGGCCATTGCCGCATCTCTTTGTATTTACACCAATACGGACATCACCATTGAAGAACTATAGATGATTATTTTTTACGGCTTCTTACAGGACAATCAGCGATAACCCATGAATTCCCTGAAACCATCTGAAATTGTAATCGAACTGGATAAATACATTGTCGGTCAGCATCGCGCCAAGCGCTCCGTGGCCATTGCCCTGAGAAATCGCTGGCGCAGGCAGCAGGTTGCGGAAGACCTTCGCGATGAAATCGCTCCGAAAAACATTATCCTGATCGGACCCACCGGCGTTGGGAAAACGGAAATCGCCCGCCGGCTTTCCAAACTGACGGATTCCCCGTTTTATAAGGTTGAAGCCTCCAAGTTTACCGAGGTCGGTTACGTGGGCCGGGATGTTGAATCCATGATCCGGGATCTGCTGGAGCTGACCATCAACCTGCTGAAAACCCGGGAACAGGATGCCATAAAGCCCAAGGCCAGAGCCATCGCCGAGGAAAGAATGCTGGATTTGCTGCTGCCGCCGAAACCCAGGCTTCAGCAGGGCGAAACCGCCAAGGAGGCGCAGCTTGAGGTGGTGACCACGGGTACGGATGAGTCCTTTTCCACCCGTGAAAAACTTCGCGGCATGCTGCGTGCCGGAAAACTGGACACCCGCTATGTGGATCTGGATGTTCCCGACAGATCCATGCCCACTGTGGAAATTTTTTCCAATGTCGGCATGGAAGAAATGGGTATTAATTTTAAAGATATGCTGGGCGGTCTGCTGCCCAAGAATACGCGGCGAAGAAAGATCAAGGTTCCGGAAGCCATGGAGCTTCTTTCTCAGGAAGAAGCTCAGAACCTGATCGATATGGACAAGGTGATTCGTCAGGCCAGGGAAAAAGTGGAACAGTCCGGAATCATTTTCCTGGACGAAATTGACAAAATCGTCGGCAAAGGCGGCAGCCAGGGCCCGGATGTTTCCCGCGAAGGGGTGCAGCGGGATTTGCTGCCCATTGTGGAAGGCTCTACCGTTACCACCAAGTACGGCCCGGTCAAAACCGACCATATTCTGTTTATCGCATCCGGTGCATTTCATACCATCAAGCCTTCGGATCTGATTCCGGAGCTTCAGGGCCGTTTCCCCATCCGGGTGGAACTGGACTCTCTGAGCCGGCAGGATTTTTTCAGAATTCTGACCGAACCTCAAAATGCCCTGGTCCTTCAGTACACGGAGCTTCTGAAAACCGAAGGCATTGATGTGGTATTTGAAACCAGCGCCATTGAACGCATTGCCGCAATTGCTGAGGAAGTCAATACCATGACCGAAAACATCGGCGCCAGACGACTGCACACCTTGATGGAGTGCCTTCTGGATGACATTCTTTTCGATGCGCCGGACATGCAGGAAAAAAAGATTGTCATCGACGGCGATCGCGTGGATTCCAAATTGAAAGCCATAAAAAGCAACGAAGACCTGAGCCGATATATATTATAATCGTGAGGTGTCAAGAGTGAGGCGTGATACGCAACGCCTGATGCATTGCTTTTATTGAGGAGACTTTGTTATGACCCCGAATGTCGCAGATATCCTGGTTGAATCCCTGCCCTACATCCGCCGGTTTTCCGGAATGACCCTGGTGGTCAAATATGGCGGCCATGCCATGGTGGATGAACAGCTTAAAGCGGATTTTGCCCGGGATATTACGCTGCTGAAATTTATCGGCCTGAATCCGGTCATCGTTCATGGCGGCGGGCCGCAGATCAACTCGGTATTGAGCCGCATGGGCATCTGCCCGCAGTTTGTTCGCGGCATGAGGCTGACCGATGAGCCCACGATGGATGTGGTGGAAATGGTCCTGGGCGGAAAGCTGAACAAGGCCATTGTGGCCCAGATCAACCAGCATGGCGGGAAGGCAGTGGGCTTGAGCGGCAAGGACGGGGGGCTGATCACGGCTGAAAAACTTCACATCGTCTATCAGCCGGATGAAAACAGTCCGCCGGAAATCATTGATCCGGGCCTGGTGGGGCAGGTGACGCAGATCAACCCGGAGATCATCCATACCCTGACCCAGCACGGGTTTATACCGGTGATCGCGCCGGTAGGCGCCGGCGTTGAAGGCGAAACCTACAACATCAATGCGGATCTGGTGGCCAGCCATGTGGCCATGGCGCTGACCGCCGGCCGGCTTATTCTGCTGACCGATGTGGATGGCATTCTGGATGCTTCAGGTGCACTGATTTCCTCGCTGAACGCGGAAATCGCCCATCGCATGATTCAGGAAAAAACCATATCCGGCGGCATGATTCCCAAGGTGGAATATGCCCTGGAGGCGGTTGAACGGGGGGTTCAGAAAGTGCATATCATCAACGGCACCCGGCGGCATGCGCTGCTGCTGGAACTCTTTACAGACAAAGGAATCGGAACAGAGGTGACGTTATGACAGTGGAACAGGCAAAAATGGATGCCCGCAAATGGATGGCACAGGCAGACGGGGTGATGGCCGCAACTTATAAGCGGACACCGGTTGTGTTTTCACGGGGGAGCGGCTGTACGCTGTGGGATACCGAAGGCCGGTCTTATCTGGATTTTGTCGCGGGCATCGCGGTGTGCAATCTCGGCCATGCCCATCCCGCGGTTTCCAATGCCCTGAGCGAACAGGCCAGGACCCTGGTTCATGTGTCCAATCTCTATTACACGATTCCGCAGACCGAACTGGCGTCCTGGCTGGTCGATCACAGCTTCGGCGACAAGGTTTTTTTCTGCAACAGCGGGGCCGAAGCCAACGAGGCCGCCATCAAACTGGCGCGAAAATATTTCAAGGACAGGGCAGAGCCGGATCGGTACCGGATTATTTCCATGATCCAGTCCTTTCATGGCAGAACCCTGGGCACTCTTTCCGCGACCGGCCAGGATAAAATCAAACAGGGGTTTTCGCCCATTCTGGAAGGCTTTGACTTTGTGCCGTTTAATGATATCCAGGCGATCCGGGACAAAATCAGCGTATCGACCTGCGCCATCCTGCTGGAGCCGGTTCAGGGCGAAGGCGGCATTCGTAGCGCTGATCCGGAATTTCTTCAAGAAGTTCGCCGGCTCTGCGATGAAACCGGCACCCTCTTGATTTTTGACGAGATTCAAACCGGAATCGGCCGAACCGGCAAACTCTTTGCTTACGAGCATTTCGGGATTGAGCCCGATATCATGACCCTTGCCAAGGCCCTTGCCAATGGCCTTCCCATCGGAGCCATGCTGGCAAAAGAATCCGTGGCCGCGGCGTTCGTTCCCGGATCCCATGCTTCGACGTTCGGTGGAACGCCGCTGGTAACCGCCGTATCCCTCTGTGTTCTGAAAACCCTGGATCAGGAGGACATCATCGGGCATTGCGCGGAAGTGGGCCGATATTTTAAAGAGCGGTTGGTGGAATTGAAAAGCCGGCATGATTCCGTGGTGGATGTTCGCGGTCTGGGACTGCTGCTGGGAATGGAGCTGAACACAGACGGCCTGCCGCTGGTTCAGGCCTGCCTGGAAAAAGGATTTGTGATCAACTGCGTTCAGGGCAATACCCTGCGCTTTGTCCCGCCGCTGATTGTTCAGAAGGCGGAAATCGACCGGCTGATCCATTGTCTGGATGGAATTTTGTAAAAAGTAAAAATTGGAATGGCAAAGTAAAAAGTTCAAGATCAAGGCGAGCGAGTCCTGTCCGTGAGGCGTACGGTTGAGTACGCCGCAATGACGAAGGATGAAGCTCAACGCAGATATCGGGCTTTTTAAGAAGTCATCATAGGTGGAATATTGAAAAAAGACTTGCTGACACTGCTGGACCTGACGAAATCGGATTGCGATCTCCTGTTTAAACGCGCCATTGAATTAAAGGAAAGGCGAAAAAAAGGAGTCCGGGAAACCCTGCTTTCCGGTAAATCGCTGGGTCTGATATTTGATAAACCCTCCACGCGAACGCGCGTTTCATTTGAGACGGCCATGATTCAAATGGGAGGGGCACCGATTTTTATCAGTTCCAAAGATACCCAGATCTCCCGGGATGAGCCGGTCATGGATACGGCCAGAGTGCTCTCCCGTTATCTGGACTGCCTTGCAATCCGGACGTTCTCTCAGGATCTTCTGGAAGGCTTTGCAACCTATGCAACGATTCCGGTCATCAATGCGCTGACGGACCTTTACCACCCGACCCAGGTGCTGAGCGATCTGATGACCATCATCGAATACAAGAGCGGGTACGAGGGGCTAAAGATTGCATGGGTCGGGGATGGCAACAATGTGTCTCATTCTTGGATCAATGCCGCTGCCATTCTGGGCCTGAATCTGGTTCTTGCTTGTCCCGAAGGATATTATCCGAATTCCGCCATTTTCATGCGGGCGCTGGATATCGGTGCCGGCAGCATTTGCGTGGTTTCCGATCCCATCGAGGCCGTGCATGAGGCGGATGTGATTTATACCGATGTGTGGGCCAGCATGGGTCAGGAAAGCGAGCATATTGCTCGAAAAAAAGTATTCAAAGCCTATCAGGTGAATCGGGAACTGGTCCGTCATGCGCGGAAAGATGCCATTGTCATGCACTGTCTGCCGGCGCACCGGGGCGAGGAAATCAGCGAGGAACTGATGGACAGCCCCCTTCCGGTGATCTGGGATCAGTCTGAAAATAAAATGCACATGAACAAGGCCATTCTCGAAGCGCTTATGACAACCCCATAGAGGTTGCTATGGGTCGTTTGGCCGATAGCTACATAGATAAGGAGAACAACCATGTCTGATCAAATAAAAAAAGTCGTGCTGGCCTATTCGGGCGGCCTGGATACATCGGTCATCTTAAAATGGCTCATTGAAACGTATCACTGCGAAGTGGTGACATTTTCCGCGAACATCGGTCAGGATGAAGATCTGGATCAGATTCGGGAAAATGCGTTTAACACGGGCGCTTCCAAAGCATATGTGGAAGATCTGTCCGAAACCTTTGTAAAGGATTACGTGTTTCCGGCGTTTCGGGCAAACGCCATCTATGAAGGCCAGTATCTTCTCGGAACATCCCTGGCAAGGCCCCTGATCGCCAAAAGGCAGATGGAAATCGCCAAGATCGAAGCCGCGGATGCGGTCAGCCACGGGGCAACAGGAAAAGGCAATGACCAGGTGCGCTTCGAGCTGACCTATTTTGCGATGGATCCGCACATCCGTATTATTGCTCCCTGGCGGGACTGGCGGCTGACTTCTCGGACCGCCCTGATGGAATTTGCCACGCAGCACGGAATCAAGGTTCCCACAACCCCTTCAAAGCCATACAGCTCGGATGCGAACCTGCTGCATATCAGCTATGAAGGCGGCATTCTGGAAGACCCCTGGGCCGCGCCTCCCGATGATATCTATACGCTGTCGGTGTCTCCCAAGGATGCGCCGGATATGCACGAATTTATCGAGATTACCTTTGATCAAGGGAACCCGGTGGCCGTAAATGGGCAGGCCCTGTCTCCTGCGGCCCTGCTCCGGGAGTTGAACCGGCTGGGGGGCCGCAACGGCATCGGCCGGGCCGATATCGTTGAAAACCGGTTTGTGGGCATGAAATCCCGCGGCGTGTATGAAACGCCGGGCGGAACCATTTTAAGGGCCGCCCATATGGCCATGGAATCCATTACCCTCGATCGGGAAGTCGCGCATCTAAGGGATTCCCTGATTCCCAAATATGCGGAAATGGTGTATTATGGATTCTGGTTTTCTCCGGAAATGCGCCTGCTGCAAAACCTGGTTGACGATACGCAGAAAAATGTCTGCGGCGTGGTGCGCCTTGAACTGTATAAGGGCAATTGCCGGGTTCTGGGAAGAAAATCCGATCGGTCTTTGTACAGCGTGGATTTTGCGACCTTCGAAGATGATTCGGTGTATCGCCAGAAAGACGCGGAAGGATTTATCCGGCTCAATGCACTCAGGTTAAGAATCCAGAACATGCTCAAAGGATAGCTGCAAAAAAATATCAATCGTTTGGTTTCAAAGAGGAGATCCATGATCGAAAAGCCCTGGGAAGGAAGATTTGCGGAAAAAACCGATAGAAGCGTTGAACTCTTCACCTCTTCAATTGATGTGGATAAGCGGCTGTACGCATACGACATCGATGGCAGCATTGCCCACTGCCAGATGCTGGCCCATGCCTCCATTATTACGCACGAAGAGGCCGGAAAGCTGATCGAAGGGCTTGGTGCCATCAAACGGGAGATCCAGAGGGGCAAATTCCTGTTTGATCACGGCCTGGAAGATATCCATATGCACATTGAAACCCGGCTCTTTCAGGAAGTCGGCAAAGTCGCGCAAAAGCTGCATACGGCCAGAAGCCGAAATGACCAGGTGGCGCTGGATTCCCGAATGTATCTCCGGGAGGAAACCCGCAACATCATCCGGCTTCTGGATGCCTTGAATACGGTGATCGTGTCTCTGGCAGAGGAGAATCTGGAAGTGATCATGCCCGGGTATACCCATCTCCAGCGGGCCCAGCCGGTTCTGCTGTCGCATCATCTGATGGCTTATTTCGAGATGTTTTCACGAGACCGGGAACGGTTCTGCGATGCCTTAAAGCGGATAAACGTACTGCCCCTGGGAAGTGCCGCCCTTGCCGGAACGACTTACCCGATTGATCGGCATTATACGGCCGGTTTGCTTCAGTTTCCGGAGGTTTCGGCCAACAGTATTGATTCGGTTTCGGACAGGGATTTCATGCTGGAGTTTCTTTCCTGTGCCAGCATTGCCATGGTCCATTTCAGCAGGCTTTCCGAAGAAATGATTTTGTGGTCTTCCGCCGAATTCGGCTTTGTCGGGCTTCCGGATGCGTTTTCAACCGGCAGCAGCATCATGCCGCAGAAAAAAAACCCGGATGTGCCGGAGCTGGTCCGCGGAAAAGCCGGAAGGGTTTTCGGCGATCTGTTTGCGCTTCTCACCCTCATGAAGTCTCTTCCAATGGCTTACAATCGGGATATGCAGGAAGATAAGCCCGCTGTGTTTGATGCCGTGGATACCTTAAAAGCCTGCATCGAGATATATACGGCCATGCTGCCCAAGCTCAGGATCAACAAGGAAATCCTGTATCAGGCAACCACAACGGGGTTTTTAAATGCAACGGATCTGGCGGACTATCTGGTTACAAAGGGGATGACATTCCGCGAATCGCACAGTTGCGTGGGAAAGGCCGTGGGATATGCATCCAGCCTCAAAAAAGAACTCCATGAGCTGACGCTTGAGGAGATGAAATCTTTTTCGACGCTGATTGCAGAAGATATTTTCGCTATCCTGACACCGGAAGAGATGATCAATCGACGGACGTCTTTTGGGGGGACGGCTCGGGAGAATGTCAATGTTGCCATTCAAACGGCCAGGCAGCGTCTGGCGGAGGCCGTGTGCCCGTGAGGCCGGGGAAGATAACGGATAGCGGGTTTTTGATAAAGCGCGTGATTATGGCAATGCTGGTGGGCCTGTGCATTTTGGGCTGCGGCAGGAAAGAAATGCCGTCCGCGCCCCGGCAGGTTCCACCGAAACCGGTCACGGATCTTCGTATTCGGCAGACCGGGAATCAGGTTGAACTGATCTGGTCTTATTCGAAAGCCCTTTACGGGTCGGAGCCGGTAACCGGGTTCGGCGTGTTTCGCGCGTCGGAGTCGGTTTCCGGCAGTTGCAGTAATTGTCCGTTTTTGTTTTCTCGGGTAGCCGATATCCCCTTTCTGGAAGGCCAGGACGGGGAATCTGTCATGACATATCGGGATACGCTTGAAAGCGGATACCGTTACCGGTATAAAGTGATCTGCTATTCGAAGGGACTTAACAGCAAGGATTCGAACGTGGTGGTGGCGGAAGGGGAGTAAGCATGCATTATTTTCAATATCAGAACAACGAAATGTATTGTGAGGATGTGCCTGTCCAGACCATTGCCCGGCAGGTGGGAACGCCTTTTTATCTATACAGCCACGCAACGCTGACCCGGCATTTCAAGGCGTTTAACGATGCGTTTGAAGGGCTTGACCGGCTGGTATGTTTTTCGGCCAAGGCCAATACCAGCATGGCCGTCCTTAAACTTCTGGCGAATCTGGGAAGCGGGTTGGATATTGTGTCGGGCGGAGAGCTGTTCCGGGGTTTGAAGGCCGGGTTTTCGCCCGATCATATTGTGTATTCGGGTGTGGGAAAACGGGTGGATGAAATTGATTTTGCCCTGGAAACCGGCATCCTGATGTTCAATATCGAATCCCTGGAAGAACTGGAGCTGATCCAGCTCCGGGCCGCCGCTTTACACAAAAAGGCCTTTGTTTCCATTCGGGTGAACCCTGATGTGGATCCCAAGACCCATCCCTATATTTCAACCGGCCTGAAAAAGAACAAATTCGGGATTGATATCGAAAGCGCGCTTTCCGCCTATCAAAGAGCCAGCCGGATGTCCCATATTTCGGTTGTGGGAATCGATTGCCACATCGGCTCCCAGATTACCGAAATTCAGCCGTTCGAAGACGCGCTGAAAAGCCTCAAGAGTCTGATCCAGAGGCTTGCGGCAATGGGAATCCACATCCGGTATCTGGACATGGGCGGCGGCCTGGGAATCACCTACCGGGAAGAATCGCCGCCCCAGCCGGCCGAGTATGCCCGGGCCATTTCAAATGTTCTCGGAGACCTGAAGATCCAACTGATTCTGGAGCCCGGCCGGGTGATCGTGGGAAACGCCGGCATCCTGGTCACGCAGGTACTGTATCGGAAAAAGGGGCTTGTCAAGGAATTCGTCATTACCGATGCAGGCATGAATGATCTGATGCGGCCCATTTTGTATGATGCCTACCATGAGGTGCTGCCGGTGGTTCAGTCGAAGGGAGAACCCTTTACCGCGGACATTGTTGGCCCCATCTGCGAAACCGGAGATTTTCTGGCCCAGGATCGGCAAATGGCTCCGGTTCGAAGCGGCGATTTGCTGGCCTTGATGAGCGCGGGTGCGTATGGATTTGTCATGTCATCCAATTATTGCTCCAGGCCCAGGGCCGCCGAAGTCATGGTAAAAGGGGATGCGTTTTCTGTGATCAAGGACCGGGAAACCTATGCGGATCTGATCGCCGGGGAATCGATGCCGGATTTTATATGAAAGTTATGAGTAAAGATATTCGAACTTGATCGTTATTTCGGCTACCTACCAATGAAAGGAGAACACATGAAAAATAAATTATGGGCTCATTTTGTTTTGGTAGTTTTGATTTCCATTGGCTGGACAGTTTGCTCACAAGCTATGGAATTAATACCGGTGACAAGTTTTGACAGCACGTGGGTCATAGATACCTATGGAACTGGAACCGCGACTGTGACTACCGAGGGAGCGAAGGTCAATCTGAGCGCCCAAGGTACTGCCACTGATTACGGAGAAAAAGTTTTCTACAAAACCGGAACAACCGGAGTCATCGGGATGTGGGCAACCCTCCGAGTTGATCAAGCTACGACCGGCTCCAATGGCGATTGTAGTATTGGTATCAGCCAATATGTAGGAAAGGTCAATAATAACAAAATCCAGTTAATGATTTCTCTTGAGCAGTGGACCAATCAAAAGAGAATTAGTTTCCGTGTTCAAGCCACAGACTTGACCACCAATGTTAAAACAGTTCTTACACAGGGTACTGTTGGGAATTGGGATGGTGGCTGGGCAAATGGAGATAGCAGAACAGTTGCTTTCGCTCGGGTCGGATCTGAATTTTGGTTTTATGTAGTGGGACTTCCAGGATTAATAAAGGCCCAGCCTTTTGATGCGGTCACATCTTATGATAGCGCTCCGGGTATGTTTGTTTGGGCTGGTGCCGGAACTTCCATTTCCGGAAATGTCTCAGATATTTATCTGATCCGTGAATAATACTGATTAAATCTGTACGGATACTTATTCTCTATTGCTTGCGGCGTTTATAAAATGTAATTTTCCTTGAATCTCATCCCTATCGGATGAATTGACAATATGGCCGAAATAATGATCAAGAATGAAAATCTTATGAATCCAATTCGCTTTTACAAAATGAGTGGTTGTGGCAATGATTTTATCATCATTGACAATCGAAGTCCGGTGATTGAAGAAAAAGATCTCTCAGCATTTATTGTCGGCGTGTGCCGTAGAAAAATGTCGGTGGGTGCCGACGGCATTATCCTGATTGAAAATTCGGATACCGTGGATTTCAAGTGGCGGTTTTACAATTCAGACGGCAGTGTTGCGGAAATGTGCGGAAATGGTGCCAGGTGCGTGGCCCGATTTGCTTATCTGAATGGCATTGCCGGTTCCGACATGTCCTTTGAAACCCTGGCCGGGGTCGTGTCGGCATCGGTTTCCGAAACGGGTCTGGTTAAGATCAAGATGACGGACCCCTTAAACCTGAAACTGGATTATCCGCTTCATCTGAGAGGTGGAGAATTTCTGATCAGCAGCGTCAATACCGGCGTTCCCCATGCCGTCATGGTCGTGGATAAGATAGATCAAACACCCGTAAAAGAAATGGGGAAAGAAATCCGCTTTCATCCGGATTTTGCGCCTGCGGGAACCAATGCCAATTTTGTATCGGTTCAGCCGGATAAAATTGTTGCGGTCCGGACTTACGAGCGCGGCGTAGAAGATGAAACCCTGGCCTGTGGAACCGGATGTGTGGCCAGTGCGCTGATCACGGCCCGCAAATTCGCTCTGACTTCTCCGGTGACCCTGTTGACGCGAAGCGGCGGCTACCTGCGCATTTATTTCAAACTTCATCAGGACACATATTCCGATGTTTATCTGGAAGGTGACGCCCGTGTGATATACCGGGCAGAGCTTTGTGAAGATGCCTGGAATTATTGACAAAGGCTGAGGTCCCCGGCGACCACGGCTGATTCTGACCCGATGGTTTCCCGGATGCTGACTCCTGACGCCTACTACCAACAAGGATGATTTTATGACGATTACGATTGAAAAATCCGACCGGCTGAAAGCCCTTCCCCCCTATCTGTTCAAGGAAATTGACCGCCAGAAATCAGAAGCCCGTAAAAACGGTGTGGACATCATTGATCTCGGGGTTGGAGATCCGGACATGCCGACTCCCCCGCATATTATCGAGGCATTGAACAAGGCTGCCTGGGATCCGGCCAATCATCGCTATCCCTCATACTCCGGCATGGGCGCATTTAACGAAGCGGTTGCCAGGTGGTATCAGAGCCGCTTTCAGGTCGCGCTTTCGCCGGAAACGGAAGTCGTTACCCTGATCGGGTCCAAGGAAGGCATTGCCAATATTCCCCTTGCCCTGATCAATCCGGGAGATATCGGGCTGGCGACCAGTCCGGGATATCCCGTGTATAATACCGGCATCCAGTTTGCCGGTGGCCGGACACATTTTATGGATCTTCTTAAATCCAATCAGTTCCTGCCGGATCTGTCCGCCATCCCGGATTCGGTTGCCGCCAAGGCCAAACTGATGTTTATCAATTATCCCAACAATCCGACATCCGCAGTGGCAAGCCTTGAGTTTTTCAAGGATGTGGTGCGCTTTGCGGAAAAGCATAATATCATTGTCTGTCATGATGCCGCTTATTCGGAAATGGCCTTTGACGGATACCGTCCGCCCAGTTTTCTGGAGACGGACGGCGCAAAAGCCGTCGGTGTTGAATTTCACTCGCTTTCCAAAACCTATAACCTGACCGGTTGGCGGCTCGGGTTTGCCGTGGGCAGGGCAGAAGTGATACAGGCCCTGGGGCAGATCAAGAGCAATATTGATTCAGGGGCATTCCAGGCGGTTCAGTTTGCCGGCATTGCGGCCCTGGACGGGGATCAGGCCTGCGTGGAGAACATGAACCGCGAGTATACGCTTCGCCGGAATATTCTGGTGGACGGTCTTCGCGAAATCGGTCTGTCCGTGGAAAAACCCCGCGCAACGTTTTATGTTTGGATTGAAGTTCCCAAGGGGTATTCTTCGACATCCTTTGCCTCTCACCTGTTGACCCGGGCCGGCATTGTGGCAACGCCGGGTAACGGATTCGGCGCTCCCGGTGAAGGCTATGTCCGCATGGCCCTCACCGTGGGAACCGAGCGGATGAAAGAAGCCGTGGCCAGGATCAGATCCATAGGATTCTAGACATGTTTTCGCATACGGCATTTGTCGGCGTGGGTTCGAACCTGGGACAGAAGCGGGATAACTGCCTTCGGGGTATTGCGGCACTCACGACATGTGCCCATTCCCGGTTGCTGAATCGGTCCAGGCTATACCGGACAGAGCCGGTAGATTATCTGGATCAGGACTGGTTCGTCAATTGTGTGGCGCAGATCGAAACCTGCCTGGATCCTTTTGGGCTTCTGGCCGTGTTGCAGGACATCCAGAAAAAGGCGGGCCGGGTTCAGGATGCGATTCGATTCGGTCCCCGGATTCTGGATATGGATGTCATTTTATTTGATGCGGCCATCATCGACCATCCGGACCTGATCCTTCCGCATCCGCGGATGCACCTCAGGCGTTTTGTGTTAAAACCGTTGTGCGACTTGGATCCGACTTTGCGCCATCCCATCCTTAACCAGACAGTTCAGTATCTGCTGGACAACCTTGAAGATGCGGGACAGGGGGTCGTTGAATTATCATGATTAGAATCATCGTACTCATCGCCGTCGGGTATATCGGATTTCGGCTCTTGAAATCCTGGATTGTAAAGCATATAAGCATTTCTCAGGCAGGTACGAATCAACCGCCCGGCGAAATTGATGATATCATGGTTCAGGACCCGGTTTGCCAGGTGTATTTCCCCAAAAGAAGCGGTGTCCATTTACATCGGAATGGCAAGGATCTGTACTTTTGCAGCCCGGAATGCCGTCAGCGGTATATATCGAATTTATAACAGGCCAAGGCCAAGTTTCATCGAAGAGCGGCTCGCGGATTCTTCATGATGGGCCTGATCTGCAACATCGAGCATTTTCATAAAAGGAGCGGTCCATTGAAATTTTTTCTTGATACGGCGAATATCGATGAAATCAGGGAAGCCTACAGCATGGGCATGGTGGATGGCGTTACCACCAATCCCAGTCTGATAGCCAAGGAAGGCCGGGATTTCGAAACCATTATTCGAGACATCTGTGAAATCGTGGATGGTCCCATCAGCGCGGAAGTGATCAGCCTGGATGTGGAGGGGATGCTGAAAGAGGCCCGCCATCTGGCCGAAATTCATCGCAATATCGTGATAAAGGTGCCGATGACGGTTGACGGTATCAAAGCCACGCGCGTTCTTTCACAAGAGGGTATCGACACCAATGTCACCCTGGTCTTTTCGCCGCTTCAGGCCCTGATGGCGGCCAAGGCAGGTGCTACTTACGTCAGTCCGTTTATCGGGCGGCTGGATGATGTTTCCCAGGATGGCATGGTCCTGATCGAGCAGATCGTTCAGATCTATCAGAACTATACATTTCATACGCAGGTTATTGTGGCCAGCGTTCGCAATCCGCTTCATGTGCTGGAATCGGCGCTACTGGGTGCGGATATTGCGACCATTCCGTTTAGCGTTCTGGCGAAATTTGCCTCTCACCCTCTGACAGACAAAGGGATTCAGTCGTTTTTAAGCGACTGGAACAAATCGAAAACATGCTGATATCCAGGCTTCGGACCGAGAAAATCAGTTCATTATTGAGCCATCCGAATTTTCTGACCATGTGCAGGGTTGCTGCCATACCGGGAATCATCCTGCTCATGCTGTGTCCCAACCGGCTCAGCGCATTTATGGCCGCCCTTCTATTCAGTGCGGCCGCAATCACGGATTATTTTGACGGTTTTTTTGCGCGGACCCGGGGTCTGACCTCGAATTTCGGAAAACTGATGGACCCGCTTGCAGATAAACTTCTGGTTTCGTCCGCCTTTATCATGCTGGTTTCCCATGGATGGATTCCCGGATGGATCATCTGTATCATCATCGGCAGGGAGATTGCCATTACCGGACTGCGGAATGTGATGGTAGAAAACAACGTGGACACTTCCGCCTCAAATCTGGGTAAATATAAGACAGGCTTTCAGATCGCCGCCATCATCCCCTTGCTGATTCATTATCCTTATTTTGGAATGAATTTTCATGGTATCGGCATGTTTTTCCTGTGGGGAGCGCTCATCTATACGGTCTGGTCAGGTCTGGACTATGGGTACCGTTTTAAGCGGTTTCTGGTCGAACCATAACAGATAGATTTGAAAAAAGAGTTGACAACGAGGGCGGAAAAAGTTAGATAGAGTGCGTTTCTGAGCGGGAATAACTCAGTGGTAGAGTGCAACCTTGCCAAGGTTGAAGTCGCGGGTTCAAATCCCGTTTCCCGCTCCATTTTTTTTGGCGGCATAGCCAAGTGGTAAGGCAACGGTCTGCAAAATCGTTATTCTCCGGTTCAAATCCGGATGCCGCCTCCATTTAAAGATACTTGAGGGCTGAATTTCATTCAGCCCTTTTTTATTTGGGTCGGTCTGGAATCGACTGGGTCGTTTTCCGCTCAATTCCAGATTTGCATTTCAAACCCTCTGGTCGATAAGGGTTGAAAACAGTCCTCTTGCCTGACGATAGGCATGACGGCGGCTTTGGCAATCCGCCGTCATGGTTCGGATTATTCACCGCGTCCCAAACGTCTTGACCATGGCCTTGTATTTCTCATGGATCATCTTTCTGTCAAAATCCCAGAACTCGGCAAGCATGGCTTGGTCTTCCTCTTCCGAGAAGTAAGCCCGGGAGGCAGGAAAGAATACTTCATCTTCCTTCTTAATATGTATGGGATAGAAATCAATGAGTGTTTTCAGGAGTGCCGTCACTTCACCAAGCGCCGCCCCGTTTCCATTCCGGTAACGCATGTTGGCTTCCACCAGAGCCTTTGTGGTGTTGCGGGCAATGACGTGGTCTTCAATCAGTTCGTCCATCAACCGCTGGTCTTCGCTGGATAGGTGCTTTTTGCGAAGATCTCTGAATAAGATGTCTTCTTCCTTCCCGTGATGGGTACGATCGGCATATACCCGAATAAAGTCAACGGCCGTATCCACAAAATAGGGATCGATTGACTGGGTTTTCTCAACACGCTTCAAGGCGTTCTGTATCACGTTGAGCATTTGTTCGATCAGACGGTGCTCTATCATGAGTGGTCCGCGTGCTTGCATATTCCATTTCCTTTTTTTGTTTCAGAAAAATAATCAGACAGATCCGCATAACATGCCGTCGGAACGATGGCCAAAGACGGGCCAAGTTCTTTATATTCATTTAAAAAAGAAAACTCGGCCTGCGTTTTTCATTAAATGCCTTTAATCCTTCCTGCCCGTCAGCGCTTTCCGAACAATCAGAAAGTCCTTCTCTTTCCCATTCTATATGGGATTCAAAGGAATTGTTAAAAGAATCATTAATCAGTCTTTTAGACCAGCCGAAAGAAAACAGGGAGCTTTTAGCAGCCAGTTGGCGTAACAACATTACGGATTCTTCCAAAGAAGCGCCGTTCTCGACCACTTTTGTTGCCAGCCCCCATTCCAATGCCTGTTTTGCGGAAATGGGCGCATCAAAAGCAGCGATTTCCAAAGCTCGGGCGCTTCCCACTATTCTGGGCAAGGTAAATGTGCCGCCGCCGTCAATGCTCAGGCCGTTTGCGGTATAGGCCTGCTTGAATGTCGCGGATTTTTCCATGATACGGAAATCACAGGCCAATGCCAATGAGAATCCGCCTCCAGCCGCGATTCCGTTAAGCGCCGCCACAACGGGCTTTTTCATTCTCCGGATTTCAGTTACAGCCAGATGAAATTGCGAAGCCAGTGTGCGAAATGAATGGCCGGGTTTTTCAGAGGATGTAACCACCCACTTCAAATCTCCTCCGGCACAAAATGAATGGCCGTTTCCTGTCAGAATAATTCCTCTCACAGCGTTATCGACAGCCATGTTCGATAAATGCTTTGCCAACAGAGTGACCATCTCAAGGTTGAACGCGTTATAGGCTTCTTTTCTGTTCAATATGATTTCGGCGATGTTCCCATCTCTTTTGATCTCAATTACATCGTTCATCGTTTTTTTTTACCTCCTGAAATTATAAGGGAAACAGAATTTTTAAAATTTATTTGACAGCGGAAACCTTGATGCTGATGATGGAAGTGGAAAGTTGCTCGGCAATATCCCGCAACGTATCGGAACCCATCGACAGGTTCTTTGCCGCCGGATGACTGATCAGATCCAGTAAGGGAAACAGGGTTTCATTGATGATTTTAACTTCCTGAAAACCGGCCCCGCGGATGGCGCTAAGATAATCCTCCTTCAGGTCCGCTCCGGAAACACACCCGATATATGCTTCGATTGATGTTTTCACAATGTCCGGAAGTGGCTTGAGCAATACGATATCCGACACAATCAGGCGGCCGCCCGGTTTGAGGACGCGAAAAGCTTCCTGAAAAACCCTGCCTTTATCGGGAGATAGATTAATGACGCAATTGGAGATGATGATGTCTGCGGTGTTGTCGGCGACGGGCAGGTTTTCGATCTCTCCCAATCTGAACTCCACATTGGCATATCCGCCTTTGCGGGTGTTCTGCCTGGCCTTGTCCAGCATCTCAGGCGTCATGTCCACGCCGATGACCCGGCCGTCATGGCCAACTTGCCGGGCCGCCAGAAAACAATCGAATCCGGCGCCCGACCCCAGATCAACCACTGTTTCCCCTTCCTGCAGAGATGCCAGGGCGATGGGATTTCCGCAACCCAGACCGAGATTGGCCCCTGCCGGAACATTTTTCAGATCTTCGTCGCTATATCCGATATCTTTGCTGATGATCGCCACGCTCTGTTTGTCGCCGCAACACGAAGTCGCGGGAAAACAGCATGATCCTGCTGTTTTTGCAATCCTCGCATATCCGTCCCGGACGGATTTCTTGATCTCTTCCTGTTTCATTTTCGTATTCCTCCTTATTGAATTGACTGATTAACCTGAAAATACACCGCTCATGACCGGACCGAGAAACTCCCTGACCCGTTCAGCGAGATTATCGGCCTTGATCAGTGTCAGGCAGCAGATATCTCCATCCATTTCCCAGGTGATGAGCGCCAGTTTGTCTCCGGGTTTGATGTTCGCCTTATCCCGCAATTCCTTGGGAAGCACCATCTGCCCCCGCTCATCGACGCTGATCAGGGATTCGATTTTGCAGCAGTTCATGGCCTTTCCCGTGGTTTCACAACAGGCTGCTTTTGGCTTGACCTTGCTCATTTTATTCCCTCTCATTATGATTGTGACAAAATATTTAATCAGTGTATTAAGGTTAATCAGAATATACTGATTAACCTGATATCTGTCAAGAGGAGATGATGGCTTCTTCAGGCCAGAAAAAATGCAGAAGAATATCGGAGAAACGTGCATGGAATCCGTTGGAATAAAGCCTGTGAACTCACCCGGTTTGAAACTACTCCGGGACTATCGTTCATGGCGAGTTGACAATGCGTTCATCATGCAATGGGCGAGGGAGCCAAGGGAGGGAAAAAAGTTTGACATTCAGCAATAAAGGTATAGTTTTTATACCATAAACATCATGCGAAACCACATCAAGATCATTTCCGTGAGCAGTTCCGGAAAAACCGAGGAGGCCGTTTATGAAGAGGAGGATACCCGCCGGTGAATTTGATAGAAAATTCCAATCCGGGGAAGATATGGTGGCTTATTGCGATACGAACACCGTTCGTCAACCGAAATTGGAACAAAAACGGGTCAATGTTGATTTCCCGGTCTGGATGATTGAGGGTCTGGATCATGCAGCCAGGGAACTGGGCGTTACCCGGCAGTCGCTTATCAAGTTCTGGCTTGCGGAAAAGTTAAAGACTTCGATGCAGGACAACTTGAAAGTCATGGCCAGGCCGGATTTAAAGGAGGTATGATCATGGGGGAAAGCATCTGTTTGCCGTCGATGCGGGACAATGGTGGTTTCGCCAAGGGGATTTTTCGGCTGGTTGCCGTTGTTTGGCTGCTTTTACTGGTGGTTCCCGTCGAAGCCGGGGAACTGAATGTTGGTGTCCTTTACTGGTCCATGAATATTCCCGGCCAGGTTGCAATGCGAAAGGGGCTGGAAGCCGAGGTGAAAAGCATAAACAAAGCCGCCCTTGCAGACGGCAGGCCTTTGATCAAACTTGAAATCCGCGTTGCGGGAGATGGTGAGGCAGGCATTGAAAACCAGATACGGCAGATGTATGATCTGGTTGCGATGCGAGTTGATCTGATAGTCGTGCAACCCACCGACAATGCAGCTCTGGCTGCGCCGCTGCGCGCAGCCAACAGGGCCGGAATACCGGTTGTGGTCTATGATCAATATATCAACGGAGGCGTCCTTGCCGCTTACCGCGCATCCAATAATTATCAGGCCGGATATCTTGACGGCGAATACATATCGTCACGATTTCCGGAAGGCCGGCAGATTCGCCTGATATTGGTGGAGTACCCTCACGTGTCCTCCACGGTTGAACGGGTGAACGGTTTTCTGGATGCCTTAAAAGAAGCCGGACGCAGCTACAGGGTTTTAAAATCCTATTTTGCTGTTGAACCCGCCAGCGGGAAAAAGGCGGCAAGCGACATTCTGCACGATTTTCCAAAGGCCGGCAGCATTGATGTGGTTTTTACGGTAAACGATGGAGGCGGGCTATCGGTGGTAAAAGGTCTTTCCGATGCGGGACGAAAGGAAATCATGGTGGCCTCCATTGATGGGGATCCCGAGTCCGTGGAGAACATCAGGACCGGGAATTTGACGGTCATTGACTCTGCGCAGTTCTGCGGTCCTCTTGGCGCGGAGGCGATGAAGGCCGCATATGCACTGCTGACCGGGGGGACGCCACCATACCACGCCCTTTTACCGGTATTTCCGATCACGCGCGAAACCCTTCATCTCTATCCCGGCTGGTTGGGCCCGGTCCCGGCCGAATTTGAAAAACCATGGAAAAGCAAGTCGCCGCAATGGCAGAGAAGTCTGACTATCGTGAAGTCCTGATATGTTGCCGGCGGGGAGGGAAAACATGCTGATGCGAGATTCCAATGTTTTAAACCAACACGATCGTAAACTCGCCCTGAGTTTTGGCGCGGTGGTGCTGATACTGGTGCTCGCAGCCTCGGGTGCTGCCAGCTATCTATTTTCCCAATTGAAACAAAAGCAGGAAGATCGTCTGTCCGGGGTGATCGCGGTCATCCTTGGAGAGTCCATATCCAGGGTTAGCTTTTCGGGCAAGTACCATGCGCGTCTGTTCGTTGAGGAAATGAAGTCCCGAGTTCCGGAACTGGCTTTTATCTCTGTTGAAAACAAAGATGGGCTCATCCTTGCGCACAGTGATCCGGCAAAAAACGATGAAACCATGTCGGATACAGAGGATGTGGATCTGCGCATTCAGAGTTTAAAGACCGGATCTCCTGTTGCCGGAGAACACATCCGCGATGGGAAAACCATTAAAGAAGTCGTTCTGCCTTACCGAGGCGGCCCTGACGCGGGAGTGATCGGCGTTGTGCATACGGGCATCAACTTTGATGAGGTACGCCGGGAACAACGGGTAAATCTCTTCAAACTGTTGATCCTGGTTGCAGTGCTGACGGCTGCGGCAATATGGGTCATTCTGATCCTCAGTCATCATTTCGGCAGCACGGTTCGTGCTCTTGCGACTCAATTGCAGGGTATTTTGAATCATGCTCCCGTGGCAATAGGCATAAGTGACCGGATCGGCCGGATTATCGGGTTCAGTGTGGGCTTTGAGCATCTGTTCGGCCGTCCGACGGCCAGACAGACCCAGATGCAGCTTTTTGCGGAACGCCTTTCTGATGCAAACGTCAAACGTCTGGCGGAAACCGACCGGAAAGTCTTTGAAAACGGTGTGCCGTGCGAACAGGAGCTGCAGGTTGATATCCAGGGCCGTTTGTGTACCTGGAACGTCAGCAAATTTCCCATTGCCAGGGACGATGACGGCAAAACCACACTCATCTGTGCTTTTATTCATGACATCACCGAACGCAAGCAGGCGGAGAGATCGCTGGCGGAGAACGAAGCCCGTCTGCGTACCCTGGTGCAAACCATTCCGGACCTGATCTGGCTCAAAGATACGGACGGCGTCTATCTGACCTGCAACACGCGGTTCGAGCGTTTATATGGGGCCAGGGAAACGGACATTGTCGGCAAGACAGACTATGACTTTGTAGGCAAAGAACTTGCGGACTTCTTCCGCGAGCACGACCGCATGGCCATGGCAGCGGGTAAGTCCAGCGCAAACGAGGAATGGCTCACCTTCGCAGATGATGGTTACCATGGACTCTTTGATACCATCAAGACTCCGATGTGCGATGTCGATGGCAAACTCATCGGCGTACTGGGCATATCCCGCGACATCACCGAACGCAAGCGGGATGAAGAGAGACTGAAGAATCAGATGGAATTCCTTACAACGCTTCTGGATACTATTCCCAGCCCAGTCTTCTATAAGGATGTCTCGCGAAGGTATCTGGGGTGCAACCGGGCATTCGAGGAGTTCTGGGGCATGTCCAGAGAAAGCATTGTCGGCAAGAGTGCCCATGACATGGGTCCCGAAGAGATTGCCGAGAAGTATGAAGCCATGGACAACGAATTGTTTGAGCATGGCGGCCATCAGACGTATGAATGGAAGGTCAGGTCCGCGGATGGATCTGAAAAGGATGTGATCTTCAACAAGGCGACGTTTCCGGATGCAGGTGGTCATATTGCCGGGCTGGTAGGTGTTATCCTCGATATCACCGAGCGAAAGCATGTGGAGGAGGAAAGGATCAGGCTCGAAGGGCGGCTCCTGCAGTCGTATAAAATGGAAGCCATCGGTTCTTTGGCCGGGGGCATCGCCCACGATTTCAACAATATTCTGTCGGCTGTCCTTGGTTTTGTCGAGCTTGCCAAAATGAAGCTCAAAGACAACCGCAGCGTTGAAAATGAAATGAATCAGATTCTCAGTGCCGGAATCAGGGCCAGGGACCTGGTCAAGCAGATACTGGCATTCAGTCGCCAGACCGGAATTAAGAGAGAGCCTCTGGTATTGGCTCCTCTTATCAAGGAGTCTATGAAGTTTCTAAGGGCCTCGCTTCCCGTTACCATTGATATCAGACAGGACATATCGGTTTCAGGCAGCATGACGATAGCGGACCCCACTCAGATCCATCAGGTCATCATGAACCTCTGCACCAACGCCGCTTATGCCATGAAGGAGAAAGGCGGCACGCTTGCCATTCGCCTTGCGGAAGTGGAACTGGACGATGAGGCTGAACAGGAACTGAAGGGATTGAAGCAAGGCCCATATTTACAACTTACCGTTGCTGATACCGGATGCGGCATTCCTAAGGAAATCATCAACCGTATCTTCGATCCGTTCTTCACTACCAAGGGGCGTGGAGAGGGAACCGGCATGGGGCTGTCCGTTGTTCATGGCATCGTCAGGGAGATGGGGGGGGCCATCTCGGCATACAGCGAGCCGGGTAAAGGGACCACGTTCCAGGTTCTTTTCCCCAGGTATGAAGGAGAATCGTCAGGGGCTGATTCCGCGCATACCGCTACAAGAACCGGCAGCGGGACGATCCTTTTTGTGGACGATGAAGAGGGGGTCATCGTTTCGAGCCGCGGGATACTTGAACAGCTCGGGTATAAGGTGGTTTCAACAAGCAGCCCGTTAGAGGCCCTGGAGATTTTCAGATCCAGACCCGGTGAGTTCAATCTGGTACTGACGGACATGACCATGCCCAAAATGACGGGTCTTGAGCTGTCGGAACAGCTTCTGAAAATAAGGTCCGATATCCCTATTGTGCTGTGCACCGGCTTCAATCTGGGAATTTCTCCCGAGAAAATAAGGGACGTCGGCATTAAAGAACTGGTAATGAAACCCATGATTGCCAGTGAATTGGCAAATGCGGTTTATACGGCATTGGCGCCTGACAACGTTTAAGGGGATTTAATGGAGGAGTGACTTCAATCATCCTGCAAAAATGTTGTACCTGCTGAATGCACCGCTGTATTGGCTTAGCTCATCACAACCTTGCAGAAACAGGCGGACGGAAAAAGCCCCCGGGCCTTTCCCGTCGGATCAATGCCATGTGCTGTTTACATCCTGCAATCATCGGCAAGGGACTGAATGACGGAGTTGATTTTCATCTTCGCAAGACCGATGCTTGCATCCGCCGTCAGAAAAAGAACGAGATGGACATGCGCCTTCCCGGTCTGAGATTTCAGGGGATCGGTCCCTTCATTGAGACACTGGGCGATAATATGGGCGCGCTCGGTCTCCACATGCACAAGCTGGCCCCGTCCCGCGCCCATCTCAAGGGATGCCTTCTGCGCGTTCATGAGAACGTTGTTGGCCAGAACACCCACCGTTTCCAGATTGCTCTTGCTGCCCGGCGCTGCCAGTATCCCAATGGTTTCTCCGGCCGGCGTAAATAGACCTGTACCGCCGAAACCCTCTATCATGGCCAACTCTTTTAATTTGTCCTGAATACTCATAGTATTGATCTCCTTTCCTGTATCGATGATGTCGTCAATCGTCATTTCCCGGGGAGAAGAAGTCTCTTCCGCGTCTCCGCAGGCAGTCCGTACGCTGCTTGCGTCCTGCTTCGCCCCTTTTCCCTTGCCGTTTGTCGCCTGTTCGTCTTTTCGGATATAACCTTCCATGATGATATTAAACATTGCAAAATGTATTTTTCTCTCTTTCTCTCTTTTCTTGCACATGCTGCGTATCTCGATCTCGGCGTTCTCCCAGCACACGATCTCATAAGCGGCATCAACGCCGCTCTTGTCCCCGGTGTCGGCGTCAAGCAGAACACCCTTGCTGAAGTAGAGAGTTCCCTGCTTGTCGTTTTCCTTGACGTCGAGCGTGCAGGTCTTCTCCTCCATTTCGATCAATTGAAGAAACGACACCAGATTCATGTTGTTGATAAATCCGCGCGAACTGGCGTCAAGACCTTCGTTGATCTTATTCGCAAGGACCTTGAAATCAAGTGGCTTCTCGATGTACATCATGGCCCCGAGATCGTCGATGCGTTCTTCGATATTGGGGGTGCCGAAGGCGGTCATGACGATCACCGGGATCTGCGGATGGTGGCCGGCCATGTACGCCAGCAGTTCAAAGCCGTCAAGAACCGGCATTTGAAGATCGGTCACCACAAGATCAACCGGATTCGCTGAAAGATACGCGACCGCCTTTTCCCCGTTTTCCGCGGTCTCCACACTGAAATCATTGGCATAGGCCAGCAAGCCGTCTGAAAGGCTCAGAAGAAAAGAAGAATCATCATCCACGATCAGCACTTTATTCATGACAAGATCCCTTTTCCTTGGTTTATAATTGATGATTTCTGTGCCGAGATTAAATGCATGAACCATGCCGAATAATTGATAAAAAATATTTAAATAAATTCAATGTATTAAAATGAATTCGCATGCGGGATGGGAAAACGATCTATTTTAGATAACCTGTTTTAGGATACCCTGCTAAAATAAGTAAGAGAGGATGATTCGAGTGGAAGGGTGCGCCCTGTCAGGCGATGCCGTATTCCTGAATTTTTCTTTTCAGGGTCGAGAGGGAAATGCCGAGTGTTCTTGCGGTCTTGCTGTAATTTCTGGATAGCCTGCCCAATGCGTTTGATATGTACTTTTTTTCAATTTCCCGCAACGTGGTAAGATCTTCTTCTGCGTCTTGTCGGGGCGCGGCGCTCCGCATTGCCGGAAATGATGCGGGGGCCGAGGAGTCGCCGAGGAGCAAGGATGGATTGATAACGGTCCCCGTGCGGAGAATGAGCGCCCTCTCGATGATATTTCTCAGTTCTCTGACATTGCCGGGCCAGTCATATTTCATTAACGCGGCGATTTCCGATTCGGGGAGTGTAATGTGATCCCCGCCGCCGAGTTTTTCAATGAGATGCGCGCACAATCCGGGCAGGTCTTCCTTTCTCTTGCGCAACGGAGGGATGTGGATGCATATCACACTGAGACGATAATAAAGGTCTTCACGAAACCTTTTTTCCCGGATTGCCCGGGGCAGATCTATATTTGTCGCGGCAATGACCCGAACATCCACGGGCCTGGGCGTTTCGCCGCCTATCCTTTTGATTGTTTTTTCGTCCAAGACACTCAGGAGTTTCGACTGAAGATGCGGCTGAAGCTCACCGATCTCGTCCAGGAAAATGGTGCCGCCCTCGGCCATTTCAAAAACGCCTCTTTTTGTGGCTGTCGCTCCGGTGAATGCGCCCTTTTCATGCCCGAAGAGTTCGGCTTCAATGAGGTTTTCCGGAAGCGTGGCGCAGTTCAGGCTGACGAAGGATTTTCTCGGCGTGACGCTTCGGTAGTGCATCGCTTTTGCAACGACATTTTTCCCGGTGCCTGTTTCGCCCAATATCAGCGCGGTCGCATCGGATGACGCGGAAAGACCGATCAAAGCGGTAACCTCTTGAAAAGCCGGCGAGTCGCCGATCAATGACACGCCGTTACTTTCACGGCTTTCCCTGTACTGCTGAAGCTGCTCCACCCTTTCCAGTTCCAGGGTCCTCAGGGCGCGTTCGATCGTAAGTTTCAGTTCCTTGAGATCGAACGGCTTGGAAAGGTAATCGTGCGCGCCTTCCTTGATGGCCTTCAGCACGTTGTCAAAGCTGGGATAAGCCGTCATGAAAATGATCTTCGTTTGCTCGTTGAAACCGAGAAATGAAGCGCAGAGTTCATGTCCTGACGCATCGGGAAGCCGCTGGTCGAGCAACACAACGTCCACTCTCCGCCTGGAGCACAGTTTCAGAGCGCCGTCTCCCGTATGCGCGGACATGACCGTGAGCCCATGCCCAGCCAAAAAATCCGTGAGACTTTCGCAGAGCGATTTATCGTCATCCACGATGATAAGCGTTCTTTTTGTACTAATCATTTTTCTCAGCGTGGCCGCTCCCCTCGGGAAGGGTTATCCGAACGGTCGTTCCCTGCATCCTGACGCTTTCGATGGCGATCATGCCGTTCATGTGCGCCAACATCTTTTGGGAAATGACGAGGCCAAGTCCCGTGCCCTTTGGCTTGGAGGTAAAAAAGGGTTTAAACAGCACTTTCTGCTGGTCCCGGGATATCCCGCAGCCGTTGTCCTCGACGGAAATTTGCACAGAATGCGAGGACCCGCGGATTAAGAGGAGGATATAGGGATCGTCGCGGCCTTCTAAAGCATCCACCGCATTCGTCATGATATTCAGGAGGACCTGATGCAGTGCGCGCTTGTCCCCACGGACCTTTCCGATACCAGCACAAGGTTCATATTTCAAATCAATGCCGTTTTTCACAATATCCCGCCTGACCAGCGACAGGAAATTTTCCATGAATACGGAAATGTCGAAATCCTCGATCCTCTGGGTCTCATACATATTGAAATTCTTCAACGTCTGGAGAAGATATTCAACTCTTCCGATATCGAGAAGCATGCGGTCGATGTATTTCATGACGGTTTCGCGGGAATACCCGTCGAGGTTTTCCTTCAGGACGCTGAGAGCCACTTTCATCGAGTTGATGGGATTTCCGATCTCATGCCTGACGCCCGAAAAAATATACCCGATATTGGTCGAGGAATTGATCGCCTCGGCCACGGCTTGGAGCTGATGCTTTTCCGTAATGTCCCGGACGAGAATCCAGACAAACTTATCGGCTGCGTGATAGACGGTAAATCCTAATATCCTGCCGTTCAGGTGAATTTTCTTGGCGGTGTTGGCGTATTGCGGCATTTCGGGATCGCCTGCATCCGGCAGCAGCAAGGCGCACAGCCTGGCGTAATCATCGGGCCCGATACTTCCGCCGAATAGCTCGGAAAATAGCTTGTTGGTGTATACAATCTTCTTCTCGGTCGTATTGCAAACGCCGATCCCGATGTTGACCGTCATCCATGATATTGGCGTAGACACACACTCCGGGGCAGTCCGATTTGCTGATGGGGCATGTTTGACCGGGGCTCGAATGTCTACTCTCGCACATAATTATTGGCCTGAAAAATCAGAAAAAATCCTTCCGGATAATAAATCTTTTTTCACGGATTTTTCTGAGGGTAGCTATACACCTTGTGAGGGATGACAACAGGACCGGGTGATAGATGGACGTTCATTGCGGAACACGCGTTCATTTCCTGGAATTTCATTCTTCCGGTCATGGCACGACACTCTCCTGTTGTCACATTGTGGCAAGTCACTTCAATTTTTGGTTATTATTATGGTTCCCCCCCAAATCAAAGTCAAGACAGATTATTGATTGTATTCGGGAGGGGGAGGTGCGGAAAAATAAATACAAAATCCTGCAATAATAAATGGATATTATTCAACGCTATCTGTCGTGTTAACTCCATAGGGACCTCGACCCCATGCCGATAAAGGCGGGACGGGTTATCGGTACCTCCGGACTTATTTCGCGTCGCCCACAACTTCGATGGCATCACCGCAGCAGATTCTCCCCGGACTTAGCACTCGGGCAAACACGCCTTCCCGCGGCATGATGCAATCTCCGGCCTGGTAATAAATGGCACATTTTTTGTGGCATTCCTTGCCGATTTGCGTGATTTCAACCAAAGCCGTCTCCCCCAATCTGACCCGGGTGCCTATGGGTAACTTTACCCAGTCGATGCCGGTGGTGGCGATGTTTTCGGCAAAATCTCCGAACGTGACGTCAAGACCCTGACTACGCGCGGTTTCGATGCTTTCGGATGCCAGAAAACTGACCTGACGGTGCCATTTCCCGGCATGCGCATCACCCTCCAGGCCATGATCCTCTGTTAAAAACGCCTCTTGAACCGGTGTCTTGCGGGTCCCTTTTTTCTTGCTGATGGCGATGGATACGATCTTCATTTTTACTCCGGACGTTAATGGGTTCATCCATGCTGATTCTTTATGAAAAAAATCAAAGCAACAATGATGCCGATGATGACAACGATCTTACGCAGGGCCCCAGGCGGGATCCGACCCGCCAATCGGCCGCCCAGGGTCCCGCCCACAAGTGCGCCTATGGCCATGACTCCCACGACAGACCAAACGATCTGTCCCGAAAACAGGAAGAAGATGGCGGTTGCAATATTGATACTGAATGCCATGGCTTGTTTCAATGCATTGAGCCGGGTCATCGTATCGTCCAGAATGAGACCCAGTACCGCCAACACGATGACACTGAGCCCGGCGCCGAAATACCCGCCATAGATGGCGGCTGGAATCACGGGAATCACGGCCCAGGCTTCATGAATTTTTGCAGAACCCGCATGGCCGGCGCGACGTATGAGCCATCCCCGCAAAGGGTCCTGTATGGCCAGAAGTCCTGATGCAATCAGGATCAAAAACGGTACCAGCGTTCGAAACGCATGCTCTCCGGTGTTCAGCAGCAGGACGCCGCCGGCGATTCCTCCCAGCACACCGACAGGCAACAACAGAAACACTCGATGCTTTTGCCCCCGTAAATCCTTCATCTGTGCGAATGTTGCTCCCAGGTAGCCGGGGCAGAGAGCTACCGTATTGGTGATATTGGCGGCTACGGCAGGAATACCCACGGCCGTCAGCATTGGAAACGTTATGAGCGTTCCACCGCCGGCAAGTGCATTCACCGCGCCGCCGGCTATGGCCGCCAGCCCCACTAAACAAAATTCTAACCAGCTCATTTTATTTTATTCCAATTCGTTGTGATGAACCCATCAAGGTTCTATCCGATGGTTTGCTTGTAGGCTTTCAAGAGTTTTTCCGTTTCTTTTTTGCCCAGATAGGGAATTTTTATGGTTTTTGCCCAGAAGAAATTATGCCCCAGAATATTTTTAATGACCGTGGAAGACATTGCCCTGTAAGCATCTCTTGTTGGTTTTTGGGTGAGCCACTCCAAATCGCGATAGAGGGCACCCCGTACATTCGGATCTGATTTGACGTCGCTCTTAACCCGACCCGCCGCAACGATGCCTTCATATTTGTGATAAAGAAAAACGACGTCATTTCTGTTGAGACAATGAATGATCTGTTGCTGGTCACCAAAAGCAGCCACACGATTGTTGTCGCACATATACCAGAGCGATTCGGGATAGAGCTTCCGGCACGTGTCGAAGATAACGCCTTTGAAAACCGCCGGGTTCATATGGCGATCATAGGGGATCGAGAAGAATTCAAAGTAATGATCGTTGCCGATGGTGTAAATCCGGTAAGGAATGAAATCCAAACACAGACCCCTTGATTTCCAATAATCGATGTTGCGGATAAGCTCATCGTCTCCCGCGCTGCCGACGACGATGAGATGCTGTACCGTGTTAAACGCCGATTGATCAAGCGGTCGTTCGAGATCGAAATTGCTCTGATGTTCTTCCTGTAAATCAATGTCCTCCGCACCGCTGTATTTTGCCAGCAGCTTTTGGAGACTATCGAAACTCCAATGCGCTGCCTTTTCGCAGAATTGAAGTCCCTGATGAACGGCATCAGCTCCCGCACCAATGCGTCTCTGGTCAAAAATTACCAGATCGCCTTTCCGGTTTAAGGCATAAATGTCAGCCTCGGCCTTTCTGGACCGATCTTGGAAAATAGGCATCAATTCGTTCTCGAAGAGCACTTCCAACAGGTTGTCCGCCACCAGATTCTCCAGATCCTTTCCCGCATGGCTGCTATGAAAAGTAACAGGGGTGATGGAATCAAAGACGCCGTTCGTTTGTCCGAGTTTGTAAAGCATGTTTTAAGGTTCTCCTTTAAAAGCTTGGTGCGGTAGTGATTTCTTTCAGCTCGTCAAGCGCGGCGAGCCTGTGCTGGCAGAGGCATTCGAGATGTCGGGTTTCTTCGGGCAATTCGTAGTCCGTTTTTTATTGATCTTCATCATGCCGCTGCCTGTTGTTGATAGAGGTATTTCTGAAAGCCGCTGAACACCTTGCCGATCTCCTCCGGCTTGCCAAGATCAGCCACGGCATCGGCAAGCGAATCATTATATTTGAGTTGAAGGAGTGGTGTCAACTTTCCTTGATCGAGTTCTCCCACACCGACGCTATCGATGATCTTCAGCATCTCGGCGAGCTGATCCCTGCCGAAGCCTTTTTCGGCCAATCCTTCCAATAGCTTCCTGCGTGTATCCGGCACGCTCCACAGGGCCCGCAGTTCGTTTTCGTCCTTGAAGAACTCGGGCAGCTTGCCAAAGAGTGCTTGCAGAAACTGCAAACACATGTTTAGGTTCACGATAGCGATACATCCGGTTTCCGCGATCTTTTTGTGGGGTAGTCGACCTCGCGCGCCATTGTCGGTAAGCTATGCATTGGCTTTCTGGCAGGCGGCCAGTATCCAGTAAACGGCGTAAAATCACCTCACCACTCACGCCCTGTAGGCCTTACATTGCCGTTCAAGCTACACGTCGTATTGAGTTACCTCGTCAGGACGAGTTGCATCCTGGATGCTCGATAGAAAAGCATCAGGTACCAGCAGATGACCCGCGAAGGCATTGGAATCACGTTCGCGACCTTACCTTGGAAGGATTGCAAATCACGTTCGTCATCAATTGAACTGGCTTTGTGCAGCAATAGATGACCCAACTCATGCATAAGAGTGAACGACTGCTGAGACTCCCAAGGCTGTTTTTTTTGATGAACCAGTACGCCCCACGCTTCAACCGTTAAGCGGTAAGTCTCAAAGTTGTTTTCCTCGGCCAGCCCCAGCCACTTGCGTGCAATACGGGCTGCCTCCCGCAGATCTCTATGTGGTAGTTTGGGCGGGTTGAACCTCAGTTGTTCCGTTTCATCCAGGTCTTCAAGCAGACTCAAGTACACTGCCCGCTGTTTTTCCACCCGTTCGATCAATTTCTTGAGGCTTGGGGATAACTCCGGTTTCTGGTTGGCGAGTATGCGGAATTGTGTTGTATGCCCCTGTGCCTCATCAAGTAAAAACAGTACGCCACAGCCAAAATACTCCGCCACCTTGCGTAACTGGTTGAACGTCATGCCGTCCTTGCCAGTCATGACGCGCTCCATGCTGGTTGCCGCGATGTCCAATTCAGACGCAAGTACACCCGGAGTGATGCCGTAATCGACACAACACCAAATAATACGTTCTGAATTTATCGACTGAATACGTTCCATGGCTGAATTATTATATCGGCGATATGTAACTTGTGCAAGGAATTGCTACAAAGCACCACTGGATGCCTGGTGCAGGAGTGATTTTTTTTGCTCGTCGAGAGTGGTGATCTTCTGCTGGTAGATAGATTCAAGGCGTTGGGCTTCGGCTGAAAACAAGTCAAATTGTTCGACGATGTGCTGCTGTTCGGGGAGCGGGGGGTGGGATCGGAATCGAGTTAAGCGCCTTTTGGTTCAGCTTCGGTTAAGCAGTTCCTTTTATGTATTCATCGAGAGGAATACTCTCCAGGTACAGCTCAACGAATCGCGGAGTTGCCATGTTTTCGAACTTCAGGATGTGTGCGTGATTGTTTACCCAGTATTTTCCCGATGCCGGGAATGCTATAGGTGTTGAACGTGCAAGTAGGTTTGCCCCATCTTCTGAAACAAGTAGTGTATCGCAATCGAAGATGTAATCGGATACGTAATTCACATTCATGCGGATACTTTTGTCAACTACACTGCGCTGCGATTTAACGACATAAATTACCATATTATCGCAGCTTACATGTTTTCATGGTCTCAGCCTGAATGCGTGCTGGAAAATCATATTAAACGCAAAATGGAATTCGTATAACCAACCAGAATATGAAAATGAATCCATTGTGGAGAAATTGTGGAGACAATATGGAATAATTATGGATATTAACATGTTGTGGCTTGGAGACCTTGACTTTCTGCATGGTATCCACCAGAAGTGACGTTAAAAAACTGAATCGATGCAACTCACGAAAGAAATCTCATGCAGTTAAAATTCAAATAAAAAGTCTTTTTTACTTTGTAAGATTAATGAAAGGGGTCATATTATGCAGAACCGGCTGAAAGTCAAAAGTCCTGTCAGTTTTTTTGTTTCCCTGCCCATTGCTCTGATTATGTTATGCATTTTAGGATTCGGACAAAGTGCCATAGGAGCAACCATTCCCAAATTTAAAGTTGACTCTTGCTTGTCTCGTCACAAAGTTAACTTTGGGACAAAACAAATTGGTACTATCAACAGTGAAAAGTTTACTATAAGGAACACTGGCACATCCCCCCTCAACCTTAGTTCTTTCATTGTCACCAACGACGATATAAACAATCAGGACTTCTCCCTTTCCGACGACAGTACCTGTGAGGGGGCAAGTTTGGAGAAAGGAGAAACCTGCATTGTCTGGTTCTATTTCAAACCTCTTAATGCGGGAATAAGGACAGGTACTCTCTCCTTTATCTATAATGATGAAACCAATACGCCCCAGGCACGAACAGTTCTCTTAAAAGGAAAAGCCACAGGAGAACCCAATAATACTGCTCCAGTTATTAATTCTTTTACTGCAACACCGTCAAATGTTACCCTGGGAGAAAGTGTAATTCTCTCATGGGACGTTTCCGATGCCACTTCATTAAGTATCAACCCGGATGTAGGTGTCGTGAGCGGAACTTCTGTTTGTGTAACCCCGAAAACAACTGGTGAGTTCGAATACATCCTCACTGCTTCAAATGCTTACGGGTCGAGTATCGCTTCAGTAACTGTTACTGTGTCGGAGAATACAGGTGGGATCAACATTTCGTCCTTTGCAGTTTCCAAAGCGGAATCAGCCAGCACATATGATCCGGCAGACATTGTCAATAATACCAAGTTTGACTATACTGTACTGATAGATTTCACTGCCAATACCGCGCAATTATCTACAGGCAATGCTCAACAGATCACCAGTGCCGGGATCGCGCTTACTTCTGAGATCACAATTGCTCCGACAACCTATGGAATCACCATTGTTTCGACCTCTGCCAGTCCGGTGAAATATATACTTTCCGGCATACTTTCCGGTACTCTTACCGTATCGAGCAGCAACAAATATTGTCTATATCTAAAAAATGTAACGATTAATGCTTCTTCAGGGCCTGCGATCTACCTGGAATCGGAAAGCAAAGCCTTTATTGTCACAGCTCCGGATACAGCCAATACACTTACTGACGCAGCTAGCAGCGGTACAATGAAAAAGAAAGGAGCCTTGCATTCTCAAGGTTCAATGATCTTCAGCGGTGACGGCCAGCTTAATGTAACCGGCAACTACAAGCACGGCATATATAGTAATGATTATATCCGTATCAGCGGTGGTGAACTCGATGTGGAAGTTTCTGTAAAAGATGCAATCAGATCAGTTAATGCCTTCATTTTCGATGATGGGCACTTGACGATTCGTGCGACCGGAACAACTATCGATGATGAAAGTAAAGGGGTCAAAGTTGAAGGGTTGGAAGGTGAGCGTGGTGCCTGTAAGGGGTATGTAATAATCAATGGCGGCCATATCACCATAACTTCCGTCGGAAAAGCCATCACTGCCGGATGGGATATCGATGAAGATTCCGAAACAACTAGCACATTGGATGACCCGAGTCCATATGTAGAAATCAATAATGGAGTAATTGTCATCAATACTACCGGGACTCCCTATGAATATATAAAAGACGGAGAAACAGTCAGTTGCAGTCCGGAAGGGATTGAGGGGAAAAGCTACCTCACAATCAACAGCGCTTATATGGTTATCAACACCACAGATGACGCCCTCAATGCCGGGAACTCGATAACCATCAATGGTGGCTATATCTATGCTGCAAGTTCAACCAACGATTCAATTGATTCGAATGGGACTCTGACGATTACCGGCGGGGTTATTGTCGCCATTGGTGCAGAAATACCGGAAGGTGCGTTTGACTGTGACAGGAACACGTTCCAGATTACAGGCGGCACTTTTGTTGGCATAGCAGGAGATACCAGTATCCCCACGGCAGGTGTCTGTACTCAAAATTCAATTATCTACAATAGTCTTGCAGCCGGAAATACCATGTCCTTGAAAAGTGCTGATGGCACCACTGTCGTTTTTGCCTACCAGATTCCCCGGTCTTATTCGACAATGCTTTTCTCATGTCCTGATATTGCCATGGGGGCTAAATACTCCATTATCATTGGTGGGACTGCAACCGGCGACTATGATTTTTACGGACTCTACTTCGGAAACTTAAACTACACGGGCGGCTCGACAAATACGAGTTTTACTGTAACAAGCACTGTTACCAATCTCAAAAACCGATAGGATTTTTGATTTTATTTGAGCTGATTTCAAAATTAAGGTCAATTAATTTAAATAAGGAGTGAAGACGCTTCCTGAAAAGAATTGGTTTAAAAGTCCGTTTCCATGAAAATTTTATCCATAAAAAATGGATCGTCGAAATGGCGGATGCCTATGAAGGCCACTGCCTGGCGGCCCCATTGCCGCATGGAACCGGGGGAGAGAACGCCCGTCGGCCAGAGGATGAAGCGCTCCAGTCTTTCGGTCCCGATTCCCACGCCATCCTGATCGAACATGCCGGCACGCCCGTCTGTATGACAGGGAAGGCTGCGGAGCTGTCCATAGTCAGCCAGGGAATAGATGGCTGATTCCGATTGCGTTTCACGTGCCAATGGATAGAGATGCTGAACCGCATGGGTTCGGCTCTTTAAGGCTATGGTCATGAACTCGCTGATCGGATTGACTTCAGGCGTCTGAAGGATCAGCGGCGATTCCGCATAATCGTTCTTTTCACGAACATGTAGCCTTTTTGTCGGAAAAGCCATGTAGTAACATCCGCAATTGTGAATGGTTTCATAAAGCAGGGGCTCTCCGTTTTTGTCCAGAGTGATGCGATAATTTATCCCATCCAGAAGCCCCCCATATATATCCAAAAGATTTGCCTTGGGACGGGAGGGAAACCAGACGATGTAATTAAGCTGGGTCAGGATATCCTTTCCAAAATGCGTAAAAGAAGGCAGCGTATAGGTCATGGGGTGTCCGGTATTGACGCCAAGCTCCCCTTCGGGATTCCAGAAAGGCGTGCCGATTTTGTCATGCTCGTTCTGTGTCTGCACTTCCCAGATTGGGGCATATATCCGGAAAAGCGCCTGCAAATCCTCGGGAGCGTATGCTGGAATGCCCAGGGAATCCGACCGGGTTTTCTCAATGATCTGGCGGCTTAAGGGCAGCTCACCGGGTTTTTCCGGAGCATATCTGATGCCTGACCAATCCTCCGGAGGCTGGGCGGAGAAGTTTTTTTTGGCCTCGGCATGCCAATTGTCAACACCCAATGAAACAAACACACTGAACAGCGGATAAACGCCCAATGTCCGGCGAAGCAGGCTGTATTCATCGGGAACGACTACCTGTTCACGCAGCTTCTCAATCCGGGGACCGGAGTCCTGAAAATCCGCAGCCTTTAAAAGGTTGCCGCAGGTGACGACATTAGCGCTAAGTTCGGCTTTGCTGCTTGCCGAAGCCAGGGCAGGGGCATCCATAGCCGGCAGGTTGGCGATTTCATATCCGCGGGACTCTTGATCCAGAGCCTGCATGTGATTTACCCATGCCGCAAAGGATTCCCTGTCCATGGCCCATTCCCGAAACGAGGCCAAAAAACGATTTGCCCGCAGGTATGGGTAACCCTTTACACGGAAAGCGCCTGAATCCATTACGCCGGCTTCAGTGGTCTGTTGATCCAGCGATGCAAAAAAATCCGCGCAACTTTCCGTCGTCCCGCCATCGCTGGTTTGCGTCGACTGGATATGAGGCATGGCGCAACCGGCCAGAAAAACAGCCGAAATCCAGAGGATGGATATCAGAAGAAGCCTTGATCTCGATCTGAACATAGGCAGAATTCCTTCTTTTTGTCGGCTTCACCGGCATAGCGATGTCATATTTGCCACACACGCTTATCGGTTCCGCACTTGAGCCGGATTCCCCGGTTTAAGACTCAAGTAAACCCGAGACGATTTGCCCCAGGCGGGCGATGGTGGTTTCGAGCTGTTCATTCCAGGGGCTGCCGCAACTGATCCGCATGCAATTACGAAAGCGATCGGTTGTGGCGCAGATGATTCCTGGAATGATGGCGATGCGCTCCTTCATGGCCTGCTGAAAAACCTCCAGAGTATCGACCGTCTCATCCAGCTCGACCCATAGCATCAATCCGCCCTTGGGGCAGGTGATGCGGGTATTTTGGGGGAAATAGCGGGCAATGGCCAGGGCAGTATTTCCGAGCTGGGACTTCAGCGCCGTCCGCAGCCGCCTCAAATGTCGATCAAAAGCCCCGGATTCCAGAAAATCTGCGATCACATGCTGGTTGAGGGAAGATGTGGAAATGGACGTGTTGATTTTTATCCGCTGCACCTGCTCTTTAAACCGGCCCGGCAGGGTCCAGCCGATCCTCAGGCCAGGGCTGAGGGTTTTTGAAAAAGACGCGCAATGCAGCACCATCCCCTGCGCATCCATGGATTTCAGCGTGACCGGGGCCTGGCGGTCAAAATAAAGCTCCCCGCAGATGTTGTCTTCGATGATCGGAATGCCGCGCGGGCCAAGGATTTGAAGCAGCCTTTGTTTCCGCTCGATCGGCATGACGAATCCCATGGGATTCTGGAAATTGGGATTAAGAATGCATGCCTTCACATTGTGTGTTTTCAGCACCGTCTCCAGCGAGTCCAGATCCATGCCGGTGTCCGGATCCGTGGGTATTTCAAGGGCCAGCATGTCCTGGTCTTCGATCAACTGCAAAAAACAGTGAAAGCTCGGTGATTCCACCAGAATGGTATCCCCAGGTCTGGCCACGGCCCTGAGGCAGATGCTGATGGCTTCCATGCAGCCGTTGGTCACGATGATATCATCTTCTGCGGCATTCGGAATCACGCCGGAAATACGCTTGGCGATTTCCCGGCGCAGGCGAATCGATCCAGCCGGCAGTTCATACCGGGTCAACCATTGTCCTGTCTGCTTCTGGGTGGTAGACTTGATGATCCGCAAGAGCTGAGCATGGGGAAGCAGGTCCGAAGCGGGCGCTGTGCAACCCAGATTGATGATGTCCGGATCGCTCATGGCTTCGATTGCGGTATTGATCAGGTTATGGGTTGAAACCTTACGGGGCCAGGGCTTGTGATGCTTCAGTTTCGGCGCGGGCAACAGATTCGGCAGGGCCGATCGGACATAAAATCCGGATTTGGGCTGGGTTTCAATCACCCCCCGTTTTTCGAGTTCAATATATGCCTGATACACCGTCGTGATGCTGAAACCGGACCAGTCATGCAGTTTGCGAATCGAAGGCAGTTTTTCTCCGGCCCGGAAGATTCCGCCAAGAATCTTATTTTCGATGTCGTCGGCCAGCCGGATGTAGTGAAAATGATTGCTTGTTTCGGAAAGTGAAGTATCCATCGAAAATCCTGTCTGTTTAAATTCATCATGTGTGACGGTCCATGGACCCGCTATCTGTTATGGCTGAAATACCAAAAATCTGTATCTGTACTTCTTTATCAAAACAGAACATGATGCGCAACCATCAAGATGGACTTTCGATCAGGGAGAAATGCAATGAACGATTGGTTTTTTCGGGAATATGCCAGAATGCGGGAGACGGATGCCATGAGCCGATATATCAATGCTTTTCGGATATTGATCACCCCGGAAGATTCCAGCACGCTGGATACCGACCTGAGGGTTGAAATTCGTTTCCCCGGGCTGATGCAGACTGCGAAAACCCTTTTCTGGCTGCTTCTGTCCATAGCCATGCCGATAGGCATCGCTCGGATTTTTTAGCGCCTGATGCCATCCGTTTGTTCAACACCTGCCCTCCATTACGGGAATGGGGGATTAAAAGCGAGCGGTCACGGATCACTGCTGCTTCATTTTCTTGAGCATTTCATCGATGGATTGCCCGTTTGGCGCCATGGCCAGCGGGTTGATCGCCAGGAGTTCTTCCCATGCCTGGATGGCGCCCTTCGGATTGTTCAAATCGTGCATCAGCACAATCCCCTTGTTGAACCTTGCGATTTCATGCTTGGGGTCAACGCTGACGGCCTTGTCAAAATTCTGAATCGCTTTGTCGAATTTTCCGGCTTTGCGATACATCACGCCAAGATCCGTCAACACATCGGCATTGTCGGGGTTAAGGGCCAGTGCCTTTTCATAGGCGGTAATGGCTTTTTCCGGAAGGTTTGCATCAAAGCATAGATTCCCCAGTTGAATCCACCCGGCGATGTCACCGGGGTTCTGGGATGTTCTGAACTCCAGCCCCGCGATCTGATCCGAAAGCTCGGCAGTTGATTTGTGATCCGCCTGGGATGCAGGAGGCGGCATGGCGGGACTTCCCCCTGTCTTGTAAAGGGTCAGCAGCACGCCGACCAGAATGCCCGCGACAAACGCCAGCGCAACAACCCCGTAAGAGACGCCGCGTTTTTCAGGGATTTTTTCAATGGGCTTTTCCGTATTTTTATTTTTTTCAGCTTTTTTCTGCTTTGCCATAAATGCCTCCGTATTACGATTTCATATTTCCATTTCTACCGGATTCTTTCACAACTAAGCGTATTCATCAAATGGATTTTGACAACTTCGGAAAAGGTATCGAATCCAAACGAAAATGTTCTTGACCGTCTTCAGCGCACCTGTTATGCATAAGCATCGGCTGTTTTCTTCGGGTGGATGGTGCGCCTGAAGGCTCGCATAACCTTCAGTCAAGGAGGAACGATCATGTGGAAAACGGTCAGCAAGGGATGGGCCGGGGTCGAACCCGCCGTCAAACAGTTTCTCCCGCCCTGCCAGGTGCGGTGTCCCATCAACGAGGACATCCAGAGAACCAACGTCCTCATTTCCCTTCTTCCTGAAGATCCGGAGCTTGCCACGGACGGTATCGTACAGATCGGTGACTACCTCTACGAAAAAAACCCTTTTTTCCCCGTTTGCGGGTATGTTTGCGGAATCTGCGAACTGGAGTGCAACTACCAGTCTAAAGGCGGCGCCATCCGGCGGCGGCTCCTGAAGCGCTTTATTGCAGATACCTACATCTACCAGATGGAAAAACATGAAGAATACCCGCTCATCAAGAACCGGGAAAACGTGGCTGTTGTGGGCGGCGGGCCGGCCGGGTTGATGTGCGCCTATGATCTGAGCAAGCGGGGTTACCGGGTGACGATCTTCGAGGCCTCGGACCGCCTGGGCGGCGCCCTGTGGCTGATCCCGCGCTACCGGCTTCCGGAGAAGGTGCTTGCCTCGACCCTGGAAACCCTCGTGAGGCTGGTGGGGATCGACGTGAAATACAACACCCGGATCGGCGAGGGCAAGTGGACCCTCGAGAAACTCCGCAACGACGGCTATCAGGCGGTCTTCCTGGCGCAGGGGACGCCTGCCCCGCGGACCCTGAGTTTCGGCGGAAAACAGGTGGAGGGTCAGGACCTGTCCGGGGTCATGTACGGGCAGACATTTCTTTACGAGGTCAGCCACGGCAACATCAAGCCCAACTACTTCCGGGGCAAGAAGGTGCTGGTCATCGGCGGCGGAAACGTGGCTTTCGATGTTGCCAGGACCGTCCGCAGGCTTGCCGGTGAGACCACCATGGTCTGCCTCGAGTGCGAGGACCGCAGCTCCAGGGACCGCGTGCCGGCCGACTGGGAAGAGGTCCGCGGCGCATGGGAGGAGGGTATCCGGATCATTTATTCGCGGGGGGTAAGCAGGATCATCGGTACGGGCGAACGGATGCAGAAGGTCGAGTGCCCGCGCTGCCTGAGCGTTTTCGATGCCAAAGGATTCAATCCGAAGTTCGACATGGCCGACACCCTCACCCTGGAAGGCGATGTGCTCATCATCACGGTGGGGCAGGGGCCGGATATTCTGGTCCTTCGGACGGACGGTCTCCTGAACGAGCGGGGGCAACTGGTCGTTGATCCGCTGACCCTGCAGAACCAGAACAAGGAGTGGATCTTCATCGGCGGGGACGTGCGCCGGATCGGGTTCATGGTGGATGCCATGAAGGACGGCCTGACAGCCGCCGATTCCATTGAGCGCTATCTGCGCGAACTGAGCCTGCGGGAAGGGCGCAGCCGTCTCCTGGAGTCGCAGGATATCCCCCGTCGGCGGCATTACGAGTCGGAGCCGGAGATCCTCTGGATACCGCCGGAAAAGCGGATGCACTTCAGGCTGTTTGAAAGAGGTTTCACCCTCCCCGAGGCTATCGATGAGGCCAAGCGCTGCCTTTCCTGCGGGCCGTGCATCTCATGCAAGGCCTGTGTTTCCGTGGGGATACAAAAGAGTCTGCCGGCAGTCGAGGTGAATTCCGAGCGTTGCTGCGGCTGCGGGATCTGCGTGTCGGTGTGTTATTACGGTGCGGCCCAGTCGAAAGACGTCGAAAACAAGCGGGTGTCGGTGACGGACAGCTTCAAGTGCAAGTCCTGCGGCATGTGTGTGGTCGCTTGCCCCTCCAATGCCAGGCGGTTGGTCGGAGATACGATGGACCAGAGGATCGAGACGGTCTATTCCTCGCTGGCTCAATAACAAAGGAGACTGCCCATGGAAACCTATAAGCCCAAACTCGTCTGCTTTTCATGCAATTTCGGGTGGGGGTATCTGAGCGATGCGGAAACCCTATCTGCCGCCACCCTGAACTGGATACCGGTGGCCTGCAGCGGAAAGATCGACACCAGCCACATCCTGAAGGCCTTCAGGGCCGGGGCCGACGGGGTGCTGATCCTCGGGTGCCCCGAAGGACATTGCCATTTTCAGGACGGCAACTATCAGACCCGGAAGAAGGTCTTCCTGATTCAGAAGGTGCTGGATGCCTTCGGGATCGAACCGGAAAGACTGACCATGGATCTTGCCATTGATCCGGAGGGGAAGAAGATCCCGCTGCTGGTCGGTCAGATGAGAAATAACCTGCTCAAACTGGGCCCGGTGAAACAGGTATAGGCAAAGGGGGATTAAGATGGCTGAGAAACCGAAGGTTGCGATTTGCGGGTTGGGGGCCTGTGCGGGATGCGACGAGGCGGTGATCGACCTGAACGAGGCAATTTTGCAGGTGGCCGATGCCGTCGATATCGTTCTCTGGCCCCTGGCCATGGATTTTAAATACAGCCGCATTCAGGCCATGCAGGATGGTGAGATCGCGCTCAGCATCCTCTCGGGCTCCGTGAGAAACTCCGACCACCAGGATATGGCGGAATTGCTGAGGAAAAAATCCCAACTTGTGCTTGCCATGGGCGCCTGTGCGTGCTTTGGCGGCACCCCCGGCCTGGCCAACTTCCGTGGCAAGGACGACATCTTCAACTGGGTTTACCGGGACGCGCCAACGGTGGTGAACCCGAGCGGCAGTTTCCCGCAGACGGAGACCGTTCTAAACGGCCACAAACTGACCCTTCCGAGCTTCTTTGAGCACGTTTTCACGCTGGATCAGGTCATTGACGTGGATTACTACCTTCCGGGGTGCCCGCCGCCGCCGGATTTGATCGGCAACGCCATTAACGCGGTGCTCGACGGCGACCTTCCGCCGAAAGGATCCACCCTGGCGCCCCGCAAGGCCCTCTGCGACACCTGTCCCCGCAACCAGCACAAACCAAACCGCATGGAGATCAGGTCTTTCAGGCGTATCCACGAGGTGGAGGCCGACCCGGACGCATGCTTTCTGGCGGCCGGGATCATCTGCCTGGGGCCTGCGACGCGCACGGGATGCGGGGAGACCTGCATCCGGATCAACATTCCGTGTCGCGGCTGTTTCGGCCCGGTCCCGGGTGTCGTGGGGTCCGGACCCAAGTTCCTGTCCACGCTCGCTTCCCTGCTCGTGGTGGAGCGGGACGATGAGATCAAGGATGCCATTGATTCCATTGACGACCCTGTCGGCTACCTGTACCGTTTCGCCCAGCCTTCATCCATCCTGGGGAGAAGAAGCGCGAAGAAAAGCATGGAGGAATGACCATGACCGCAAAGACCATCACCATCGATCCCATTACACGTCTGGAAGGCCACGGGAAGATCGAGATTTTTCTGAACGACCTGGGAGATGTGGAGGACGCTTTCTGGCAGGTGTCGGAGCTAAGGGGTTTCGAGCGGTTCTGTCTGGGGCGGCCCGCCGAGGAGATGACGCGCATCGTACCCAACATCTGCGGTGTGTGTCCGTCTGCCCACCACATGGCCGCCACCAAGGCCCTGGACGATCTCTATGACGTGGAACCCACGCCGACGGCCAAGCTGATCCGGCAGCTCGAGTTTAACGCCTTCTACATCGAGGACCATTACATCCACTTCTTCTTCCTGGCTGCTCCCGATTTCGTGGTAGGTCCGGATGCGGACCCCGCCGAGCGGAACATCCTTGGGGTGATCCACAAGGTGGGCAAGGAGATCGGCGCCAGGGTTATCGAGGTTCGCAAGAAAAACCGCCAGATCATCAAGCTGGTCTTCAGCAAAGCGCCGCACCCCGAAGGCGGATTGCCGGGGGGCGTTGCCCGGGGCATCACCGTTGATGAGCGCAGGTGGATCAAGGAGATCGCCGACTATTCCGTCGAGTTCGCGCAGTTCGCGATGGGCCTTTTTAAAGACCTGGTGCTGCACAACAAGAAGAATCTCGATCTGGTGCTGAGCGATGCCTATCAATTGAAGACCTGCTACATGTCCCTGGTGGATGAAAACAACAAGGTCAGCTTTTACGACGGCACCGTCAAGGTCATCGACCCCGACGGCAAGGAGTTCGTGCGGTTCGACCCGCGGGATTACGTGGAACACATCGGCGAGTGGGTGGAACCCTGGACCTATATCAAGATGAACCACCTGAAGAAGATCGGCTGGAAAGGACTGGTGGAGGGGGAGGGCACCTCGCTCTACCGTGTGGCCCCGCTCGCCCGGCTGAACGTTGCGGACGGCATGGCCACGCCGCTCGCCCAAAAAGAGTACGAACAGATGTTCGAGACCCTGGGCGGGAGGCCCGCGCATCACACACTGGCCATGCACTGGGCCCGGCTGATCTGCGCCCTCCAGGCCGCGGAGCACAATCAACTGATCGCAAGCGACCCGCTTCTGACCAGCAAGGACATCCGCAACATGAATTTGCGCCTGAAGCGCGTCGGTGTCGGGTGCGTTGAGGCCCCCCGCGGGACGCTCTTTCACCACTACGAGACCGACGATCGCGGATTGCTGACAAAAGTCAACCTGATCGTGGCCACGCAGAACAACGCTGCCCCCATCTCGCTGTCGGTCAAGAAGGCAGCCAGGGAGTTCATCAAGGGGGGCAACATCAAGGAGGGGCTGCTGAACCGGGTCGAGATGGCCTTCCGGGCCTATGATCCCTGTCTGTCCTGTGCCACGCATGCTCTGCCCGGACAGGTCCCGCTGGTGGTGAATATCCGGGATAGCGAGGGCCGGGTGATCAGGACCTTAAGGAGGTCTTGACATGAAGACGCTGATTCTGGGCATGGGCAACCCGATCCTGTCCGACGACGGGGTGGGGCTGCATGTCGCCCGTGCCCTCGATGGGCGTTTTGCGGGGACGGACGTGCGCACCAGCGCCCTGATCGGTCTTGGCCTCCTGGATATTGTGGCGGACTACGACCAGGTCTTTGTCATCGATGCCATCCAGGACGGGAGCCGCCTGCCGGGCACGGTGGTGAAACTTGCGGCCGGCGAAGGGGCACTGCACCTTTTCTCGTCTCACGGCATGCATTTTTTCGAGATCCTGCAACTGGGAAAAGACGCGGGGATTATGGTTCCGGAGGTGGCCGGGATTTACGGGGTGGTAATCGGCCCGGAATGTCCTTTCGGGGAAGGGCTGTCCCCGCTGCTGGCGCGGCTGCAGGCCGGGATTGTCAGACAAATCGGCGAGGAATTGGGTCGCGGGTTGAAGAGCATGACCGGTTGATGGATGTGCGGTTGTTGTATTCATGTTACCGGATACCAGCGGACAATAGCATTTGTTCCGCCCGTGATTTCGGAGGGGATCGATCCTACCTGATTTCCGTTGCAATAATTCGGACCCGTCAGACAAAAAGGCTTTATGCCAAAAGGACATGGGGATGTTCTTCAAGAAGTTTTTTATGGAGAGATTCTTTCCGGGACTTGCGGAAAACCTGGCTCAGGATGATGAAGCCCAGACGCTGGAATCGAAGGAAAATGGCACTTCATCAATATCTGAGGATGTCGTGTGGGAGGACAGGGGTTCAAATATTACAGTCATCGCCTTTGCAGGAATGGCAGTGCTTTATGGGGGTCTGCCGCAGTTTGAGTTTCAAAAAATTCTTTCTCAGGAAGGACAGCGGTATAACACAATTTTTGTGCGAGACGTTCAGCGGAATGCTTACATGCGCTCTCCGCAAGGAGGAAACAATGGCATACAGTATTATCAGGAGGCCATTCGGAAGGCGATTTCCCATTTGCCTCCCTCCTTTAATGTGACTGTTGGTCTTTCCGCCGGAGGGATGGCTCCCTTTCTTCTGTGTAACGGCCTGGCCTTGCACCACATCATTGCTTTTAACCCGAGCTTTCCGCAAGGACAATATGCATCCGAAAGCCTTTTCCGTTTATCTCTCCGGATGGCGACGTTGTTTTCGGATCCCCGGTCCTATTTTGAGTCGCTGCTGGTGGTGCTTTCTGTCCGTCTTATCTGGAAACGCCAGTGCAGGCTATTGGGAAAAAACAACATTCCCGATGAACTTCAGTGTTATCTGAATACCCGGCCGAAGCCGCCGCCGGCCTCCATATTTTACAGCCGGCTCAATCCTCCGGATTTCCGTCAGGCCATGGGTCTCAGTGGGATTCCCGGCATTACCCTGAAACCGGTGGATACCTCCAGGCATAGCGCCTTGAAATGGCTCAGGGATAGCGGAAAGCTGGGCCCGCTGCTCCATCAGGAGATCCATGACGCCCATGTCGAATGGCTCAATGCGGGAAAGACGCAATGCAGCCATCCAGATGCGAGCACTCACGTTTGCACTCATGATATGCCGCCTTGATTCACCTGTTTTTCCCGGCCATGCCACTACTTGCCTGTATCGATGCGCTGCTTGATTATCAAGATTAAACATGGCAGAACGTTATTTTTTTGCTTTTTCGTTTTTATCATGATTTACTGAACCAGAAAAAAGGCCCATTAAAAAAGTAGTTCTTCACGTATTAATTCGGTTTGGCGCGCCGGGAAACCGACATTCCTGCTGTGACCTGATCCCCGGATTAACGAGGATAAAAATACCATGAAAGAGCTTACTTACATCCTTATCCTGTTGCCGTTTCTGGCTGCTTTGAGCTGCTTATCGGCCATATCCGGCCGGGTGCGGTCATTCATCGTTCTGACAACCGGTTGCGTTCTGATCGCAAGCTCGCTGCTACTTATTCATTATGTTCCCTTCGCCTTTACCCCTCAAACCGTTTTCGGCCTCGGGGTGCATGGTCTCATTCAGGTCCCGGATTTCATCCTGATGGCTGCCATCCTGTATTTCGGATTCAAGCATCGCAGCCTGCTGGTCATTGTTCCAGCCGCTTTGCAGATCGTTCTGGTGACTTGGTTCGAGGGATTCATCATCAAGGGCCAAAAGATCTCCTGGCCGGACACGCAGGCTTTTTATTGTGACAACCTCTCGCTCATCATGGTGCTGATCATTTCCATCGTGGGCTCGATCATCTGTTTTCAAGCCCTTCCCTATATGAAAAACCACGAGGAACACCTGCACCTGCCAACGACCCGGCAGCCCCGGTTTTTCTTTGTTATGCTGTTTTTTCTGGGCGCCATGAACGGTCTGGTGCTGTCAAATGATACGACCGTTATCCACTTCTTCTTCGAAGCCACCACACTCTGCTCGTTTCTGCTCATCGGGCATGACGGTACCGAAAAGGCCATCCGGAATTCCGTAAGGGCGTTATGGATGAACAGCGTGGGGTGCCTGGCTTTCATTGTGGCGCTGATGCTGATCTATAAGAGCCTGGGCAGTATCGACATGCAACAGATTATCCGAACGCCCGTTGGTGCCGGACTTTCCTTTCTGGCCCTGGCGCTTCTTTGTCTTGCATCGTTCACCAAATCCGCACAATTCCCCCTGCAAAGCTGGCTGGTAGGCGCCATGGTAGCGCCGACACCGGTCTCCGCCTTACTCCATTCCAGCACCATGGTCAAGATCGGCGTATATCTGGTGATTCGACTGGCTCCGGCCATGCAGGGAAGTTTTTTAAGTCACTGTATCGCCATTTTCGGCGCATTCACCTTTCTGGCCGCAGCAGGGCTTGCGGTCGGGCAGAGCAACGGCAAAAAAGTACTGGCCTATTCCACCATAAGCAATCTGGGGCTTATCTTCGCCTGCGCCGGCCTCAATACGCCGGAGTCCATAACCGCCGCGATCCTGCTCATTATTTTCCATGCCGTCACCAAGGCCCTGCTTTTTCTCTGTGTGGGCACGATCGAGCAGCATATTGAAAGCCGCGATATCGAGGACATGCGCGGATTGTATGCCAAAATGCCCCTGACGGCGCTCATTACGGTGATGGGCGTGGTGATGATGATCATGCCCCCCTTCGGCCTGCTCCTTGGCAAATGGATGGCCATGGAGGCCGCTGCCGCAAATATTTATGTCATCATCCTGACGGCCATCGGCAGCGCGCTGACTGCCATGTACTGGGCCCGGTGGGCGGGAACGCTGATGAGTGATCCGTTTGCGGGAAAGTTCACGCTCGAAAAGCAGCCCGTGGTCACCTGGGCGGCGTTGTTGTCGCTTTGCGCGGGCGCGGGAATCCTGAGCATTGCCGTGCCATGGCTGTACGAAGGGTTGTTCACCCCTTCGATGAGCCTGAATTATGTGCCGCCCTATTCCCTGAATGACGGCATTCTGGAGAATTCTTACGGCGTCTTTGCCGCCTTGCCCCTTTGCCTGATCGCTGTACTGGGCTTTCTGCAATCGATTTGGGCTGTCAGAGGGGCGACAAAGGCGCGTATCTGCGCGCCTTATTTGAGCGGCATTCAGACGGCAGCGCCCCGAGTCTTTACGGGACCCATGAATCAACTGGTTAAAGCAGAGGCCGGAAACTACTATCTTTCGAACATATTCGGCGAAAGGAAGCTGACGGTCTGGATCAACCTGGCTGCCGGCGTGCTGCTGACCCTGATCGTGGGAGGCGCGCTATGACAAACCAGGGCATTCTGATACTTGTTGGTCTGGCTTCCGGCCCCCTGCTCGGCGGTTTGATCGCGGGTCTTGACAGGATTCTCACGGCCCGCTTCCAGTCCCGCATCGGCCCGCCGTTGTTTCAGCCGTTTTACGACGTGATCAAGCTTTTCGGAAAGGAGAAGCGGGTGGTAAATGTCTGGCAGGCGTTTTGTGCCAACGCCTACCTGACGGCAGCTTCCATTTCGGTGGTTCTTTTTTTCCTCGGCTCGGACCTGCTCCTCATCCTGTTCATTCAGGCCGTGGGAGCGGTTTTTCTGGTCGTGGGTGCTTTTTCCTCCACGTCGCCTTACAGTCAGGCCGGCGCTCACAGGGAACTCCTGCAGATTCTCTGCTATGAGCCGCTTCTCATATTCGTTGCCGTGGGCATCTACCTTCAGACCGGCAGTTTCAAAATCGAATCCGTCCATGCCATGGACCAGCCGCTTCTTCTGAAGCTCCCGTTCATGTTCATTGTATTGAGTTTTGTTCTGACCATCAAACTTCGCAAGTCACCTTTTGACTTGTCCACCTCGCACCATGCACATCAGGAACTCGTCAAGGGACTGCTCACGGACTATTCCGGGCCGTTTCTGGCCCTGACCGAAATTGCCCACTGGTACGAAACCGTGCTTGTCCTGGGAATCTGTTCCCTGTTCTGGACCACGAACCCGGCGGGAGCGATTCTTCTCGTCGGGGTGACGTATTTCCTGGAAATCTGGATCGATAACGTTTCCGCTCGATTGAACTGGCGCTGGATGCTCGGATACGGTTGGGCCATGGGCATGTCGCTGTCTCTGGTGAATCTTGTCTGGTTGTATGCGCGATAGGGGGCTTTTTGCATATGTTTAAAAAAATCCTCACGAAAGCCCGGACCCTGTCGCCCTGGGTGCTGCATTTTGATTGCGGCAGTTGCAACGGCTGCGACATCGAAGTCCTGGCCTGCCTGACCCCGGTTTATGACGTGGAGCGGTTCGGCATGATCAACGTCGGCAATCCCATGCATGCGGACGTTTTTCTCGTCACCGGCACGGTCAATCACCGGAACAAGAAAGTTCTTCGCAACCTTTATGATCAGATTCCGGACCCCAAGGTGGTTGTGGCCATCGGGGCCTGCGGCCTTACGGGCGGTATTTTCCGGGAAGCCTACAACGTTGTTGGCGGCGTGGACAAAGTCATTCCCGTGGATGTTTATGTCCCGGGATGTCCCGCAAAACCCGAAGCCATCATTGATGGCGTGGTTCTGAGCCTTGAAAAATTCCGGGAAAAGGCGAATATGGCCATATTGAGCACGAACAGCCCTGCGGAGGAAACGCCATGATAGAACAGGTGATTTCCATCAATGCGGAACAAGTAGTCGGTGAAACCGCAAAGATGAAAGTGGAGGGCTATCGGTTCATAACGCTGTCCTGTGTTGAAATTGACGAGACAACGGTTGATATTCTGTATCATTTCGACAGGGAGTTTCAGTTGAAACACTTGCGGCTGACCGTGCCGAAAGATATTCCCGTGCCGAGCATTTCCCCGGTCTATTTCGCCGCTTTCCTGGTTGAAAACGAGATACAGGACCTGTTCGGCATCCGCTTTCAGGGCCTGGCCATTGACTATGACCGCACTCTGTATCTGGAAGAGGAAGTGAAGAAAACGCCTTTTTGTAAATATGTGGTGATCAAAACCAGGCCCATTTCGTAACGCACCGGGAGAGAACGCATGTCAAAGACGATTATCCCATTCGGACCCCAGCATCCGGTATTGCCGGAACCGGTGCATCTTAAACTCACCCTGGAGGATGAAGTCATCACGGAAGCCATTCCGGCCTTCGGGTTCGTGCACCGGGGCCTCGAGAAACTGGCGGAAATCCGGGATTTTCATCAGATGATCTACGTGGTGGAACGCATTTGCGGCATCTGCTCGATGATTCACGCCATGTGCTACTGCCAGGGCATCGAAGAGCTGATGGGGATTGAAGTGCCGCCGCGGGCCAGGTTTCTGCGGGTCATCTGGTCCGAACTGCATCGGATACACAGTCATCTCCTGTGGCTGGGGCTTTTTGCGGACAGCTTCGGGTTCGAGAGCCTTTTTATGCAATGCTGGAAGATCCGGGAGAAAATTCTCGATATCGATGAAGCCACCACCGGAAACCGGATCATCATCTCCGTCAGCGTCATCGGCGGCATGAGAAAGGATCTGAGCATCGAGCAGGTCAACTGGATTCTCTCGGAACTTAAAGATGTCGAAAAGGAGATCAAGCGGCTGGAAACCACGATCATGACCGACTACACCGTTCAGAAACGCACGGTGGGAAAGGGTGCCCTGACCGGAAAACAGGCTTATGAACTGGGGTTGGTCGGCCCGACCCTTCGCGCCAGCGGAATTGCTCAGGATATGCGGATGCTCGGGTACGCGGCTTTTAGCGAAATCGATTTTGCGCCGGTGGTGGAAACAGAGGGTGACTGCTATGCCCGGTGCAAGGTCCGCTTTCGCGAAACTTTCCAGAGCATCGATCTCATTCGGCAGGCCCTGGCCAAAATGCCGGATGGGGAATTGGCCGTCAAAGTAAAGGGCAGACCCGAGGGTGAGGTCATTTCCAGGGTGGAACAGCCGCGCGGCGAGGTTTTTTACTACATCAAGGCAAACGGCAAGAAAAATCTGGAACGGCTGCGGGTCCGGACCCCGACCTTTGCCAATGTTCCCGCGCTTCTTGCCATGTTGCCAGGGATGTGGCTTTCAGACGTTCCGGTGATTGTTCTCTCCATTGATCCCTGTATCAGTTGCACGGAAAGGTAAAAGGGGAAAAAGTCCATGTTCAAGATGACGCCAACCATCATGCGGAATTTCGTCGGAAAGCGAGCTACCCGGCGTTATCCCGCCGTTGTCAGACCCCCTTTTGAAAATGCCCGGGGTGAGATTTATAACGACATCCAGGTCTGCACATTCTGCGGCGTCTGCGCCGTCAAATGTCCTTCCCAATGCATTGCCGTGGATAAAAAGCTTGCCACGTGGTCCTGTGACCCGTCGGCCTGCGTCTATTGCGGTGTTTGCGCCGAATCCTGTCCTGCCGGCAGCCTTCAGCAAAAACGCGATTACCGCAGGGCTGTCCGGGAGAAGGAAATGATTTTCCTGAAAGGCGAGATCAAAAAAGAAGTGGCGGCTTCGTAAACGTTCATGACACATATCATGTCGCCCCCGAACATGAAAATAATACCTTCCCCCTTTGGAACAGGGGGATTGAGGGGGATTTTTCCGCGGGGTTGCCGCTTGCCAAAAGATCTTTTGCCCCCTCCCGGCCCCTTCCGTTGCGTACACTCCTGTTAATGTTGCTTTAAAGTATATTTAAAGGCTTTTAAGATGCTTTAAAACAACATTTATTCCTGTTTTTTTTTGACTGACCCACGGATTCATGCTATGTTGGTTAAAATAAACATAAACGGGTTATAAGGTTTTTTTTATACTAACATGCCACGTGTCAGCAAAATCTCAGAATCTCCGCCGGCCGCGGTGGAGGAGATTCTCAAACGATTGGGCCGCAATATCCGCATTGCCCGCCTGCGGCGCAAGCTTTCCAGGGGAGAGCTCGCCGAACGTGTTGGCATCTCGCGATATGTTCTGGCCGATATCGAGAAGGGCAAGCCAACCACTGCAATAGCCGCATATTTGGGTGCATTGTGGGTACTCGGCAGCCTCCGGGATATGCGAGAGGTAGCCGATCCGGACCGCGATGAAGAAGGCAAGATTCTGGAGCGGGCCAGAAGCCCGAAGACAGCGCCAAAGCGAAAGACGATAGACGATGACTTCTGAGCGCGAGTGCTATGTTTACATTATGCCGCCTGACGCAAAGGAATTCGTTACCGCGGGGCGCTTCAAAGTGTTCCTGACTCCTGATGGCGATCCGGTCGGACAGTTTTTTTACGGACAACGTTATCTTGAACGTAAGGATGCGGTCGAGCTTGATCCCGTAGAAATGCGCCTTCGCAGGGGACCATACGAAACCGCGCGGATGCAAGGCTTTTTTGGTGCGATCCGTGATGCCATGCCTGATTTCTGGGGAAGGCGTGTCATTGAAAGAAACACCGGCCACACGCAGCTTGAAGAGTTCGATTACCTGATGTACGGCCCGGATGACCGGGCGGGCGCACTGGGGTTCGGCCTCAATGTGCAACCTCCGGCCCCGCAGCGCCGGTTTAACCGTACGCTTGATCTGGAGGTAATACAGGCCACAGCCGACGCCATCATCAACGATGATCCAAACCTTGATGGTTCGGCTGCCAGACAGGTCGAAGAATTCATGTTGGTCGGCACCTCACTGGGAGGTGCCCGGCCCAAAGCCGGGGTGGAGCACAGCCAGGGGCTGTGGATCGCCAAGTTCAGCCGGCAAGACGACCGCTGGAACCATCCCCGCGTGGAGTACGGAATGTTGAAGCTTGCCGAAGCCTGTGGGCTCACCGTGGCCGACAGCGACATCACAAAGGTTGGCGGACGGGACGTTCTGCTGGTGCGCCGTTTCGACCGGGACCGGGATGAAGGCGGTTACCGGCGCCACCGCATGGTCAGCGCGCTCACCCTGTTGCAAAGCGATGACAGCTCGGCAGCCAGGCGGGACTGGTCCTACATTCTGCTTGCGGATGAAATCCGGCGTGTGAGTATGAAACCGGAAACCGATCTTCGCGAGCTGTTCGCCAGAATGTGTTTTAACGCGGCGGTATCCAATCTGGACGACCATCCGCGCAATCATGCCATTCTGGCAAAAGGCCGGGAATGGCGATTAAGCCCGGCATTTGACCTGACTCCCACGCCCATGATCGCCGTGGAAAGGCGCGATCTCGCGATGGCGTGCGGTAGCGCCGGGCGCTACGCCAACCGCAAGAATCTTCTGAGCCAACATGGCCGCTTCCTGCTATCCGAAGAAGACGCGACAGCCTTTCTCGATCACATCGTCGAGATTGTGCGAAGCGCATGGCGGCCAATCATGCGACGATCGGGCGTCAGCGAATCCGACTGCGAAGCGATCTCCACAGCTTTCCTTTACGAAGGATTTTTTTACGAATAAGCGGCAACTATTTGAAACCGCATTGCAATGACATTTCCCCATACACTTGGGTAAAATCCAGCGCCCGCCTCAAGAAACTCTATACAGAGTGGTTCATTTTTGTCTAATGCCTAATGTTTAATGGTTGAAAAGGTTTGAAAAACTTTGGTATTGATGAGAGAAATACTGCGAAAAAATAGCAGGTTATCGTCCAACACGATGCGTTGGGGTATGGCGGCTCGCAAGTACTTTGTTAATGCGAACACCATCCATATCGACGATCTCAAAGCGCCAGCCATTTGCATTACATATGGTTCCGGTTGCAGGGATCACTCCCATCTGTGCCATCAAAAAACCCGCCAAGGTTTGATAGTCGCGTTTTTTCGGTAAATTGATTCCTAATATATCCGCCATTTCATCTGCTGGAATCCAACCCGAAAACAACCATGAACCATCCTGTCTGCGCACAGCTGCCGGTTCCGAAGTCTCTCTACTTGATGACAGGAAATCCCCAGCGATGGTCTGTAAAATATCGGCAGGAGTTACGACCCCCTGAAACTGTCCATGTTCGTCATGTACCAGTGCCATCGGTATTTTTGCTGATTTAAGTATACCCAAGGCATCAAGCGCTTCCGCTTTTTCAGGCATCATCGGAGCCTGATGTACGAGTTTTTGTATGTTAAACGGACTTTTCCGTGCCATGTCTGCCAGCGCTTCCCGTACATCGATTACGCCAATCATCTTATCAACGGAGCCTTGCCCTGCAGGGAGCCACGAATGAGCTGCGTTGATAAAGTGGTTGCGCAGCTCATTTTCGGAAGCACTTAGATCGATCCATTCAACCTCTGGGCGCGGAGTCATCACACCGCGCACTGGACGGCTACCGAGGCGAAGAACGCCTGAAATCATACGTTGCTCGCTTGCTTCCAGCACGCCGAAACTTTCAGCCTCGGCCACCAGCATTTTGATTTCTTCTTCCGTAACCTTGTTTTCGGCTTCCGGTTTTTGTCCCATAATCCAGAAAATCAAACGGGATGATTTATCCAGCAGCCACACAATCGGGGTGGAAATGCGCGAGACTATCATCATAAAAGGAGCTACCGCGCAAGCGATCTTCTCGGCATTGCGTAATGCCAGTTGTTTGGGCACCAATTCTCCGATAATGATCGAAAAATAGGTGATGACCGCTATAACTACACCGAAGCCCAATGGCTCAGCAATCTGTTCTGTCACTCCCCGCGCTGACAACCAGATTGTGAGATGCTCTCCGTAGGTAATGCCCGAAAATGTACCGGAAAGGATGCCAATTAGCGTAATACCGATTTGTACAGTCGAAAGAAAGCGTCCTGGGTCGGAAGCAAGCGCCAAGGCTCGGAGTGAGCCGTGCCTGCCGGATTCGATCATGGCATTAAGGCGTGCTGGGCGTGATGAAATGATGGCAAGTTCCGAAAGGGCAAAAATACCGTTTAGCAGGATCAGAAAAATAATGATTAGCAGTTCAAACATATCAGCACCCTTTTCAAGAAGTTGGGGAGAGTCTATCAAAAGGACGTAGTCTTGTTATAAAAGAGATTCGGAATCTTATCTTTTATCATGAGGAGAAAAATGCTGCAAAGCACAGTGTCGAATTACTCGCTGTAACAAAATCTTAATGGTTTTATAACTCCTCGGACGAATGAATATGTCGGTGATGTAAATCGGGCATGTGGTGATGTGAATGAGCTATTTTATTGTGACTGTGAGTGTGTGAATGTTTTTTAACATACTCACCTTCGTGATCGTGTTCATGATGTTTGTCATCGTGAACGTGAGAGTGCTCGTGAAAGGTCATTCCGTGAATATGATGATGTTCGTGTTCTTCCCGAACTAAAAACAATGTTCCAATAAACATGGTTGGTAAGGCAACAATAAACATCCAATCGGGGAATTCACAAAACAGGAAAAATGATAATATCATACCCGATAGTGGCGCGGTGCTGAATAATGCACTTGTGCGAGCCGCCCCAAGACCGCGCATGGCGTGTATGAATAATACAATACTGACCCCATAACTCAAGCTACCCAATACCAACGCGCCCAAAATGACATCCGGAGCAGGGATTTTATTGTCTAAAAATATTGCTATTCCCAATGAAAAACTACCTGCGACCAATCCTTTGATGGTTACTATCATCAAAGGGTCTTTAGAAGATATCTTTTGCGTAAAGTTATTATCGATACCCCAAAGGACACAGGCGGCAATAATCCCCAATGCACCAACAGAAAATCCCCAGCTCGCATTTATATTAATGGAAAGAAATATGGTGGAAAGCGTTATTAATGCAATCGCCCACCATGCGCGGCGGCTGATTGATTCTTTGAACGCAAAAGAGGCAATAAGAGTTGTTGCCACACCTTCAAAGTTTAAGAGCAAAGATGCAGTTGCTGCTGGTGTGTTTTGGAGGCTGAAAAGCAACGTGATTGGAGCGGCAACACCGCCAGCCAAGACAGCTCCCGCCAACCATGAATAATCGGATTTTTTAATTTGCGCTTCATTATCTGATGGCTGCCGAGTTGTACGTTGATAGGCTTTTATACCGAGCAATCCTATACCACTGCCAAGATACAAAAAGGAGGCAAGCGGAATTGGCTCCACTTCACCCAAAAGTAATTTTGCTAAGGGTGCGCTTGCGCCAAACAAAAGAGCGGCAATTAATGCTTGAATAATTGAATAAACGTGGTTACGGCTCATAGCATACGATATTTTCCTTAGATGTTTGTTGTATGAGCGATTCCAGATTGAACGATCAAACAACCTTTTATTAAAAACATAACATAATTCCTTAAGCTTTGCTTGAAAAACAGGCCAGTGCCGACCTGAAAGCAAAAAACATTGGACAAAATGATGAACGGCCGAAAACGGACATTTTTTTTGAAGTATGCGGTTTGTCCTCACGTATGTGGGGAAGACTCGGCATCCACCAAATCGCTCAGGTATCCGACCGGTTCGTCCTCTCGTGTTTGGAGGACTTGCTACTTATTGGCGTAAGATCGACTCTTTCATATACGACTTTTACAGGTAGCGTTGCCTCAATTGACTTGATCTCTACGACTTCTTCCGAGTTAAAAAACTCCCGCAATCTCCAGGCCCCATCAAGTTCCTTTGAAAAATATTCTATGTGAATCGTATCCTGATCGATCAATATGTAATCGGTCAGTGTTTCAATGCTCCGATAGGCAGTGAATTTCGAACCGCGATCGTAGTCTCTTGTCGATTCCGACAGTACTTCCATTATCACAACCGGGTTTGTGATAGTGTCTGTACGGCCTTCGGCAAGAATCAGCTCTCCACACACAACGGCAACATCCGGATAAGTATAGTGGACATCCCTGGCAACCTGCACGCGTAAATCGCTTGAGAAAGCCTCACATGGCTTGCCCCTGAATTGTGAGTTCAGCAGACTCGCCAGATTTACCGTAATCCTGTTGTGATTGGGAGTTCCACCAGCCATGGCAAAAACATCACCACAGTAGTATTCGCTCCGAAGTTCCGCAGTTTCCTCTTGCGCAAAGTATTCTTCAATACTTATAAACTTTTCATTTGCCTTTAACATGTCATTAGTCCTTCATCCCAACAAGATGTATTGCACGCGACGGCCCGCCGAATAATCGTTTCCATATGGAGAAGCCGCTGCATATTCGTCCCGGCAGCGGTTTTTGTGTCGAACATTGCAAAGAATGAAAAATCTACATTAAGCGTGTATGAATTTCAGCAGGTTAAGTCAACATTAATTTCTGCTGTTTGATAAACCCGCTTTCTTTCTCAGTGGTTCAGAGTCGTTTTGGGGATTTTGATGACAAACTGAGAGCCGTGGCCCGGGACGGAGGCAACGTGGATGGAGCCGCCATGCTGAGAGATGATTTTTTGTGAAATGAACAGCCCCAGGCCGGTGCCCTTGCTGCCTTTGGAGGAAAAAAACAGGGTAAAGAGCTTTTCCCGGGTTTCCCGGTCCATGCCCGTGCCGGTATCGGTGATCTCAAAAAGGATGTGATCGGGATTCTGCTTGACCCCGAATATCACCTGTTTCTGTTTTTCCGCCGTATCCCGGCTGCAGGCATCCATGGCATTTTCAAGGATATTGATCAGGGCCGAATGGATGCTACCTGGATCGATTTCCAATGCGCCGATGGTCGGGTCGAAGTCTTTAAGAAACGTGATTTTTTGGATGTCCATTTTGGGCTGAATGCCGGCGGCGATGTCTTCGGCAAAACCGAGAACATCCACCGTCTCCCATTTCAAATCCCGTTCCTTGGCATAGTAGAGAATGTCCAGGACCATTTTTCGGATACGCTCCACGGTCAGCTTGACGATTTGCCAGCCTTCCTGAATCTGCTTTTGATTGTCTTTGGTAAATCCCGAATCCACCAGATACATGCCCCCATCCAGGCCGGTCAGAAGCCCTTTGAGGCCATGTGAAATGGAGCCGATCATCAGCCCCAGCGAGGATAGATGGTTTTGAAGCTCGGTTTTCTCCCGGATCAGTTTTTCCAGATTTTCCGTATATTCTCGAAGCATTTTCCGGCAGAGAATCTTATCGCAGACTTTTTTCAAAGCGATTTCCAGAACATCCACATTGATGGGTTTGGTGATAAAATCCGCAGCCTGCCCCTGAAAACTGATGATGGCAAGTTCCATATCGCCGTGACCCGTAATCATGATAAATTCCGTGTCCGGGCTTTCCAGCTTGATTTTTCGAAGCAGTTCAATGCCATCCATTCCCGGCATTTTGATGTCTGAAATCACCAGCAAAGGCAGCCTCTCGCGAAACAGCTTGAGAGCCTCCATGCCGTTTTCAGCCGCAACCACGGAATAGCCCAGGTCTTCTAAAAACACCGAGAGAATTTCCCGAATGTCCGCTTCGTCGTCAACCAGCAAAATGGATTTTTTCATCTTCTGTATCCTGTATGGGAAAGGAGATAACAAAGCCGGCACCCTTGCCTTCTTCCGATCTGACCTGAATATCGCCGCCGCATTCCTTCACAATTCCGTAACTGATGGAGAGTCCCAGGCCGGTACCTTTTCCGACTTCCTTGGTGGTAAAAAACGGCTCGAAAATTTTATCCAGAATCGCTTCCGGAATCCCTTTGCCGGTATCCTGAATTTCAATTCCAACCCTTTTGTCAGTTTTCCAGGTTCTCAGTGAAATACGTTTTCCACCTTCTTCGGGTTCCTGATTGGTCACAAAAGCTCCGGTGTCCCATCTTTCTTCAATCGCGTCTCTGGCATTCAGAAGCAGATTGATAAATACCTGCTCCAGACGCCCCGGGTCCCCCAGAACCTGCGGCAGATTCTTTTCAATTTGCCACACCACGTCGATGCCCCGAACCTTCAATTGTTGACTGAATATTTCGAATGCTTTTTCCAGGATTTCATTCACCTGAATTTTTTCCAGCTTGCCCTCGGATTTTCTGGCAAACAGACGCATATGGCTGATGATTCGACTGGCCCGGTCCACATTGCTGTCGATCTTGCCAAGCATGTTGATCAGAATATCATCATCCAGCTTTTCATGCCGGGTGATTTTCCGGATAAAAAAACTGCTGGCCGTCTTGATAACCGAAAGGGGCTGGTTCAGTTCATGAGCGACGCCGGTGGCCATTTCCCCCAGCGTCGCCATTTTACTGGCCTGAATAAACTGTTGCTCGGTTTCCAGGCGTTGGGTGATGTCGCTGGTGGTCACCAGGAGTGCTTTTCGTCCCGGATATTCTGAAGGGGAAATCCAGATATCCACGAACAGCGTTCTGCCGGATTTATTGATCTGTTTGATGCGATGAATGACGGTTTCCGTTTTTAACTTCTGGCCCATACAAGATCTTTCTTCTTCCCTGAACATCTCCAGAAACGATCGATGCATCAATTCACCCGGGAAGAAACCATAAACCGTGGAGACGCTATGATTGCAGTCCAACACTTCAAGAGTTTCCTTATCCAGAACAAACACAGGATTGGAAATATTGTTGAAAATGGCATGGTATTTCTTTTCCGACCGTTCCAGGCTGACTTCCAGCTCTTTTCTTCGCGTAATATCCAGGCAGACTTCCATGACCGCCACGATTTCTCCGGCGGTGTTTTTCACCGGAGAAGTTCGCGCCACCCAGTGGGTCACCGACCCATCGGCATTGACACGGGACTCTTCGCCATAATGGGGCAATCCGTCCTCGAACGTTCTCGCCACCGGACAAGGACTGCATCGCGCATCCAGCCCCTTGTAGGCCTGAAAACAGTAATCGCCATGTTTCGGGCTGAACTTGTCCGCAAATTCCCTGTTATAGTGGACGAGTTTAAACTCTTCATCCTGTATGGTAATCAAACAGGGAACGAGTTCAAAAAGATTCTGATATTCATCCTTTTGCCTGTTCAACTCGGTTTGTTTTTCACCGATCGCCTTTCCCATCCGGTTGAAGGCTTCCGCCAGAAAGCCCATCTCGTCTTCCTGCGCAATGTCCACCTGATGATCGTACTCGCCCCTGGCAAAAAACCGGGTTTCGGCAATCAGTTTTTGAATCGGCCGGCTGACAAACCGGATCACGATGATGGAAATCAACATGGAAGTAATCAGAAACACGAACACCGTCAGGGATAATATTCCCCTTTCAAACCCCGCGATTTCCTGATCGGTTTTTTCAAGTGAAACCACCACGTCCAGTGCCCCCAGGATTTTTTTCCCCTGGGGATGAACATGGCAGGCATCTGTTGCACAGTTCGGCTCATTGTTGATCGGGGTGATTATGCCCAGAAGCCGGTACCCGTTTGAAGAATTTATGATTCGGGTTCGGTTCGAAAGCGTCAACTCTGAAAGCGGCGGATCTGTCCGATGGCAGATATCGCAGGCTTCCGCCTTGATGTTGGTCGTGGTATTAACCTCGGGGGCTGAATTGGAAAATTTGATCAGGCCTTGCTTGTTATAGATTCTCAGGTTTTCGATGCTTTTCTGTTTACCGATATTGGTGATGATCTGGGTGATATCATCGCGTGAATTGAGCATCATGGCATAATGGGTTCCCAAACGGATCGTGTTGGTCAGACGATTCGTATTGGCGATGATGTTTTCCATAACCCGGTTTTTTTGTACGTTGATATTATAATAAGCCCAGGTGGACATGGACAGCAGCAAGGTCATGCCGACACTCAGAATGAGTTTGGAAATCAGGCTGCGGCGCGGATGACGGAACAGATTCTGCATGGGCCACCTTTCTTCATTGTCGGCATTTTTTTCTGAACGCTTTATTTGCGGAAAGGTTTAAATCCAGCCGGATGTCGTCGCCCGGGAGCCCAAAAGCGATCCCCAGCAACTGGGGAAGGTATAAAACAGGGGTCTGAAGATCTGCATTACATGCTCCGGAGGCCTTATTCTGGTAGCCTTCCAGATTGAGTTGGCACATGGGACAGACCGTAACGATGGCGTCGGCGCTCCGGGCCTCCTTCAGCAGGTCGGTTACCAGGGAAATGCCGACGGACGGGTGCGTATTCAGGTTGGAAGCCCCGCAGCAGACCCCGCCCATGGCCCAGGGGTGAACCCGGGCCCCGGCAGCCTCGATCAGCGGGTTCATGGAAACGGGTTTTTCCGGATTGTCGAATACGGGGTAAGGGCGAAGGCACTGACACCCGTAATACGGTGCGATGCGGATCGTGGAAAGGGGTTTTTCCGTCAGGGATCCGATCCGGTTTACATCGATGTCCCGGGACAGCACATCCAGAAGGTGCCGTACCCTGATCCGGCCGCTTAGCTTCAGGTTTTCGGTTTCCAGAACCGCGTTCAGCCTGACCAGAACACCCGGCTCCCTGCGAATGGTTTCTTCAACTTTTTTAAGGTTGAGATAACAGGCGCTGCACGGAACCAGAATATCCGTAACATCCGAAATCTTTTCCGCAATGGCCAGATTCCGGGCGGGAAGGGCCAGGGCCAGCAGCGGGCTGATGGCTGCCGCTGCCGAAGCACCGCAACAGCTCCAGTCGGATAGCTCCAGAAGCTCAGCCCCGAGGGCCTTTAAAACGGCCTTTGTTGAAATATTATATTCCTGCGCCGATCCTTCCAGGGAACATCCGGGATAATAAAGATATTTCATGGGGTATTCTCCAGTTCATTCACTTTGCAAAACAGGGCATTCAGGCGTTCACTGCCCCTGGACGGCAGTTGAAAAGGCAGCTTTTTCCGGGATAGCAGCCTCATCCCCAGGGATGCGAAGTGAAACGGCAGCAGGGGATTTTTCATGGCTGAAAAATAGAGCGTCATGAATTCCATTTCCCGAACCCGGCCGTGCCGGCGCACGCTTTCCAGGAAATTCCGATGAAACAAAACACCCGCAGGATCCGGCATCGGCATCTGTCTGGCGCCGACCTGCTTCAAGGCGCTCATGATATCCGTCAGGGGCAGCCCCCTGGGACATCGCAGCGTACAGGAATAGCAAGTGGAACACAGGCTGAAGGATCTGCTCGTCAATACAGCCTGCGTCTCGCCTGCCTGAAGCAGCCGCCACAAATGCCGCGGGGTAAAGTCCATGGCAAAAGCATTCGGGCATGACGCGGAGCAGGTACCGCATTGAATGCAGGCGTTGACTTTGTCGCTGATGGCGGACAGCAGATCCGCGGTCGTCGATGGTGTGTTTTCTTTCATATAACCTCTCAGAAACAGGCATCTATCATTTCAAAGAATTGCGGCTTAAGAAGCCCATCCACCACCGCGGCGCTGTTGGGGCAGATGGCCGCACAGGCCCCGCAGCCCTGGCACGCCGCCGCATTCACGTCAATCCGCTCCAGTTCCGCATTCCAGGCCCTGGCATGATAAGGGCAGGCATCGATGCAGACCTGACAGCGGCTGCAGAGGCTATGGCGAACTCTGGCGGTGATCCGGCCGGACGGCAGGCTCTGCCTGCTCAGAATCAGAAGCGACCTTTGGGCCGCGGCTTCCGCGGATGCAATTGCATCAGGGATGGATTGCGGCGAATTCACGATGCCGCATCCAAAGAGGCCCGGTTTCATGGCATCCACCGGCCGCCATTTGACATCCGCTTCCTGAAAGAATCCATCTGAATCGCGTTCGGCCTCAAATATATCCGCCAGATTCCGAGGAAAATCGGGTGCGATGCCTGTGGCCAGAACAATGATATCGGCCTCAATTTCAAGTGATTTGTCGATAATGGGTTCAAAAACAACCACTCTGGCCTGTGGTTCATCGGTCTCGACCCGGGGTTTGTTGCCCGGGGTATAGGGGATAAACAGGATGCCGGCCTTTCTTGCCCGGGTGTAATAGCTTTCCGAAAAACCGGTCACCATCATGTCCCGATACAGCACATAGATTTGAAGCCCCGGGTTTTGACTCTTGAGATAAAGGGCCTGTTTGATGGCGGTCGGGCAGCAGATCCGGCTGCAATAATTCCTGGGATCTTCACGGGACCCCACGCACTGGATCATGACCACGGTCTCTATTTTCTCAGGCTCCACCGCGCCGCTTTGCAGAGATTGTTCCAGCTCTTTCTGGGTCATGACCGCCGGATGCACGCCATGCCCATAGAGCCGGGTCGGGGCCTCCGTGCCGCCGGTGGCCAGAATCACGGCGCCATGTTCCAGTTGGACCACGGTGTTATCCCGGGCCGCGATCGCAGAATAAAACCGCCCCGCCTCTCCCCGGGTGCTGACGACAGTCGCTTCGCTGTAAACTTGAATCCGGGGGTGTTTTTCAGTTTTTTGCCGGATTTCATCCAGAAATGGTTCGACAGCATGGCCTTCCAGGGTCTGGCGAATCCAGTTGAGGTTGCCGCCGAGTTTTCCGGACCGCTCGATCAGATCCACCGGATATCCATGATCGGCGATGGCAATGGCAGCGCTCATGCCGGCGATGCCGCCGCCGACAACCATTGCCCGCCTGACTACGGCTGTTTCAGGGAGGGATTCGGGTTCCGCATATTTCAGCTCGGATATTCCCATGCTCAAAATTCGCATCAGGGCTTGAAAAATCCCCGAGGATTCCTCGGAATCCGCCAGTCCCGTAAAACGAAAGGCCGGGCTTCGAATCTCCACGATGCGGATGAGGCTGGGGTGTATTCCGGCGGACTTTCCCGCGTCCCGAACCTGATCCGCGCACGCGGTGCCGGCGGCAATTAAGAGGCGGTTCGGCCGGCGGCTCCTGATTTCCTGAATCAATGCTTCCATTTCCGGTCCTGCGCAGATGCGATTGAATACCAGAAGGCTTGTCACCGCCGGATCCTTTTTAAGCCGGTGTTCGATTTCTGCGGCATCCAGGAAAGGCGCAATCATCCCATCGCAGGAGCAGATCACGATCAGGACCCGGGAAGGTTCGCGGGATACATTCCGGGCTCCGGTTCGAGCCGGGGCGGAAACCAGCGCATTTCCCCCGCCCGCCTTATGAATCACGCGGGATGCGGCCAGTGCGGCGGCTGAGGCATGCGTCACCGATTCGCGGATATCCTTCAGGCCCGAAAAAGATCCGGCCAGTAAAATGCCCTGTTTCTGGCTCTGGATCCGGGAAAACGGGGTGGTTTCGGCAAATCCCCAGGCATTTAAGGACAGGCCGTATTTTTCAGCCCACGTCCCCGTATCCGGATGGGGCCGCTGACCCACGGCCAGCACGATGAGATCATACGCCGACTCGGTATCCGCACCTGAAACCGCGACATACCGGATTCTCAGATCGCCGGAATCCGGGTCCGGAACCACCGTGTGCGCCCGCCCCCGGATAAAATTTACCTTTCCGGTTGTTTCAGCCATTTCCTTATACCGGTGATAATTTTTGCCGCATGCACGAACATCCATGTAATAAATGTCGGTGGTAAGATTTGGCCCCAGTTTTTCATGGGCCAGCAGGGCCTCCTTGATGGAAATCATGCAGCAGATGCTGGAGCAGAAATCCGCGCCGGCTTGAAGATCCCGTGAGCCCACGCATTGAATCCACGCAATCCGGGATATGGGCTTTTTGTCTGCGGACCGGATGGGCCGGCCCGCAAAGGGGCCGGCATTGCCGATCAGGCGCTCGAATTCCAGATTGGTGAGAATGTTGGGATGAACGCCGTACCCCAGCGTGTTTTTGCCGCTGGATGGGTTGAAGAACGCGGCGCCTCCTGCCAGCACAATGGCGCTGACTCGGATTCTTTCATCCCTTGCCGACATGAACTCCGAAAAGCGCTTTTCCACCATCGGCATCAACGCATCGATTTCAAAGGGCTTGATCAGGTATTCCAGGGCGCCTGTTTTCATGGCTTCGATAGCGGTTTCCACCGTGGCATACGCCGTCATCATGACGACATTTACATCCGGGGCGATTTCTTTGGCTTTTTTAAGTACTTCCACGCCATCCATGCCCGGCATCTTGATGTCCAGCAGCATGAGCTGAAATGGCGACTCCCTCAGCCGGTTCAGGGCTTCCTGACCCGATTCGGCCATGTCCGCATCATAGCCTTCTTCCATCAGTAATTCCCGGATGGAATCCCGGACAATCAGTTCATCGTCCACAACCAGGACGTGAAACAATTTTCGCTCCATTTCCCGAAGGTAAACAGCGCCGGTCGGGCATGCCGCGGCGCAGGCCCCGCAACGGGTGCAGGCCGAGAAATCAATCCGGTAAGAGTTTAACGCCCTGTAGGGAGCCGCCGGATAAATGGCTTTTCGCTTTGAAAGCCCTGAATTGAACGCATCCGGAACTTCCACGGGACAAGCCTGCATGCAGGCCCCGCATCCGATGCACTTGAGCCAGTCCACCCCTGCCGGTTTTTTTCGAAGCGACACCTCGTAACCGCCGGCCTCGCCTGCCACGGTCATGACTTCCGTGGACAGACGGATATCGATATTTTCATGAACAAGATCCTTGCGCAGGCAATGCTGAGACCCCGATTCCCGGTCCAGAAGCGGCAGCATCCGGCACATGCCGCAATGATTGGTGGGAAATTGATGATCGAGCTGGGACACGATGCCTCCCAGATACGGCGCCTGCTCAACGAGCGTGACGCCGTATCCGGTTTCCGCCAGATCCAGAGCCGCCCGCATGCCACTGATGCCGCCTCCGACAATCAAGGCGCAACCTGCTTTTCGATTCATTTGCCTCTCCTTATTCAGACAAACCCACCACTTCAAGAAATTCATGTTCCCGGAACACGGTCATCGGCGGCGGCGCATCCGGGTCCAGGCCTGCCGCGTAATCAAAAGCGCGCTGGGTCCGGATGGCTGTCGCGCGGAACAGTTCCGTCAGGGGGATTTCACTGGGGCAGGCATTGGAACACTGGCCGCATCCCACGCAGGCCGTGCTCATGTGCACCAGACGGGTCAGATGGTAAAATACCGTATCCGTCGGCATCTTGATCTGCCCTTTACGGTGTGCCCACTGAAGATACTGAAAGGGTTCATGATCAAATACATCGGTGGTGAACACGCATTCCCGGCAATAACACACCGGACAGGCGACCCGGCAGTTATAGCAGTTGACGCAGCCCGCCAGATAGGCCGTCAATTTCTCGAGGGTGTTTGTTGCCTCCCGGGTCCGGTCAAACAGGCTGTCTCTTGCATGAAACCGCGTTGAAACCAGTGCCTCGATAACTTCTGTCCGCGAAGCGGGAACAGAAGTTTCATCAAGGCCCAATCGCGCGAGCATTTCTTCGCCTTTCGGGCTCTGACCCAGAACCAGAAAATGATCCAGGGGCGAGATCCCCAAAAACCCGATGGCGATATCGGCACCGGTTGGGATCGGGTGTTCGCAGGCCTTGCAGGCGGTTGTCAGGTCAATGCCTTCCGTAATGGATGGCGATCCGGATAGCGCGCCAAAAAAAAATTTCAGGGTGGATTCATCCGGACCATCCGATGCAAAGCGCCGGTAATCCGAATTGCGATAGGCGCCCTGACAGTCCAGCCCGATAATCAGGATTTCATCCCTTGACCCTTGTTTGAGTTTAATCAGCTCGATAAAGGCCCTGATTTCGCAGGGCCGAAGCACAACCGCTATTTTTTGGCCCAAAAATTTCCGGCTCAACCTCGAAACCATCCGGGCGGCGTTGAGAAAAAAAGCCGGTGCCAGGGGATCGATTTCGCTCAAACACTTCGGGTCACTGATCAGAGACGGCATCACCACGGATTGAAATGGAAGCCGTCGAGGTGCCAGAATCGCACCGATGTCTTCCAGCTCCAGAATGGATTGAAAAAAGTTTCTGAGCGCACCCAGGATATCCTGCTCAGCAACTTCAAGTTTTCGAGGGGTTGGCATCATATTTCCTCCATTGTTTCAATAAACAGGTATGACCATACTGTTCCGGCTGTCCCCAGGCATGAAAAGAGAGCCTCTCCCTTTGAAAAAGGGGGAAAGCGATATTCACGGTAAAAATGCGTTTCAAGCAGCCATGCGGCCGGCCTTGGAAGGGCCTATTGCCTGAATCTGCGCGGTCATTTTTTGCATGACTTCGGCGAACTGAATGCCGTCGCTGGCGCCAATCCATGTCAGCCGCAGTCTCTCCGTCTCAAAACCAAACTGGGGAAGGATTTCCTTCAGGAGCTTTATTCGCCTTCTGGCCTTGAAATTGCCATTGATGTAGTGACAATCCCCGGGATGACATCCGCTGACCAACACCGCGTCCGCTCCTTCCAGAAGGGCTTTTAAAACATACTGGGGATCCACCATCCCCGTACACATCACGCGAATCAATCGAACGGATTTGGGGTACGACAGCCGCGAGGTCCCGGCCAGATCCGCCGCCGTATAGGTGCACCAGTTACAGACAAAGGCCACGATGGCAGGTTCAAACGCTTCCATGTTTTTCTCCTTTTTTCTCGACAAACAAATTTGTTACTTCCGCTCCACCAGGCTGCAAATCGCATCCATCATCCCTTCAAATTCGGCGAACACATGCTCTTTTCTGAAATGCCGGACCTGGGCCGCGCCGCTGGGGCAGGCTCCGGAGCAACTGCCGCATCCCTTGCAGATGGCCTCGTTAACGACCGATATGCTCCGGCGATCATCAAATTCGATGGCGGAATAAGGGCAAAGCGGAATGCAGAGCTGACACCCCGCGCAAATGTCCGGATCGATCCAGGAAATGACGGACTGAACCGTCACCCGGCCCCTGGATGCCAGGGAGAGCGCTTTGGCCGCGGCCCCGGATGCCTGGGCAACGGTGTCCGGGATATCCTTGGGAGACTGGCAGGCCCCGGCAATAAAGACGCCTTCGGTTGCCGTGTTGAGCGGCCCCAGCTTGGGATGTTCTTCCAGGAAGAATCCATCGGCCCCCAGATTGACACCGAAAATCCGGCCAACGGACAGGGCATCCTTTCGCGCTTCGATGGCCGAGCACAGAACGACCATATCCACCGGAATCCGGATGCATTTACCCAGAAGGGTGTCCTCGGCAATGGCGATCAGCTTGCCTTTTTCCGCCGGGCTGATCGCCCGATCGGAAATTTCGGCAACCTTGCCGCGAATAAAATGCGTTCCTTCCTCCTGACATCTGCGGTAAAACTCTTCATACCCCTCGCCAAAACAGCGCATATCGATGTAAAAATCATAAACCTGGGTGTGGTGACCGACTTTTTCCTTGATCAGATGCGTGTATTTCAGGGCCGCCATGCAGCAGACCCGGGAGCAGTATTCATGGCAGTTGACATCCCGGCTGCCGATGCAATGCAAAATGGCGACGCTCTCCGGGGGTTTTGTAAATGCTCCGACGGCATTTCGCATCAGGATCTTGCCGCCCGTGGGCCCCGTGGCATTGCTGATCCGCTCAAACTCCAAGCTCGTAAACACATTGGGATGCGTGCCGTATCCGAACTGGGAAAGGGGCGACGGGTCCATCAGGTCAAAGCCGGTTGCCAGAATCACGGACCCCACCTGAACTTCCAGGGAGGCTTCGGTCATGGTATGGTCAATGGCTTTTGCCGCGCAGGTCCGGACGCATTCCATGCACTCGCAGCATCCGCCGCAGTTCTGGCACCGCTCGGTTTCGCCGTGGGCCTCATTTTCGGATAATCCGGCGGAGACTTCCTCAAAGCATTCGGCGCGGCCCTCAGGCTCCCGGCAGGACAATCCGGCGCGCGCGACAGGCGTGCAATCACTCGGGATTTTTTTCCAGTTCTGTCCGGAATAGGGGACATCCGACTGCAGACTATCAAGGGAGAGCCCCTGAAGAAAAAGATCCATGGCCTCGGCTGCCCGATGCCCGGCCGCCACGGCATCCACCACGGTTGCAGGCCCGCTGACCGCATCGCCTCCGGCAAATACGTGCGGGATGGAAGTCTGTAAGGTACGGGGATTTGCGATAATGGTGTTCTTCGGCGAACATTCCAGGGGGCATGATTCCTCGGCCCAGGAGGAATCAACGCTCTGGCCGATGGCCGGGATGATCCAGTCGCAGGGAACGACAAATTCCGAATCCTTTATGATTTCAGGCCTTCGCCTGCCGCCGGAATCCGGCTCGCCAAGGCGCGTCGCCACGCATTCCAGTCCGGAAACCCGGCCATTCGGGGCCTGAACCACCCTGACCGGCACGGTCAGAAATTGAAACGCGATGTTCTCCTCCCTAGCCTCGTGGATTTCATCGGCGTAAGCCGGCATTTCCTGCTCCGTGCGGCGGTAAACCAGGGTCACGCAACTTGCGCCCAGGCGCCGGGCCACCCGTGCCGCATCCATGGCGACATTGCCGCCGCCGATGACAGCCACCTGCTTTCCATTAAGATCGAAAGTGATTCCGGATTGCTGATTCACTTCCCGAAGAAAATTAATGGCATCCAGCACCCCTGGGGTCCCTGCTTCTCCGGGTATGCCGATTTTAAGACATTCCTGAGCCCCGATGCCCATGAAAACGGCGCCGGACCCTTCCTGTTCCAGATCTTTCAGGGTGATGTCCGGCCCGAAACGGACATTGCACCGGGCCGTGACCCCCATGCGAAGAATATAATCGATCTCGGCATCCAGCACTGTTTGCGGCAGTCGATAATCGGGAATGCCATATCGCAGCATGCCGCCCAGCTTGGGCTGTGCTTCCAGAATATGAACGCCGTAGCCTTTTTGCCTCAGATCATAGGCAACCGTCAGTCCTGCCGGACCCGAGCCGATCACCGCAATTTTTTTATCTTTTTCTTCAATCAGCGGGATGTCGAGCGTTTTAAAATCCACCTGATCCGCTGCAAAGCGCTTTAAATCCCGGATGGCGACGGACGAATCCACTTCGGCCCGCCGGCATTTCAGCTCGCAGGGATGCGGGCAGACCCGCCCCAGGACCCCGGGAAGGGGAATCCGCTCCATGATAAGCTGCACCGCTTCCTTGTACTTTTTCTGTTTGATGAGCTGGATATAACCCTGAACATTGGCATGTGCGGGACACGCGCCCACGCAGGGAGCCCGGTCGTTTTTATCGATGCAGAAGGTGATGGGAACCGCCTGTGGAAACGCCCGAAAAACGGCTTTCCGGTTCCCCAGACCTTCATCCCACTCGCTGGGCAGAATCACCGGACAAACGGCGGCGCACTCCCCACAGCCCGTACAGATGCCTTCTTTGACATATCGCGGCAGCCGCCGGATTTTGGCCGTATAATTGCCGATATAGCCGGACAACTCCGTCACCTCGCTGTACGACAGGAGCTTGATATTGGGATGCTGCGCCACATCCACCATTTTGGGCGTGCCGATGCAGGCCGCGCAGTCCAGAGTCGGAAATGTCTTGTCGAACTGAAGCATGTGGCCGCCGATGGTGCTGGATTTTTCCACAAGATAGACCTTGTGATCAGCGGCCGCGATGTCCAGCGCCGCCTGCATGCCGGCAATGCCGGCCCCAACGACCAGCACATCCGGATGCACCGGAACTTCCCGGGTCTCCAGACCGTGATGAAAAACGACCCGGCTGATGGCCGCGGCTGCCAGAGACTTGGCTTTCTGGGTGGCCTCATCTTCATCCAGCGTTACCCAGGATACCTGTTCCCGGACCGAAGCCATCTGAAACAGATAGGGATTCAGGCCCGCCCGCCGGCAGGCGGACTGAAACGTTTTTTCATGAAGCCGGGGAGAGCAGGACGCCACAACCACCCGGTTCAGACCAAAGTCACGAATGTCTTTTTCGATCATGGCCTGGCCCGGGTCCGAACACATGAAGCGATAGTCCCTGGCCACTGCCACATGCCGGAGCTTTCTGGCAAAATCAGCGACTTCGGTAACCCGGACCTTGCCGGCGATATTGATGCCGCAGTGACAGATATAAAATCCGATTCGAATGGTCATGGGGTTTCCTTTTTAGCAAGCAGTCCGCGAACCGTGTTAACCAGATCTTCCGCTTCAGGAGGGTTTTCCAGATAGGCGTCCGGATAGGGGATGCCGTGAACCTGCGCTCCTTGAAATTTCTGATAGTGAAAGAAGGTCTTCTGGTCGATTCCGGAGAGCATGATGACCGGAATGTGCTTGAGGCATTCGTCGTGCCTGAAGCAATCGTAGAGGAAGAGGGCTTCTTCATCCGGCATGATGACATTTAAAATGATGATGTCCGGAGATTTCTCTTTTGCGGATAAAAGCCCTTCCGATCCCTTGCCGACCCCGGTCACTTCAAATCCGGCGGTCTTCAGAACATTGATCAGAAAAAACCGCATATTGTCATCTTCGTCAATCACCAGAACATGTGGCTGAGCAGGTTGTGTTTTCACAATGGCTCCCGATGAAAAAATTGGGCCAACAAGGTAATTGCTTAGGTGAACAGGTTGAAAGCGAAGTTGAAAGGTTGCCGTCTGAAAAATATCTGCCCGGATTGACTGTCGTACCGGGGTTTGATCATCGTTTCGGTTACTGTATACACAATTCCCCTTTGGAAAAAGGGGGTAGGGCGGGCTGATGATTCAGCTTCATTTTTTTGAGCTGTTTCTATCACAAGCACGATGCGTGCCATTTATGACGCCGAAGCACGACGCGGGAATTAACAACAAATTATCTATAATAATATTAAAGTGTTGTAATTTTATTACTGAAACGCTCTCTCCATTCTTCAGGAGGGAAACGGGGTCCAGGTCCAAAGCGGATGTTGCAAAAAAATGCAATGTTGCGAACATGTTTGCAACATTGCAACGTGATAATGCAACAAGCGCAAGCAGACGCTTATGAGAGGATTTGGAAACGTTTCATTTTCCGCCACAGGGTGGAGCGGTTCATCTGAAGGGATTTTGCAGCCAGAGCCCGGTTTCCGTCATGGATCTCCAGGGCATGAAGAATTTTTTGGCGCTCGGCATCCTGGAGCAGGTCAACCGGAGGGGATTGGTAACGGATGGTTCTGAACTGTTGCAGATAATCCGGCAGGTGATGGGGCAGAATGGATCCGGACTGGCCGACGATCAGGGCATGTTCCAGAATGTTTTCAAGCTCCCGGATATTGCCCGGATAATCATAATTGAGCAAAATATCCATGGCCTGGTCGGAAATGCCGCGGGGAAGGCCTTTGTCCGGCGGACAAAGCTTACCCATGCTTTGTTGAATCAGCAGCGGGATATCCGATTTGCGGTTTTTGAGGGCGGGAAGTTCAATGCGCATCACATTCAGGCGATAAAACAGATCTTCACGAAACTGCCGTGCCTCAACCAGCTTGTCCAGGCCCCGGTTGGTCGCGGAAATGATGCGGACATCGACGGTTACCGGATGCCGGCTTCCCAGCGGATAGAAATCCTTGTCTTCCAGAACACGAAGCAGTTTGGCCTGAAGCGTGAGCGGTAAATCGCCGATTTCATCCAGAAAAATCGTTCCGCCGTCAGCCTGCTGAAAACGGCCGGGTTTGTTTTGAAACGCGCCGGTAAAAGCGCCTTTGACATAGCCGAACATTTCCGATTCCAGAAGCGTGTCGGGAAGGGCCGCGCAGTTTACTTTGATAAAGGGTTTGGCGCTCCGCCTGCCTATTGAATGAATGATTTTTGCCAGAAGGTCCTTACCGGTTCCGGTTGGACCTTCGATGAGCACCGTGGCATCGCTCATGGCCACGACCCTGGCCATTTCAAAAATTTTTTGCATGGACGGATCTTTGCCGGCCATGTCTTGAAAGGTGTAGCGTTCGGCAATGGCTTTTTTGAGCTGATGGACCTCGGTCAGATCATGAAAGGTGGCAAGTCCTCCGACAATACTGCCTTTTTCGTTATGGAGCGCCATATAACTGGCGCGAACCGGGATGGTCCGGCCGCTGCTGATGGTGATGCTGCCGCTGGGCAGGACCCGGGTTCTGCCATCCGCGATGGAATCCTTGAGCAAACAGATGTCCCGGGAGTCATTTTCCGGAAACAGGGCTGAGCAGGGCTTTCCCAGAATCTGCTGACGATGGTATCCGGTAATTTTTTCGGCTTCGGCATTCAAAAATGTAATGTGTCCGCCCTTGTTGACCGTAAAAATGCCGATATCCAGGTTTTCCAGAATCATTTTCAGGCTGCGCTCTTCATAATGAACCCGATTGATGAGATCAACGATGGGGGCGTGATCCTGGAGAATGGTCAGACATCCCGCAATCCGGCGCTGACTATCATAAATGGGCGTGGCAAGTCGGGTGAGTAGCCGCTGGGAATCTTTGTTTTCGGAAACAGCCGGAGAAGTTTCTTCGTCCCACTCCTCTCCATCGTGGAACAGGCACTTCACCATGCAGGGGACCCCGCAGAACACCTCCCTGCAATCCTTTCCGAGGGCTTCATCTTCTTTCAGGCCCAGAAGCGCCTGAGCCGTGCAGTTCATCGCGCAAATTCGCCTTTGTATATCGATGATCAGGGCGCCGATGTTCAATTCGTCCAGCACATTCAGCCACTGGTCGCTTTGAATGTGTTTGTCGACATCAGGCGGGTCGGATTTCATGCCACTTCCCCTTTGACCGGAAGTTTCAGGAAAAATGTCGTTCCTTTTCCAATCTGGCTTTCCACCTGCACACTGCCGTGGTGACGCTCCATGATCCCGTAAACCGTCGAAAGCCCCAGCCCTACTCCATAGCCTTCGTTCTTGGTGGTATAAAACGGCTCAAAAATATGGGGAAGATCTGAAGGCGCAATTCCGGGTCCAGAATCCTTCACCTGTATAAATATCTCTTTTTTGGACAAATCTTCACCCGCGGAAATATCCAGGGTTCCGCCATCCGGCATGGCGTCCATGGCGTTAAAGAGCAGATTGATCAGGCATTGCTGCAACTGATTGAAATCTCCCAGGACCGGCGGCAGGGATGGCGGAATGAAAACCGTTATGGAAATGCGGCTGAGTTGGATTTTATGCTGGCTTAGCAGCATGCAGCGATTGATCAGATCTTCAGCCTGAACCAGCGTAAAAGATGGAGGAGATTTCCGGGAAAATGTCAGCAGGCCCGATACGATCTGGGCGCATCTGCGGGTTTCGCTTTCGACAAGCTCCAGGTGCAGCTTGAATTTATCCTGCTGGTCGGCAACCAGAGGCCCGCGATCCATGATTCGGCGCATCAGACATATATAGTTGAGAATGCCTGCCAGCGGGTTGTTGATTTCATGGACGACACTGGCGGCCAGGCGACCCAGGGACATCATTTTGTCCTGATGCAGAATTCTGGCCTGATCCGACATCTCCTGTTCCAGGCGCCGGAGTTCCCGTAAATCCCGGACAAAACAGACCAGACCGCTGATTGTTTCCTCTTCCATGAGCACCGCGGCCGATATCTGAACCGGAATCCGGTTTTCCGTGTTGGAGAGCAGATTGGTTTCATGCAGAAACAGCCTGTTTTTCCCGCCGTAAGCCTCGCTGGAAAGAACCGAGTTGAAACGAATCCGTTCATCCGGAGGAAAAATCTGATCAAGGCTCAGGTGATCCAGCGCATCCTTTTTGGAATATCCCAGAAGCCGTTCCATGGCTTTGTTAAAAATCATCACCTTGCCGGTTTCATTGCATCCGAGGATACCATCCATGGAGCTTTCGATTAAATTCTTCTGAAAAGCGATGGTTGCGGCCAGTTCCTGGGAGGTTCTGGCGTTTTCGATTTCGAGCAGCCGGGTATAGTCCTTGATCTGTTTTCGGGAGGTATAGCGCTGCTGTGCGCGGCTTAAGGCCAGAAACAGCGCGCTGTCACCAATGGGCTTGGTGATAAAATCGGATGCATCCAGTTGAAGGGCGCGAATGGCCAGATCCATTTCGCCGAAAGCCGTGGCGACAATGACCTCGATATCCGGCAGGCGTTCCTTTAAAACCTGCAGTACCCGCATGCCGTCCATGCCCGGCATGCGGATATCGGTGATAACGATCTGGGGATTGACCTGTTCACACAGACCGACCCCGGATTGACCATCCGCGGCCGTCAACACCCGATATCCGGAATCCTGAAGCGTCAGGGTCATGACATCGCGGATATCCGCTTCATCGTCCATCAATACAATGGTCCAGCCGTTAGCTAAAGGCATGGTGACACCTCTTGTTTCTTCGGGCAGGGATGATTTCCGGTTCCTGAATATATAGGGTATTCGCGTTGAAATTGTCAACATCATCAGTCCGGTTATCTGTATTCTGTGCCGGCTATCGTTTTTTGCCGTATGCGATTGCCAGCCGATCCATTTTTTTTCGGAGCGTGTTGGGGTGAATCTTCAGCAGTTCAGCCGCACCCGCGGGTCCGTTGATTTTACCTTTTGCCAGTTTGAGAGCCTTCTGAATGTGATCTCCGGTCACTTCGTCCAATGACCACATCGGACCGGCATTGGACGTGCTTTCAGCGGGTGAGCCAGGCGTTCTCGATGATGGCGATGGGGAGTCTATCAGCAGGTCGCCGCCCCGGTGCTGAATCAACGCGCGTTCCACCATGTTTTCCAGCTCCCGGATATTTCCCGGCCAGTTGTACGCAATCAGCCGGTCAATGACGCCGGGCACCAGCCTGGGTCGTTCCTTGATTTTGATTTCCCTGGCTTTTCGTTCGATGAAATGATGAACCAGGGCCGGGATGTCTTCTTTTCTTTGCCGAAGCGGGGGGATCATGATGGGAAATACATTGAGGCGAAACCACAGATCCTCGCGAAACTGGCCCCCGGTAATCATTTCTTCAAGATTTTTGTGGGTTGCGGAGATGATGCGGATATCCACCGGAATGGCCTGAGTCCCGCCGACCCTTTCGATTTCCCGGTTCTGGAGAACCCGCAGGAGCCGGACCTGGGCCTGTAGGGGTAATTCGCCGATTTCGTCCAGGAAGATGGTTCCGGTGTGGGCTCTTTCAAAGCGGCCTCTTTTTTGACTGACAGCTCCGGTAAAAGCCCCTTTTTCATGCCCGAAAAGTTCGCTGTCCAGCAGCGTATCCGGAATGGCGCCGCAATTTACCGTTATCATGGGGCCTTCCCGCCGCTGGGATAGCTGATGAATGGCATTGGCCAGCACTTCCTTGCCCACACCCGTCTCTCCCAAAAGAAGAACCGGACTGTCAATGGGTGCTACCTGTCGAACCATGTCCATGATGGATTTCAGACCAAAATCCGCGCCGATGATCTCGGCGCCGGAAATTTCCTGAAGTTGCCGTTGAAGATAGCGGTTGTCATCCGCCAGCATGTCCTGAAGTTTAAGAACTTCCTGGTGCTTCAGCGCATTGGACATGGCAATGGCAAAGGGCTCGTTCAGCAGTTGAAGTAATCGGGCATGTTCCTCCGTAAAACGATCCACGCCGTTGGCTGCCAGTACGAGTTGACCGATGCGGTTGCCTTCGATCTCAAGACGCATGAAAATCAACGAAACCTGACTGCTCAGTCCTAATCTTTTTAAAAGCCTTAGCGTACTGGGTTCCGGGTCCGTCAGGTTATCGATCCGGATTTTTTCATTGGATGCCCAGTGAAATGCGCGGTCATCCCGGCCTTCTTCCGGCAGGGCAATAATCTGGCCAAAAGCCTTCATGGATGGAACCGATGCCACCATGTGAAGGACATTTCGGTCAGGATCCAGCAAATCCAGGCTCATCCGGTTCACCGGAAGGAAATCCTTGATGAACTGGAAGCTGCGTTCCATGGCGGTTTGAATGTCCAGCGTGCTGCAGATGCGGATGGTTGCCTGCCTGAAAAATGCATTGATATCCATTTTCATGAAAATACTTTCGCTCATCGGTATTTAATTTTACGCCATGGGGTGAATTAAATTTGCTATAGCGTAACACATATTATCCTATAGCGTAAATATATAAACGAATTATTTATAACATGTTGTTATAAAAATATAATTTTATATGGCACGTTTTTTGATATGTTCTTGTCACATAAATGGGGGGGCATGCCATGAGATGGATGGAAACCATAACCTTACGTTCCATAGAAACCTCTGCAAATTTGGGGGTTGCTGAACTTGTCAAGCAGATGCTGATACTTTCAGGTCCTTCGGCCCAAAGACTGGTGGATATAAAAATATACCGCCTTGCGGGGATAGAAACGGATTTCAGCATTCATATCCACTGGGACGGCAACGCCGGTTTTCAGGGCAAAAGCTCCCTGGGGTTGAGATTGGCGAATAACCTGAAATACATTGGACTGATCGATCATTCAATCTGGATTGAAAATGGGGGGTGATTTCCATGTCATCTGTTTTCAGCATGTCCGTATTGCATCAGGGAAAAAAACTGTATGTTCAAATCCGCGGCGGTTTTGACGGATCCTCCGCGCGGCAATTGTTATCCATCCTGATCCAATATGTCGACCGGGTTCCGTCGATTGTCATCAATACGGACGGGGTGGATGATGTCGATGTTTTCGGGCTGAACCTCCTGCGCTATAGTCTGGAGATAATGGGTGCGTCTGCCAATAACTTGAAATTCATCGGAAATCATGCATCCGTATTTCAGTCTGCAATGAATTTAAAACCCTATATGACTTATTGTTCAATCATGGATCATGATTCAGATCCGAGTTTTTAACCACAGAGGTATCAATATGAAAACAAATAGTAGAACCAGACGGATCGCCCTTGCAGGAATGCTTGCAGCCGGTTTGATGATAGCCGGATGCGGCAAGGAAACCACGGCAAGCATGCCGCTGGCAGGCGGTTCTCCGGAGGTGGGAGTGGTGTGGGTCAAGCCGGAACGGGTGGCGATCACCACGGAACTGGCGGGTCGGACCTCGGCGTTCCTGATTGCGGAAGTCCGGCCTCAGGTGGGTGGAATTATCCAGAAACGCCTTTTCAAGGAAGGATCGGACGTAAAAGCAGGGCAGGTGCTCTACCAGATCGATCCGGCCACTTACCAGGCAGCCTTTGACAGCGCCAGGGCAGCTCTTGACAGGGCCGGGGCCAATCTCATTCCGGCCCGGCTGAAAGCCGAGCGCTATAAAGAACTGGTCGGGATCAAGGCTGTCAGCGCTCAGGACTATGACGATGCCTTTGCCTTGCTCAAGCAGGCCGAAGCCGACATTGCGGTCAGCAAGGCGGCCGTTGAAACCGCCCGGATCAATCTGGCTTATACGCAGGTTTCCGCGCCGATCTCCGGACGGATCGGAAAATCATCGGTCACCATCGGGGCCCTGGTTACGGCCAGCCAGGGAGCGTCACTGGCCACGATCCAGCAATTGGATCCGGTTTACGTGGATGTGACCCAGTCCAGTGCCGAAATGCTGCGTTTGAAGCAGGATCTTGCCAGCGGCGAAATCCTGCGAGACAGCGCCGCCGAGGCCAGGGTCCGGTTGGTACTTGAAAACGGCAGCCCTTACCCGCTTGAGGGAATTTTGAAATTCTCCGATGTCACGGTTGATCCAAGCACCGGATCGGTCATCCTGCGCACGGTTTTCCCCAACCCGAAACAACTGCTCCTGCCTGGAATGTTTGTGCGGACCGTTCTTGAGGAAGGGGTTGTGGCCCAGGCGATTCTGGTCCCGCAGCAAGGGGTTACCCGTGACCCTTCGGGCAATGCCACGGCAATGGTCGTTGGGGCGGACGACAAGGTCGAGTCGAGAGCCCTCAGGATCGCCCGTGCCATCGGCGACAAGTGGCTGGTGAGCGAAGGGCTGAACCCGGGCGATCGCCTGATTGTGGAAGGGCTGCAAAAGGCACGCCCGGGAACACCTGTCCGGGTTGCGGCATTCGGTGCGGATTCCGATACGGCGTCTGCTTCAGATTCCGGTCAGTCTGCATCGGCCCGAAAATAAAGGAGAAATATCATGGCTCAGTTTTTTATCAGTCGCCCGATCTTTGCCTGGGTAATCGCCATCATCATCATGCTGGCAGGTGCACTGGCGATCAAGCAACTGCCCGTTTCCCAGTACCCCCCTATTGCGCCGCCCGAGATTTCCATCAACGCGACATATCCCGGGGCCTCGGCCCAGACGCTGGAAGATACCGTGACCCAGATCATCGAGCAAAAGATGAACGGCATCGATCATCTGCGCTACATGTCTTCAACGAGTGATGCAACAGGAAGTGTTACCATCACCCTGACGTTTGACGCCGGGACAGATCCGAACATCGCCCAGGTTCAGGTTCAGAACAAACTTCAACTGGCCACGCCCCTTTTGCCGCAGCGGGTTCAGCAGCAGGGCATTCAGGTCAGCAAATCGACGAAAAACTTCCTGCTGGTGCTCGGATTCGTCTCGGAAGACGGGTCCATGAACCAGAATGATTTATCGGATTATGTGGCAACCAATATCCAGGATATGCTCGGAAGGGTCGAGGGCGTCGGCGAAGTGCAGATGTTCGGGGCCCAGTATGCCATGCGGATCTGGCTCGATCCGGGAAAACTGAACAATTTCAAGCTGACGCCGGCGGATGTGCAGGCAGCCATCCTGGCCCAGAATGTGCAGGTCTCAGCCGGTCAACTCGGAGGAACTCCCTATGCCGGCGGTCAGCAACTGAATGCCACCATCACGGTCCAGACACTGCTCAGAACGCCCGAAGAATTTGGCGCCATTGTGTTGCGCACCAATGGGGATGGGTCGTCCGTTTTCCTGCGGGATGTGGCCAGGGCTGAAATCGGCAGTGAAAGTTACAGCTCTCTCGGGCGTTACAACTGCAAGCCCGCAACCGGCCTGGCGGTTAAAATGGCGGCAGGCGCCAATGCCCTGAGCACTGCCAACGCTGTCAAGGCAAAGATGCAGGAGCTGTCCGGGTTCTTTCCCCATGGAATGAAGGTCGTATATCCTTTTGATACGACACCGTTTGTGAAAATCTCTATTGAAGAAGTCATCCAGACCCTTGCTGAAGCAATCGGCCTGGTCTTTCTGGTCATGTTTCTGTTTTTGCAGAATTTTCGCGCAACGCTCATACCCACCATTGCCGTGCCGGTGGTGCTTCTGGGAACCTTCGGGGTGCTGGCGGCCTGCGGGTTTTCCATCAACAGCCTGACCATGTTCGCCATGGTTCTGGCCATCGGCCTGCTCGTGGATGATGCCATCGTGGTGGTGGAAAATGTGGAACGCGTCATGAGCGAAGAAGGGTTGGCTCCCAAGGAGGCCACCCAAAAATCCATGAACCAGATTACCGGAGCTCTGGTGGGAATTGCTTTGGTACTCTCGGCGGTGTTCGTGCCCATGGCGTTTTTCGGCGGGTCCACCGGGGTCATCTACCGCCAGTTTTCCATTACCATCGTCTCTTCTATGATCCTGTCGGTGCTGGTGGCCCTGATTTTAACGCCGGCCCTTTGCGCCACCTTGCTCAAACCCGTGAAAAAGGGACATCCGGCGGATCGAAACGGGGTTTTTGCCGTTTTTTTCCGCGGTTTCAATTATATATTTGACCGAAGCAGCATCCGGTATCAATCAGCGGTCTGCCGCATGCTGGACAAGTCTTTCCGGTACATGGTGATATATGGCGCCATTGTGATCGGCATGGGATTTCTCTTTCTGCGTATGCCGACCGCCTTTCTTCCCGACGAGGATCAGGGGCTGCTCTTTGCCCTGATTCAGTTGCCGGCCGGCGCCAACCAGGATCGGACCCTCAAGGTGATCGAGAAGGTGGAGCAGCATTTTCTGGTGGAACAAAAGGACGCGGTTGAATCCGTTTTTGCGGTTGCAGGCTTCAGCTTTGCAGGCTCCGGACAGAATACCGGCCTTGCCTTTGTCAAGCTCAAGGACTGGGGTCTTCGCCGGCAGCCGGCCTTAAAGGTTGACGCGGTTGCCGCCAAGGCCATGGGCGCTTTTGCAACCATACGGGATGCCATGGTATTTGCCTTTGCACCGCCGGCAGTAATGGAACTGGGAAATGCCACGGGTTTTGACTTTCAATTGCAGGACCGTGCCGGACTCGGCCATGCCCGTTTGATGGAAGCCCGAAATCAACTGCTGGCAATGGCCGGCCAGAACGGCAATCTGGCGGCCGTTCGGCCCAATGGGCAGGAGGATACCCCGCAGTTCAAACTGGACATCGATTCGCAAAAGGCCGGGGCCCTCGGTCTGTCCCTTGCCCAGATTTACGACACCGTGTCAAGCGCCTGGGGAAGCGCATATGTCAACGATTTTATCGACAAGGGGCGGGTGAAAAAAGTCTATCTTCAGGCCGATGCGCCTTATCGGATGCAGCCCGAGGATATCAACCGGTGGTATGTGCGAAACAAAGCCGGGGAAATGGTGCCGTTCTCCGCCTTTGCCTCTGCCAGGTGGATCTATGGATCGCCGCGGCTGGAACGCTACAACGGCTTACCGTCCATGGAAATTCTCGGCCAACCCGCTCCGGGCATAAGCTCAGGGACGGCCATGGCGGAGATGGAAGCCATGGCCGCAAAGCTTCCCAAAGGAATCGGCTTTGAATGGACCGGCCTTTCCTATCAGGAACGCATGTCCGGGTCCCAGGCTCCGGCGCTTTACGCCATTTCTCTTCTGGTGGTTTTCCTTTGCCTGGCTGCCCTGTATGAGAGCTGGGCCATTCCCTTTTCCGTCATGCTCGTCGTGCCGCTGGGAGTCATCGGCGCACTGCTGGCAGCCGGTTTTCGCGGACTTCCCAACGATGTCTATTTTCAGGTCGGGCTGCTGACCACCATCGGACTTTCGGCCAAAAACGCCATTTTGATCGTGGAATTTGCCAAGGAGCAGATGCAGCACGGCAAAAGCCTGCTTGCCGCCACACTCGAGGCTGTCCGGCTACGCCTGCGGCCGATTTTAATGACTTCCCTGGCCTTTATTCTGGGTGTGCTGCCACTGGTCATCAGCACCGGGGCCGGTTCCGGTGCCCAGAACGCCATCGGCACCGGCGTCATGGGAGGCATGATCACGGCCACGGTTCTGGCAATTTTCTTTGTGCCGGTGTTTTTTGTCGTGGTTCAGCGGGTGTTCGCGGCCAGGCCCTTGCCGGAAATAAAACCCCAACCCGACCTTACCCGTTATGTGGAGAATGAAATATGATTCGCGCCATCGCATCCATTGCATCCATGATGGTCTTTCTTGCCGGCTGCGCAACCCTGGCCCCTGAATATTCACGGCCCGAAGCTCCGGTTTCCGATGCCTGGCCAGAGGGGCCGGCATACAAGGCCGAGGCCGGGGATTCCGCCGGCATGGCTGTCGCAGACATTTCCTGGCAGGCGTTTTTTGAAAATGAAAAACTGCGCAAGCTGATCTGGCTGGCTCTTGAAAACAACCGGGACCTGCGGGTCGCTGCCTTGAATATCGAAAAATCGCGGGCCCAGTATCAGATCCAACGGGCCGATCTCTTTCCGGCGGTCAGTGCCAGCGCCAGCGGCAGCGAGCAGCGGCTGCCGGCAAGTATTTCCGGAACCGGAGAGGGAGAAAGCGTTCATCAATACAGCGCGGGTCTTGGCTTCAGTGCTTACGAACTGGATCTCTTCGGCCGCGTGCAAAGCCTTAAGGATCAGGCACTGGAGCAGTATCTGGCCACCGGACAGGCCCGCCAGAGCATCCGGATCAGTCTGGTGGCCGAGGTTGCCGGCAATTATCTGATCCTGGCCGCGGATCGGGAAAGGCTAAGGCTCGCCCGGGAAACCCTGGCCAGCCGAAAGGTCTCGTACAGTCTCATCCAAAGCCGATTCGATGCCGGGGTTGCCACGGCCCTGGCGCTTCAGCAGGCCCAGACCACCGTGGATTCAGCCCGGGTCGATATTGCCCGGTATATCAGCCAGATCGCCCGGGATGAAAACGCTTCGGTGCTGGTCGTGGGGGCTTCGATCCCGGAGGGACTTTTCCCCGCGGATATGCGTGAAACCATTGCGTCCGTAAAGGAAATTCCCCCGGGTTTGCCCTCCGATGTCCTGCGGCGCCGGCCCGATATCCTTCAGGCCGAGAATCTGCTCAAAGGGGCCAATGCCAATATCGGAGCGGCCCGGGCGGCCTTTTTCCCGCGCATCACGCTTAGCACTTCCATGGGTACGGGCAGCGACCAGCTCTCAGGACTCTTTAAGCCCGGTAGCGACTTATGGAATTTTGCTCCGCGAATCGATCTGCCGATTTTTAACGCCGGCGCCAACCAGGCCAATCTGGAGGTGGCGGAAATCAATCGGGACATTGCCGTGGCCCAGTATGAAAAGGCCATCCAGACGGCCTTCCGGGAAGTGGCCGATGCCCTGGCCCAGCAAGGTACCATCGATGATCAACTGGCCGCGCAGCAGTCCCTGACGGATGCCACGGCAGAGAGCTATATCCTGTCCGAAGCGCGCTACGACAAAGGAATCGACAGTTACCTGACCGTTCTGGATTCGCAGCGCTCCCTCTACAGTGCTCAGCAGAACCTGATCACCACGCGCCTTTCCCGGCAGACCAATCTGGTGACGCTTTACAAGGTTCTGGGCGGAGGACGATCAATATAAATTTGGATGATCAGATTGAATCCGGAACGGAAAATGATTTCTTCACCTAAAACCGTGCCACATCACCCCCGGCAATTTATTGTTGATCATCCGCATGATATTTGACATACATGATCAATATTCCATGATAGACATTCAGCACATCCCATCTTCGGAATCCATACGAATCATCATTGGCGCCGGTCGGCAGCGCTGGCCCGGTTGGGTACCCACTCAACAAGAAGAGCTGGATTTACTGCAACCGAAAGACTGGGACTTCACTTTCCGTTCCCGGCCTGCTGATGCATTGTTGTGTGAACATGTATGGGAGCATCTGACAGAAGCGCAGGGCCGTGCTGCAGCCAGACTCTGTTACAGATGGTTAAAGCCGGGCGGATATCTGCGGTGTGCGGTTCCGGATGCCAATTTTCCCAATGCCCTGTATCAGAAAACGGCACGCGTCGGGGGGCCGGGTCCCAGCGATCATCCGGCCGCGGATCATAAAATCGTTTATGACTACCGGCTGTTTTCCGATATCTTCATTCAAGCAGGCTTTTGCGTCGATCTGCTGGAGTATTGCGACGAAAACGGGCGTTTTCATTACCATCAGTGGTCTTTGAAGGATGGCCCCATTTACCGTTCCCTGCTCCTGGACCATCGGAACCAGGACGGGAATATTGAATCCATATCATTGATTGTTGATGCCAGAAAGCCGCGTTGATAGTGCGGTATCAATAACATTTCAAAAGAAAGGAACGAATATGGCTAAAATGACAGAACGTATGAAGGAGCTTTTTGACAAGGTCCGCCCCGTGGTGCTTTCCACGGCAAGTCGTGACGGAATTCCCAACGCGGTTCCGATCGGGGCGAAAAAAATCATCGATGATGAGACCATTCTCATATCCGACCAGTTTCTCAACAAAACCCTGGCCAACATGAAAGCCAACCCCAAGGTTGCGGTTACGTATTGGGAAGGACATGAAGGATACCAGTTAAAGGGCACGGTCACCATCGAAACCACGGGTCAGCGGTTTGAAGAAACAGCCAGATGGATCGAGGAAATGAGCCAGAAGGTCGGATTTCCCCTGAAATCCAAGGGCGCGGTCATTCTTAAAATCGAGGAAATTTACGGGGTCGCACCGGGACCCGGTGCCGGCAAACAGCTTGCTTGACTTGAATACGGATGCATGAACCCGTCGAGGCAGCCAGTGCCCATGGCTTGGATGCTTTCCAATTCTTGACCATGCCGCAAGACCCCGATGGGCAATGGATTTTAAACTGTTTTTTGCTACGACTGCGGCGATTATCCTGCCGCAGTTCCCGATCCGATTGTTGATGATATCACTGGCCAAGCAGTCGTTCGATACAGGCTTTGAGGTCTTTGATCTTAAAGGGTTTGGGAAAAAAATCATCCACTTTCCCGCGTACCGCCTCGATGGCCGAATCCATGCTGGCAAAAGCCGTGATCATGATCACCTTGGTGGCCGGAGATTCCTTTTTGACGATTCTCAGTACTTCCATCCCGTCAATCCCCTTCATTTTCAAATCCGTGATGATCACATCAAAAGACTCTTCTTTTAATCTGTCCAGTGCCGGAGCTGCGCTCAAGAATGTTTCCACATGATAACCATCTTTTTCGAACGTGGCTTTGATCATTTTGCCCACGATATTCTCATCATCAATCACAATGATTTTATGACCACTCATCCCTTGTCTCCTTTTCATTATATGCTGGCAATTCGATGGTGAAACAGGTTCCCATGCCCAGTTCGCTCTGGACCCGGATGTTGCCCTGATGGTTCTGGATGATGCCGTAGCTGACAAACAGGCCCAGTCCGGTGCCACTGGCTTCTTTTGTGGTAAAAAACGGATCAAACACATGCGGCAGAAATTCAGGGGGAATTCCTTTGCCGGTGTCCTTTACCTCGATTTCCACATGATCCGGATCCGTTCCCGGGCGGGTGGCAATACGGAGTTCAGTCCCGGGGGATGCAGCCTGTATGGCGTTGGTGATCAGATTGATCAGCACTTCCTGGATCTGGTTGATGTCGATGAAGACGGCGGGAAGCCCATCTTCCAGGCGGATATTGATTTCAATATTGGAAATGCTGATCATGTTCTGGACGAGTTTCAGGCTTTTTTGAACCACTTCATTAATGTGAGTTTCCTTACGGTTCGGTTTTTTCGGCTTTGAAAAATCGAGAAGATTCTTGACGATGTCCTTGATCCGCTCGGTTTCCTCATCCACTTTTTTCATATAATCGAGCCTGTCTTCACGGCTGAGATCATCGTAGAGTTCCGCGTATGCCTGGGCCATCATGGAGATGTTGTTGAGCGGGTTTCCCAGTTCGTGCGCAACGCCCGCGGTAAGAATGCCGATGGATGCCAGCTTTTTGGACTGAATAATGAGCTCTTCATGCTTTTTTAAATCCTCGGACATGGCGTTGATGGCTTTCATGGCAGAACCCAGTTCATCCGATGGGTTTGACTGGAAAAAGGAAAACCATCTCATTCCGGAAAGCGTTTTCATCAACAGGCCCGATTCTTCGGCCTGAATGCTTGTTTTCACTTTATTGAAATTGCCCTCTGATATGGCGTGCGCCACTTTTTCAATGTCCTTGAGGGAGGCTAAGATTCTGCGGGATATCAACTGATTGACCCCAAGGGCGGAAAACAGGATCAGAAAAAGGGAAGTAAACAGACCGGCGCGGGAGTCGGCAATAATCCGGTTGACATTGGTTCTTTCCAGTTTGGTGATATGATCCGAGAACTCCCGCAATTTCTGACCGGCTTCCCGGATATGGGACTGTAATTCATCCGATGTCGGGGCTTTGCTGTTCGCACTGCTGATCACCTGAAGGTAGGCATGGGTGCTGGATTCCAGTTGTTTATAATTCGTAGCCCCAATCGCACGGACAATGTCGTCCCTGTCGGACTCCATCGCTTCCTTGCTTTGATTCAGTTTATTTTGGATATCACTTAGTGCGGATGCATCCCTGTACAGAAAGTAGTTTTTTTCGGAAAGCCTCATTTCCAGAAAGGATGCGTTCAGATCATCGGCAATTTCCACGTAGCGTAGTTTTGTAAGCAGCAGATTCAGATTTTCGTAGGCGAAAAAACCCGTGAGCGCAATCAGGAGAATATTGAATGTATTGGCAAGGATGATTTTATGGACGATCTTCAAGGTATGTTCCCATTTATGAAAGACTCGAACAATTCCGGAGCTTCTCTCTGCTCCTTTCTGACCGGCCAGTACCAGATCATGCCATCGGCAATCATTAGAATTCCCGCCAGAATAATGAGATAATCCAGTCTGGTCGTCGGGCTGAATTTGAAGTACTGAACAAGGCCGATGCCGATCCCGACAAAAGTGGTGCCGGTACGAATAAAGGATAGCCCGGTACGGGCATGGGCGTATATCGTCCGATAGCAGGCCAGAACCGTCCGTTGGGCTGCCAGGGATGTTCTTTCATGTGCCAAATAGGAACGAATTTTATTGTCCGTTGAATTTTCAATATAGACACAGGAATTGGGCAGAAGATCCGACAGGCGCGAGAGCATGGTCTGTCGTCGGTGTGGCCTGGTTTGTGGTTTTTCAGCAAACTGGTAGTTTTCCAGAAAGTACAGCGTCGCAGCGCTTACCTCGATGAGTGTTTGCGGGGCAGGGGGCCTGACGATTGATTTTTTGATTTTGAAATAACTTGCCCCGCCTGCGAAAAGCAGCGCCGTTCCCGTGGCGATAAACACCCAACTGGATATGATCCAGAAATGGGTGGTTTTCAGGTTCATCAGCATCTGGCCGGTAGTGATCAGTCCCAGCCCCCAGCGAAGGGACCCAAAATGCGTTCTGGCAATGGCAAAGTCCGTTCTGTAACAGGCCAGCCGGGTTCGCCATCTGGACATGACATTGCGCCAAAAAGCCAGTCCCGTTCTCTCGTTGCCGATCAAATGCTCGGGAGGGCCATTTAAAAAATCCTGAATAAAAAAGTGTATGTCTTCGGCCAGTGCCACGCGGAATTCATATGTTTCGGCGCGGACCATGCGTTTTGCCTGGTCGATAACAAAAGGATCGCCTGGATCATTTGCTGCGATAATGACGGTGCTTGAATCCCGGAACACAGGGAACCAGAAATTTTCACAGAGGGCGTCGGCATCGAGTCCGACCAGAATGTCCGATGGTACCGGGGTGCGTTCGTCATATTCGATCCAGTCGCTGTGGTGGTATTCGGCAAGCGCATCCAGAAGCCTGCGCCTTGGAATATTCAGGCTGTAGCGAAGAATTTTTTCAATATTGACACTTCGAACGCCCGCAGCGATGCTGGCAGCACGAAGGGTCCGTTCATCAATGATATTCCAGGTTACCAGCAAAGAGAACCTTTCGATATCCTGTTCTGTCGGTTCACATGTCTTCATGACCGAATACCACCTTTGACCAATCCGATGTGGGCTTTCCGTAATCCGGAAAAGCGATTTCCATGTCCCCGTAGCAATATGGAAACAGTTTTTTGATTTTTTGCGCGGGAAAATGCCAGTAAGACCCATCGGCCATCAGAATCAGCCCGATGCCAATCAGCGTCAGGTTAAAACATGTCCAGTATATGTTTATGAAGCCGAAAAAAACCTGCAGCCCCATGCCCACGGAAAACACACTGGTGCCGGTTCGGATAAATGCCAGTCCGGTCCGGGATTGCGCCATCACGGTCCGCAGCCTGGCCTTGACATTGCGCCTGTCCGCTATCAGGGTTCGCTCCAGAGCAAGACCCGTGGTGCCCCATATGCCCGGAGCATGGGTTCCACTGATTTGAAGGGGAGAAGGAAGGTCATTGGGGCTGATGTGCTTGTGATACGGGGGGAACATAAATTCCCAGATGGATGCCCGCTTTTGGGCCTTTTCCAGACCGTTGGAGCTGTATTTGCCTGCATGACGACCCGGCAAGTACCAGTGGAATCCTTCAATCGTCATGACAATGCCGGTCAGAATCAGAATACCGTCAAATACGGTCCATGGCCCGGTGTGGAACTGCCTGAAAAAAGCAATTCCAAGCCCGATAAATGCAATTCCGGTGCGTGTAAAGGCAAGACCTGTGCGGGACTGTGCCAGGATAGTGCGAAACCCGGCCAGAATGGATCGTTCTTCGGCCATGTCCGTTCTGTCTATAGCCAGAAAGCGACGCTTCTGAATCGGAGAAAGTCTGTTCCAGCGGACTCTGGCCTGCTGCGCACCTGGAATGGGAGGGGTTCGTCTGTAGTCCGCGCCTTCTGCTGAACCTGTTTGCTCAAGAATCGTGGAGCCGAAAGTGGGCTCCGTGAGCATGCCTGAAACGGTTTTCCTGCCGATTCTACGTGCGGGAAGATACCAGGTGTATCCATCGAAAACCATCACGACACCGCAGCCCAGAAGCAGAATTTCCGGAATTGTAAGGTATCCGATGCCAAATAGCCTGAACAACGACAGGCTGACGGAGATGAAAGATATTCCGGTGCGCATGAATGCCAGGCCGGTTCTGCCTTTTGCCAGAATTGTCCGGTGTTTGGCCAGCATTACCCGGTAATCCGCAAACCAGTTGCGCAGCCTGGCCAGGGTCGTCCTGCTGCTGGAGGCGGGAAAGCCCGGATTGATGTCCAGATGATTTTCGATGATGGCAGTAATGTCGTCGGGAAGCGCAATCAACAGTTTCAGGGTTTCAACACCGAGAATTTTTCGCATCGCCGCATCCCGGGCAGGGTCAGGCGGTTTGCTGACAATAACCGTTGCGGTTCCTTCACGAATTGTAAGTGGAAACCAAAGCTCTTCACTAAGCTGCTCCAGACAGACTTTTTGAAGGACGCTGCCTGATGCCAGAAGCCTTTCATCGTATTCCACAAACGGGATGTGATATTGCTCAGAAAGGTATCGAAGGGTTTTATGCTTAGGGGGTTGGCGTTTCATGCTGTCTCTGTCTAATGTTTATGATGCATCGGATAACCCGGTTGCCGCGGATATCAACGCGGAAATTAAATATTTTACGAACCCGATGAACCTGTGGCTCCTTGACGGATGAATACCATCCGTAACGCTGCCAGGAAAATGGAAATTCGCATAATGGTAATTGGAATTTTCAGAAATATAGGCGTCATGCACACGGAAATGTTATCCTATCCTCATGTTCAGGTCAAGGTAAACTCTGTAACTCTGAATGAGAATTTTCAGGAAGTAGAATATCAATAAGGAACAGTTGGAATTGATTCGTGGAGCAGAACTCGGGTGTCAACCCGCCCGCAAGAGACGGGTCGACATGACCCAAGCTAAATCGGAGTTAAGGGAAGCGTATTCGGTCCCTTAGTTTTTCACTTCAACCAGCGGTTTCAATTCGGCCGGCAATTTTTCCTTCATCTGGGAACTGGATACAATACAGGGAATAAACGGCGGCTGTCCCTGGTCTTTCAAGATCTTGAGTCCGCCGTCCGGTGACATCATGAATTTCAGAAACGCAATGGCCGCTTCCGGATTGGGCGCGTTTTTTATCAGGGTCACGCCATACGTACAGGAATCCCCCTTGATTTCCATGAAGGTTCCCGGTTTTTTTCCGGCCACTTTCACCGCAGCCTGTGAATAATAGTCATCCTGGGTGTAGTCCCCCAGATTGATTTTATCCGGAAGGATGATGTGTTTAAGTCCATGCTGCACGGAAACGGACAGATATTCCCAGGCATAATCCATGTTTCCGGTCTGAAGCATGGATATCAGCTCCTCGGCTTTGGGCCGGACATTGGACTGTGGACGGTTGGCCAGAATGGCATCGTTTAATCCCTGCTTCTGATAGAATTTTTCAGCCAACTGAATCACCATGAGGGCGCGATACCCGCAGGGGTCCAGATCGGGATCCGAATGCCCCCATGAAACCCCTTTTATCTGGATGATGTCATACCAGTTATCCGCGTTGATTTGATCCGCATATTTGCTTTTATCGGTATAGCACAACACCAGTTGATTGGATGCAAAACGGATGTTCCAGTCTGCAAAGTCCGGTATCAACAGCTTGTCAATGACCTTGTAGTCGGCGGATGCCACGATATCACAGGGTTTTTTCAGGTCGGTCACCTTGCGTGCCGCCTGCGTGCTTCCGCTGCCTTCCAGAATCAAATCCACTTTGGGATAGGCTGCCTCAAACGCTTTTTCCATATCGTTAAATGGCATGGACAAACTTCCGGCATAAAACATGACAACCCGACCCTGAGGTTCTGCGCTTACAGTCTGAATCTGAACCATGGCTAATATCATGGTCGCAATCAGGATAACGAAATGGTAAAATCGAATGGGTTGCACGATGAAGTTCTCCTTCTTAAGGTTTTACAAAAAGAGCAGGATATTAACGGCTTCATTATGCCATTTTTCATATATCGACCTGTATAAAAATTCTTATGCCAATTGTCAATCATGATTCATCCGGCAATTTTAAATGAATCTTTCACCGTAACAATGATTTAAAACCTGAGAAGAACACGAACGGACACGAATAAATAATTACCGTCTTTCCGGCAAAAGCCGGAATCCAGTTTTTTTGAGCAGGCTGGATTCCGGGTCAAGCCCGTAATGACGGAGTATATCGTTTTCATCTCTGGGGGGAGAAACCAATTATGATTCATGACCGCTTACCGTAAAAAAAACATTGGTTTCAAGCTTCAGTCGGCCATTCTATGCTCGCTGAATTCTCACTTTTTCGCTTGCTTGACCAGCTTTTCATATAATGTCCAATGGCAGCTTGAACCGTTTCCGCTGCCAGAAAAGCGCAATGCTTGTCCTTTTCGGGGAAAACCCCCAGAACGCCCAGTATTTTTTCGCCGGTGATATCCACCAATTCATCCGGAGTTTTGCCAAGAGACAGTTCTGCGGCCAGTGATCCACACACTGCACTGGATCCACATCCATCGGTTAAATAAGTGGCTGCCTTGACCCTTTCGTTTTCAATTTTTAGGAAAATCTGCATGGTATCGCCACAGGTGCCGGTCAGGCGGCCATATCCGTCCGCATCATCCATGGCGCCCTTAAATAACGGTTTGCGCCACCGTTGAAAACCTACTTCGCCGTAGGCTACCCAGGTTTCCTCGAAAATTCGTTCCTGGAGTTCACTGATGAAATCATTCAACCGATCACTCATGCTTATTTTCTCCCATGTACGCAAGGATTCCCGTTTTTGGGGCAGCCAAAACAACCAGTCTGCTTTCAATTGCTTCGAGTTGCCTGCGCAGCTCCTGCGAGGTTTGCTTCAGGCTTTCAATTTCTTCTTTCTCTGATAAAGCATTGGTTTGCGATGCATCGGAAGATGGTAGTTCCCTGTCTTCCATACCCGTGAACCAACGAGAACCACCACCCATGCTCCGTCCACCACCTAAGCCCTTGCCACCCCCCATACCGTGTCTCATGCCGAAATGGCTTTGAACGGTTGGCGCTGCAGATTGTGTCAATTGACCGGATTTGAATTTCTCCACAGCCTCACGTATCCGGCCACTGACCCCTGTAATCACCTGAATCCCAGCAGCGCCGAAGGTTTGAAATGCGTTGGGCCCGCAGTTACCGGTCAAAACCACCGATACACCTTTTTCGGCCATCAACTGGGCGGACTGAGGACCGGCACCGCCACTCAGTGATATATTGGGATTTGGAATCGACTCAAATTTCTTATGGATATAAAACATAAAATCACCAGTCTTCGAGGAGGTTGTAACCGCAATGCAAAAAGCACAAAGCTCTAAGTCGTCTTGTAGCACCTGTGACAAAAATGATTGTTCGGCATCCCATCGCAAAAAAGAAGAAAGCCCGGAGGAATTCGAGGAACGGCAAAAGCTGCAATCAAGACTTTGTCGCATCCGGCACAAAATCGTCGTGTTGTCCGGAAAGGGTGGCGTGGGCAAAAGCACCGTTGCAGTGAATATCGCCACGGCGCTGATGATGGCGGGAAAGCGCGTGGGGCTGCTGGATGTGGATATTCACGGCCCGAGCATTCCGACCATGCTGGGTTTGGAAGGAAGGAAACCGGATGGATGCAAGGATGGCATGTTTCCCATCGATTTGGACGGACTCAAGGTCATGTCCCTTGGCTTTTTGCTGGAAAGCCCGGATGATGCCGTCATCTGGCGCGGGCCACTCAAAATGGGTGTGATCAAGCAGTTCCTCAGAGACGTGCTCTGGGGCGACCTGGATTATCTCATTATCGATTCTCCCCCCGGGACCGGTGACGAACCCCTTTCGGTCTGCCAGTTGATCGCTACGCTGGACGGGGCGGTGGTAGTAACCACCCCCCAGAAGGTAGCTGCCGTGGACGTGCGCAAATCCATCACTTTTTGCAGGCAAATGCACCTGCCGGTGCTCGGCGTGGTGGAAAACATGAGCGGATTTGTCTGCCCAAAATGCGGTGAAATCACCCAGATTCTTCGGTCGGGCGGTGGACGGCGCATGGCGGAGGACATGGGCGTAAGCTTTCTCGGCGCCATCCCCATGGACCCGAACATCGCGGAAGCTTGCGACAACGGTCAGGCCTTTGTCCGACAATATGCCTCATCCCCCACGGCTGTTATCATGCAGGAAATCGTTCAACCCATTATTGAATTGAGCGGCAATGATTCTAAGGAGTATTAAAATGAAGAAAATCGGTATCATCATCTGCGCCCGCTACAAGGACTGCGGTGGGGGCAAGTGTTTTCGGGCGCTGCGGGAACGGCATGGCGCATTTTCAATCTACCCTGCCGAAGAAGCCGTGGAAATTGTCGGATACTCGACCTGCGGCGGTTGTCCGGGAGGAAACATCGAGCATGTCCCGGCCGAGTTCAAGAAAAACGGCGCAGATGCCATTCACCTGGCCACCGGCCTTGTGGTCGGATATCCACCGTGCCCGAGTATCTTGCAATTCAAGACCTTCATCGAAACAGCCTACGGACTGCCAGTCATCGTCGGCACCCATCCCATCCCCCAGAAGTATATGGATGTCCATGGAATACTGCCTTTCTGGAAAGAGAGCCAAATGGTGGAACTTGCCGGGCCGCTGCTACATGAGACGCCGGAGATCATGGCAGCCTACAATTGAGTGAAAGAAAAATTATATATCTGTGACGACTAAGGACGCAATGACTATCAGCACCCAAAATGGCCACTCGCAGTGCCTGGCATGCGGAGATCTGAACCCGAGATCGCGGTTGATAAGCATGTTATGGCTTGGGCTGATGCCAAATTCATGCAACGTCGGGTGCTTCAATGACGTCCGCCGGCATCTACTTCGACGGCTGAGCAGTGGTATGAGGATCCGAGCCATCATCGGCGGCTTTCATTTGCTCAACGCCAGCCGTGAACGTCTGGCCCAGACCATGGCCGCATTGTGGTTTCTTGAACCGGAGATGGTTGCTCCCTGTCACTGCACGGGTGAACCCGCCGTTGCTTTGCTCCGTGATGCCTTTGGAGAACGGGTTTCGCCCGGAGCGGCGGGGATGATATATCAGTTCTGAGACAGGAGCCGGGGAAATGTGACTTGACGCCGCTTCTTCCCGGCAACTCTTCATTAAGCATTAAGCAACTATATGAAACCGCATAGAGAGGAGAAAATTGGTTATGCGCGTTACCCGTTTGTATGAAAACAAAAAACCTGTGATTTCAATGGAATTCTTTCCCCCCAGAAACGATGAGGCAACTCAGACGTTCAGCAAGACCATTGATGAACTGGCTGGACTCAAGCCTGATTATATGTCAATCACATTCGGCGCAGGTGGTTCAACACGGGATGGATCATATCAAACCGTCAACGAATTGATGGTTGTTAAAAAACAACCCACTGTGGCATATATCGCCGGATACGGCCTGGGTCCGGAAGAAATCACCGACGTCCTGGACAAGTATCAGAGCCTGGGGGTTAAAACCATTTTCGTCATTCGCGGAGATAAACCCAGAGAAGACAAGTTAACACCCCACCCGCAAAGTTTTGCCCATGCTTCAGAAATGATCGCCTTTATCAAGCAGCGCTATGATTTCACCCTCGGCTGCGCCGGCTATCCCGAAGGACATGTGGAGGCGATAAGCCTTGAAAAAGATATCGAATACCTCAAATGTAAGGTCGACAATGGCGCTGAATATGTGGTGGCCCAATATTTTTATGACAATGCTTTTTTCTTTGATTATGTCGAAAAATGCAGGGCTGCCGGTGTTTCCGTGCCCATCATTCCGGGTATCATGCCCGTTTACACGGTGAAAATGACCAAGATGCTCTCCAATGTCTGCGGGTCCAGTATCCCCGTCAATTTGCAAAACAGTCTCGATGCCGTGGATGCGGACAATAAAGGTGCCGTTTTGAAACTGGGAATCGATTTCGCCACCGAACAGTGCCGGGGACTACTGAAAGAAGGCGTTGCCGGTCTGCATTTCTACACCATGGACCGCAGCTATTCCACGACAGAAATCCTAAATAACCTGAAAGCGGAAAAACTGTTATGAAAAAAACGCCTGGAAAGGTGGCATGCACGATGACAGGATACGCCAGATGAAAATTTCTCTCGATTGCATTCCCTGTCTCATTCGCCAGGCCCTGTCAGCGGCCAGAATGGTGTCCGCGGACCCTGCCGTTCATCAACGGATCGTTCGTGAAGTGCTACTCTGGATTGGCGGGATGACCTTGGAAGAACCGCCTCCAGTTCTCTCGCAACGCATTCACCGTTGGCTCCGTGGGATTCTCGGCATGGAGGACCCTTACCGCGATGCGAAAGATCAGCAGAACCGTATGGCCATGAGTCTCCTTCCTGAGTTGAGAGCTAAGATCGAGGCTACTCTGGACCCGCTACCGCTGACCATGGCGGTACGCATCGCCATTGCAGGAAATGTGATCGACATGGGCGTGTACGACAACATGACGGAGTCCAGCGTGCGTGAATCCGTCCGTCAAGCCCTGACAAAGCCTTTCGTCGGGGACCGGATCGGATTTGGCAAAACAGTTCGCGAAGCGAAAAGCATTCTCTACTTAACCGATAACGCAGGCGAAATCGCCTTTGACCGCCTGCTTATCGAACAGCTTTCGCCGACGCGGGTGACCGTGGCTGTACGGGGTGGCCCGGTCATCAACGACGCCACCATGACCGACGCGCGGGCTGTTGGGCTTCACGAAATCGTTGAAATCATCGACAACGGCTCGGATGCTCCAGGCACGCTTCTTGACGATTGCAGTCAGGAGTTCAAGCGGCGTTTCACCGAGGCGGATCTGATTCTTGCCAAGGGACAGGGAAACTTTGAGACGCTCAGCGATACGCCAGGCAACATCTTTTTTCTTTTTATGGCCAAGTGCCCCGTAATCGCAGCCCATGCCGGGGTGCCGATTGGCGCGCACGTTCTGGTGCGTTCCAACGCCGGCAACTCGAATTGAAGCGGAGAATCATGACAGCAAGCAACGTCCGATACTCGTTTGGGTCCGTTCCCTCGCGGCGCCTGGGAAAGAGCCTGGGCAAGGCAATCATGTTCTTGAAGGCGCTGGATGTCCCTGTCGGAGTGATCACGAACAGTTCGCTTCTATGGCGTGATGACGTGCGAGATGAACTTGCCAAGGCCGATTGGGTTTCGCTGAAAATTGATGCGGTTCAGGAAGACGTCTGGCGGCAGATCAACCGGCCTCACAAAGCCATCAGTCTGTCCCGGATTCTGGATGGGATGTTATTCATTTGCCAAAGCCTTTTCCGGCAAGCTGGTTACGGAAACAATGCTTATCCGGGGGCTTAATGACAACGATGACTGCATGAAGGAAGTCGCCGGTTTTCTCCATGCGTTGCAGCCATGTCAGGCATATCTGAGTATTCCCACCCGTCCTCCGACGTTAAGACATGTCCGCGGCCCGGATGAAGCGGTCCTCAACCGGACATATCAACTCCTTGCCGGCAAAGTGGAGCAGGTGGAATATCTGATAGGTTATGAGGGAGATGCCTTTGCCTTTACCGGCGATATCGAAAAGGATATTCTGAGCATCACCGCTGTTCACCCGATGCGGGAAGAAGCTGTTCGGACGATGCTGTCTCTGGCCGGGTCTTCATGGGAGGTGGTTGACCGGCTGATGGCCCAGGGGGATCTTGCGGAAACAATATCCGCCGGGCCTTATCACTTGTGGGAAGCCCTCATTTTTGCCAGTGCCTGATGGGCTGCATTTACCAGCGGATGAACCGTCGGAGCCGAAGTCAGCATCGGGTGAGTCGCTATTTGCATCATGCCCAGTTCACGCACGGTCACTTTCTTCTGGATTGCCAGCGCGACCGTGTTGATCAATTCTCCGGCCGAGGGACTGCCGGATATCTGCCCTCCCAGGAGGATTCCCGACCGGTCCGCAAAAACAAGTTTTACCTTGAGCTTGTGCGCATCGGGCAGCGTTCCCGGGTGCCGGTCTGGAGCTTCGCAAGTTGCGGAAACATTGCGAAAACCTTCCTTCTGGCACGTTCGAAAGGTCATTCCGGTACTGGCAAAAGAGACGTTGCCGATCTTCGTGGAAAAAGCGCTGATCGTCCCCTGTATCTGATTCATAACCCGGATACCGTAAAGATTTGTTCCGGCATTGCGGGCTTCCGCGGTTGCGGTCGATGTCAGCCACACAGGGACTTCTCTTCTCGTAAAAAAATCCCTTTTTAACGCGCAGTCACCCACTGCAAAGATATCGTCGGCACTGGTCCTCATGTAGTCGTCCACCCAAATGGATCCCTTGTCGGTGATACGCAAACCCGCCGCTTTCGCCAGATCAACGGAAGGTCTTGCCCCAATGCTTACCAATACCATGTCAGCGGAAATTGACTTCCCGCCTTCCAGGGTTACGGACTCTGCCTTCTCTTGGCCATCAATGGAGACAACGCGACTGCTCCCTGCATTGCGACCCCTATGTCCACGATCAATCAAATGCCATGTTTGTTTTCCATACTTTCCAGACATTTCCAACTAGATCCGGTCCGGGATTCAGCACAAGCTTTCCGGGGCGCCAGCCTGATGGCGTGGCCTGCGTTCCCTTGCTCTCCCTCACCAGTTGGAATGCCTGAATCTGGCGCAGGCTTTCCCCGACGTTTCGCCCAACCGGCGGCGTCAGGACCTCAAAACCTTGAACGATGCCGTCCGGATCGATGATAAACCGGCCGCGGGTTTCCACCCCGGCGTTATCGTCATATACGCCAAAAGCCGTCCCCACTTTTCCGCCGGCATCCGACAGCATGGGAAACGGGACGCCGCCATCGACCATTTTGGACAGTTCATGATCATCCCACATTTTGTGCACGAATACGCTGTCGATGCTCATGGACAATATTTGAACACCCAGTTTTTCAAATTCTGCGTGCTTTTCGGCAACTGCCGAAATTTCCGTGGCTCAGACAAATGTGAAGTCACCGGGATAGAAACAGAGTACGACCCATTTTCCTATATATTCGGAAAGTTTCACGGAAACGAATTTTCCATTTTGATAGCCTGGCGCCGTAAAATGCGGGGCTTTTCTTCCGACCTGAATCATGTTACGTTCCTCCTGTTCCGTTGTCTTGGATAAGGGTTCTCGTTTCGGTTTATCGGGGTCACCCACAAGCCCGCCGGTGGGTCGGGCACAGCCGATTTTGATCTCTTCTGCCATCAGCCCCTCCTTTCTTTTACAGCAAACGGTTTTGGTTGTTAGGCATCATCCAATCGTTTTTTTCACAATTCCCAGCAGTTTGTCCGGGTCAAAGGGTTTTTTGACGAACGCCACGGCGTCTTTCACCGCATGCGAGCCAGCCAGGCCGCTGATCACGATCACGGGTATTTTCTTCAGGCTCTCATCTTTGGAAAGCTTTCGATAAAACCGCGATCCCCATTCCTGGGGCATTTCCAGGTCCAGGGTGATCAAATCCGGGATTGTTGTCTTAACGGTTTCCATGGCCTGAATCCCGTCAGATGCGATGCAGGTTTCATATCCATTGTCAGAAAACAATGTGACCAGGTATTTCACGATGATGGGATCATCATCGATGATCATGATTTTTTTCGCCATTGCATCCTCCTCAATCGTCGAGTGCTAAGGTGAGGGTAACAACCTATCACCCATTACCTATCGCCTATTTTCTTTAAGATGACACTCCCCGCACATTACCGGCCCCTTGCCGGATTTTTCATGACATCCCCTGCAATTGAAGTGAAATGCCTTTCTGAGCGAAGGCGTTCTGCCGGAATTTGCAAGACCGTGACAGTCCGAGCATCGCTTGTCCTCTGAAGACGCGTCTTCCAGTTTTTTTCCATCTTTGTAAACATGATGGCATTCGTTGCAGGCGTCTATTTTGGCTTTTTCATTATGCGACTCATGCCGGAACACGGTCTGGGTCCGCTCGGGTTTTCCAAACACGCTGCTGTCCACGGTTGTCATATTTTCCTGAGCCCCGGCAGCAACCAGTATGCACAATGGAACCAGTACGGATACAAGCAGGTACGGGAATTGCTTTTTCATCTACCTGATTTCTCCTTTCGCTATTCCGGTTTTTCCATGACCTGATACAGAATATCGCCGATGAATTTGAGATTCATACCCAGTCCATAATGATGATTGATATCCTCAAGGCCGCTATGGCAGTTGTGGCAGGGTGCAATCAGGGTTTTGGCCCCTTTGGCTTTTACGGCAAAGAGCTGTTCTGCCTTGATGCGATTGCCGTCCATCCGTACCATCTTGTACGGAGGCCCGCAGTTGATGACCCCGCCGCCGGCGCAGCAGCAGTAATTGTGTTCGCGGTTCGGGTGCATTTCAATCAGGGTTTCACAAATCGCGCCGACCACAAACCTGGCCTTTTCATGAAGCCCTCCGCCGCGCACCACATTGCAGGGATCGTGCAGGGTGACCGGTTCGGTATATTTTTTGGTAATCTTGATCCGGCCTTCCTTGATCAGATCATAATAGAATTCGATGGCGTGAATGATCGGAATGGGCGGATTTTTCCATCCCAGCCACCGGTTTCCCGTATCATACACCGATCTGAAGGCATGGCCGCATTCGCCCATCACGATTTTCTTCACTTTCAGGCGGGCTGCCGTTTCGTAATGCAGGCGCTTGATCCGGCCCATGAGTTCATTGTCGCCGGTAAACATGGCCATGTCGCTGTTATCCCAGCCGGGCGTTGCGGGCATGGTCCAGTTAAGGCCCGCGACATCCATCAGCACGGCCGTCTGATAAATGAGCTGAGCCTGAAACTTGGGTTCGGGGCCGATTACCGAATACATGATATCGGCCCCTTCCTTTTCAAGGGGAATGCGAAGTTTCGGAATTTCGCTCCTGGCCTCTTCCTCCTGCCACTGAAGCGTGTCCGGCCATTCGTCCTCCTTGACCCACATCTGGTTCATGCTGACGGCATGGCTGTGCGCGGTGGCCTGGATATTCTGGGGCGTTATGCCCAGAAGATGGGTGATGCGCCGGACCACGCTCATCAGATAGGCCACATCGATGCCAAAAGGACAGTACATGGCGCATCGCTTGCATAAATTGCACTGGGTGGCTGCGATGACGGCCGCCTGTCTCATGAACTCCTTGTCGACCCTGCCTTTTTTTCGGATCATCTCCCACAGGGTCTGCTTGACCTTGCCGGCAGGCGAAAAGCGCGGATCGTTGTCATGGGACAGATAATAATGACAGCCTTCCGAGCACAGCCCGCAATGGACGCAGGTTTCCACATAAACTTTCAGGCGGGCCCCGGCTTCAACATTTAAAACCCGGAGAATGGTCTTTTCGATCCTATCCTCCGTAAGCCTGGCCAGCCCCTTATCAATGCCTTCATCCGGAATAATTTGATCGACTTTATTTGCCGGTTCATTCATCATCAGAGAACCTCCCTTTCTTTAAACATGCCTGTATCACCAGTCCTTTGCGTGCCGTACGTTTCCAAATTCCGAACCCATGTAGGCTCTGGTAAACGGAGAAAACAGCATGTGGCTCAGCCGGGTAAAGGGGATGGCCATCAGCAGGATTTCACCCGAGAGGATATGAAGAACCAGAAAAAGCGGGTAATCGATCCATTGATGATAGGCGATAAAACCGGTCACAAACGGAGTCGCAACCATCCCCAGAATCACATGGTCCGATGCGGAGGTCAGATACCGGACTTCCGGCAGTTTGGTCCGGCGCAACCAGAAAAACAAGCAGCAGCCGATAACCACCAGCGTCATGATGTCTGAGACCGGATTCGGGAGCGTCCACAACCGAATATTCCAGGATTCATCCCAGAGCACCGCGTGAGACAGGAGAAAAACAGGCGTCAATAGCAAACAGATATGAAACAAAAAGGTTACCACCGTCATGACCGGATGCTTTTGCATGTTTACCGATCCAAATGGGATGATCCAGTGAAAAATGGAGCGCAGGCTGTATTTCCAGCTCATGAATGAAAAAATGAATTTTTCTTTCCGATGAATGAGAATAAACATGTGAAGCAGCCGGTACAGACTGCCAACGATAAATACCGTAAAAGCCAGCCATGCCAGAGGGCCGCTCACGAATTGATAGATGTCATGCATGTTTTTTCTCCTTTTATCACCCGAATTCACTGACGGGGATTACCCTGCGACAGTACACGCCGTCTTCGATGGTTCTAAAAAGTAGGCGGGTTCCATCCGAGCTGAACGCCGGATCCCATGCTGCATCACAGTCATGCGGCCACAGTCTGTCGTTCAGTGCAATCGTGTATTTGCCGCCGCGCTCTACTTTTGCGGCCACATGCGCGCCGTCCGGGCTGAAAACCGGTTTCCAGACCATATCAAAGGTGTTTTTCCAGGCCGATCCCTGAACTGCCATGCCCCAGCGCTCATTGTCCTTGACCACCGCGGCGATTTTTTGGCTGTCGGGACTGAATGTCAACTCCGTCACAAAATCACTGAAAAGAAGATTCCAGGCTTTGCCGTCCACGGCTACGGTCCATTTGCCAAACCCGGTGGAGACAATGGCGGCAAGGCGCTTTCCATCCGGGCTGAACAACGTATGCCAGAGCTGATCGAACGGGGTGGTCCACATCAATTGGCCATCTTCAGCCAGGTGCCATTTCCCTTTCACCCGGACCGGTGCGATCACCTTGCCGCTGATCGGAGAAAAGATCGGCTCCCATACCCCACCAAAGGTTTTCGCCCAGGGAACCCCATTGACGGCAATCGTATAATCATAAAGGGTCAGCCGTACTTCGGCAGCCAGGTCGCCATTCAGGCTGATGGCCTTGTTCCAGACATTCACGAAGGGACGCTCCCAGACCACACCGTCCATTGCAGCCGAAATCGTCCCTTCCTGAAATTTATGAATTTCAACTTCCCCTGAAGAAATCACCTGAACGGATGCTGCCGTATGGTTTCCATCCGGGCTCAGGGCCGGATCGGTCAGATTTGCGTAAGTTTTTTCCCAGGGAACGTCATTTAATACCATGCCATATCTGCTATCCTGCTGAAAGGACGCGGCGATGCTGTTCCCGTCCTTGCTGAACAGGGGGTTCCACACGTAAGCGAACCGGTTTTCCCAGGGAACACCATCCACGGCAACGGTCCACTCCCCCATCTCCGAAATCAGGGCCGTCAGCCTGCCATCGGTCGTAAAGCGCAGATGCCAGATTTTCTCAAAGGGATTTTCCCAGGTTTCGCCGTTCACACAAACATTGCCATTGATATGATTGGCACCTTCCGCCGAGTTGATAATCGCCGCAACCCGTTCCCCGTCAGGACTGGCATAGGGCTCCTCAACCCATTCAAACCGGCTGTTCCAATCCCCGACGGGAATGCGTTTTTCTCTGGTTTCCCAGTCCCATACAACGGTGTCCGTCATGCAACCTCCCTATAAAAAGGCTTTAAAGATGATCATTTGCGTCAATGGCAGTGGAATAAACGAAAATATAAGAAACGACAAGGGGTAAATTGGATCAAAATCGGATAACCTGAATAAAAATGCTTTCCTGTCACCACGATCTACAAATTGAGAAACATGGCGTCACGACAAGGCCATCAATGCATTCAGCAACCGTTCGGCGTCCTTTTCATCGGGATGGGGTGGTAGCTTGGCCAATACTCCCAGGCCTTCGGCGGCTTCATGAAATTCTTCCGGCGAAAGCTCGCTTACCAAGGCAAGCTGGGCCAGCGCGTTGACGCGAATCATGTCTTTGGCGATACTCAGGCCCGAGCGCCCTTCCAGGTTTTCATCGATAATGATCAGATCCAGGAGACTGAATGCGGCGGAACGCGCTGCTGCCACGGAATTCACCCAGATAATGTCATTTGCTTTTTCAGCGCTCAGGCCCATAGCCAGTTTGGAAAAGTTATCGGCGTGTTGGGTAACAATCAAAATTCTTTTCATCATTTCTCCTTGGGATGGTCGTTTGATGGATTTCTGCCGGACCTTTGATCATCCCATTTTGCCGCAGCAGGAACCTGGTCCGGCGCAATGCGCCTGAGAGGGGGTGCTCCCGCAGCAGGCCGTATCTTTTGGCCCCGGTACATCTTTAGCGTTCCTGCCGGTCAGAGAACTCGTGGTGGACATCAGTCGGTTTGTCAGAGTGCTTCCGCAACCCGGGCAGGTCAAAGGATCATTGCTGCTGATTGCCAGCACTTCACTGTTCTTGCCGCATGAGCGGCATACAATATCATAAATCGGCATCGGTATATCTCCTGAATAAAGGCGGAAAATCGGAGGATTCCGACTTCCCGCCCGCAATCGGCATTCGAACACCGATCATCGCTTATTTTTTTCTGAATTTCCCCATTCTTTTCGGTAATAATCGTCGATGGCTTCACCCAGTGTGTTTACCGCCAGGGATGCGCAATGCATGTGGTCTTCGGGCAAACCGCCCAGTTCCGTTGCCACAGCTTCGGGAGTCACGCCCAAAGCATCTTCCAGGCTTTTGCCGCTGACCAGTTGACTCACGGCGCTGCCGCAGGCCACTGTATAGATACAGCCATGGGGAATCTGACCGATATTTACGATCTCCTGATTTAGAATCGACAGAGAAATTTCAATGGAATCACCGCAGACGCCCACTCCGGTTGCCTTTCCCTCTGCTTTCGGTATGGCCCCCATATTCCGGGGCTTATTGGCATGCACATAAAACCGTTCATCAAGCAGATGGGGCGGATGGTCAGGCCTCTTTTCAGGAAGCTCGCTCTCTCTTGCCATCATAGGACCTCGCAGTTAATGCGCACCGCCGCCGCAGGTGTGTTCCTGAGAAAATTGCTGAAGCTTGCCCTCAAGCAGCGCCTGCACGGCATTTCCAACGGTCAGGAAGTTTCCGCCGAAATAAACCTGAATTCCCACCTGGTTAAATCCCATGAGCGGGCGAAACCCCATGCCGCCGGCGATCAGTTTGGCAGCGCCTTTATCGGCCAGATACTGGACAGGTGCCATGCACCCACCCTGTTGATGCGGAACATTGGGGATTACATCCACTTTCTTGACGGTGTTGTCTTCCACGGTAACCAGCGTATAAAGATCACAGTGACCAAAATGGGCGCCCAGTGGCGCGTCAAGCCCACCCGGTGCCGAGGAAGGGATAGCGATTAAAGTATTCACAATTCATTCTCCTTTATGATGCGTTTCGGTTGTCTTTGTTTTCAGGCCCGATCTGCCTGCATGAAATAATAAACGTATTTTCTTAAAAACTTGACCTCGTTCGATTCAGGCAAAACGCTTTTTACGCGCCATGACCCTTGCTGTTGGGCTTTGAGGCCATATCAACCCCGCCTGCCTTGAATTTGTCAATGGCCTGGCGGACCGTCATGTTCTCCAGATTCTGGCCGACTTGAATGCCTGCGGCGGACAGCGCCCTGAATGCCTTGGGTCCGACAGATCCGGTCAGAACCACGTTGGCTCCGGATCGACAAACTGTCTCAGCCGCCTGAATGCCGGCTCCCTGGGCCATGGCCTGTGAAGATCCGTTATCGACAAACTTGAATTCAAGGGTGTCCGGATCGACGATACAAAATCCGGCGGCACGGCCAAACCGGGGATCGACCTGCGAATCCAGGCCGGGTTCTTCGCAACTAACTGCAATTTTTACCATAATATGCTCCTTTTTGAGTTCGAAAGCGGTGCTCGCCGCGCGACTGACGCCTCGGCCGCCACGCGGATTCATGCAACCGTCATGTCTGTTTACACGATGTTCCTTCTTTTCCAATGGACCCATTCCGGACAACCGTCCTCCGCAGCATCCCGGCATGGTAAATGCCTCTTTTCTAAAATCGCCGGAGAGCCATGCCCGAATGATTTCGCAAAGGTCTCCAGCGACAAAAGAGACCACGCGAATATCATAAGCCGCAATCTGGGACAGCATGAGCCGGGAAATGGCCCCACAAATCAGCGTGTCAACACCGAGCTCAATCAGGTAGCGACCTGTTTCAGGACCCGAATTCGCAGGCAGTTTTTCATCCGTTTCACGGACGATATGCCCGGATTCGGCCTCAATCAGCCGGATATCTCTGGCCACATCAAATACCGGGGCGATTCGTTTGTTCCAGACTGCAAAAGCCGCTTTCATCTGTATCCACCTGAGTTTAAGAATCTAAGAAATGGCCAAAGCAAATATAGTGCCAAATAACAATTTAACTGAAATAAAAACATAACAATATGATATTAATTGATATAAAGTGATAGTGCCACCGGGGGGAAATGAAATTCAGTCGCAATATTGCTACTATTGCAGGTTGAACAAGTTGCATTATTGCGACTGGTGTTTTATCGGCACGTCAGCTCATGCAAGCAGTTTATCGGGTAAAGATCGGCGGGACGATGCGCGGCTTTTCTGATCGTTTTGAGTCGCAATATCCAAACACGGCTGTTCATGCGTAGTTGCAAATTTGCGACGATATAATAACCGACAATTCGCCATATGTCTTATTAAACATAAAATTCAGAATATTATAAATATATTCGATGCTGGCATGATAAATGCTTGATGTCAAGAATCAGGAGGCGCCCAGCGTTTGAGCCTGTCATTGCCGAACGGGTATCTTTCCGGGGACTCAATTTTCTCCGGGCCGATATAAAGGACAGAGTCCGATCCTGCCAATCGGGCGCAAACGTCGTCCATGAACAAAAGGAGGGTCATATCATGCCAAATAGAGACGGAACCGGCCCAAGGAATCAGGGGTCACAATCAGGGCAGGGAGGCGGAAAAGGGCAAAAACAAAGAGGCCCTGGTTGTCGAAGAGGACCTAAAGACGGCATCGGTCCAGGCTCCGGGGGTGGGCGGGGCCGCGGCCAGGGGACTGATAAAGAAGATGCCACGGATAAATCAAGCAAGGAGTCATGATGATTATCAGCATAGCGAGCGGAAAGGGCGGTACGGGCAAGACAACGATCGCCACGAACCTGGCCGTTTCTCTTGGGGGCGATGTCCAGCTTTTGGACTGCGATGTGGAGGAGCCCAATGCTTACCTCTTCATCCGGCCCAAAATTCATGAAACCAGGATCATTAACACTCCGGTACCCGAAGTGGATATGGAAAAGTGTACCCTTTGCGGCAAGTGCCAGGATATCTGCCAGTTCAAGGCGATTGTCGTCATGAGCAAAACCGTGCTGCCTTTCCCCGAGCTTTGTCACAGTTGTGGCGGCTGCATGCGCGTTTGTCCGGAAAAGGCCATCACGGAGACGGGCCGCGAAATCGGCGTCATCGAACGGGGCAGCCGAAACGGGTTGGAATTTGTTCATGGGAAACTGCGGGTCGGCGAGGCCATGTCCCCCCCGCTGATCCGGAAAGTGCGAGAATACGCAAGGCCCGATGTGCTGACGCTTATCGACGCCCCACCCGGAACTTCTTGCCCCGTCATCGCCGCCATGAAAGGGGCGGACTTTGTCTTGCTGGTGACCGAGCCCACGCCTTTTGGACTTCACGATCTCAAACTTGCCGCGGGAGCCGTGGAAATCCTCGATATTCCCTGCGGTTTGGTCATCAACCGCTCGGACATGGGTGATGATCGCGTCAGGGAGTATGCTGAGGGTCAGGGAATGCCCATTTTGATGGAGATCCCTTTTGATCGAAAAATCGCGGAAGCCTACTCGCGGGGCGAAATGCTCGTGGAGGGGATGCCCGAATGGAAAGAAAGATTTCTGAACCTGCACCATCGGATTGAAGCAATCATCTCTCAAACACCCAAGTAACCCCCAAGAATCAAGGAAAAGAGACGTCTTATGAAAGAACTGATCGTTATCAGCGGAAAAGGCGGAACCGGGAAAACAAGCCTGCTTGCCGCCTTTGCTTCCCTGGCAAAGGGGATGGTGCTTTGTGACGCTGATGTGGACGCGGCAGACCTTCATCTCATTATGGATCCCCGGATTGTTGAGCGCCATGATTTTGAGTCCGGACATTCAGCCGTAATCAACCCGGACCCGTGTACCGAGTGCGGCCTGTGCCGGGAATTGTGCAAATGGAACGCCATCAGCGAAGAATTTGTCGTGGATCCCATTGCATGCGAAGGGTGTGGTGTCTGCTATTATTTTTGCCCTGAAAAGGCCATCACGTTTCCTTTGGACACGTGCGGCGAGTGGTTTCTATCCGATACGCGATTCGGGCCCATGGCACATGCAAGATTGGGTATCGCCGAGGAAAATTCGGGGAAACTTGTCAGCCTGATCCGGCAGCAGGGCAAATTGCTTGCCGGAAAGAAAAATCTGGATCTGCTGTTAACGGACGGTCCTCCGGGTATCGGTTGTCCGGTAATCGCCTCACTTGGCGGGGCCACGGCAGCGCTCATCGTGACCGAGCCCACGGTTTCAGGCAGACACGACATGGAGCGGGTGGCGGAGCTTGCCGCCTTCTTCAAGGTTCCGGCCATGGTCTGCGTCAACAAATATGACCTCAATCCCGATATGGGACGGGCCATTGAGAGTTATGCGCAAGAAAAAAACATGATCGTCATGGACCGGATCCCTTTTGATCCGGTCTTTACAAAGGCAATGGTTCAGGGTAAGACGATTATTGAATTTGACCGCCATTCTGAAGGCGCAGTTGCGGTCAAAAAAATATGGGAAGATCTGACCCGGCTCTGGGGATAGTGGTATTTCTCTTGAACCAACTGAATGTACTCATGGTAATTCCGCGGGTCTTTTCATGTTCTGCCGATTGTCGGCACTTCACTGTTCATGTCGGATTCGGGTACGCCCATCCCCTGGCGGCAGGGAAAGACCCAAGCGCTTCATTTTTCGGAACAGGGTACTCTTATGAATACCGAGTGATCGGGCCGCGGCCAGACGGTTAAAATCCGTTTGCTCCAGGGCATTTCGAATGGCCTGGGCCTCCATCAGCTCCCGGGATGTCTGCATATCGGCATGACATACCCGCGTCGTGTAACGGGCCGACAGCTCTTCCGGCAGATGTTCGATGGCAATGACACCCTGGTTGCACAGAATAAAGGCGCGTTCAATTGCATTTTCCAGCTCCCGGATGTTTCCCGGCCAGTCATGGGCCATCAGCAGGGAAAGCGCTTCCGGTGCGATCCCCTGGGTGGTTTTTTGCTGAAGCCGGTTGAACCGGGCGATAAATTGCTCCACCAGAAGCGGGATGTCTTCTTTTCGCCGGCGAAGCGGCGGCAGTTCGACGCGGATGACATTCACGCGATAATACAAGTCCTCGCGGAATACATGCTGGTGCACCCGTTCGGCCAGGTCCTTGTTGGTTGCAACGATGATCCTTGCGTTGGTGGTTTCGGATCGGGTCGCACCCAGGGGTTCGTAGGTCCGATCCTGGAGCACCCGCAGGAGCCGCACCTGAAACGCCGGGCTCACTTCACCGATTTCATCCAGAAAAAGGGTTCCGCCTTTGGCCATCGCAAAACGTCCCGGCTTGTCCTTTCCCGCGCCGGTGAATGCTCCGGCCTTATATCCGAAGAGTTCGGATTCCAGAAGGGTATCCGGCAAAGCGCCGCAATTGACTGCAATAAAGGGTTTTTTGCTTTGGGGACTCAGTGCGTGAATCGTTTTTGCCACCAGTTCCTTGCCGGTTCCGGTTTCCCCGAGAATCAGCACCGTACTGGGGCTGGCAGCGATGGCCGGAAGGACATCGAATACTTTCTGCATCAGGGGACTGCGACTTGCCAGATCACCGATGTGAAAGCGTCCCTCCAACTCCTGGCGCAGGGCCTCGACTTCACTCAGGTCCCGGAAAGTCTCTGCTCCGCCGATGATCTGCCCCTGCCCGTCCCGAAGGACCGCGGTGGAAACGCTGACCGGAATGCGGGTTCCATCCGCGTCAATGATGTAACCGGTCTGGCCGATGATCGCCTTGCGGTTTTTCAGGGTTCGCCGCAGTGCGCATTCGATTTCGCACATGCTGGAGCGGAACACTTCCGAGCAGAACCGGCCGATGGCCTCGCTGCGTGAAGTTTTGGTAATCTTCTCGGCCGCACGGTTAAACGAGGTGATGCGCCATTCCCGGTCTACCGTGAAAACACCATCTGAAATGCTTTCAAGGATGGCTTCGGTCGGTGTAAGCGGGGTGGATATTTTTATCTTTTTATGAACGCTCATCCGATTGTATGAAGACTCCTGTTGCACCAAAAATCAAAAATCGCATTTAAAATATAATTTTAAGGAATATTCACCCATTGTCAAATTAAAAAAACCTCTGCTGCCCAATTGCCGTGGTTTTTGGGTCATGCTGTTTTTTTCTGGGATTATAAACGGTCGGGGGGCGAAACACCTTGAATGTGACTCCTGCGGGCCGGGGAAAATACATCTTTCTGAGAGGGGATATCAACAAGGAAGTTAGAAATGAAGCCAGGAAAAGAAAATGAAGAAGGACTTGCGGTGAATCAGGCTGATCTTATGCGAGCGATGGATATGAAATCCCTTCTGAATCCAGTTCGGATTCAGAAGGGAAAAACAATCTTCAGTTTACCCGCTTTTCCCGGCCCTGCCATTCTTTTTCCCGAAGTTTGAACTTTTGAATCTTTCCGGTGGCGGTCTTGGGTAACTGTCCGAATTCCACGGTCTTGGGTGCTTTGAATTTAGCCAGTCTTTCCTTGCAGAAAGCGATGATATCCTCGGCCTTGGGATGGGCTCCGGCTCTGGGAACCACGAACGCCTTGGCGACTTCGCCCCATTTTTCATCCGGGACGGCAATCACCGCAACTTCCAGAACATCCGGGTGACGGTAGAGCACGTTTTCCACTTCAACGGTGGAGATGTTTTCACCGCCGCTGATGATGATGTCTTTTTTCCGGTCCATGATCTGGATGTAATTGTCCGGATGCATGACCGCCAAATCGCCGCTGTGAAACCATCCGCCCTCAAATGCCGTGGCAGTGGCCTGCGGGTCCTTGTAATAGCCCATCATCACGTTGTTGCCGCGCATCACGATCTCTCCGATGGTTTTGCCGTCGCGCGGTACCGGCTGCATGGTGCCGGGATCAACGACATCCACATACATGGCCACCACATACGCAACGCCCTGACGGGATTTGAGCTTGGCTTTTTCTTCAAGCGAAAGCCCGGCCCATTCTTCCTGCCAGGCGCATACGGTGTGCGGACCATATACTTCGGTCAATCCGTAAACATGCGTGATATTGGCGCCGATGGTTTCCATGTTCTGAATAATGGTTGGCGCCGGCGGAGCGCCCGCGGTGACGATCTGCAAAGCGCTTTTGAGCTTGATGGCATTGGTCGTGGCATAAGTGGACATGCCGATCAGGATGGTCGGGGCCGCGCAAAGATGCGTGACTTTTTCCGTGTCGATCATCTTGTAGATTTCATCCGGCATCACTTTTCGCAGACAGACATGGGTGCCGCTTACGGCGGTGACTCCCCAAGTAAAACACCAGCCATTGCAATGAAACATGGGAAGGGTCCACAAATAAACCGATGTGGAATCGAAGCCGGTTTCCATCATTTCACCCAGGGCATTCAGATAAGCGCCCCGGTGATGGTACATGACGCCTTTGGGAAGTCCGGTGGTGCCGCTCGTGTAATTGATGGTGATATTCTGATATTCATCGTCGATATCCGGTATTATCGGATCCGGCGAACCCGTGGCCAAGAATTCCTCATATTCCATGCCTGCCAGCGGCTTGTCGCTACTGATGTCGCAGATGTTTACAAGAGTTTTGGCCTGAGTCAGTTCGCTTATGATCGGCTTTACAATTCCGGCAAATTCATTGTCCACAAATACGACTTTGGAGTCTGAATGGTTGATAATGTAGCTGATCTCCTGGGACGCAAGGCGGATGTTGACGCTTACCAACACCGCGCCGATCATGGGAACGGCAAAGTGCGCTTCCAGCATGGGCGGGATATTGGGGCAGATGAAGGCGACCTTGTCTCCTTTTTGAATGCCGATGTTTTTCAATGCGCTGGCCAGTTGATTGACTCTTGCATAGAATTCTTTATAGGTATAGCGTTTTTCGTTATAGACAACGGCTGTTTTATTCGGATAAATCAAAGCAGACCGGCTGATGAAATGCACCGGCGTTAAAACATCAAAAAAGACGTTTTTGTTTTCCATGTTGTCGTTGTCTCCTAAATTCCGTCCATGTGCTGTTCGCGGTAGCCTTTTATCGTTTCCTCATCTACCAGCTCTCGCATTTTCGCAAGGCAAGACGCATCAGTACAGGCTTTTTGCCAGATTTGTGGAATCACTTCCGTTATCAGGCGTTTTTGATCTTCGCTGCCAAGATTCAGGATTGCTGTTTTGATCTCTTCAAAGGTCATAACTCCTCCTTGCTTCATAAAAAAGACGTTGATAATAAAGGAAATAAGTTCTTTCCACGAATGGAAGGTGAAAAAGCATCCAATGAACGAACTGTCATCGCGTGCGTGAGGTCGGATGACAGACTCTAAATTATGAACGAGCGCTCAATCAACAACTAAATTGTTCTATCGCAAATCCCTGGATTTTGTCAATCAATTTTTTCAGGCTCAACAAACTGAACAAGAATCGGAAATAAAACTAAATTTACTCAAAATCCCAGGATCGAACCCTGTTTCGGATATTCCCGCTCAGTACGGCTTCCATAAACTCATCGGCCAGGACTTGACTGGCCCTGGCTACAGTGCTCCAGTAAGCAAAACGCTGTGAATCCTTGCCTTCAAATCTGTAGAAGTCGTTCCGATCCGGAATCTTGTGATAGGGGAGCCGGTCGATAAAGTGCCTGGAGGGTGCCATCATCAGTACATTGGCCATATTCCGGGCACCGGGTTTTCGCCAGCTCAGTTTTTTGTCCAGCCATCCGGGAATGATCCGCTCCATGTAGTGGGGAAACAGCGTCAGCCCTTCCGATTCACTCGAAAACGGAATGTCCATATGATAATCGATCACTCCGCCATCCCGGTAGATGCCGGAAGGGGATTCGGGGATGTCCCTGACCCCGGACATCACCAGCGGAATGGAACCCGAGGCCAGCAGCGCCAGGGGCAGATTCTCGGGGGTGAGTGGTACCTGGTGAATGGGAAATCCGGTGATATGAAAAAAAGGGGGAACGCTCCGCGAATCATAGAAGAGCGTCCGTTCAAAAAATACTTTTAAAAACGAGCGGCTGATCAGATTGCCCAGGGCTGCTATCAACAAGGCAGTGGCAAGCAAAAACCGCCTGTCGCTGGCAGCCGGTCCTTTGCTGCGGACCGCCATGAAATTAAGCCTTAAATAAGGGTGATCCAGAATTTCCCTCGGACCCCTGTTTTTCAGAAACGCCTGCTGAATCCTGGCACTTTCCCGCGACACGGCTTCCGGAGACGGCTTTCCCGCATATGCCTGATGAATGTATGCGGATTCAAAATCCGAAAGGGAGGCTTTGGGGTCTGCCATGCACTGGCCGGCAAAACGCCAGGCCCCAATTGACGAGCCGATCAGAAACAAGGGTAATTCCCTGCCCTTGAACCAGTCGGAAAAAATAACCCGGTCCAGATGCCGCAGGACCAGCCATTTCGGACCTCCTGCAGCCCCGGCAACCACCGATATCCTGTCCGGCCTGAGCCCTTCTTCGCGGATGATTTCAAAGGCTTTTCTGCCTGCGTAAAATACCAGATTTTCCGTCATGTTGTCTGCTTTTTGATGCCAGAAGCGATTTCCGGTTCCGTGCTTCCCGTTAAAAATTGCGGGGCTGAATAGGCCGGACCCGGATATTGATAGAATCCCTGACCGCTTTTTGTGCCCAGTCTTCCTTTATCCACATACTCTTTCATGAATGCGGCGTTTGCAAGGGTCTGGGGATCTTTGCCCTTCCTGGCCCAGTAATCGGTGACTTTCCAGACCGTATCCAGGCCGATGCTGTCCATCATGCCGAATGGCCCGACCGGGGTGTGCATGATGCCCATCCATGCCCGATCGATATCCTCCACCTCAGCCACATTGCCGGCGGCAAGTGTCTGCGCTGCCTTGAAAACCTCAGTGAGCATGGCGTTAAACACATACCCGTAATTTTCTTTTTTCAGCAGGATCGCAATCTGCCCGATCCGCGCTGCAAAGGCCTGGATCAGTGAAAGGGTTTCCGCTGAAGTGCCGGAGTGGGGCATGATGTCAACGATGTTGGTCACCCGGATATCATGGAAATGAAAAGCGGCGAATTTGTCGGGCCTGCCCGTGGCCTCGGCAATCATGGAGGGAATCAGGGTCGATGTATTGGTTGTAAAAATGGTATGCGCCGGGCAAAGCCGGTTGAACTGTGAAAAGACCCTGGCTTTCAGTGCCGGATCCTCAGGGACCGACTCGCTGACAAAATCGATATCCTTTGCCGCTTCCTCCGGTTGGCTTGAACAGTGAATGCGCTTCAGGGAAGCCTCGGCCTCCTCCGGCGTCAATCTGCCGGAATTCCGGAATGAACCAGCCAGCTTGGCGATCCGTTTCAGGCTGCTTTCAAATATCGCGGGCCCCACATCGTAGAGAACCACTTCATAACCGCTGATGGCGCACTGGAAAGCAATCTGCTGTCCCATTGTTCCGGCGCCGATGATCAGAATTTTTCGAATATCATCAATCTTCATAGTTCCTCTCTTCCGGCAGAAAACATCCTGCCGTTTCACGTGGTGAATTTCTGAAAAAGGGTTGAATAAAGCAATTTTTTTCATTGGGCATTCAAGAAAAACAATTGAGAGCGTGGAAAAATCACCGCCAGATCTCATCACAAAAATATCCGAACTTGTCACCATTATCAATGAAATTCAGTTCAAATGCTCTCTTCCCCCCTTTCTTTTCCGGTAAGGGCGGCAGCGCATACTGGCGTCATACTGAAAAAAGCTTGCATCATTATGATGTATTTGACATTGGTTGGGCCGATAAGGATTTCAATTCGCATGATGAAAATTCAGGATACCCCTTCCGGCATCGGGCGTTGTTACCTCGAAATCGTGGCCTGGCCCATATCCGCATTATCGACGCCATGGAACGGGGAAGCGGGACTGAGGCCCGGCAGTTGATGATTGTCCATCTGAACGAGGCGGATGCGGCTGTTTTTTTGTTAGGTCACTGCAAGTGGTAAAGATCCGGACAAAATCGATTGCGGATCATCACATCCATAAGAGTACAAAGGAATGAAGCATGGCCTCAATTTTGGCGATGTATGCGGTTGTAGGGGCTGCTGCAGGCGTTTTGGCCGGCCTTCTGGGCATTGGCGGGGGGGTGGTGATCGTTCCGATGCTGGTGTTCTCTTTCGCCCGCCAGGGGATACCGGACCAGGCGATCATGCATCTGGCTCTGGGCACTTCCATGGCCAGTATCATGTTCACGGCTGTTTCCAGTTTCTGGTTTCACCATCGACGGGACGCCGTGAGATGGCTGGTGGTCCGGCGCCTTGTTGCCGGTATTTTCCTGGGCACATTTCTGGGCTCATGCGTGGCCGCCAGTCTTTCAACACGCTTTCTGAAAGGTTTTTTTGTGATATTTCTCTATTACGTGGCGGTTCAGATGCTGTTTGGCCGAAAACCGAAACCCGGCAGGCAACTCCCCGGGGTCGCGGGTATGTTCGGGGTGGGTAACGTGATCGGCGGTGTGTCCAGTCTGGTGGGTATTGGCGGCGGCACACTCTCCGTACCCTTTATGGTGTGGTGCAACATCCCCCTGCGCGAGGCTATCGGCACATCGGCGGCCATTGGCTTTCCGATCGCTGTGGCCGGCGCTATCGGATACTTTTATAATGGCCTGTCAGCAACCGGACTGCCCGGCTATTCTCTGGGCTACGTCTATCTGCCGGCCCTGGTCGGGATTGTCGGTGCAAGCATGCTGACCGCTCCGCTCGGTGTTCGCCTGGCCCACAGTCTTCCCGTGGATAAGCTCACGCGGCTGTTCGCCGCCCTGCTTCTGGCGGTGGCCACCCGCATGCTGATCAGCCTTTTTTGAACCTTTGGCAGCAATTAAAAAGGGCAAACCCGTATATGATAAAATCATAAAACCGATCTGCCCTGGTATTAAGTCGACGGGAATGTTGATTTAAGTTGAACAGCAGGAACCGGTGGTTCCGCAACTGGAACAGCCCGAGGTAAAATCAATTCCGCAATCCACTTTGAAACCGCTTACCAGAAAATCCACTTTGATAGGCTTGGCTTTTTCCATGAATTCTTTATCCACAACATATTTAAAGCCATCAATTTCAAAAACATCATCTGTTTCTTTTGACTCATCCAGAGCCATTGCCATACTTGGCCCGCCTCATCCGCCTTCGTTTAAAAAAATACGGATGGGAGAGACTTCCTTGCCTTTAAAGTATTCAGCTATCTGTTCCGTAGCTGATGGGGTAACCTCGATCATGACACCCTCCTCATAGTGATGATAATTGAAATCCGCTCATAAAAGCAGATCGGACATACTGTTTACACAGTACGAATGAATGAAACTAACCATAGGGAAGATGTTTGTCAATGATTATCAGAGGGCCATGATTCAGGATTCAGGGGTCGGAACCAGTCGATTTAATTTGTCTCTGATCAGCAAAAAATAACACCGGTCATTTCCTCCGTTAGCCCATTCGCCGGGAGATCTTTTGATTTGGCTCATTCCAGCTCTTCCGGAATAAATGCGACTACATCATCAATTGAATTCGCGTCAGTCAAAAGAAGAATGATGCGATCCATTCCAAGCGCATTTCCGGAGGATGCCGGCATATCGTTCAAGGCGCTTAGAAAGCTTTCCGGCATGGGGTAGTCCATTTTTCCGGCATGTCTGCGAAGCCGCCGCTCTTCTTCAAAACGCTTTCGCTGCTCAACCGGGTCTGTCAGTTCGGTAAATGCATTGCACAGCTCAAGCCCGGCGATATAAAGCTCAAAACGCTCGGCAACCAAAGGATCGTCCGGTTTCAGCCTGGCAAGGGCGCTGCAGGAAGCCGGATAATCATAGAGAAAAACCGGGCGGTCGTTTCCGAGGCGGGGTTCAATTTCAATTGCCATGATTTCATCAAAGCGATGCTGGGTCAGTGCATCTTTCATCGAAGTTTGCGCGTATCGATCAAATGCTTCGCATACCGTTATGCGGTCCCAGGGGGATGACAGAAATATCCGCCGTTCCCGATAGCCGATGGAATCGGGCTGGCCGGCAGCCCCGGCAACAAACTGAATCAGTTTTTCGCACTGGAGCATCATTTCCAGGTAGGTATGGCCGGCAGTGTACCATTCCAGAAGGGTGAATTCCGGCAGATGCATCCGGCCCCTTTCCTGACTGCGGAAACACCGGCAGATTTGAAATATTCGCGGGTGTCCGGCGCTAAGGAGCCGTTTCATACAGAGTTCCGGGGAGGTGTGCAGGAACCACTCCCCGGCTTCCTGAGCATCAATGTGGGTTTCAGGTGCCGGGGCCGGAATCCGAACCGGGGTCTCGACCTCAAGATAATCGTTTTGGATAAAAAAGATGCGAACGGCTTGAAGAATTTTGGCTCTCAGAATCAGATTCCGTCGAATGAAATGTTGTCGGTAATGCTTCATGGGCTCCATTAAAAGAATTCTTTCCGGGTTGGAAGTTATTGAAAAAGTCTTGTTTCGGAAAACATTCCATGTTATCAGAATTAAATACTGAAGCAGAACAGTATGAGGATAATCAATCAATATATATTTTCAAAACTTTAGTTGCATTTGTCAATTCAATTATTTTTTGAATCATCTGGCGGAGGAACGATTCATGGCTCGGGACAACAAACGCTCGGCATTCACAACGGTATTTTTTCTCGCATTCTTTTTCCAGATCATTTTTGTTTTTGCGGACATGCGAGATACGCCCAGCAAGGCAGCGGTTGAGTTTGCGCGAATGTATTATCAGCTTGATCCGGCAATGGCGACCCGACTCTGCGACGAACTCGCGCTGGATGAAGAAAACAATGTGGTGGCCGCCTACATTCAAAACACGGCAAAGCAGGCCAATGAACGGGGATATGACGTCAGTTATATGAAAAACAGTCTTTTTAACGTTAAAACCCATACACTAAAAATGGGTTCCAGCAGTGCTGAAATTCGAATTACCGGGGACATGAAAAAAGGAATCAATCCGCTGTTTGCCTATGTGGGAAAACTGTTTTTTCTCGGAAAAACCACTCCGCTGGACCAGACCGTCAATGTCATTAAGGAAGGTGGAAAGTGGAAGGTCTGCGAAGGTTTTTTTTCAGTATCTGAAGTCTGATGATTTATGAAAGGAATCAGGGAAGGCATCGGTCAGGGACCGGCGTCCCCTGACAGCGGGCATCCTCGCAATCGGATCTAACACCTTATCATTTTTGGGCGAGACAGCTTTCATGCCTGGTTCTAACCCCCATCTGCCATGATTCTGATTGAAAAATCTCCAAAAGCCATGTCCCCCGTTTATGCCCGAATGCGCCAGCGGGCCCGCCAGATTGTGTCACGGTTTCCACAGCCTGCTTTTTACAGAGACTTTTCTCATCTCCTTGATATATCGAGAAGTTTTTTTCGTACAAACCCGGTTTTGAGAAGCCTGTACGCGTTTGTCGCCGAGCACCTGGAAGATGATTTCGGGCATGGGCTTGACCATGCCGTTAAGGTAACCATTGATGCCGGTGCATTGATGATGATTGAAGGCAACCGCTGCGGGTATTCGAGTGCTTATACGGATCAGCGCGTCATCATTGTGCAAAGTGCGGGGCTCCTTCATGATATCAAACGTAAAATGAAGGAACATGCCGTTGAAGGGGCGGAATATGCCAGGAAAACCCTTCGAGCCTATCCGTATGCTCCGGATGAAATTGAAGACATCTGTCAGGCCATTCGCAATCATGAAGCGTTTCAGCCTCCTGTCAGCATCAACACGCTTGAGGGTGCCCTGGTAGCCGATTGCCTCTATGATGCCGATAAATTCCGCTGGGGGCCGGATAATTTTTCGCATACCGTGTGGGACATGGTGTCTTTTTTTAACCCGCCGTTGTCGGAATTTCTGAGCCGCTATCCCAAGGCAATGGACGGGCTTTTAAAAATCAAGCAGACCTTTCACACTCAGACCGGAAAGGCTTATGGCCCTGAATTTATCGACATGGGCATTGCAATTGGAGAAGAACTGCTGGATGTGATTCAATCAGAGTTTGTATCTGTTGAATAATTCTTATTAACCACCACCTCGGTCCGTAATAGAGTTGCCATGAAAAGAATTTTACCCGTAGATGATGAAGTCATTATTGCCACCCGGTTGCAGGAGCTTCTGGTTTCCATTGGATATGATGTGCCCGATATCGCCGGTTCCGGAGAAGAAGCGATTGACCTGGCAAAAACGCTGAAACCGGATTTAATCATAATGGATATCGTGATGCCCGGTCCGATGGATGGTATTGCCGCCGCGGAAAAAATCCGGGCTGATCTGGATATTCCGGTAATTTTTCTAACAGCTTATTCAGATGAAACCCTCATTGCCCGGGCCAAGCTATCCGATCCTCTCGGGTACATTCTGAAGCCTTTTGATGAAAATCAAATGAAATCCGCCATTGAACTGGCGTTGCATAAAAATGATGTGGATAAACTCCTTAAAGAAGCCAATCAAATGCTGGAGCATCGCGTCCGTCTGCGGACCGCCGAGCTTACCGAATCCAATTATAAGCTTTTTGAGGAAATCCAGGAACATAAAAAGACCGAAGCGGCGCTGGTTGAGCAGACCCAGCGAAATGAAATGATTCTTCAAACCGCAATGGAAGGATTCTGGATTACCGATACCAGCGGCATGATTCAGGAAGTAAATTCGTCCGCGGCTTCAATTCTGGGGTATCTGCCCGAAGAGCTTCAGCGAAAGTCGATCTATGATTTCGAGCCTGAAGACCATCGCCAGCTTGCTCTCCATATTCGAAAGGCTGTTCGAAGAGGGGTAAACCAGTATGAAGCCCAGCTTCTGCATAAGGAAGGAAATGTCGTATTGCTGGAATTCAGCACGAATTTTCTAAACATTGGGGAGAAAAAATTTCTTTTTTCTTTTTTCAGTGATGTTACAAAAAAGAATCAACTGGTTACGTCCTTAAAAGACCGGGAAATCGAATTAAAAATCAAGACTCAGAATCTTAAGGAAGTGAACACCGCGCTGAAATCCCTTCTGAAAAAGCGAGACTCGGACAGGATGGAACTGGAAGAAAAAGTGCTGTTCAATGTAAAAGAAATGATCTCTCCATATATCAAGAAACTCAGAGAATCAGAACTGAGTGAAAAACAGGGGATCTATCTGACGATTCTTGAAGCCAATGTCAAGGATATTCTCTCGCCGTTTTCCCCGAAATTGACATCCCGTCATTTTAAGTTGACCAAGTCCGAACTGCAGATTGCCAAGTTGGTTCGGATGGGGATTACATCCAAGGAAATCGCGGAATTAATGGGGCTTTCCCGTAGAACGATCGAATCTCACCGGGATCGGATTCGAAAAAAAATCGGTTTGGACAGCCGCAAGCGGAACCTGAGGACATTTCTGATGTCCATTGACTAATCGTTCGAAAGGTGTCGGGGGGATAAACGTGATGCCCGGCACCATGCTCTCCTATATATCGTACTTTCAAAAAGATGATTAAAGCCTGCCTTCATGGTCACTGCACCGCATTGCTTTCGCAGATGCAATAAACTTTACTTTTGAGGGGTTTTCTTGACAGGATGCTTTTTCGCGAAAACATGCGTCCGTGAATCGCTTTGGAATCCGTGTCGTGATTTACATTTTGACAAATTGCATGGTTTAAAATTATATTAATAACTTTAACATTTTGAAGGAAAACGATAAGTTCCGGATTGATTCCGCTTCGGGAACTGAAATGGATTGATGAATCGATGGATTTTTTTCTCTGCGTGTTGGGTATGGTCATGATCATCGAAGGGCTTCCGTATTTTGCCGTTCCGGAGCGAATGAAATTCTGGGTATCCAAAATCCTGGAAATGCCGGATGGGTGGCTCAGGCGTTTTGGCCTGGTGCTCATGATCACGGGCCTGTGGCTGGTGTATCTGGGAAAGAGGTAATCCGATGTACGCTCTGGATGATTATGATTATGAACTTCCCGAAGACCGTATTGCCCAGCAGCCCTGTCAGCAGAGAGATCGCTCCCGGTTGCTTCATCTGAATCGCGGATCCGGCAGTATTTCCCACCGGGTATTCTGCGATTTGCCCAATTTGATGCGCTCCGGCGATGTGCTGGTTGTCAACAACACACAGGTCATTCCCGGCAGATTATTGGGACGCAAAGATACCGGCGGCAAGGCCGAGGTCCTGATATTGACGTATGCGGATGGCCAGGCCGATCGAAAAACGGCCGGCGAATTTACCTGCACCTGTCTGATCAAAAGTTCAAAAAAACCCCGGACCGGTTCAACGATTTTTTTCGATCATGGCCTTCGGGCCGAGGTGCTGGGGCAGTCAGAAGACTGTTACGCGGTCAGGTTTACCTGTGAAAATGATTTTGATCAGGTTCTGTATCAGGTGGGGAAAGTGCCGCTTCCCCCTTATATTCGACGGGAACCCGAAGCGGCCGGGTTCCGCGAAGATCATACCGCTTATCAGACCATCTATGCGTCTGAAAAAGGGGCGATTGCCGCACCGACGGCCGGGTTTCACTTTTCAGCGGGACTGATGACCCGATTGCGGAATATGGGGGTCACCGTGGTTCCCATTACCCTTCACGTGGGATACGGCACATTTATTCCGGTACGGGTGTCGGATATCCGGGATCATCGGATGCACAGCGAAACCTACGCAATTACCAGGCAAGCCGCTGAAATCATCAACGATGCCAGGGCTGGCGGCGCCCGCATCGTGGCTGTCGGCACCACCAGCGTCCGAACACTTGAATTTTCCGCGTCTGAAGACGGAAGGGTCATGGCAGGCGCCGGGCCCTGCAATCTCTTTATTTACCCCGGCTACCGGTTCAAGGTCGCGGATGCCATGATCACTAATTTTCATCTGCCCCGATCGACGCTGCTGATGCTGGTATCCGCTTTTACCGGTCGGGACTTAATCCTGAATGCATACCGGGCGGCCATTCAAAAAGGCTACCGGTTTTACAGCTATGGGGATGCCATGCTGATAGATTGATGGGGGATCATCTGGAATTTAAAGAAATATCTAGGTCAACAACGACCCCGGCGAGGGCCGGAATCATCCATACGGGCCGGGGAGATATCGAAACCCCGGTCTTCATGCCTGTCGGAACGCTGGCAACCGTCAAGTCCCTTTCGCCCGAAGATCTGCTTTCCTGCGGCGCCCGGATCATTCTGGGCAATACCTACCACTTATACCTGAGACCCGGGTGCGATGTCATTCAGGCTTTTTCGGGGCTACACCGTTTCATGCACTGGGAAAGGCCCATCCTGACCGACAGCGGCGGATTCCAGGTCTTTTCCCTGGCCAGACTGAGGAAAATCACCGAAGAAGGCGCGGACTTCCAGTCCCATATCGACGGCTCAAGGCATCTGATCACCCCGGAGAAGGCCATTGAAATTCAGCTTTGCCTGAATTCCGATATCATCATGTGCCTGGATCAGTGTATAGCCTATCCCGCGACACAAAAAGAGGCCGGTGATGCCCTGAATCTGACCACGCGCTGGGCCAGGCGCTGCAAAACCGCCTGGAAGGATCGGGCCGATGATGCAAGCGCGCTGTTCGGGATTGTTCAGGGAGGCATGTACCCGGAGCTGCGCCGGGCATCGGCGGAAGCTCTCGTGGAAATGGGATTTCCCGGATACGCCATCGGCGGATTAAGTGTCGGAGAGCCGATGGATGTCATGCTGGAGATGGCCGAGATCACCCTGCGGCATCTGCCGCGCACTTCCCCGAGATATATCATGGGCGTAGGAACGCCGGAAAACCTGGTCGAGCTGGTCAGCCGCGGCGCGGACATGTTTGACTGCGTGATGCCGACGCGAAATGCCCGAAACGGACAGCTCTTTACGCCAAGGGGAACGCTGAATATCAGCAATGCCCGTTTCAGAACCGATATAACGCCGATTGATGCCGAATGCGCCTGCTATACATGCCGGCATTATTCCAGGGCCTATCTGCGGCACCTGTACCTGTCCCGCGAAATCCTTGCGTACCGGCTTAACACCATTCACAACATTCATTATTATATCAGTCTGATGGGGGAGATGCGAAATGCCATCATGAATGATGCTTTTGATGATTTCAGAAAAAAATTTTATGAACAACGGACCCCAGGCAACGAGGAGGAATCATGAAAGAAAAAGTCCAGAATGTGATTAACAAGATCAGGCCGATGCTTCAGGCGGACGGCGGGGATGTCGAGCTGGTGGATTGTGTGGAAGGCGTTGTATCCGTCCGGCTGAAAGGCGCCTGCGCCGGTTGTCCCATGTCTCAGATGACGCTTCGAAACGGAATTGAACGGGCATTAAAGAATGAAATCCCGGAAGTCAAATCCGTGGTTCAGGCAAAATAAAAATAAGGAAACCGATCATGACGATAGCCAAGCATATTGAAGGCATTTTGACAAAATCCTCATGGATTCGCAAAATGTTTGAAGAAGGTGGCCGCCTGAAGGCGATTCACGGGGCGGAGAATGTATATGATTTCAGTCTGGGAAATCCCAACCTGGATCCGCCCGAGGCATTCAAAACCATCCTGAAAACCCTTTTGGACCAGGAAACGCCGGGATGTCACGGTTATATGTCCAATACCGGTTATCCGGAAGTCCGAAAATCCGTTGCGGATTATTTGTGTTCGGAGCAGGGCGTTTCGATTTCGGCGGCCGAGATTGTCATGACCTGCGGGGCCGCAGGCGGGCTGAATGTCATTCTGAAAGCCATCACCGATTCCGGGGACGAGATTCTGACGCCAACACCCCATTTTGTGGAATATGGGTTCTATGTCGGCAATCATGGCGGCATATTGAAAACGGTTCCGACGCACCCGGATTTTACCCTGAATATCGAGGCCATTTCGGATGCCATTACGCCAAGGACCAAGGCGGTTCTGATCAATTCTCCCAACAACCCGACCGGACAGATCTATTCCGAAGACAGCCTGACGGCACTGGGAGAGGCGCTGACCCAAAAGGGAAAAGCGTTTGGAAGAACCATTTACCTGATAGCGGATGAGCCTTATCGAAAGGTCATTTATGATGGGGTGAGGGTCCCGAGTGTTTTCGGCTGTTATGCCGAAAGCATCATGACCACTTCCTATTCAAAGGATATCTCGATTCCGGGAGAGCGGATCGGATTTATCGCCGTAAATCCCGCGGCAACTCACAGGGAGCAGCTTTTGGGCGCCATGGCGCTGACCAACCGAATCCTGGGCTTTGTCAATGCGCCGGCCCTCATGCAGCGCGTGATTGCCAGGATGCAGGGAGCAAGCGTGGATATTTCCGTTTATGCCAGAAAACGGGAACTTCTTTGTAACGGTCTTTCGGAAAGCGGATATGATTTTGTAAAACCCCCCGGGACATTTTATCTTTTTCCGCGAACGCCCATTGCCGATGATGTTGAATTCGTAAGAGCGCTGCAAAAGGAACTGATCCTCGTGGTTCCCGGAAGCGGTTTCGGCGGGCCCGGGCATTTCAGAATTGCATTCTGCGTATCGGATGAAACCATCATCAAATCATTGCCCGGCTTTAAGCGGGTGATGGATCATTTCAAGCCCTGAATAGAAAATCAGGCTGAACTCAGGATGGCATTGATGAATTAATGGCATGCTTCAGACTTCAGCCTGTTTTTTCTTCTTGACAGAATAAATCCATTCATATATCAAAATAGTAACAATGTTTCGTTTTTAATATATTTTTATTTGAATTGTTGCTGCTACTATCTATATATCAATAAGTTATAAAATATATTTCAACAGAACATTATTTTTTATCATTGTGATTAGAGTGTTCAAATCGCAATACAAATCATTTATTTATCATTATTTCAATTTGTTGAATGGGATGATTTTGGCAAACGATGGCAAGAGTGCTTTAGACGGTAACAAGGTTTTTAAGCCTGAAATCCAGAAACGGCTTGAAACAGCGGTTCTGGAGATATTTTCCGAATCGGATTTTCATCAAGCCAATATCCGCACGGTTGCTAAAAGAGCCGGGGTGAGTTTCAGCACCATTTACGGCTATTACGGCAGCAAGGAAGGGCTTGTATTCGCGGTTGTGGATGTGTGGCTGGGAAAGCTGACGGACCGGATAATCGACCACCTTCAGGGCATCGAAGATTTAAAGGAAAAACTCAGGAAGGTTTTCTGGCTTCAACTTGATTATTATGAAAAAAATCAAGGCCTGGCTAAAATATTGTTTATGACCCTCCCCATGAAAACATGGATGGCGGATAAAACCTTTCGACAAAAGAAAATGATGAATTTGTTTCTTGAAGTCCTGAGCCAGGGACAGAAAGAAGGGATTTTGAATCCCAATGTCCGTGCCGGCGTATTGCTGGATTTTATGATGGGCTTTGTACAGCGAACCTTTTTTATGTGGGTTTCGCGTGGCCAAAAAGAAAGTTTGATTGCCCAGGCCAATGTGTTGTTTGAAATGGTATGGCGGGCGATTACCGCTCCTTGATGCGGAATTGCCCTTTTTAATTTTTCCTTTATTCAATCGCAACGATTTGTCGGTTTTTATGATCAGGTAGGGCATCGGATGCCGTGCATAACAAAAACCAAGAACCTTTGGACTGCCAGGGAGTAACTCATGAAAATTCTTAAAATTGACCACCTCGGAATTGCCGTCAGCAGTATCGATGAACGAAAAAATTTCTGGACCGAAATACTGGGTCTTTCCTTTGCCGGATCTGAAACGGTTCAGGAACAGAAAGTGACCACAGCGTTTTTTCCGGTGGGAGAAAGCGAGGTTGAACTTCTGGAATCCACATCGGCCGACGGCCCCATTGCCAAATACCTTGAAAAACGCGGAGAGGGAATTCAGCATGTTGCCTTCCGTGTTGAAAATATCGAAGCAGCGCTGGAAGAATTAAAAGCCAAGGGCATCAAGCTCATTGATGAAAAGCCCAGAATCGGCGCTGGCGGAGCAAAGATCGCCTTTCTTCACCCCAAGGCCACCAATGGCATTCTGGTCGAGCTGTGTCAAAGAGATCATTAATAAGTTCAGAAAACAGGAATTCTGGAAGCGAGGAATTCGGGCGCTTCCAGAATTTTTAACCGTCACCGTTTCTCGATAAAAAAACTGCAAGCGAATTTTTTTTCATCATTATAAGGAGCGCACCATGCCGGATCATCCACAAAAACAAAAATGGACAGACCTTGCCACAAAACTGCTTAAAGGGAAATCGCCGGATACACTGAACTGGACGACCCCAGAGGGGATTCGGGTCAAACCGCTTTACACGGCTGAAGACCTTGAAGGAATGGAACACGTCAATACCCTTCCGGGGCTGGCCCCGTTTGTCCGGGGTCCCATGGCCACCATGTACGCGGGAAGGCCCTGGACCATCCGTCAGTATGCCGGATTTTCAACAGCCAGGGAATCCAATGAATTTTACCGGAAAAACCTGGCAGCCGGACAAAAAGGGCTTTCCGTTGCATTTGATCTGGCCACGCACAGAGGGTACGATTCGGACCACCCCAGGGTTGTCGGCGATATCGGAAAAGCCGGGGTTGCCGTGGATTCCGTCGAAGATATGAAAATTCTCTTTGACCAGATTCCCCTGGACCAGATGTCCGTATCCATGACCATGAACGGTGCGGTTCTGCCGATTCTGGCAGGCTATATCGTGGCTGCCGAAGAACAGGGCGTTCCCCAGGAAAAACTGACCGGTACCATCCAGAACGATATTCTGAAAGAGTATTTAACCCGTAACACGTATATCTATCCGCCCACGCCTTCCATGCGGATCGTATCGGATATTATCGGGTACTGCTCCAAACATATGCCCAAGTACAATACCGTCAGCATCAGCGGATATCACATGATGGAAGCGGGCGCCAACTCGGTGCTTCAGACCGCCTTTACCCTGGCGGACGGCCTGGAATATGTCAAGGCGGCGCTGGCAACCGGTATGGATATCGATACCTTTGCCCCGAGATTGTCCTTTTTCTTTGGAATCGGCATGAATTTTTTCATGGATATCGCCATGCTGAGGGCTGCCAGGTTTTTGTGGCATGAGCTGATCAAACCGTTCAATCCCAAAAATGTCCAGTCGCTCATGCTGAGAACCCATTGCCAGACCTCGGGATGGAGCCTGACGCAGCAGGATCCTTACAACAACGTCATTCGCACCACCCTGGAATGTATGTCCGCGGCCCTTGGCGGGACCCAGTCCCTGCACACCAATTCCTTTGACGAGGCCGTGGGGTTGCCCACTGAATTTTCCGCCCGGATCGCCCGAAACACCCAGATCATTGTCCAGGAAGAATCCCAGGTCTGCCATGTTGTGGACCCGCTGGGCGGATCCTATTACGTGGAAGCCTTGACAGATGGCATTATCTGCGAAGCCCGCAAGATCATCTCTGAAATTCAAGCACTGGGCGGAATGGCCAAGGCCATCGAAACCGGAATGCCCAAGCTTCGGATTGAAGAATCGGCCGCCAGAAAACAGGCCCGGATCGATCAGGGCCTGGATGTGATCGTTGGCGTGAATAAATACAAAATCGAGGAAAAACCCCTTGAAGGTATCCGGGAAGTTACGGATGCGGTTCGCGTGGAACAGGTGGAGCGACTTAAGGAGCTTAAAGCCAAACGAAACGCGGATGCGGTTCAAAAAGCTCTGGATCACATCACCCGCTGCGCCGAAGGTGACGGCAATCTTCTGGAAGCCGGTATCGCTGCTATCCGTGTCAGAGCCACGGTCGGAGAGATATCTGATGCCATGGAAAAAGTATTCGGCCGATTTGTTGCGACCACCCAGTGTATTTCCGGCGTTTATTCCTCGGAATATGGGGATAACAGCATTATCGATACCCTGCGGAAACGCTGCCAGGATTTTGCCGAAAAAGAAGGACGAAGGCCGCGAATCCTCCTGACCAAAATGGGTCAGGATGGTCATGACCGGGGAGTCAAGGTGGTGGCCACGGCCTATGCGGACATCGGATTTGATGTGGATATCAGCCCCATGTTTCAGACGCCTGAAGAAGCTGCAAAAATGGCCATTGAAAACGATGTCCACATGGTGGGCGTCTCCAGCCTGGCTGCCGGGCATAAGACCCTGGTTCCCCAACTCATTGCCGCTTTGAAAGCAGGTGGCGGAGATGATATCAAGGTCGTGGTCGGAGGGGTCATTCCGCCCGGAGATTATGAATTTTTGTTCGCGGCGGGCGCGGTCGGCGTGTTCGGGCCGGGCACATCCATCACGGATTCAGCCAATCAGACCCTGAATGTTCTGGAGAAAAAGTAGGGATGACTTTTGAGATTGAAACCAGCGTTAGCGGCCTTCTGGATGGAAACCGCCGGATCCTGGCCAAAACCATCACCTTGATCGAAAGCTCGCTTTCGAGTCATCAGGTCATGGCCCAGTCCATTCTGGACCGGCTTCTGCCTCATACCGGAAAAGCGGTGCGCCTGGGGATAACCGGTGTTCCGGGTGTTGGGAAAAGCTCTTTTATTGAAAGTCTGGGAATGCTGCTGGTGAATAAAGGTCATCGCGTGGCGGTTCTGGCCGTGGATCCCAGCAGCACCCGCAGCGGTGGGAGTATTCTGGCGGATAAAACCCGGATGGAGCGGCTTTCCGCGGACAACCGCGCGTTTATCCGGCCGTCGCCTTCCGGCGGAACCCTTGGCGGAGTCGCCCGAAAAACCCGGGAAACCATGCTGGTTTGCGAGGCAGCCGGTTTTGATGTGATTATCGTCGAAACCGTTGGGGTCGGCCAGTCTGAAATTACCGTGTCCTCGATGGTGGATTTTTTTCTGGTCCTGATGCTGGCCGGTGCCGGCGACGAACTTCAGGGAATTAAAAAAGGGGTTCTGGAACTTGCGGACGCCATTGCCATCAATAAGGCGGATGGGGATAATATCGAAAAGGCCGGAAGAGCTCAAAAAGACTATGAAACCGCGCTTCATTTCCTGAGGCCCGCCTCTCCCAACTGGTCGCCGCCGGTCCTGACTTGCAGCGCCAGGCAGATGACCGGTATCGAAGACATCTGGGCGACCGTCCTGAAACACCGGGATATCATGATGCAAAGCTGCGAGTTGGGCCAGAACCGCAGACGTCAGGCCCTGGCCTGGATGTGGACTCTGGTGGAGGAAGGCCTGAAAGACCGCTTTAACCGTCATCCTGAAGTTCAGCGGCGCCTGCCGCAACTGGCGCTGCAGGTGGAAAACGGAACGTTGTCGTCAACGGTTGCAGCCAGTCAATTACTTTTTTTCCTTGACAATTCGTAAGTTAACTGGCTACATCGTAGCTATGAGATGGCCTTGCTGATGACTTTTATGGCTATCGTTGTCATCCTTACGTTGCGTCCGACAGCCTGGCCGACTGTTCGGCCAACAGTCCGGATTGATAAGTTCGTCAAAGATGATGGACTTTTTACCAAGCCATCAAATATGAGATAAGAAAGGATATAGCAATGGGTATTGTGGAAGACAAAATCAAGGATCTGAAGAAACGTGAAAATAAGATCCTGAAAATGGGTGGTGAAAAAGCCATCGCCAAAGAGCGGGAAAAAGGCAAACTGACCGCCAGGGAGAGACTGGATTTGCTGTTTGATTCCGGCACGTTCCGGGAAATTGACATGTTCGTATCGCACCGGTGCACCAATTTCGGCATGGAAAAGATAGACGTTCCCAGTGACGGCGTGATTACGGGTCACGGCCTGGTGGAAGGTCGTCCGGTTTTTGCATTTTCTCAGGATTTTACCTCCCGCGGCGGAAGTCTCGGGGAAATGCACGCCAAAAAAATCTGTAAGGTTATGGATCTGGCCATGAAAGCCGGCGTGCCCTTTGTCGGCATGAATGATTCAGGCGGCGCCAGAATCCAGGAAGGCGTGGATGCGCTTTCGGGTTTTGGTCAGATTTTTTACCGCAATGCCCTGGCCTCAGGTGTTATTCCCCAGATATCGGCAATCATGGGGACAACCGCGGGCGGCGCCGTTTATTCACCGGCCATGACCGACTGGATTTTCATGGTTAAAAATTACAGCTACATGTTTATTACCGGCCCGGAAGTCATCAAATCCGTTACCGGTGAAGAAATCAGCTTCGAAGACCTTGGCGGCGCCATGGCGCATAACGAAAAAAGCGGGGTTTCCCACTTTGCCTGTGAAAGCGATCAGGATGCCATTATCAAAATGAAGACCCTGCTCTCTTATCTGCCGTCCAACAACATGGAAGATCCGCCCATCGTGAATACGGGCGATGATCCCCGCCGCGTGGATCCGGCCCTGGATACCATCATTCCGGACAGTCCCAACCAGTCTTACGACATGAAGGCGGTAATCGCATCCATCGTTGATAATGGTGTGTTTTTTGAACCCCATGAATTTTTTGCGCCCAATATCCTCATCGGATTTGCCAGGCTGAACGGCAGAAGCCTCGGGATCATTGCCAATCAGCCCAATGTCATGGCCGGCTGCCTTGACATCAATGCCTCGGACAAAGCCACCCGTTTTATCCGTTTCTGCGATGCCTTTAATATTCCGATTCTGACCATTGCCGATGTGCCGGGGTATCTGCCCGGAAGCCATCAGGAATGGGGCGGAATTATCCGTCACGGAGCAAAGCTGCTCTGGTGCTATTCAGAAGCCACCGTGCCCAAGCTGCTTCTGGTTACCCGCAAGGACTACGGCGGGTCTTATCTGGCCATGTGTTCCAAGGATCTGGGGGCCGATATGGCATTTGCATGGCCGACCGCTCAGATTGCGGTCATGGGCGCGGCCGGCGCCGCCAATATCATTCATCGCAAGGAAATCACCACGGCAACGGATCCGAAAGCCAAGCGCATGGAGAAAATTCAGGAATATGACGATCTGTTTTCCAATCCTTACTGCGCTGCCGCCAGAGGCTATATCGATGCGGTGATTGTCCCCAGCGAAACCCGGCCCCGGCTGATTGACGCGCTTGAGGTCATGTGCAGCAAGCGGGAAACCCGGCCGCCGAAAAAACATGGCAATATACCCGTGTAAGGGGGGAATGATGAAACCAGATAACAAACAGTCCCAAAAAATGGCAGCAGCCATTTCAGCGGTTTTCGGCTATATCCGTTCGGAGGAAGATGCTGCCGCTGCTCTGGCCATGTCCATGGCCGAACCGGTTGCCGAATCCGCAATTGAGCCGTCCAAACCCGTTGCACCGGTAAAATTGTGGGGTATCAGCGGCAGGCAGGATATGATGAGCATGCGGAACCTGATGCAGCTCCGGACGTTTCAGGGATCGAAGCTGCGCTAAATAAGGCTGAAGGTTGTTAAATCCTTCAGCCTGACTACCTTGAACTTTCCGAACCGACTTTAATAATTTGATTGATGATGAGGAGACCCTTAACATGAGTGACCATGATCAAGTAAAACTGACGAATATGAATTACGCCAAGGACAGACCCAAAGCCCAGAATCCGGTTAAAATAATGGATCTGACATTGCGCGATGGCCACCAGTCGTTGTTTGCCACGCGGGGCAGAACAGAGGACATGATTCCCGTGGCCGAGATGATGGATGAGATCGGCTTCTGGGCACTGGAAACCTGGGGCGGAGCAACATTTGATACCATGCACCGGTTTTTAAATGAAGATCCATGGGAACGGCTCAGGACATTGAAACGCTATATCAAGAAAACCCCGTTTTCCATGCTTTTAAGAGCTCAGAACCTCGTCGGATACCGAAATTATGCGGACGATGTGGCCCGTGCATTTGTGGAAAGAGCCGCAGCAAACGGCATGGATGTTTTCCGAACATTTGACGCATTGAACGATTACCGGAATTTTGAAACCGTTGTTCCGGTCATTAAATCCTGCGGCAAGCATTTTCAGGGCTGCATCTGCTATACCATGACAGAACCCCGGCTTGGCGGCGAGGTTTATAACCTGGACTATTATGTGAAAAAGGGAAAAGCCCTTGAGGCCATGGGTGCGGACAGCATCTGCCTGAAAGACATGGCAGGCCTTATTGCGCCTTATGACGCATACGCGATTATCAAGGCCCTGAAAAAAGCCGTGAAGATCCCGATCAACCTTCACAGCCACTTCACGTCCGGCATGTCGTCCATGTCGCATTTAAAGGCCATTGAAGCGGGCGCGGATATCATTGATACCTGTATGTCGCCTTATGCCTACCGAACATCCCACCCGGCCATCGAGCCGCTGGTCATGACGCTTCTGGGAACCAACAGGGACACGGGATTTGATATCAAAGCCCTTGCCGCCGTCAATGAAATTCTCGAAAAAGAAATCTGTCCCAAATACCGTCAGCTTCTGGATGACACCAAGCTTTCAATCATCGACATCAACGTGCTCCTGCATCAGACCCCGGGCGGCATGCTCTCCAACCTGGTGAATCAGCTTCGGGAAATGGATGCGCTGGACAAGATCGATCAGGTCTATGCCGAACTTCCCAGGGTTCGAAAAGATCTGGGACAGATTCCGCTGGTAACGCCTACCAGTCAGATCGTGGGGATTCAGACCGTGAACAACGTGCTCTTCGACGATGAAAATGAGCGCTACAAAATGATCACCGGTCAGGTCAAGGATCTTTGTTACGGGCTTTACGGAAAAACCGCGGTTCCCATTAATGCGGAAGTTCAGAAAAAAGCGCTGAAAGGATATGCCAGAGGCGAAGAGCCCATTACCTGCAGGCCGGCTGAAGTGATCGAGCCGGAACTGAAAAAAGCCCAGGAAGACGTCAAGGGCCTGGCCATGGATCTGGATGATGAGTTGATTTACGCCCTGTATCCGGTAACCGGCAAACGATTCCTGCAATGGAAATACGGCAAGGAACCAGTACCCGATGATGTCAAACCCATCACGCTTGAGCAGGCCAAGGCCAGGCAGGAACTGATCCAGAAGGCGATTGCCGGAAAACTGGTTGAAAAAATCGAGAAAGAAGCACCTGCCAAGGGCGATGGGCTGCGCAAATTCAATGTGTTTGTGGAAGACACGTATTTTGAGGTTGGGGTTGAAGAAATTGGCGGGGCCCCGGCTGTCAGCTACATTCAGCCTGCAAAACCGGTAGCTGCCGCTGCACCCGCACCGGCGCCCGCAGCCGCCAAGCCTGCCGCACCCGCGCCTGCCAAGCCCGCGGCAGCCGCACCTGCCGCAGCTCCGGTGGATGGCACTGCCATCAATGCGCCCATGCCGGGAATGATCGTAAGATTTGATAAAAATGTCGGCGATGCGGTCAGCAAAGGGGAAACCGTGGTGATACTGGAAGCCATGAAGATGGAAAACGCCCTTGCAGCTCCCGTGGATGGCACCATCAAATCCATCAATTTTAAAAGCAGCGACTCTGTTCCCAAAGGCGCCGTGCTGTGTGTGATTGGATAGATATGGACAGATAGGTTATAGGCAGGCTGTCGGATTTTATCCATCGCCTGTTACCTGCTGCCATTTATTGATACAACCAGGGGCCGGGTCTTATTCCGGCCCTGTTTTTTAAGAGGAGGCAGAGCTGATGAAGATCCATGAGTATCAGGCCAAGGAGCTTTTTAAAAAATACAACATTCCCATACCCGAGGGCAGTGTGGCATTCAATGTCCAGGAAGCCCAGGCTGTTGCCGAAAAACTCGGCGGATATCCGGTTGTGGTCAAAGCTCAGATTCATGCCGGCGGCAGGGGCAAAGGCGGCGGGGTCAAACTGGCCGGCTCCAAAGCGGATGTGGCGGTTATCGCCGGCCAGATTCTCGGCATGAACCTGATCACCCACCAGACCGGTCCTGAAGGCAGGCTGGTGAAAAAGGTCCTGGTCGAACAGGGTCTGAATATCCAAAAAGAGCTGTATCTAAGCATCATTCCGGACCGGGCCACCGCAACGGTCGTCATTATCGCCAGTGAAGCCGGCGGCATGGACATTGAAGCGGTTGCGGAAAAAACGCCGGAGAAGATCATCAAGGTCTATATCAATCCGCTGGTCGGCATTCAGGCCTACCATTGCCGGGAAGTCGCCTATGGACTCAACCTGGCGCCGGAGACCATCAAGCCTTTTACGGCGCTGTTAAGCCGCCTGTATGCCTTGTTTGTGGGCTATGACTGTTCGCTGGTCGAAATCAATCCCCTGATCATCACCGCGGATCAGGCCGTGATCGCACTGGATGGAAAAGTCAATTTTGACGACAGCGCCCTGTTCCGTCACAAGGACATTCTGGCATATCGCGATCTGGACGAGGAAAATCCGCTCGAGGTAGATGCCTCCAAATATAATCTCAATTATATCGCTCTGGATGGAAACGTCGGCAATATGGTCAACGGAGCGGGTCTTGCCATGGCAACGATGGATATCATTAAGCAGGCAGGGGCCAGCCCGGCCAATTTCCTGGATGTCGGGGGCGGAGCCAATGCCGAGATGGTTGAAAACGGGTTTCGCATCATCCTGAGCGATAAAAATGTAAAGGGCATTCTCATCAATATTTTCGGCGGAATCCTTCGCTGCGATATTCTGGCCGAAGGCGTGGTTCAGGCTGCGAAAAAAACCGGCATTACGGTTCCGGTTGTCGTCCGCATGGAAGGCACCAACGTCGAGGAAGGCCGGCGCATATTGAGCGAATCGGGTCTGAATTTGACGACCGCAGTGGATCTAAAAGATGCAGCCCAAAAAGTGGCCGCCATTGTTAAGGGTTAGGAGGAAACACCGTGAGCATATTTGTCAATAAAAATACCCGGCTTCTGGTTCAGGGAATTACCGGCAAGGAAGGGCAGTTCCACACCCGTCAGTGCGTGGCTTATGGCACAAAGGTCGTGGCAGGGGTGACACCTGGAAAAGCCGGGCAGAAAATGGATGATGTCCCCGTGTTTCATACGGTCAAGGACGCTGTCAAGGCAACCGGCGCCAACTGCAGCATGATCTTCGTTCCGCCCCCTTTTGCGGCGGATGCCATCATGGAAGCCGCCGATGCGGGCGTGGAGATGATTGTTGCCATCACCGAGGGCATTCCGGTCATGGATATGATGCGGGTCAAAAACTTTCTCTCCGGCAAATCCTGCCGCCTGATCGGTCCCAACTGTCCGGGAATTATAACTCCTGGCGAGTGCAAAATCGGTATCATGCCAGGGGTGATTCATCAGCCGGGAGGACCGATCGGCGTGGTTTCCCGTTCCGGGACCCTGACCTATGAAGTGGTCCATCAACTGACCCAGCAAGGAATCGGACAGACCACCTGTATCGGCATCGGCGGTGATCCGGTCAACGGCACCAATTTCATCGATTGCCTGGATGCTTTCCAGAAAGATTCAGATACTGCCGGAATCGTCATGGTCGGGGAGATCGGCGGAACCGCAGAAGAAGAGGCGGCCACATTTATTAAGCAGCATGTCACCAAACCGGTAATCGGTTTTATTGCCGGACTCACCGCGCCTCCGGGCCGGAGAATGGGCCATGCCGGCGCCATCATCAGCGGCAGCAGCGGCACGGGTCAGGGAAAAATCGCCGCCATGAAAGCCTGCGGCATTACCGTGTGTGAAAATCTGGGGACTCTGGGAGAACTCTGCGCCAGCGTTTTCGGCAAATAGTACGAGCCAGGCGTATACAGGCTGAAGACTGAAGTTTGAGGGCAAAACGGCGTTGCCCTGAGTTTTTCAGTCTTCAACTTAACAATGTTTGATTATAAAAAATAATGAAGGCAAGGGGTAAGGGGAGGGTAGTATCCTTCTTGCTTCTTGCCTTTTTTTGTGAAAGCGCAATTTTCCCCATTTACAAAGAAAGATAACAGCGGTATGATATTACATTTTTGTTAAAGCTGTGAGTCGTTTAAACAAAAGGATCAATATCCATGCATGAAATGGGCATTGCCATGCAGATCGTCGAGATCGCCGCTGCTTCCATTCCCGAACATCTGAAAAACAGCCGGGTGCAGGGTGTCCATCTGAAGATCGGCAAACTGTCTTCCGTGGTTCCGGACAGTCTGCGGTTCTGTTTTGATATTGTCTCAAAAGACTCTGCGATTGCCGGGGCCGTGCTTTATATTGAAGAGATTCCCGTGACAGCCCGGTGCAAGTCCTGCGATAATCACTGGACCATTGACGGGCCGGCGTTTTCCTGCCCCCGGTGTGGCAGCGGCACGATTGAACTGACCTCCGGCCAGGAGCTGGATATTTCATCCATCGAGCTTGAAGAAGACGCAAACGGCGAGCAGGAGTCAGAGATCGCATAATTTCCGCAGGCTGCTGCTGTTACTGCTTTTAAAAAGGAAATTTGTTATGGAAATAAAAGTTGTTCGAAAGGTTCTGGATGTGAATAACACCATAGCCGAGCAGAACCGGAAACTTTTTGCAAACAAAAAAGTGTTTGTATTGAATGTCATGAGTTCCCCGGGGTCCGGAAAAACCACGACGCTGGGGAAAACCATCAGCAGATTGATGCCGGATGTCCGTACCGCCGTCATTGTCGGAGATGTCAGCACGACCAATGATGCCGACCGGCTGGCCAAAACCGGAGCCCCGGTGGTTCAGGTCAATACCGATGCTTTTGGCGGGGACTGCCATCTGGCTGCCCATGTGATTGCCAAGGCCGCGGAAAGCTTTACGCTGGAGGATGTGGATCTTCTCATTGTGGAAAATGTGGGAAATCTGGTCTGTCCGGCGGAATTTGACATCGGAGAAGATGCCAAGGTCGTGGTTCTCAGCGTCACCGAGGGAGAAGACAAACCCCTTAAATACCCCTTGATGTTCAGGGTGTGCGATGCCGCCATTCTAAACAAAATTGACCTTCTCCCTTATTTGGAATATGATAAGGATGAAGCGGTTCGCAATATCGTTCAGATTCATCCGGATATTCCGGTATTTGAAATTTCCGCTCGAACCGAGGACGGCATGGAATCCTGGGTGGCTTGGCTTAAGGAAAAGGTGAAAGAAAAACTCAAACCCTGATGCGGGATGACGGATGAGAATCATTGCAGGTGAACTCAGGGGCCGAAGGCTTCATCGTCTGGAGGGGAAGCAGACCCGGCCCACGTCAGACCGTCTGAGAGAGACGATTTTTAATATTCTGTCATTTCGAACCCGGCAGGCCGTTGTTCTCGATCTTTTCGCCGGAACCGGTGCGATGGCTATCGAGGCATTGAGCCGTGGGGCGGAATCCGCGGTTCTTGTTGACGACTCTGCTCAGGCAATCTCGCTGATTATACAGAATATCCGTGCTTTTTCCCTGGAGAAAAAAACCCGTGTTCAGAAATGGGATATTGCTCAAAACCTGAATTTTTTGCGACATGATCGGCCGCTGTTTAATCTGGTTTTCATGGATCCGCCCTACAACCGGAACATGATCGGCCCCACCCTGCATCACCTTCTGCAAAGCGCGTCCCTGGCTGCGCAGGCCTGTATCGTTGTCGAGCATTCTGTTTTGGAGCCCATCTGTTTCGATCATCCGGAATTCGAACTTTATGATCAAAGGACATATGGAAAAACCAAGGTCTCCTTTCTATCCTTTAACCCGTCATGGCCTCTCGGCCATGATCAGGCATGAAATAAAAATGTTGTTCCAGAACCTATCGCCCATCAACAAGCGGAACCCATGAAACGAATCGAAGACGTCACCCTGTTGTATGAGATCAGCAAAACGCTGAATGAACATCTGGACCTGAAAAAATCCCTCTACAAGGTTCTGGATACGCTGTCCATCTCCATCAACATGATTCGCGGCACGATCACGCTGTTAAACCCCCTGACCAATGAAATCACCATTGAAGTGGCGCATGGTATCTCCCGGACAGCCGTTGAACGGGTAAAGTATAAACTCGGGGAAGGGATTACCGGAAGGGTGATTCAGACAGGTCACGCCGTAACCATTCCCAAAGTCAGCCAGGAGCCGCATTTTCTGGATCGCACCGAAGCCAGGCGGGGAAAACTGAATCATGAGGTCTCCTTTATCTGTGTTCCGATAAAAAAAGGCAGCCAGGTGATTGGCGCGCTCAGTGTCGACCACCAGTACGATGAAACCTATTCGCTGAAAAACGGAGAAAAGCTGCTCTCGGTGATCGCAATCATGATCGCCCGGCATGTCATCAATCTGGAAACCATTCATCTGGAGAAAGAACAGCTTCGGGAAGAAAATCGCAGGCTTCGTAGCGAGCTGGAGACCAAATACAGTTTTACCAATATTATCGGTAGCAGTAGCCGGATGCGGGAAGTCTTTCAGATGATTTCCCAGGTTTCCAAAAGCAATGCCACGGTGCTGATCCGGGGGGAGAGCGGAACCGGTAAAGAGCTGGTGGCCAGCTCGGTTCACTACAACAGCCTGAGGGCAAAAAACCCGTTTGTCAAAGTCAATTGCGCGGCGCTGCCTGCCAACCTGATTGAAAGCGAGCTTTTCGGGCATGAAAAAGGAGCCTTTACCGGCGCGATCAAACAGAAGCTGGGTAAGTTTGAAATGGCCAACAAAGGCACCATATTTCTGGATGAAATCGGTGCGGTGGGGCTGGATGTCCAGGTCCGGCTGCTTCGAATTCTTCAGGAAAGAGAGTTCGAACGGGTCGGCGGACACCAGACCATCAAGGTGGATGTTCGGGTGATTACGGCGACCAACAAGAATCTGGAGATGGCCATTGAAGAGGAGACCTTTCGCGGAGACCTGTATTACCGCCTGAATGTGTTTCCCATCTATCTTCCCCCGCTCCGGGAACGTAAGACCGATATTTTACTTCTGGCAAACTATTTCCTTGAAAAATACACCAAGGAAAACGCCAAGGATATTCGCAGGTTCTCAACGCCGGCCATCGACATGCTGATGAATTATCATTGGCCAGGCAATGTCCGGGAGCTTGAAAACTGCATAGAGCGGGCGGTTTTGCTTTGTGATGCGGGGGTCATTCACAGTTATCATTTGCCGCCGACGCTTCAGACCGGCTCCGAATCCGGAACGCTTCCTGCTATGTCCCTCGAGGAGGCCGTTGCCAACCTTGAAAAAGAGATGATCATCGACGCGTTAAAAAATACACGGGGCAATGTCACTTTGGCAGCTCAACTGGTCAAAATAACCGTTCGCAAATTTGCCTATAAATCCCAGCAATATGGCATTGATTATCGGAATTATCGCTAATGATTACGCTTGGTTCATGTCAGGGACCGAAGGCTCTCTGCAGGGAATTCAATCATCAAAAGCCTTCAGAGCCTTATCAACAGGCTGTTCCAGGAACGTTTTGCGGTAAGCTGCGGGCAATTCCCGCGGCTTTACTTTAGAATAAGGAGATCAGTGCATGAATTCGGAAATGTTCAGAGAATATGACATTCGCGGGATCGCGGGAAAAGATATGACCGAAGCGGATGTGGTATTGATCGGGAAAGGCATCGGAACGTTTTTGAATCAGAACAACTGTTCGCGGATTACCGTTGGAAGAGATTGCCGGATTTCCTCGGATCGTTACGTCAGCAGGCTCATTGAAGGGCTGATGTCCACCGGCTGCCGGATTACCGACATCGGTATCTGCCCGACACCGGTTCTATATTTTTCCATTCACCACTTGGAGCAGGAAGGTGGCGTCATGGTTACCGCCAGCCACAATCCGGCCGAGTACAACGGGTTTAAAATGTGCCTGGGCTCCGGATCCATTCATGGCGAAGATATCCAGAAGATTCGAAGCATCATTGAAACCAAGGCATTTGTGAAAGCCGGCGGCAGCCTTGCTGCGGCGGATGTGCTTCCGGCGTATCGGGCATTTGTGCAAAAGAACATTACCATTGAAAAAAGGCTTCGAATCGCCGTGGATGCCGGAAATGGAACTGCAGGTGTCGTGGCAGTTCCCATCATGAAAACAATGAATCTTGAAGTTCACGATATTTTCTGCGAGATGGACGGCACATTCCCCAACCACGAAGCAGACCCGACGGTACTCAAGAATATGAAGGACCTCATTGCTCTGGTTCAGGAAAAAAAACTGGATGTGGGGATCGGCTATGACGGAGACGGGGACCGCATCGGGGTGGTGGATGAAAAAGGCGATATCGTCTATGGGGATAAGCTGATGATTCTCTTCTCACGGGAAATTCTTTCCCGAAAACCCGGTGCCACCTTTATCGCCGAAGTCAAATGCTCCCAGACCCTGTATGATGATATTGAGAAAAACGGGGGACGGCCCATCATGTGGAAAACAGGTCATTCCCTGATCAAAAAGAAAATGAAGGAAGAAGGCGCCGAACTGGCCGGAGAGATGAGCGGACACATGTTTTTTGCCGATCGGTATCTGGGGTATGATGACGCTACATACGCCTCCTGCAGACTTCTGGAAATATTATCCAGAACCGACAAACCCCTTTCAGCGCTCTTGTCGGATATTCCCCAAACCTTTACCACACCGGAAATTCGGGTGGAATGCCCGGATGACCGGAAATTTGCGGTGGTCAAAAAAATTACGGCGTATTTCAAGGACCGTTATGATGTGATTGATATTGATGGGGTCCGGGTTCTCTTCGGCGATGGGTGGGGCCTGGTTCGCGCCTCAAATACCCAGCCGGCTCTGGTGCTTCGGTTTGAGGCTGCGTCCCGGGCCAGACTTACGGAAATTCAAGAGATGGTGGAATCCGTTCTTGCGAATATTCAAGAAAACTGACGCCGGATACAGCAGGTTGATAAAAATCATTTCCGTCTTGTTCTCTTCCACAGGACCAGATTGATGTTGCAATAACCCAAAAACTTGACAAATGGTTAAAGGGACATCATTTTTTACCTTATATCAAAAAATAAATTTCACAGGAAGTCATTTACTACCCCAATCCAAGAAGGAGAATAATTGAATGAAACGATGTAAACATGTATTAACCCTTGCGGCTGTCGCGCTGATGATACAGGCGGGGATGGCTTTCCCGGTAATGTCCGCGGAAAAGAAAACAGAGGCGAAGCCGGCTGCCACAGATAAAAAAGCCGCAAAACCGGCAGATGAATCTTCGAAAAAAGTTGCGATCGTGAATGGAACAGCGATTGTGCAGTCAGATCTGGACCGGGGAATGGAAGGGGTTATCCAGCGCAGGGCCCGATCTGGAGCGCCCATGGATGAAGCACAATTAAAGACCATTCGAATGGATGTCCTGAACAATCTTATTAACCGGGAACTGCTCAACCAGGAAAGCAAAAAACAAAAAATTACCATCACCGATAATCAGGTGAATGACAAACTCTCCAGTATCAAGCAACGATTCAAGGGTGATGCCGAGTTCAAGGAAATGCTTGCCAAGATGAAACTTACCGAGGCGCAGATAAAGACTCAGCTCAAGGAAGATCTGGCGATTCAGACCCTCATCGACAAGCAGGTGGTTGAAAAAATCAATGTGACTGAACAGGATGCGCAGGCTTATTATGATACCCATCCCGAAGCATTTAAACAGCCGGAACAGATTAAGGCCAGTCATATCCTTGTAAAGGTCGACCCCAAGGACGATCCTGCCAAAAAAGCCGAAGCACTCAAGAAAATAGAATCCATTCAGGAAAAACTCAAAGCCGGTGGGGATTTTGCAGCTCTGGCCAAGGAACAGTCAGACTGCCCCAGCAAAGAAAAAGGGGGCGATCTGGGATTTTTTGCAAAAGGGCAGATGGTCAAGCCATTTGAAGATGCGGCTCTGGCGTTAAAGCCCGGTGAAACCAGCGGTATCGTGGAAACCCAGTTCGGATATCATATCATTAAACTGGCCGAGATAAAACCCGAAGGTGTTATGCAGTTTGCTGAAGTCAAGGACCAGTTGTCCCAGTATCTGAAACAGGAAAAAGTCAAAGCAGAATTGGATTCATACCTTGCCGGCCTGGAAAAATTGTCAAAAATAGAAAAATTGATAACGCAATAGTTTTTTTCTTGACCGCCAATAAATGGTTAAGTTATACTATCGACATATTTTCCCGGCTTTTATTTCGGTTCAGGGGATCCCTTGAAATGGGTTCCTGCCCAAGAGCACTGTTCTGAAACCCGATCTGAAATCCAGGGACCCGAATAAACATTTTTTTAAGGGAGGTCGTGTTTTGGCAAAAGGAATAGTGAAATGGTTCAGTGATAAGAAGGGGTTTGGATTCATTGAGCAGGAAGAGGGCGGAGACGTATTTGTCCATCACTCAGCCATCAAGATGGAAGGGTTTAAAACCTTAGCCGAGGGTGATCGGGTCACGTTTGATGTGGAAAAAGGAAGCCGGGGACCTGCTGCAAAGAACGTTGTTAAGATTTAGTTTAACAAATTAACCGTTATGAAAGGGCATTTCTCTCGCATTTCGAGGGAAATGCCCTTTTTTTATATATGGCAGGGCCTTTCACTGATGATGAAATAAAAACTGCCGCTATTTAAATTTCCCGAAATGTGGTAGTAACACCAATATTTGAAATGATTCCCTCATACAGCGATACATTCAGGATGAAAATAACGCTATGTTTTCTTTACAAAGATTACTCGGAAAAGATGAAAAATTTTTTGATTTCCTGGAAGACAGCGCGCAGCAGGTCTGCAACAATGTCCATGCATTGATCATGCTGATAAAGGACCCGGATTCGGCCAATGCCCTTGCCGATTTCAAGGAAGCCCGGCGCAAGGGCAGGCGCATTACAGAGGATATTGACGAGCATCTGTGCAAAACTTTTGTAACGCCGATAGAACGCGAGGATATCGAGTCATTATCGGATGCGCTCTATAAGATTCCGAAAATGCTTGAAAAATTCAGTGAGCGGTTTATCCTTTTTTATGAACCGCTTCAAGGTCAGGATTTCTCCCGGCAGATATCCATCCTCAATCAGGCAGCCGAAACGCTTTTGCAGATGGTCAGATCGCTTCGACAGAATCCCAAGCTGGATAAAATCAAAGATCAGAGAGATCGGCTGCATGAACTGGAAGGCGATGCGGACCGGTTGATGCTTGATCTGTTGTGCTCGCTTTATAATTGTAAACACGAAATGCTGGAACTGATCATTTTGCGTGATCTTTATGAACTGCTGGAAAAAGCCATTGACCGCTGCCGGGACGCCGGTAAAGTGGTATTTCATATTGTATTGAAAAATTCGTAAATCGCAGCCAGCGGCCAGCCGGTATATCGTAATCGGTAAAACTATCCCTGGCTGCCCGAGAGGAGTTTATGATTCTGGTCTTCTGTGTGGTTCTCGTGGCGCTGATATTTGAATATATCAATGGATTTCACGATACGGCAAATTCCATTGCCACTGTTGTTTCCACAAAAGTATTGAAGCCCCGGGAGGCTATTCTTCTGGCGGCGGTCAGCAATTTAATAGGGGCGCTGTGGGGTACGGCAGTGGCCACGACCATCGGCAAGGGGCTTGTGGATACTCAGTTTGTCACGCTCCAGACGATAATCTGCGCTTTGGTGGGTGCCATCATCTGGGGACTGCTCACCTGGTGGTTCGGGCTGCCATCCAGCTCCAGTCATGCGCTGATCGGTGGTTTGAGCGGCGCAACGCTGGCATCGGCCCATGAGAACTGGTCTGTTATCCGGTGGTCATATTTCAATCCGATAACGCATAACATGGAAGGTCTCTGGCCTAAGGTGATTGTTCCCATGGTCATATCTCCGATCGTGGGAATGATCGGAGGCTTTTTGTTAATGGGGTTGTTGTTGTTATTGTTAAGAAGACAGACCCCGCGTCATGTGAATGCGGTTTTTAATAAATTGCAACTGGCGAGCGCTTCGCTGATGGCAATCAGTCATGGTACAAACGATGCCCAGAAAACAATGGGGATTATCGCGCTGTCATTGTATACCGCAACCCAGGCGGGGATGTTCCGGGAGTTGCCCGACTGGATGAGTTTTCTGGTATCCACGAAATTTGAGGTTCATATCTGGATCAAAGTCGTGTGCGCCATGACAATGGCTGCAGGAACAGCCGCCGGAGGCTGGCGGATTATCAGAACCCTTGGGCATAAAATGGTCAAATTGCAGCCCATTCACGGCTTTGCAGCGGAAACCGTTGCCGCTCTCGTGATTCAAATCGCCTCGCATTGGGGGATTCCCCTGTCCACAACCCACATCATTTCAACGTCCATCATGGGCGTTGGGGCAACCAAACGATTCAGCGCCGTGAAATGGGGGATTGTCGAGCGCATGATCTGGGCATGGGTGCTGACGCTGCCGATAACCGCATTGATGGGCTACTGGTGCCTGAAGTTTCTTCATCTCATTCAGCTTGCTCCCTGAAAACCGCGCTTCTTGTTTTGTTCTTGACTGGAGGAGGTTTTTGGGGTTATTAATGGTCCAACCATTATAATGATGCTAATCAATGCAAGCGGAAAAACCTCGACCCATGTTTCAAAAAGCCCGAAAAAACCGTATTTACCAGGATGTTGTGGACCAGATTGAAGAAGCCATTCTGAATGGAAAACTGAATGTCGGAGATACCCTGCCGCCTGAAAGGGATCTGATGGAAAGATTCGAAACCAGCCGGGGAACGCTTCGGGAAGCCCTGAGGGTTCTGGAACAAAAAGGGCTCGTTGAAGTCCGGCTGGGGAAAAACGGCGGGACTGTGATCAAGGGCCTGACCACAGAGAAAATCAGCGAGAATCTGGCCCTGTTGATCCGTTTTCAGCGGGTTTCCCTGGAGCACCTTGCGGAATTCAGGGAAGGTGTGGAAGGCAATGTGGTTGCCCTGGCAGCTAAACGGGCAACCCCTTCTGATATCCGGCAGCTCCGGTTGCTGCTGGAGGAAGCCCGCCAGTACAAGGATAACGGCATCAGCCATCAAGATGATTTTATCCGGGTGGATGAGCATCTGCATCAGGCCCTGGCACGGATATCGCAAAACCCCATGTATATATCCATTCTTCAGACCCTGCATGAAAATATTCACCCGTATTTTGAAAATTTTCTTCCCCGTGAACCCCATGTGATCGAAGAAAATTTCAGTGATCTTTGCGATATCGTTCAGGCGGTCGAAAACGCAGATGCGCAAAAGGCCCGCAGGCTGGCCCAGCTCCATGTCCGGCGGTTCAATCAATACATGATTCAGAAAAAACAGCAGCAAATCAGCAGCGGAGGTACCTTCTGATGAAACCCAGTATTTCCGATACCCTCTCACAGGAAGCCATTGCCCTGGCCGAACGCTGGCAAAAACGGGCCAATGAGCTCCTGAGTCCGGAAGAACGCGCCATCCAGGAAATGATGATGCGCCTGTTAAGCAGCCCGATGGATAAGGTGATCCTGACCAAAATGATGGATCAGGGATTTCGCTCCGGCAGTTATGGCCGTGTGGCGGACCAGATCAACGATCTGATGCGGACCCATGGTATTCCCGAATTCTTCAAGGTTTCGGAAAAACTTCTCATGCGTCTCTTCCTTGCCATGGGAAGGCATGTTCCGTCCATATCGGTTCCCAGGATCATCGAAAAAATGCGCTCGGACAGCAGCCGTTCCATCATTGCCGGGGAAGCCGAAGCGCTTCATCGTCACCTTCAGATGCGCAGAGCCGAAGGCGTTCGTATGAACCTCAATCACCTCGGGGAAGCTGTCCTGGGTGAGGAAGAGGCTGCCGACCGCCTGCAAACGTATCTGGAAGATCTCCGGAATCCGGAAATCGAATATATCTCGGTCAAGATCTCAACCATTTATTCCCAGATTTCTTCCCTGGCTTTTGAACACACGGTAAAAATTTTAAAGGAACGTCTGTCCAGGCTTTACCGCACGGCCCAGAGCCACTGTTTCATCCGCCAAAACGGCGTCCGGGCACTCAAATTCGTGAACCTGGATATGGAAGAATATCGGGATCTGGACATCACGCATGCGGCGTTTACGCAAACTCTTGATGAACCGGAGTTTAAGATGCATTCTGCCGGAATTGTCCTTCAGGCATATCTGCCGGATTCCTGCGATATCCAAATTGAGCTGACCGAATGGGCCAAAAAGCGGGTTGCTGACGGGGGTGCTCCGATCAAGATCCGGATCGTTAAAGGCGCCAACATGGAAATGGAACTGGTTGAATCGAGCCTGCACAACTGGCCCCTGGCTCCTTATGATAACAAGCTGGATGTGGATGCCAATTACAAGCGTATGGTGGACTATGGCATGATCCCGGAAAACATTCAGGCCGTTCATCTGGGAATTGCTTCCCACAACCTGTTTGAGCTGGCCTATGCCGCTAACCTGGCCAAACACCTGGGGGTGAGCGCGAACATGAGCTTTGAGATGCTCGAAGGCATGGCTGACCATGTCAGGCGTGCCATTCAGGAGTCCACGGGTGATATGCTGTTGTATGCGCCGGTTGCAACCCGGGACCAGTTCATCAATGCCATTGCCTATCTGATTCGAAGGCTCGATGAGAATACTGCGGAAGAAAATTTTCTCCGCCACTCGTTTAACCTGAAAACCGATTCAAAAGCCTGGGATTTCTTAAAAGACCAGTTTGTCAATTCCTATCACCACCGCAAAATAGTTCCCAAAGCCCCCAGGCGTTCCCAGAACCGCATGACGGAAACATTTTCTGCCAAAAGATCTCTGGATGCGGGCTCATTTTATTCGGACGAATTCACCAATGAAGCCGACACGGACTGGTCCCTTGAACCCAGCCGGATCTGGGCCAATGCCATTCGGGGCAAGTGGAAAATGGCTCCGGACAGCAGTCCGCTCATCATTCCCGTTGTTGCCGGCGGAGTCGAGATCCTGGAAGGCAGACCTTGCGGGGAATGCCTGGATATTTCACGGATCGGAGAATCCGTTGATAAGCCCCTGATCGCCCGTTATGTCTTGGCGGATGAAAAAGACATTGAGCTTGCGGTTTCGGTTGCCAAAGCAGATCCCGACGGCTGGCGCGAAAAGTCCCTGGCCGGGCGGCACGAAATCCTGTCGCGCGTGGCTGAAGAGCTTCGCATGGCAAGGGCGGATTTGATCGGCGCAGCCGCCGCCAATACCGGAAAGGTGTTTTCAGAGGGGGATGTCGAGGTTTCCGAAGCCATCGATTTTGCAGAGTATTACCCGCACTCGGCCAGGGCTTTTACCGACATGCATCATGTCCGCTGTTCGGGCAAAGGCGTGGGGCTGGTGATTTCTCCCTGGAATTTTCCCATTGCCATTCCCAGCGGCGGAATTCTGGCCGCTCTGTCAGCGGGCAACACCGTCATTTTCAAGCCGGCTTCAGCCGCTGTTCTGGTGGCATGGGAGCTTTGCCAATGCTTCTGGAGAGCCGGGGTCTCCAAAAATGTTCTCCAGTTTCTACCCTGTGCGGGATCGACCATTGGCGCAAAACTAACGCATCACCCGGATGTGGACTTTATCATTCTGACCGGCGGCACCGATACCGGGATGCGGATTCTGAAAGAGCGACCCGCTGTCTTTCTGGCTGCCGAGACCGGCGGGAAAAACGCTACGATCGTCACCGCCATGAGTGATCGGGATCAGGCCATCAAAAACGTCATTCAGTCGGCATTTGGCCACTGTGGCCAGAAATGCTCGGCAACCTCTCTTCTTATTCTCGAAAAAGAGGTTTATGAAGATGCGGTTTTCAAAAAACAACTCGTGGATGCGGCCGGAAGTTTTTCCGTGGGCACTGCATGGGCCTTTGAAAACCGGATGGGCCCTTTGATCCAGCCTCCTTCCGGAGACCTGAAATCCGCCCTCACCAAACTGGAGCCCGGCGAATCCTGGGCTCTGAAACCCGAAAATATCAGCCCCAATCCGCATATGTGGACTCCCGGAATCAAATGGGGCGTCAAGCCCGGAAGCCATACCCATCTGACGGAGTTTTTCGGGCCGGTTCTGGGGGTCATGTGCGCACAGAATCTGGAAGAAGCCATTGATCTGGTCAATCAGACCGGTTATGGCCTGACGTCCGGAATTGAAAGCCTCGATAAACGGGAGCAGGTGCTTTGGAAAAGCCGGATCAAGGCGGGCAACCTTTATATCAACCGGGGAACCACCGGTGCCATTGTGCTGCGGCAGCCCTTCGGCGGCATGAGAAAATCCGCGCTGGGATCGGGAATCAAGGCAGGTGGTCCCAATTATGTGAGTCAGTTCATGAATTTTGAAGAAACCGGCCTGCCCCCGATTGGCGCGATTCAGAAAGACTCGGAGATCCTGCGGCTTTCCCGGAGATGGCGGATCAAACTGGACGGAAATCATTTTCCCGGTATTGAAGCCGATGTTTCAAAAACCATCCGGGCAATTCAGAGCTATGTTTATCGGGCGGAACAGGATTTCCAGGTTGAAAAGGATTATTTTCACTTAAGGGGGCAGGACAACATCGTCCGGTTTCTTCCGGCGGGGACCGTTGCGGTCCGTCTTCATGGCGATGACTCGCTTTTTGAAACCCTGGCCAGGATCGCTGCGGTCCGGATTTCGAGGTGCTCGCTGCTCATCAGCATTCCGCCAGGTCTTGCCAACACCACCACGGCGTTTCTGGGCTCAAAGGAAGGCCGGGCCCTTCTCAAAGACGCTCCAGTGGTTCATCAGACCGATCGGGATCTGATTCAGATGCTTTCAAAGATCCAGCGGATCCGTTATAGCCATCCGGACCGGGTGCCGTCGGTGGTTCTGGCTGCAGCGGCTGAAAAAGGATTTTATATCTCCCGCATGCCGGTCCTGATGGAAGGTCGGATCGAGCTACTGCACTATTTCCAGGAGCAGAGCATCTGCGATAATTATCACCGGTATGGAAATCTTGGGGAGCGGGCCATGGTTTCTCCGGTATAGTGCTGTAATAGCAGAAAACCGAGATCAGATCGGGGCTTTACTGAGCTTTTTGAGTCAAAGGCCCGCCAAATGCTCGACAAAAATAAACAACGGAAGGGTCGATTCTTTTGCCCTGCACCGTCTTCAGATGGTCTTAAGGTGCGCTCAATAATGGATATTCATCGTATTTCCGGTGATTGTAACCTCATTGCCTACAAGAAACTTGAATTTCGGGGAGGCGGCGTAGATGATCCCCTTATCCGATCCGCTTCCAGTCGTTATATGGGTCGTTCTTATCGATACAAAATCACCTATGGGCTCCCCTCCTGTGGGGATGATAATTTCATAGTTCATTGACCACCCGTTGCTTCCCGTGTACGTTGTTTTTGTGACACTGGCTGTATAGTCTCCGATCTTGTTTCCCTGGTAATTAACATCTCCGGCCCAGATCATTGTGAATGCGGTATATGTTCCTGATCCAAAGTCCTGCCGTAATAAATCGGTTTTTTGGGCCAGATCCAAATTTATTTCGGCTGCAAAAGCCGGACAGAGGACAAAGAGCAGAAAACTCAGCGTTATAAAATACGAAAACATCATTTTTTTCATATTCACTCCTCCCTGTTTTTGTGTGAATGGAAATGGAATGCTACTGATTCGAATTCACCCACCTCCTTTCCGGTTTTTGCCGTTGCTGCCTCATTGAATCCCCGCGTGGCAGCGATCTGATATTAATTAATAAGGACTTCCATATTTATGGCTGCAAGTATAGGAAGAAGGATATTATGTGTCAAGAAGGATCTCGGCCACAAAATATAGAGTGCCTCGAAAATCTGGATCTATATTTTCATGGGAATTGCAGTTTTTCAGAGTTAAGCAAGAGGCTCAAGCGCTTGATGTTTGACTGAAAAATGTTTTTGCAAAGACGGTGAGAAAGATTTAGTATGTTACATGATAACCGACTTGTTAACACTTTAACCGGGCAACCCGATAGATCGAAAGTTCAACAGACCCCATTATGAAAGACGAAAACGGCTTATATTATTATCCATTTCCGGATAATAAACGTGTGCGGATGTATGTACAGGACGATGACGGCGTCATCTGCTTCAGGTTGTGGAGCGCTGATGATGCCGAGCTTTGGAAAGCCCATGGCTGGATGCCTTACAGAGCCATTATGGAGGCATCCCGGATGAGCACCCAAAAACATTTTGACCCGAAGCAGGCTTATGATATTCGGGTGGCGCGGGAGCTAATAGAAGATAACCGGAAATAAATCCGGTAAAGGGTCGTCGGTCAAGGGTAAGAATAAAAGCTTGTAGCCCATGCCTACGACCCATTGCCAGTTTGGATCAATACCGGTAATGGTCCGGCTTAAACGGCCCTTCAGCCGGTACGCCCAAATAATCGGCCTGAAAAGGCGTCAGGCGGGTGAGTTTTGCGCCGAGTTTTCCCAAATGAAGTCTGGCGACTTCTTCATCCAGGAGCTTGGGCAGGGTATAGACCTTGCATTCATGTTTCTGGGTGGCCAGGGCGATCTGGGCCATGCACTGATTGGTAAAGCTGTTACTCATGACAAAACTGGGGTGGCCCGTGGCGCATCCCAGGTTGACCAGCCTGCCTTCAGCCAGAATCAGGATGGATCTGCCGGACTCCAGGGTCCATTTGTCCACCTGGGGCTTGATATTCTCTTTGACGCATTTGGGATTGCCTTCCAGATGGGTCATCTGGATCTCATTGTCGAAATGGCCGATGTTGCAGATGATGGCCTCATTTTTCATCTTTTCCATGTGGCTTCCGGTAATGACATGGTAGCAGCCCGTAGCCGTGACAAAGATATCGCCAAGCGGCGCAGCCTCTTCCATGGTCATGACCTGATAGCCTTCCATGGCTGCCTGAAGCGCGCAGATCGGGTCGATTTCCGTGATGATGACTCTGGCGCCGAATCCCCGCATGGACTGGGCGCAGCCTTTTCCCACATCGCCGTATCCGCAGATCACCGCCACTTTTCCGGCAATCATGATGTCGGTTGCCCGCTTGATGCCGTCCGCCAGGGATTCCCGGCACCCGTAGAGGTTGTCGAACTTGGATTTGGTGACAGAATCATTGACGTTAAATGCCGGAAAGAGCAGCTCGCCTTTTCTGGCAAGGTGATAGAGCCGGTGAACGCCGGTTGTGGTCTCCTCGGAAACCCCGCGGATATTTGCCGCGATTTTTGTCCACAGTTTGGGGTCTTTCCGGAAACTGGCCTTCATTCTGGCCATTAAGCACTGCATGTCCACGCTGTCGTAAGCCTGATCCAGAAGAGACGGATTCTTTTCGATTGCCACGCCCTGGTGGACATAGAGCGTGGCATCTCCGCCGTCATCCACAATCAGGTCCGGGCCGGTTCCGTCCGGCCAGATCAGGGCCTGTTCCGTGCACCACCAGAACTCTTCGAGGGATTCACCTTTCCAGGCGAATACGGCTGCCGAGCCATTTTTTGCGATGGCTGCCGCGGCATGGTCCTGGGTTGAAAAAATATTGCAGGTGGCCCAGCGAAGATCGGCGCCCAGAATCTTCAGGGTTTCAATGAGCATGGCGGTTTGAATGGTCATGTGAAGGCTGCCCATGATCTTAAGCCCCTTGAGGGGTTTTGAAGGGCCGTATTTTTCCCGCACAGACATTAGGCCGGGCATTTCATTTTCAGCCAGCTTCATTTCCTTATTCCCAAAATCAGCCAGCGACATATCGGCAACCTTGTATGGAAGCGAAAGGTCAATATCTAACACGACGTTATTCTCCTTTGATTGATCAAATCCCTGCTTTTTCCCTGAGGACGCTGGATATCTGAGTGTTTTCCCAGGTAAATTCGGGCTCGGTTCTGCCAAAATGGCCGTAAGCGGCGGTTTTCCTGTAGATGGGACGCAGCAGGTCCAGGTGCTCGATGATGGCCGCCGGCCTCAGGTCAAATACTTCAAGGACGATTTCCTTGACTCTTTCCTTGGGAATCAGGCCGGTTCCCATCATGTCGATCATGATGGATACGGGTTCGGCAACGCCAATGGCGTAAGCAATCTGAATCTCGCATTTTTTGGCGATTCCGGCGGCGACGATATTCTTGGCCACGTGCCTTGCCATATAGGATGCGCTGCGATCTACCTTGGAGGGGTCCTTACCTGAAAAACAGCCGCCGCCGTGGCTTCCCTGTCCGCCGTAGGTATCGACGATGATTTTTCGTCCGGTCAGGCCGCAGTCTCCCATGGGGCCGCCGATGACGAATTTTCCCGTGGCATTGATATAATAACGGGTGTCGCCATCCATCATGTGTCTGGGGATGACTTTTCGGATGACTTCCTCGATGATGGCTTCTTTCAGATCTTCATACGTGACATCTGCCTTGTGCTGGGCTGCAATCACAATGGTATCCACCCGTCTGGGAATGCCGTCTTCGTATTCAATGGTGACCTGAGACTTGCCGTCCGGACGGAGAAAATCGAGACTCCCGTTTTTGCGGACCGTTGACAGGCGATGGCAGAGTTTGTGGGCATACATCAGGGGCATGGGCATGAGCTCCGGCGTCTCATCCGTGGCAAAACCGAACATGAGTCCCTGGTCGCCCGCACCCTGTTCCTTGAACAGGCCTTCACCGGTATTGACGCCCTGTGCAATATCCGGAGACTGGTGGTCGATGCTGGTGAGTACCGAACAAGTCCTCCAGTCAAATCCCATCTGAGAAGAATGATAGCCGATATCCTTGATCGTGTTTCGGGCGATTTCAGGCATTTCCACGTAACAGGCCGTGGAAATTTCTCCGGCAATGAAAACCAGACCGGTGGTGACCAGTGTTTCGCATGCCACCCGGCAGTTTTTATCCTGTGCTATAATGGCATCCAGAATGGAATCCGATACCGCGTCCGCAACCTTATCGGGATGTCCTTCGGTTACGGATTCAGAAGTAAAAAAGAATTTTTCGCTCATGAGTTCTCCTTGTTCCATATCAATTGGGTTCCCGTTCGGTGACCGTCAGGGAAAAAAATGGTTATCATTTTGGCGATAGCATCATGTTGTCAATCAGGCGGGTTTTCCCCACTTTTACGGCGAGTGCCATGACCGCGGGTCTGTCGATGGTTCCGATGTCCTCCAGCGTATCCGGATCGCAGATGGCAATGTAGTCAATGGCGGTTTCAGGAAAAGACAGGATCAGACCGGCAGCCGATTGGATCAGGGTTTTGGCGTCTGTCAATCCGTTCTCAAGATGGCCCCGGGTCTGGCAAAGCGCCTGATACAGGGACAGTGCGGACGGCCTTTGGGATGCGCTCAGGTAGGCGTTGCGGGAGCTCATGGCAAGTCCGTCGGATTCCCGGACAGTGGGGCCGCTGGTGATCTGAATGTCCATATCCAGATCCTGAACCAGTTGCCGAATGACCCTGACCTGCTGATAATCCTTTTGGCCGAATATGGCTGTGTGGGGTTTGACGATATTGAACAGCTTGGTCACGATGGTTGCAACCCCTCTGAAATGGACCGGCCTCGAGATGCCGCAGAGGTGAAGTGGAAGCTGATCAAGGGTAATAAATGTCTGAAATCGGGGGCCGTACATCTGTGCCGCGGTCGGGAAAAAAAGGATGTCCACGCCTTCTTTCCGGCAAAGAGACTGATCGCGTTCGAAATCCCTGGGGTAGGCGCCAAGGTCTTCGCCGGGCCCGAACTGAGTGGGATTTACAAAAATACTGACCACCACCGTATCGGCCATGCTCCTGGCCAGTCTCATCAAGGACAGATGGCCTTCGTGAAGATAGCCCATCGTGGGAACAAATGCGATGGTTTTTCCCTGATTTCTCAGGTGGTTTGACCTATCCTGCATCTCGGTTTTTAACGGTATGATGTCGATGGGCACCCCCTTGCAAGTGATGACTTCGTCAATTTCGTGGAAGTCTTTCTAATAATCAGATCGGCTTCATTTATCAAGATATTTGTCCTGAATAAACAATTACTTTATCATAAAGCCATGAAATTTACAATTGTGCTTTTGCGGCGCCCGAGAATGATTGCATTGACTTTAAATCGCCGTTTCGATATATTTTCAAAAAAAATGAGGTTGTTGAAAGGAAATGAAATATGAATTTTGATCATCATGACGGACAGGCTCGCATTGCACCGGTTAGGCTGGGCCTGGAGAGTCAATTCAAGTTTCGATGTCATAAAGACGTCAGTTGTTTTACCCGGTGCTGCAGAGGCATCAGTATCATTTTGACGCCGTATGATATCATTCTTCTGAAAAAGCGACTGGAGTTGACATCAGGCCAGTTCCTGGCCCTGTATTCGGTACCGCAACTGCTTGAAAAAACCGATCTGCCGCTGGTCCTGTTGAAACTTCTGGATGATGAATCCCGATCCTGCCCGTTTGTCCGGGACGACGGATGTCTGGTCTATTCGGACCGTCCCACCACCTGCCGGTATTATCCGATTGGTGTCGCCTCTCTCAGCCACAAGGAAGGCGCCGACGATGAGGGCTTTTATATCAAGATCGAAGAGCCGCACTGCAAGGGCTTTGAAGAAGACAAGAACTGGACCGTTCGGGACTGGCGACGGGATCAGGGTGTGGATGTTCATGACGAGATCAATGCGGGGTGGACGGACCTTGTGGTTCGCAAGCGGTCTTTCCCCATGAATGTTCAACTCACGGAAAAAGCCAAGCAGCTCTTTTTTATGGTCAGTTATGATATCGATCGGTTCCGGGATTTTGTTCTGGAAAGCTCATTTCTCAAACGATACCCAATGGACGATCAAGTGCTGGAAAAAATCAAAACCGATGATGTGGCCCTGCTGGGTTTTGGCATTGATTGGCTGAAAAGCGTACTGTTTAAGGAAACCGATCCGCTGAATGGTGTCCAGTCCTGATGTTTGCACAAATGTTCGGGGTGATTTGTAAACCTCTTGAACATTCATGCTTTGATTCATGGCCATGGATATTCAGGAATTTTAAGATGATCCACAGGATGTTGTCATGCCCGAGGAAATATGTCGTAACCTCTATCGCATCGAGGTTCCCCTTCCCGAAAGTCCGCTGAAATCCCTGAACTCGTATGTCGTAAAAGGAAAAGACCGGAATCTGGTCATTGATACGGGGTTCAATCAAAAAACCTGTCTGGAGGCCATGCAGACAGGTTTGGGCGCTTTGGGGATCGATCTGTCGCGGACGGATTTTTTCATCACCCACCTTCATGCCGATCATTTTGGCCTGGTGACCCGCCTGGCGACCGGAACAAGTCAGATTTTTTTCAGCCGGCCGGATGCTGAAATCATGGAATCCTGGGAAGGATTTGAACCCATGATCGCCTTTGCAGCTAAAAACGGATTTCCTGAAGATGCGCTTCGTTCGGCGCTTGAGCAGCATCCGGGAAATAAGTACGGGTCGGACTGGATGCCGGCCTTAAACTTTCTGGCGGATGGGAACCGGATCGATGTGGGGGATTATGGTTTTGAATGCATCGAAACCCCTGGCCATACCCTGGGGCATATCTGCCTGTATGAACCGGATCAGCGGCTGCTGATAGCCGGCGATCATATCCTGGGAGACATCACGCCCAATATCCAGTGCTGGTCGGACGCCGAAAATCCCCTCAGGCATTATCTGGCAAGTCTCGATAAGATTCGGGGCGTTGCCGTGGATCTGGTTCTTCCCGGGCACCGCTCGCTGTTTTCCAACTGCACGCAAAGAATTCAGGAACTCGAAACACACCATGAACAGCGACTTGACGAAGTTCTGAAAATTCTGGGGGGTTACCCCCTCACGGCCTATGCGGTTGCTTCCAGAATGACCTGGGATATCCGCGGTTCCTGGGAGGAATTCCCGGTTGCCCAGAAATGGTTTGCAACCGGGGAGGCCATTTCGCATCTGCGGTATCTTGAGGATGAAGGCAGAATCGGGCGGATCGGCGGCGCTGCGGATGGCGAGGCGAAAAAAGATGCGATCCGGTTTCATCTTAAGAAGGTGCCGTAAGATTCCCGCGTCCCATAACCATTGTTTTTATACATCACGCGGGATCGACCGGATGTGGATTCACCGATGCTTCGAACTGATGGTGCCAGAATAAAAACCGATCTATCTTATCCTGACCGTAGCGGAAAAGACCCTGAATAATCTGGTCCACCGATTTTTCCACAGCCGGATGCGTGCCGCCATTTTTGGAATAAAATTTGTCGGCATAGCAGATGATTTGCTCTTCAAGCGTTTGAGGGGTCATGTCGCGAAGGGGGACCGGCAAATTCCGGGTCTCAATTTCTTCCACGGTGAGCCCGACGCCCACGTGCCGCTCGCAGACCAGGCCATGTCTGGCCAGGCCCGCATGCTCCAGAAGCGCCCTTCCCAGATATCCGTGACAGATATAGGGAAGGTTTCCGGTACAGCCAAGTTCGGGTGTATTGGTCATGAAAATGCCGATATCGTGCAGCATGGCCGCTTCATGGATAAAGTCCATGTCCGGATTCAGGCTTTCGAGGCTTCGGGCAATGGCAAGGGCTTTTTGCGCCACCAGCCGGCTGTGAGCGATCAGCATCTCACTGAGCGCTGATCCTGGCTGGTAATGTGCGGTGATGACTTCCACGGGATCCATATGTCTACTTCAGTCCCCTTGATTTTCCGGCCATCAGCACCCCTTCGATAAACGGATCGAGAGACCCGTCCAGCACGTCCTGGGCATTGCCGATGTCCAGGTCAATCCGGTGATCCTTGACCATTTGATAGGGATGAAGGATATAGGAGCGGATCTGTCTTCCCCAGGCAATTTCATCCTTGGTGTCATGCATTTCCTGAAGCTTGTCGTCCTGCCGCTGTTTTTCAAGCTGATAGAGCTTGGATCGCAGCACTTTCATGGCCAAATCCTTGTTGCGGTGCTGGGACCTTTCCTGCTGGCAGGCGACAACGATCCCAGAGGGCAGGTGGGTAATCCGGACCGCGCTGCTGGTTTTATTGACATGCTGGCCGCCGGCCCCGCTTGCCCGAAAAACATCGACGCGGAGATCTTTTTCATCGATATCCACGACGATTTCGCTGCTCAGCTCCGGATAGACAAAAACCGATGAAAACGATGTCTGACGTTTGCCGTTGGCGTTAAACGGCGAAATGCGGACCAGGCGATGAATGCCGTTTTCGGATTTCAGATATCCGTACGCATATTCGCCGGCCACTGTAAACGTTGCACCCTTGAGGCCGGCTTCATCACCGGGCTGGTAATCCACGATTTCCATCTTGAAGTTTTTCCGCTCGATCCACCGGGCATACATGCGAAACAGCATTTCGGACCAGTCCTGGGCTTCGGTTCCGCCGGCGCCGGCGGTGATGGAAACGATGGCGTTATTAAGGTCGTCTTCGCCATCCAGCATTAAACTTAAGGAGAGATCCTGAATGCGTTTTTCAATCTGGCCGAGTTGCCGCACGACTTCGCCAAGGGCTTCAGCGTCGGATTCTTCCATGGCCAAGTTCAGCAGGATCTCGCTGTCTTCCAGATCCTGGTAAAGATTTTTCAAGCCGCTGACCTTTGTGGACAGCAGGGTGCGTTCTTTTAATATGACCGTGGTCTTTTCCGGATTGTCCCAGAAAGACTTGCCGGCGATCATGGCCTCAATTTCCTTCAGTCGTCTTTCTTTGCCAGCCAGGTCAAAGATACCCCTTGAACGGTTCTAATTTTTGATAGAGTTCCTTGATCGTCTGTTTGATTTCCAAAGACATAATGGGCCTCCTTTAGTGAAAATATTTTTATTGGTAATGGCGTAGCGTAAAAATAACAGGATGCTGATTGCCATGCAGGTTAAGGCAAAAACATCGCCGTATCGGGTATAAAAGGATTCCGTTTTTAATACAGGCAGAGAGCGGGTGATCACGGCTTCTTCGAACAGCGGCGTTGATGCGATAATCCTGCCGATTGGATCAATAAATCCGCTGATTCCGGTATTGGCGGAGCGTATCAGGGACCTGCGGTTTTCAAGAGCCCTGAAAACGGCCATGGAAAAATGCTGATACGGTGCACTAGTTTTACCATACCAGGCGTCGTTTGTCATGTTAATTAAAAATGCCGCCCGGTTTCTGGCCATTTCTCTGGATAGATCCGGGAATATCATTTCATAGCAGATCTGAATTCCCAGGGGAAATTCCCCCCAGATCAGGGTCTGGCCTTTTTGGCCGGACTTAAAATCGCCCACTTCCTCGACGATTTTTCCAATAAACGGAAACCATTCCTGTAACGGAACATATTCACCAAAAGGTACGAGATGGACCTTATCGTATTTCCCGGTTACATTCCCGTTCGGATCAATCAGAAAAGCGCTGTTGAAAAAATCGGCATGGTGGTCATCTTGCCGGATAAAGGACGGGCTGCCGATCAAAAAACTGGTTCCGGTCTCCCTAACCCCTTTAATGACCATTTCCGTCGGGCCGGCATTGTAGAGAAAATAAAACGGCGCTGCGGTTTCCGGCCAGACAATCAGGTCGGGGCTTGATTGTTTTGCCGATTTAGAAAGAGCGAGGTATTTCTCGGTTGTCGAGATTTGGAAAGCCGGATCCCATTTGATGGCCTGATCAATATTGCCCTGAACAATGGCGATCTTCGAAGAAGGCGATTTGGATATTTGGGCATCGATGGAACTGATGCGCCACTGGCCATATCCCAGCATATAAAGCACCAGAAGGAAGGAAACGGCAATGCCGGCTGCTGCCGAACGGCGTTTTTGCATGGCGCTTGAAGACTGCCTTTCCGAAAAGTATTGCCAGAGCAGAAATCCCGCCACGTTAATTGAAAGGATCACAAAAGAGATGCCATAAACGCCGGTCAAGTCGGCTGCCTGAATCAGAGTTAACTGACGGTACTGAGAGTATCCCAGGAATTCCCAGGGAAATCCGGATAAAAAAAAGGATCTGAAATATTCCAGGGCAACCCATACTGCCGGCATGGCCGATATAAAACAGACGGGCTGGGTATCTGTGGTCCATGCAAAAGCTGCTGCAAAAACCGCCAAATAAAGCGCCATGTAAGCGACAAGCAGAAAAAGAATCGGCACGCTCAAATAAAAGGGCAGGTGGCCGAAGGTCATCAGGGTATGGATCAGCCAGTACATCAGTGTCAGATAATGTACGCCGCCGGTCAATAATCCCAGCCTGAAACCGTTTTTAAGAGACTTTCCCCGTAGCGAAATCATCAGCGGAACCAGGGCAACCCAGGCCAGCCATGACAGACCGATACTGGGAAATGATACGGTCAGCAGTGCGCCGCTGGATCCAGCAAGGATCAATTGGTGCGTATTAATTTTATTCGAGTTTGTCATTTTTCCTCAAGATGATCATCTGCGCCTTCGCTTCCTTCATCGGTCTGTATAGACGTGACCTCCGAAGCGTCGAATGCACCATGAAATTTATAACCTTTATTAATACCACCAATAGCCGTTTGTCACAACCCGGAAAACAGGAGGGGCTGGCGGATCGAGCAGTTGAAAGGTTTCACGGATTGACAAATATTGCTATTATTGATAAATTATTACCCGATATAATGCATGATAAATAAGATAAATTCGGCGGCTTTTCTGAAATCGCGGCCGTCCGGGAAAAGTCGATTGCAGATGACAGAAGATGCTATGATTTCAAGGGATATTACGCTCACTAATGCGCTGGGACTTCATGCCAGGCCTGCAGCTCAGATTGCGATGCTTGCCGCAAAGGCCATTTACAGGGTCTGGATGATCAGCGACGGGGAACAGGTCGACGCCAAAAGCATTATTGATATCCTTTCCTTGTATTGCCCCAAAGGATCCCCAATTCGGTTTGTTGTTGAAAATGCTCAGGACATTGAAACATTGAACGCTATTGCAGCCCTGGCTGAAAGCGGTTTCGGAGAGAATTAGCCATGACAGATAGTGACTTTGGGGAAATCATTCTTACCGGTATTGGCGTTTCTCCGGGTATCTGCATTGGAAAAGCGTACCTGGTCGATGTTGAGGGTATTGATATTGTTGAAAAATATCATATTTCTCAGCTCCATGTTCATTCGGAGATCATGCGATTCAAACTGGCGGTTAAAAAGGCTAAAAACGAACTGCGGGCCATCATTGAGAATACTCCCGATGCGATCAAAGAACATGCCGATATTCTTGAAACCCATGTAATTCTGCTGAAGGATAAACTGCTTTACGGGAAAATTATAGAAACCATTGAAGCGGATTGTGTCAATGCTGAATGGGCGCTAAAAAAAGTGGTTTCTTCCTTGAAAGCCATGTTCCTGAATATGTCTGATCCTTATCTGAAGGAACGGGCCATAGACATCGGCCATGTATCGGACAGAATCCTGAATAATCTCATCGGGTCTGAAAAAATCAATATTGCTTCTATTGATAAGCGGGTGGTACTGGTGGCTGCGGATTTGTCTCCGGCACAGACCAGCCAGATTCAACTAGAACGCGTCAAGGGTTTTGTCACGGACAAGGGTGGCGGAACATCGCATACCAGTATTATCGCCAGGACACTGGGAATTCCGGCCGTATCCGGTCTGGATCATGCGACAAAGACCATTTTGAACGATGATCTGATCATCGTGGATGGCATTTCCGGCAACGTCATCGTTCATCCTTCCGAGCAGACCCTTGTTGCGTATGAAGAACGCCGGATTCAGTATGAAATGCAAATGGCGGCCCTGGACCGGCAGAGTCATCTGGATGCGGTTACCCTTGATGGTCACCGGTTTATGGTAATGGGCAATATCGAGCTTCCGGAAGAAATCGTATCCGTGCTGGATCACGGCGGAGACGGCATCGGCCTTTACCGGACCGAATTCCAATACCTGGGGCGGCCGGATTTTCCCGGCGAGGCCGAACTCTTTGACAAATACAGAGACGTTGTGGAAGTTGTGGCACCCAGGCCGGTCACCATCCGCACCCTCGATATCAACGGAGACAAGGCGCTGGATCGGCCCATGGAAAGCGTCGAGGACAATCCGGCCCTAGGACTTCGAGCCATTCGGTATTGCCTCAGGCACCCGGATATCTTTAAAACCCAACTCCGGGCCATTTTGAGGGCCGCATCTTATGGGAACGTACGCATTTTATTTCCCATGATATCCTGTTTTGAAGAAATCCAGGAAGCCAAAGCGATGCTCGATACGGTATCGGATGAGTTGCAACAAGAGGGAATCGCACATAACCGCGATATCGAAATCGGAATCATGATCGAAGTTCCTTCGGCGGTGATTTTATCCGATATTCTGGCGGATGTTGTTGACTTTTTCAGTATCGGAACCAATGACCTGATTCAGTTTTCACTGGCCATTGATCGGGGAAACCGTCAGGTGGCCCATCTTTTCAATCCGCTGCATCCGGCGATTCTTCGTCTGCTTCGGCAGACCGTGGATGCGGCTCATTCAAAAGGAAAAAAAGTGTTCATGTGCGGGGAAATGGCTGGAGATCCCCTTCATATTCCCATCCTGTTGGGACTTGGCATTCAGGAATTCAGCATGAATCCAAACGCAATCCCTCTGGCCAAACAGACGATTCGATCCTTGAATGTTGAAGAATCGCGGAGTCTGGTCTGCGATATTTTGAAAGAAAAAACAGCTCAGGCCGTCATGGAACGCGTCCAGAGACGCTTTGGACAGGGGGATGGACATCGGGTGTGAGGATAGAGGGTATGAGTAAGGGGGGGGGGTGAAAGCGTTTGATTCCCCCCCCTTTTTTTTATTTTTTTAGTCGCACATTTCAAATAAGGCTGCGGCACCCATGCCGCCGCCGATGCACATAGACTCGACACCGTATTTAACACCGCGCTGTTTCATGTTGGCCAGAAGTGTGGCGCAGAGTTTGGCGCCGGTGCATCCCAGGGGGTGGCCCAGAGCAATGGCGCCGCCGTGAATGTTGACCCTGGCCATATCAATGCCCAGTTCCCGGACGCTGTAAATGGCCTGGGATGCAAAGGCTTCATTGATTTCGAAAAGATCAATGTCTTTGATGCCAAGGCCTGCCAGCTTCAGCAGCTTGGGAATGGCATATCGGGGACCAACGCCCATTTCATCCGCCTCGCACCCGACGGTGGTGTAGCATTTGAGTTTGGCAATGGGTTTAAGGCCCAGGGCTTTGACTTTTTCGCCGCACATGATGATGGTTGCGGCGGCCCCGTCCGTGGTCTGGGAGGAATTTCCGGCCGTCACAGACCCATTGGCCGCAAACACCGGCCGCAATTTGGCAAGCCCTTCCACCGTGGTGGTTTCCCGAATGCCGTCATCATCGGAGATGATGACGGTTTCTTTTTTGTATGTGCCATCCGGCAATTTGACAAATTTTGCCGCGGGCGTCGGAACGATCTCCGTAAACAGTCCCCTGGCTTTTGCCTCGCCGGCTTTCACGTGGGACTGATAAGCGAATTCATCCTGCTCCTGGCGGGAAACCTTATACCGGTTGGCGACGTTTTCCGCGGTAATGCCCATGGATGCATAAAGATCCGCGCGCGTCTTGCTGTGATCCGGATGAGGCCGGGGAACGTTTCCGCCCATCGGCACATAAGACATGGATTCGATGCCGCCGCCGATGACGATATCGGACCAGCCGGACATGACCCGCAGGGATGCCAGGGCAATGGCTTCAAGTCCGGATGAGCAGAACCGGTTGACTGTTGCACCGGAAACTTCCGGGGGGAATCCGGCAATCTGGGAGGCAATGCGGCCGATATTCAGGCCCTGTTCGGCTTCTGGAAATGAACAGCCGATCATCATGTCATCCACGTGTTTTTTCTCCAGATTCGGAGTTTTTTCAACGGCTGCGTTAAGAATAAAGGACAGCAGGTCTTCCGGCCGTGTGTCTTTGAATCCCCCCTTGCTTCGCCGGCATCCCGGGGTTCTGACGGATGTAACTATATAAGCGTCTCTCATAGGTAGGTCCTCCTTATTACATAATTACTCAGGTGTTTAGGCGGAAGTATTTTAATCTGTCAAAAGCCTTCAGTCCATCTGCCTGAGCCATTACCAATTGTAACTAATTTCTGAGCGGTTTGCCGGTTTTCAGGATATGGTCAACTCTGGCAACGGTTTTTTCCTGTTTCCAGAAATCGATAAACGCATTGCGTTCCAGCGCAAGAATGGTTTCTTCATCCACTTCGCTGTTGGTCCGCACTTCTCCGCCGCTGATGACAAAGGCGATGCGTTTGGCTAAAAATACGTCGTATTCGCTGACGAATTTGGCGTTTTCCATGTTGAAGAGCTCGGCGTTGATCATGCCTTGGGCCGCTTCACCGAATACCTTGATCTTGCGCTTGACAGGCGGCGCATACCCTTCATCCACCATTTTCAGGACTTCTTTTTTGGCTTCGCCGATCAGATAATCCCGGTTGAAAATGATCCGGTCGTTGGGACCCAGGAATCCGTTGGCACGGGCTTCGGCAGCCGATGTGGACACTTTGGCCATGGCAATGGCCATGAAGGTCGGAGCAAAAAATTTGGCCAGATCCACATCCGTGGCGGCTTCCGGAATATTGGCCGTCATTTTTCTCCACAGGTTCAAACATCCCCCGCCGCCTGGCAAAAGTCCCACGCCGATTTCCACCAGCCCCATATAAAGCTCCGCATGGGCGACGATCCTGTCGGCACCCAGGCACACTTCGCATCCACCGCCAAGCGTCATGCCATAGGGAGCGGCCACAACCGGAAAGCTGGAATATCTGGTTTTAAGCGATCCGGCATGAGCCTGTGCCAGGAACGCGTCGATTTCCGCGTATTTGCCTTCCTTGGCCAGTGCGGACATGAACGACAAATCTCCGCCTGCAGAAAACGCTCCGGGCATGCCGCCGGCCTGATTGCCGATGACAAGCCCCACGCCGTTGGCGTCCACATATTCCGTGCACTCCTCCATGAACTGAACAATCTCGCCATTGATGGCGTTCATTTTGGTGTGAAATTCACAGCAGAAGACGCCGTCTCCGATATCCACCAGGGATGCGGATTTACAGGATTTGACAACTTTGCCCGCGGCTTTCAGGGATGCCAGAGAGATCACATTATCGCTGATTTTGACGTCCTTGTAGGATTCGGAGGCAAAATCATAGTACTGGACCTTGCCGGCCTCGGTTTTATAGAATGCGGTATGACCGGATGCGATCATTTTTTTTATGGCGGCCGGAACTGAAAATCCGTCTTTTTCCATTTTGGTAACGGACTCGACGAGTCCGATGGCGTCCCAGGTTTCAAATGGGCCCATGGTGAAATTAAAACCCCATTTCATGCCGTTGTCGATTTCAACGATGGTGTCGGAAATCTCCGGGATCCGGTTGGCCGAATAAATCAGGTTGTGGGCAAGGGCTTTCCAGGCATAACGGGCGCCTCTGTCATCGCCGTACAGCACGGCTTTCATTTTATCGGCAAGGGTCTTGGCTTTTTTGGCTTCGGCCAGACAGGGGAAGTCCGCAGGCGCATATTCAACATATTCCAGAGTGGCCGGATCAATGACTTTTCGAATTTTTTTCCATTCGGGAGTCAGATCGGTTTTGTAAAATCCACCCTGGGTTTTATTTCCCAGAAACTTCTTTTCGATCATTTTTTTAACAAAATCCGGAATGACAAAGCTGTCTCTGGCTTCGTCATCTACAACCAGGTTATAGGTGTTGCCGGCGACATGTCCCATGGTATCCAGGCCCACCAGGTCCGTGGTCTTGAACATGGCGGTTTTTGGGCGACCCAGCACCGGGCCGAACAGGGCGTCCACTTCGGGAATGCTGATGCCGTCTTCCAGCATGAGCTGCATGGCCTTGACAATACCCTGAACACCGATCCGGTTGGCGACGAAATTGGGGGTGTCCTTGGCCCATACAATACCTTTTCCCAAAATTCGTTCCCCATAATCGGCCATAAAGGAAAGGACTTCCGGAAGGGTTTCTTCACCGGCAATGATTTCCAGAAGCTTCATGTACCGGACCGGGTTAAAGAAGTGCGTGCCCAGAAAATGCTGGCGAAAATCCTGGCTCAGCCCTTCGGACATGGCTTTCAGCGGAATTCCGGAGGTGTTTGAGGAAATGATGCTGCCTTTTTTGCGAATCGGTTCGATGCGTTTGAAAAGTTCCTGTTTGATTTTCAGATTTTCAACCACCACCTCGACAATCCAGTCGCAGTCTGAAAGCTTGTGAAAATCATCTTCCATGTTTCCGATGGTGATCAGATCGGCGTCTTTTCGCTGCATGAGAAGAGCCGGTCTGGACATCAGAACCGTGTCCATCCCTGCCTTGACGATCCGGTTTCTGGCAGCCGGGTTATTTTTCTCCGCATCCTTCAAGTCAAATGGAACAATGTCCAGCAATAGCGTTTTAATGCCTGCGCTGGCAAGAAGCGCGGCAATCCCGCCGCCCATGACGCCTGAGCCAATAACTGCAGCCGTCCTGATTTTTCTGCTCATAATAGCCTCCTGAATGGTTGATTTCATACCCCTGTTATATGGAAACGCTGAATGAATAAGATCCGATTCCGACTGAATATGAATGAATATTCATTCATTTATCAGAGGACAACTTGAGATGTCAAGAAAAACATTAGCGGAGAAGTTTTTGGAAAGAATATTCTGTGAATACAAATCGATAAACAAGGTGAACGGAAAAGGCATTCCGGGCGAACTCCGGGAATGAAAAAAGAATATGGGGATTTAGATAAGTGAATTGCAATTCATTGTATTCAGAAGTAGGACCTCACTCGTTTTTTGGGACAGTTGCTCGAGGTTGAAAGGTTTCTGGATGAACCCGTTGCAGCCGCGTTTCAGGATATCAGATGCCTGGCCGTCAACCGCATAGCCGCTGGACAGGAGAACTTTAAGGCTTGGATGCATCGACTTGAGTTTATCAAAGGTTTCGCTGCCGCCCAAAACCGGCATGATCATATCCAGAATCACCAGAACGATATCATCCCTGTGACGTTCAAAGAGCGTGATGGCTTCCTTGCCATTTGGTGCTGTCAGGACCTGATAGCCCAGCTTTTCCAACATCTGCCCGCCGACGTCAAGAATCATCTGCTCGTCATCTACCAGAAGAACCGTTCCAGAGCCTTTAACGACAGGTTCACGAATATCTTTTTCAGCGCAGACCGATTTTTTGGATGCCGGAAGATAAACCGTAAATGAGGTTCCCCTGCCTTTTTCACTGTAAACATTGATAAACCCACCGTGATTCTTGATGATTCCGTAAGCTGAGGCCAGGCCCAGTCCGGTTCCCCTGCCTTTTTCCTTGGTGGTGAAAAACGGCTCGAATACCCGTTTCTGGGTATGGGAATCCATCCCAACGCCGGTGTCGGTTATGGAAAATCTGACATAATTTCCAGGAATCACGGAGAAAGCCTGAATATAACTGGTGTCGAGAATCTCATTTGCGGTTTGAAGATGGAGATTCCCACCTGCCGGCATGGCCTGCCAGGCGTTCACATAGAAATTCAGCAGCACCTGCTCGATCTGGCTGCGATCCACATCAACAGTCCAGATGTCTTTCTGAAGTCTGAGACTGATGGTAATTTCTTTTTTCGTGCGGCCGAACATTTCGGAAGTACGCTGAATCAGCTCGTTCAGATTGGTTGGCTTGACTTCAAATTTGCCTCCCCTGGCAAATCCCAGAAGCTGCCGGGTGAGGTCCGCACCACTTTGAACATATTTTTCGATGTTTTTCAGTCGATCGTAGCCGGGATGAGAAGGATCCATATTCATCAACGTCAGTGTGGCATTTCCGAGAATGCCCATGAGCAGGTTGTTGAAGTCATGGGCAATGCCGCCGGCAAGTGTGCCGACAGCCTCCATTTTATGCGCCTGTTGGAGCTGGTTTTCCAGTTTTTGCCGGTCTTGCTCGGCCCGCTTTTTATCGGTAATATCCTTGATGGTTCCGAGATTGGCTGTTTTTCCCCGAAAGCTAAAGGATCCGATGTTCATGTTGACCGTCAGACGGGTGGATCCATCCTTGTGGAGAATATCAAACTCATATTCGCTATCTATTGTTTCACCGGCCTGCCTCCTGCGGTAGCGATCGGCCGTGAGCTGGCGGTATTCTGGAGCGACCAGCGGCAGGAATTCCAGATCCGTCATTTCTTCGACAGAATATCCCATCATGTGCGCCAGGGCTTCGTTGACAAATCGAAGTTTGTTGTCCTGCAGGATAAAGACGCCATCCTGAATGTTGTTCACCAGTGCCCGGTATTTTGCTTCGGATGCTTTAACCAGGACCTCCGCTGTTTTTCGCTCGGTAATGTCGTTAACGAAGCCTTCCAGGGCGAGCAGTTCGCCTTCATCCGAGTAGACGCCGGTTCCCTGTTCCCAGACCCATTTTTCATTGCCGATAGCATTCTCAATCCGGTACTGCAACTGATAGGGCCGATGCTCAGAAACTGCTTCCTGAACCTGTTTCCAGACCATTTCCCTGTCATCCGGATGGATAAGATCGTTGTAGGATAGAATACGGTTGCCAATCAAATCCTGAGGCGCATATCCGGTTAAACTCACGCTTCCGTCGCTGACAAAAGTCATGGTCCAGTTGCGATCGTTCCTGCACCGATACACCATTCCCGGCAGATTTTTCATCAGCGTTGATATCAGCCGTTCGCTTTCCTGGGCCTCTTCTTCGGCTTTTTTCCGGTCAGCGATTTGACGGGATACGTTTTGGATCATATCGTTGGTGACATGCTTTAGGGATTCCAGAAGCTCAACGGGCGATGTTCCTGTGATCCGCGCCGAAAGATCGCCGCGTGACACCCGATGCAGCACATCGAAATGTTCAGATAGGCCAATGGCAAACTCATGGGATAGATCAACGATTTCGCCCATGTTCCGGGCAGTAAGGTTTACCAATTCTTTCAGATGGGTGATAAGTCCGAGACTGGAGTCTTCGGATATTCGAACAGAAGGGTCTCCGGATGCGATTTTTCTGAGGGCTTCAAATACCTCGGACAGCCCAATGGCCATCTCTGTGCTGGTATGCTCCTGACCACGATTCATCTCTAATGCCATCTTAACGGTCTCAGTATGCAGATTAACCAGTTGGGTGAGCATGGCCTCCAGGATTTTCGGGGTTTTGATTTGCTGGAAATACGAACAATCCAGACATTTTTTCATTTTTTCCGGAAAGCTTTCCAGATGATTTCCCTGGCAGTTCACTGCCGGGACTGTCCAGCAGGCGGTTTCTTTAAAAATCCTTACCGGGCAGTCTTTCTGGTCGCACCCAAAATGTTCCCAGCAGGGGGAGTGAGGGGTCACGGAATCCCATCCTTTTCAATAGATATTCAGGCTTTCAGATAATTATTATGGAAAAGCAGCAGGAAATAGTATTTGGATCATACATCTCCGGCCGAAAATGCACTCAAAATCTTTTCTGAGAGTCTATGGCAGGAAGGGATGAGCGCCGCTCCTGCGGAGTGAAGGCAGACTGATATCGGCCGCACTACATAAAGGTGCCGTCAAAACTGAATCTGAATTTTTTTTGCGGTGGCGCCTTCTTCCTTAACCGAAAGCATCACCTTTCCCAGGCGCTGGCACCATGCCCGAATGTCTCTTTCAAATGTCGGGCAGTCCCCCAATACTTCCAGAATATCGCCTGGCTTCATGCCCGGGGCTTTTACGGCAATTTTTAAAACAGGCTGAGGGCATTTTACACCGAGTGTATCAAGAACTATAACTGCCATTCGGCCTGTCTCCCCTGTTCATTGAATGAAAGGCTTTTAAATAACAAATTTCTGGTTGCATCATAACCATCTGATTATATGAAATTTATTGTTTTAAACATTGGTCCGGCAACCTGCCGGGGGATTGACTGTTAAGTAACGAATTATTTTTTTTACTGTTAGCGCCCCACTCAGCCTCGGCTGAGTGGGGCGCTAACAACTATAATAAATTTTATCAATAATAAATTTTGTTGATCATCCCTTTTGAAGCGGGGAAAGTATTTCTTTCTGCGTTGTGCCAAAATGCATCTTTGGTGGCCGTAAAATCAGCAGAAAATATAACATATTATTATAGCATGACTGTTACGAAAATGGAATCATTGTTCATCCATATTCAGTGTGTTGCGCAGGCCAGACAGGGATCATAGGCCCGGTATGCCATTTCAATTCGGTTGGTGATCCGTTCTGAAACCCGTCCGTCAGAAATCAGGCGCGAAGCTGCCTGATATACCGAGCGGCAAATGGCAGCCGCGTTATGCTGCGTGGCAACCACAAGATTGAGTTTCAGAATCATCGCCCGTGAGTTTGCCCGATAGTCATGAAATAAGGTCCCCCTGGGCGCTTCGCAGGCTCCTGTGCCGGATTGCTCTGTTAGCATCGGTTTCGGCAGGTTTCGTATTTCCGCGCTAAGAATGTTCGAATCTCCGGCAAGTTCAGCGGTCCGCTCGGCGGCATAAAGCACTTCGATCAATCTGGCCCAGTGGTAGGCCATTGTGTGATGAACGGGCTTTATGCCAAAATAATTCATCATATTTTCATATTCTGCATGGGCCAGCGGTGTGGAAATGCCCGAGGAGACATTCAGCCTGGCCAGCGGCCCGACCCGATAAATGCCGTCAGGCTCATTTCCGGAAAAACCGTCCCGGCCTGCGTCCTTCAGCGCCAGGGTTTTCATATATGTCCAGGGCTCGACCCGTTCGACGAGATGGCGGGAAAAATCCCTGGCTTCAAAAGTTGAATGAATGGTTCCAGTCGGATCCATAACGCGAATCCTGCCGTCATAAAAACTGAGCCTGCCCGCATCATCGACCATGCCCAGATAATAAGTCGGCTGATAATACAAGGGATCTGTCATCATTTCAGCCAGGACAGACTTTTTCAGCAGGAGTTTTTTAAACAGGTCCAGGGACATTCTCGCAAATGCGACCATGTCATCGGAAGCCGATAGCGCAAAATTGAGGTCTTCAGCGTTCAGGGATTTTGCTATGCCGCCGGGAAGTCCGAAAACCGGATAAAGTGCGCTGCCGCTGGTTCTGGCAATGATTTCTCTGGATTTATTTCGCGCCGCCATCATCATCGAGGTGAAGGGTTTTCCCATTCTGTCCGCAAGGCCAAGAATATTTCGCTGCAAGGCCGGAACATCCGGACCCAAAAGCCAGTCCGGTCCGCCGAGATAATAGACGTGAAGCAGGTGATCTTCGAACATGAAGGCATGATAAATCAGCTCGCGGATTTTTTGTGCCGCAAGTGGCGGAGAGACATTGAACAGATCGTCCAGGGCTTTGGTGGATGCGATGTGATGGGCGGTCGGGCAAACCCCGCAAATCTTCTGTGTGAGTATCGGCATTTCTTCCGCGGCCCGGCCCTCGCAGAATTTTTCAAATCCTCTGAACTCCGGAACCTGAAACCGTGCATCGCTGACCTTTCCATGTGAATCCAGGGCGATATCGATTTTACCGTGCCCCTCGATTCGCGTGATCGGGTCAATGAGGATATGCCGGGTCATGATGTCTCCCTCGAAAAGCCATCTGTCTGCCCGAGTCCTTTGTGACGTGTTTTGATCAGCGATGCAGCCAGGCTGTAACGGTAAAACAAACCTGTCGGGTCGGCGATTTGAGAGACGATTGCCGCGATCTTCTCGGGATCGGTCTCCTCTATCAGGGAAGCAATGAAAGAAATGGTTTTTGCGCCCTGATCCCGGACACCGTCCAGTGGACCCAGGCATCCCCTGCAGGGCATGTTTGCCGAAATACACCGGGACCGGCAGCCTCCCCGCGTGGAAGGTCCCAGACAGATGATTCCCTGGTCCAGAAAGCATTGCCGCGGGTTCCACAGGGTTTCGTGAATCCGTTTGAACCGCAGGACGGACAGATGCTCCGGAAGGGTGCCTTGCCGGGGACAGGTATGACAGAGCGCCCGGTTTTCAGACAGGATGCTGCCTTTTAGCGGAAAGTTGTTTTCAAGAAGACTGAAAATGGCATTTTTCACCAATTCCGACGGGGGCGGGCAGCCCGGAATATAATAGTCTACATCGATGACCTGGTCCAGGGTCCTGACCCGATTCAGGTGCCGGGGCAAAGGACAGCTTGAGGCAGTCTGAGATCCGGGAATTGTACGGGGTGGATTGGCGACGGTCTCGGCGTCGATATACGCCCTTTGAAGAACTTCTTTCGGCCGGTGCAGGTTGGCCAGGCCGATAACGCCGCCGATCTGCGCGCATGAGCCGTTCGCAATGACGAATCGGGACTTTTTCCGCAGCAGCCTGGCCATGTTAACATGATCTTCCTGTTGGATGGCCCCGTTAATCAGGGATATGAAGATGGAGCCGTCCGCCAGGGCCTCAAGATCTGAAAACCGGCCGTCCATGGCGGCGGGCCAGAAAATGATTTCCGCGGATCGTGCCAGTTTCAGCAGATCTTCGCCAAGATCAATGAGCGATTCTTCGCATCCGCCGCAGCTGGCACACCAGTAAATGGCTATTCTGGGTTTGTTCATGACGGTTTGTTACTTAACGACACGGCATTTTCATCGCGGATGATGCGCACATCCCGCTTCGGGAACGGCATTTCAATGTGACGTTCCTGAAAAAGGCGCTCGATTTCAAACCGGATATGCGTTTCCACTTTAACCATGTGGTCAACCAGGGTCCAGACGCGAAGCTTGAAGACCAGCGCGCTGTCTCCAAAATCGGAAAACAGGACATCGGGTTCCGGAGTTTTTAAAACCCACTGCGCTTTTCCGGCAATCTCCTTAAGGGTGCCGGATACCAGTGCGGTGTCGGATCCATAAGCCACCCCGACGGTGATGACCCTTCGTATGCGATGGTCCTTGAAACTCCAGTTGATGACCTTATTGCTGATGAACTCTGAATTGGGAATAATCAGAGAGGCATTGTCATAGGTTTGAACCAGGGTCGAGCGAACATTGATTTTCTGGACAACTCCCCAGACCCCGTTGATTTCAACGGCATCTCCGACCTGAATGGGCCGCTCGAAGAGCAGGATGATTCCGCTGATGAAATTATTGAAAATATTCTGAAGTCCAAAGCCGAGCCCGATACTGAGCGCACCGAAAACAACGGTAAGGGATGTTGAGCTGACCCCGATCATTCGAAGCGATATAAATATGCCGATGGCCCAGATCAGGTAAATGGTGATGGTGGTAATGGAGTCTTTCAATCCGGTGTCCATGCCGCTTCCGGCCAGAAATTTTTCACGCAGCATTTTGCGCCACAGGCGGGTGGACAGGTGGGTCAGCAATAGCATCAGGGCCGAGCAGGCAAATCCCAGAATGCTGAACTGCATGTCCCCGATGGGAATCGGGTAATTGATGATTCTGAAAAAACCGATGATCACGGCATTTTTTGCGCCCCAGGTCATCAGGATGGTGATGGCTGATATCAGAAACCAGATCAGCCACAACAGCCGCACGGAAAGCCACTGCAGGGTATAGCGCCTGGACGCCTGACTGTCTGCTTCTGTTTGATGAATTCTGTTAAGGTCCTGCTGCCATTCCCGGAGGGTCATCATCAATATTCCGCTCCAGAAACAGGTGATCAGGGTAATGCCCCATGAGGTGTACCAGTATAAAGCCAGATACCCATAACCGATCAGTTCCAGAACGGGTCCGAGACCGGCAATGATATAGCCGGCTCCGATGGCGATGGGCCGGACAGGGCGAAATCTGTCGGTAATCACGGGAATATAGGGTTCCACGGATTTCCAGAAATGGATGTATCCCGCCAGCAGACCAACGCCAAAAAGCATCCGCGCCAGAAGCAGGATGTCGCTGACGCCGTCCAGCAACCACTCCAGTCCCAGATACACGATTCCGAAGAAACGGATTGCGCGCAGTCCGAAGCAGAGCCCGTTATTGATTCTTACTGGAATTGCCGGCAGTGTTGACAGGCTCCAGTTATGAATCCCGGTCAGTCCCCACCGGGTCAGCAGCCAGAGCCACAGAAAATCCGGCGCGATTTTCCACATCGCAATCTCTGCGGATTCTGTCTGGAGGGTCATATATCCGGCGATAAAGATGGTGGTTCCCGTCAGAATCAGGGACCTATCCAGAATGCAGTAAGACAGGTACCGCCAGGGAGTCTTGAGCAGTTGGCCGGACTGTTCATAGCGCCGGTAGATCTTTCTGAATCGAAGCATTCCCCACAGTATGCCGGCGTAAAGAACCAGGGCAGACAATATCCGGTGACCGGCGGACTCCCAAAAGCAGCGGGAGCCGGAAGTCCAGAAATCAACTGAAAAAAGCCTCCGGGCTTTATCGGTAATCACTGTAATCTCTTCTTCAAGCTGATGAATATTCAACGCCTGCAGCGGGGATGCGCTACGCTGAAAAAGCGCTTCTTTTTTTTTCAGCGCGGTTTGTCTGCTCAGTTTTTCAGATATCTCGGAAAGGGCGTTTCGGATTTCTTCGAGTTGGAGCTTCAGGGGTTTATAGATGTCATGTATTTTTTCAATACGCTTTTGCTTGGCCGTTAACAGGTTGATCAAGGTTTGAAGATTTTTTTTCAATGCCCCTGTTACGGGGTCAACCGGACTGACCGTGCTGATATCCGACAACTGCTTTTCATTCAGACTGAGCTGCTCCCGGGTTTGATTCAACAATTGGGTGAACAGGTCAATTCTTTCGGAAATATCTTTCAGTTTGCTTTCAATGATATCCCGGGCATTCAGGGTGGCTATCCTGGCTTTTTCCAAATCCGCTATAGGCGTTTGGGGCAGCAGAAGGATATTGCCGTAGGCCGATAACTGAACGTTGTATCCATTCAATTCCGTGGTAAGTGTCTTTTTGTATGTTCCCGCCTGGTCAAGATTGGCTTTCAATTCCTCATTGCTCAGGGTTTCAGTATTGATGGTGATTTCAATGGCCAAAGGATCTTCTGGCTTGTGATTTTCGGCGGTTGATGCGATTGGATTGGTGTTGCGGCCTTCAGGGGAAGCCAGGCTGCTCCTCTCCGGAATGAATCCAGCGGCAATCAAGGCTGTGAACACCAACAGACCCAGGGCAAACGTACGGTGCCAGAATGTTCGTTGCGTCCGGCTACCGGCAAAACTCTGCATAAACTGCTTCTCCCAATATTCTGATAATATTTTTTTAGAATCCGTCAGTGCGGGGTTTCAGCGCTTTTCGATCCTGGCTGAAGCAAACATGTCTTATCTCATGCTGTATGGTCATGGCGGAGGGCGGTCTACATATGCCATTCTTTGGTGAAGGTAGGCCGGATCCGCTTCATGTCCCCATGAGTCTGTTGCTCTGTAATACTGAGAAACATAATCTTTTAGCATATCACCAACAAGGGGTTGACACAATACTGACGTGACGGTAGGCTAAAATAAGAGTTTCACGATTGTGAAACTCTTATCCGGATAGTCGTTTTTTCTGTTCAGAGGTTCCCATGAATGAATACTTATCGTCCGCTTCAACAGGAAATCCGTCATTCAGTGACTGTGAATGGCGCAGCTTCAACGTTCTTCATGTTACAGCCAATACCATAGGCGCAGGTGTCTGCATTTTCTATTTTTATCATTTTGAGCCGACAGGGGGTCTTCATACCCTGTACGATGCTTTTGCCTTCCCCGTTATTGTCACCATTTCATTGATCGTGATCGGTATGTGGTATCAATACCGATGGAAAAAAAGTCTCATGGAGTATATTCATATCCTTCGTAAGGGACAGAATGCCCCATTGGAGCTGCAAAAAAAAGCCCAGCGTCGGATTCTGAATCTGCCCTATATCTCTGCGGGTTTTACACTGTTGATGTGGGGACTTGCTTCCCTGCTGATGACACTGGTCAGGCTGTTGGCCCATCCGAAAGGAGAAGTGTTTTCGGAAAGCATGAAGCATGCAGTACGCGTTTTTGGGGGGACCATTCTTGCCGGCCTGGTGACCAGTGCGGTCATCCTGTTTACAATGGAAACCCTGTGCCGAAAGATCCGGCCCTATTTTTTCCCGGATGGCAGTATGGTAAAAACGCCGGACGCATACCAGCTAAAACTGAGGGCCCGGATGCTCATCACGTTTTTCTTGACCAGTATTTTGCCGCTGGGGCTGATGGCCCTTATTTCCTACAATAAGGGCCGCTTGATGGTGTTCATGGATCCGCAGGAAGCATTGAAAAGCATGTTGAACCTGACGATATTTTTGGTGGTCATTGGAATATCCGCATCGGTCGTGCTCTCTCGTCAGTTTGCGCTCAGTATCGTCGATCCCATTAAGGATATCGAAAAAGCCATGACCCGTGTTGAAGGCGGCGATTTGACTGCGTCGGTATTGGTTAGATCCAATGACGAGTTGGGAGCGATGGCGGAAAATTTCAATAAAATGGTGGATGTCCTCAGAGAACGTTCTCGAATACAGCAGTCTCTGAATATGGCAATGGAAGTTCAGCAGAATCTTCTGCCGAAATCCCTTCCCCAAATACGTGGCATTGATATGGCTGGCGCCTGTAGTTATTGCGATGAAACCGGCGGGGATTATTTCGACATATTTGTTCCGGATTTATCCAGTCCGGACAGGTTCAGCGTCGTTGTCGGTGATGTTTCTGACCATGGCGTTCCCTCGGCACTGGTTATGACAACTGCCCGCGCATTACTGCGCATGCGTTCATCGATGTCCGGCAGTGTCGCGCAGGTGGTTTCCGATGTTAACCGTCAGTTGTCCCGTGACGTTGAAGATTCCGGTCAGTTTATGACCCTGTTTTATGGTCAATTGGACCGGGCGGCACTTCAACTGCGTTGGGTCAATGCCGGGCATGATCCCGCCATTCTCTTTGAAACGTATACCGGGCAGTTCCAGGAGTTGAAAGGAAAAGGAATGGCCCTGGGGGTTTTTGATGATGCGGGATATGTTCAGTCCGAAAGGGACGTGCTTCCGGGACAAATCCTGATCATTGGAACGGACGGCATTTGGGAGATGCATAACCCTGAAGGGGAAATGTTTGGAAAAGACAGGCTGAAAGACATCATCAAACGACATGCCGATTCTTCGGCTGCTGAAATCGTTCATAGCATTATGAGCGGTCTGGAGCAGTTTCGCTACCCGCTAAAAAAAGAAGACGATGTTACACTCGTTGTCATCAAAATTATTCATGATCAGGCGGGATGCGCTGAGCAGAAAATCTGATACCTAATAATCTGAGCCATATTTGCTGAGACGACTGAGTCAATCGAGGTGATGTTTCAGACAGATACGTCGGTTTCTTATTGACAATTGATTGCTGATTCTGACATTAAGAATAAGTATTGATAACCAGCTTTGGGGATCACCGCCCACAGCAAGGAAAATATACCGATTGATCGGCACAGATCAGCATATTTTTTTGTTTATCTGCACACATCCGTGACTTGGAATGAGTTTTTGCGGTAAACAGTGATTCTTTGAAGCACAATTTCAATAGAAAGGAATCAAGTCATGTCAAAAAAACGATATACGATTCAATCAGCCTGCCCCAAATGTGGGTGTACGGGTTTAACCGTTCTGACGCAGGAAGAAATTGAGGTGCGATATGGAAATGTCCCGAATATCGATTTGGAATGCGGCGAATGCATGCTGAAATACACGACGGACGTAAAAACAGCCTGTCCGGAATGGGATCAGGAATGTAAGCTGCAGCATTCGTGACGATTTGATGCGAAGTCCGATTTCAGAGGATCAGGGCCAGGATGCTTTTTTTCGTGCAGTAATATGGCGGTGATCCGAGCTTTTGGACATGCTTTTTGGGGGGCTGTCTAAAAAAATAACCATATTCAGAGCGATTGCCATGGGCAGCATACAAAATAGAGATCGACTGGTTGCCATTACCGGTATTGGTATGATAACCCCTTTGGGAGTTACCACCGGTGATTGCTGGGAAAATCTTGTGGGTGGAAAATCCGGCATTCAACGCATTACGCGTTTTGATACAAATTCATGCCTGACAAAAATCGGGGGTCAGATCCCGGAAATTTATTTTGAGATGGAAAAAAAACTGCTGCCGGATGAGATTTATGAGCAGGCACTTTATCCATCGCGCCTTTCCATTCTTACCGCCAGACAGGCCCTGACAGACAGCCGGTTATCCCTGGATCACATTGACCGAGGCTATGCAGGCGTGATTACCGGATCCGGTGGATCTTCTCAGGGAGATGGGCTTGAATACGGGCGGCTTTCGAAGGTGAACTTTACCAGTGAAATGCTGGATGCCCATGCGCTTTGGGTAAGCCGGGAATTTGAATTCGGCGGGCCATCGTTTAATGTGGCCACTGCATGTTCTTCCGGCGCTTTTGCAGTGGGGCTGGCAGTTGATTATGTCGTCCAGGCACACCAGATTTGTCTGGCCATCGGCATTGACACCATGCTGCTAAAAGAAACCCTTGAGGGGTTCAATCAATTGCTGGCCATATCTGAATCCAATGACTATCCGGAAAAAGCCAGCAGGCCTTTTGATAAGCATCGGAATGGTTTTGTCTTGGCAGAGGGAGCATGTGCATTGTTGCTGGAGCCCTATTCACACGCCGTGGACCGGAACGCCCGGATTTATGCCGTGATTTCCGGATATGCCTTTACTTCAGAGGCTTACAATATCATGGCGCCGGATCCCGAAGGAAAGGCAATGGCGGAAACCATGTCAACGGCTCTTGAAAATTCAAAGGTTCCCATTGATAAAATCGGGTATGTCAATGCGCATGGCACATCCACGATTCATAACGATCTTGCGGAAACCAAGGCGATCAAGCGGGTGTTTGGTGAAAAAGCCGGCATCATTCCCATCAGTTCACAAAAATCCATGATGGGACATACCATCGGCGCTGCCGGTGCGATTGAAACCGCGGTTACGGCGCTGAGCCTGTATCACAGCCTGATTACCCCCACCATCAATCTTGAAGAACCCGATCCTGCCTGTGATCTGGATTATGTCCCCAATCGTTCCAGAAAAGTGAAATCGTTGGAGGCTGCTATTACCAATTCGTTTGGATTCGGGGGGCACAACTCTTGCATTGTTCTGGAAAAATCACCAGAAGGATTGGTATGACTTTATTATTCCGGCCGGGTTTGTGCTTAGCTCCGGCCGGTTTTTTCTATCTTTTTTTGGCGATGAATTTTTGATATTCGTATCCAGCTTTTTTTAGGGAGAACAATTTGGCAGCAAGAGATGTGTATATTTCAGGGATTGGCTCCTTTTCTCCGGGCAATCCCGTGCCTTTTGATCAGATAGAAGATGTTCTGGGAAGAATTACCGACGCCCCTGCGAAACTGTTAAAGCGGATTGACAGGCTTCGGCCCATCATGAAGGATCTTCTGGGGATCGAGTATTCGTATTATGCAATAGACCCGGAAACCCGGCAAACGACCGAATCGAACGTTTCCATGTCTGTTAAGGCAGCCCGGCAGGCCCTGGATGGTGCGGGAATGATTCCCGAAGATGTCGATCTGCTCGTCTATGCCGGCATTCTATATGATAGCATGTGCCCGCCTTCCAGCGTGCTGGTGCAGGATGCATTACACATTCCTTACTGCGCCGAGATGTCCATTCATTCCAATTGCACGGCCATTTATAAGGCGATTCAGGTGGCCTCGGACCTGATTGCAAACGGTCGCTATAAAAATGCGCTTGTCGTCACTTCTCAGCTTTCTTCAACTTTTTTGAGATCCGAGTATTACAATCAAAAAGTGCTAACCGAAGAGCAGGCCATATTGCGCTGGTTTCTCAGCGATGGTGCCGGTGCCCTGGTCCTGACCCCCAACAAACCCGAATCTGCCGGTCTGAAAGTGGTGGACACCTATCTGGAATCGGTTGGTATGGGAATTGAACCTTCGATGAGAATGTCGTTTGGCGCCGGCAATTGGAAGATATCGGAGATTTATGAACATGGCTTGCATCATTTGACACAGGATATCACAACCGTCTCCAAGCTGGCCCCGGTGCTTTTTGAAAAAGGGATCAAGGCCATGCTTGCCAAAACCCAGGTGGATGTCTCCACGGTAAAATGTTTTTTTGCCAATATTCCAACCAAGCACATGATGGATCTGGCTGTCAAGAATTTGAAAAAAAATGATTTTAAAAATCCCGATCTGGCTTTTTATACCAAACTGGCCACGCGGGGATATCAGGGGGCGCCGGCCATCATCATTGCGCTGGATGACTACATGAAAGATCCGCCCTTGCAGCCCGGAGACAGGATCATCAGTTTTGTCACGGAATCCAGCAAATGGATGCATGCCGGATTCATTTTTGAATACTGTTAGTCTTTTAGAAATGTTTACAGGGATGAGTGGCCGGTGGTATTAGGGGGGGCCGTTTTACCGACCCTTGACCGCTGACCCCAGGTTCACGTAATGCTTATCCTTATTTTTGGGGATCGTAATGAAGACTGCTGTGCTGACCCATATCGAAGCATCTCAGGAACAACGTATTCTGGTGCTTTGCCTGAACAATCCTCCGAACAATTATCTTCCGAGTCAGTTTTTTGTGGATCTAACTGCTTGCCGTGACTGGATGTTGTCTGAGGAAGTGGACGCGATTATTTTCACGGGGAAGGGAAGGACGTTTTCAAAAGGGGCGGATATTCAGGAAATTCAGAAATCACCGGGTGCCGTGAACCTGGAGTCGGTCCTTTATGCAAATGAAATGTTTTCATTTATTCAGAAACTGCAAAAACCGGTTATTGCCGCCATTAACGGCACGTGTTTGGGCGGAGGGCTGGAGTTGGCCCTGGCCTGTCATTTTCGTTTATGCATCGAAAAAGCCATTCTCGGGCTTCCCGAGGTTACGATCGGGCTGGTCCCGGGCCTTGGCGGAATTCAGCGGCTGATTCAGGTGATTGGTCCGGCAAAAGCCCTGGAAATGATATTAATGGGGGCCATGATATCGGCTCCGCAAGCCCTGAGTCTGAATCTTGTCAATCGGGTGTTTCCCAAAGACGGATTCTGGGAACATGTTCTTCTTTTTGTTAGAACCCTGCTGTCCGGGCGCAAGGAAGCTGTTCAGCAGGTGCTTCGGTTGTTTCAATTGTCCCAGTCTGAAGATGACGCGCGGAACATTCGTGAAGCAGCCATCAGTTTTTCACAGTTAATGCCACAGCAGTTGAACCGAATAACATGAAGTTAAACGTATCAGGAGATTGATGATGAAGCGCGTCTTAGCGGAATCGGAAAAAAAAGATATTTATGATCAAATTCGGCAATACCTTGCCGATGAACTGGAAATTGCTCCTGAAGATATAAAGGATGATACCAATATCATCGATGACCTTGGCGGGGATTCCATTTTGTTTCTGGAGATGTTTGAAGAGTTCAAGGGAAAACTTCAGATTGACCTTGAAATTCGCACGATCGGCCAGTATATGCTGAGCCATCCGGTTTATACCTTCAAGGAAACGGTTGAAGCCATATTTGAGATCATTGAAAAGGGAGAGGATTTAATTGGCCAGGATCAATAACCCTTCTGATATCGGCTATCCGGTAGCGATAACCGGAATCGGCATGGTAACCCCCTTGGGGATTACCACGAAATCGTGTTGGGAAAACCTGCTTCTGGGCAAATCGGGGATTACCCGCATTACCAAATTTGATTCGAAAAACTGTTTGACGCAAATCGGCGGCCAGCTTCCCGAATCGTATTCGGAATGGGAAAAAATCCATATTCCTAAACGCATGACAAAGCAGACCATCAAGACGACCCGAGTTTTTCGTCTTTGCGCAGCGGATGCGATTCAGGACAGCGGGTTTAAAGTGGACAGTCTCAACCCGAAGCGCTGTGCAGTGGTGGTCGGAACGAGCGGCGCCAGTGTCAGAAGTCCGGAAGATCAAGAAGCAGGGGCGGATAAGTTCAGGATCATTCGGGAAATGTTCAACGCGATTCCGGCAAGGGTAAGCCTGGATTATGGATTTCAGGGGCCTTCATTTACCGTATCTTCATCCAGTGAATCCGGAGCCTGTGCGGTTGCCAGGGCGTATGATGCGATCCGATGGGGAAAGGCCGATCTGGTGGTAACCGGTGGGGTGGATGCCTTTCTGACGCAGAACAACATCGAGCGGTTCGGCAAATTCAACCTGCTGACTGTAGATAATGCATTTCCGGAAAAAGCCATAAAACCTTTTGATTTGCACCGAAGCGGTTTTGTGCTTTCGGATGGTGGTTGTGCGCTGATTCTGGAGTCGGTTTCCCATGCCCTCCGGCGTAACGCTCGGGTGTACGCCTGGATCACGGGCTATGGCAGCTTCACCGATTCAGGGCAAACAGCGCTTTCTCATGAGAAAATGGCAAAAACCCTGTTGATGGCTCTGAGAAATTCAGGACTCAGATCCGATCAGATCGGCCATATCTGCGCAAATGGAACTGCCACGATTCAAAATGACCGCAGTGAAACACGGGCCATTAAGTCGGTTTTTGGAGACCTTGCTCCCCAGCTTCTGATCAGCGCTTCCAAGTCCATGCTGGGCCACATGATGGGGGCTTCAGGGGTTACAGATATTGCCATTGCCGCGCTGTCGCTGCATACAAAAAAAATCCCTCCCACCATTAATTATTCTGACCCTGACCCGGAATGCGATCTGAATTATGTCCCCAATAAAATGATCGAGGTCAGTTCCCTGAAGGCCGCCGTGACGCAGGATTTTGGTATCGGAGGACATCACTGTGCCATGGTATTGGAAAAAACGCCTTGGAATCAAAAAATGGAATAACGGCCGGCCCATCGATGTGCTATCCTGATACCGAATCTGAATCTTCTCCCACGGGTATTTTGATTCCGGGAATCGGCATTCCTTATGCAGATGCCGTGAGATCCATGAAAAATGAATCCCGGTTCCAGCAATATTGTCAGATTGCCGGATTTGATGCCGGTTATCTGGATGACCCGATACTTCAGTCTGGGATCATCGACACCCTGGATACCCATAAACTGTCTTATGTGGTCAATTGCGTGATGTGCGACCTTTATAAGAAAAAACGAATACGCATGGATTATGTGGTTGGATACAGTATGGGCATTTATGCCGCGCTGTATTGCGGCGGCTATTATGCATTTGAAACCGGATTGCGGATTCTTGAAAAAGCATTTGAACTGATCAGCGCATATTGCGAGTCCACGCCTTATGTCTATGGAATGGGACTGATACTGGGATTGACCGAATCCGAAATCCGGGAATTGCTGTTCAGCGGCGTGGGGGAAGGCATTGATATTGCGGTTTACAATGGAAAGCGCGGATTTGTCATTGCGGGCATCAGGGAAAAGGTTCATTTCTGTCTGCAAAAAGCCCAGGCATCGGGGGCGTTGGGCGTTAAGGCGATTCATACCCATCATCCATATCACTCGCCGTTGTTAAATGAAATCTTTCTGCCATTTTCCGGTTACCTGAGTGCCCTGTCTTTTGCAGATCCATCCCACAAAGTGCTTTCTCCCATGGACGGCGATGCTGTAACCGCGGAGAATGCGGCCGATGTCATTGCAAAAGCGCTTTGTACCCCCCTTCATTTCGAGAAGGTGATCCACGTTCTGGCCAATGACCATCATGTGCTACACTGTTATGAAACCAGTCCGATTAAATCCATGCGAAATCTGGTCCGATATATTAATCGACATATTCGTATTCATTGCCTGCATGAGGAAACGGTATGAAGCATGTTGGGATCATTGGTTACGGGAAAATGGGTGCTGCGATCTTCAAACTTTTTGCGGCAAGGCCTTATTCGATTACGGTTGTCACGAAAACCCGGCAGAAAGCATTGGATGCAGCCGATGGTTTTTTAAAAAAACTCGAACGGTCTTTTAAACGCAAGTCCATCTCGGAGCAAACTTATTCTTTCCAGAAAAGCGCCATACGATTTACCCATTGCCTTGAAGATCTGACTTCGGCGGATCTGGTGATTGAAGTGGCTTTCGAGGACTTTCAGGTTAAGGCGGCAATCTTTCACCGCCTGGAATCTTATGTGGATCCCCATGCGCTCATTGTTACCAATACCTCTTCCCTGTCCATCCGTGAACTGTCGCTGGGATTCCAATATCCGAATCGATTTTGCGGATTTCATTTTTTCAATCCGATTCCCCTGATCAATTTGGTTGAAATAATCAAAACAGATCACACTGCACCTGAATTGATTGCAAATTTGCGGTCCGTTTCAGGGGAAATCGGCAAATTTTCCATTTTGGTCAATGATGCGCCGGGTTCTGTCATCAATTCCATTCTGGCTTATTATTATATCGAGGCTGTTTATCTTCTGGAAGAAGGTGTGATGCTGCCTTCGGAAATTGATCGGATCGCAAAGCAATTTTTCTATGTTGGACCCTGTGAATCCCTTGACATCATCGGTATTGATTTCTTTGTTTCGGCGTCAAAAAATGCAATCCGGGCCGGAACGATCTACCCCATTCGACAGTATTTGAAGGACCGGGGGAATGAACCGGAAATTCAGGTTGACGCCGGCGTCGAAATCAGACTTCCTTTTTTGCTCGAGAAGTTGATGGTTACCGGCAGATGGGGCAGGAAAGTATCAAAAGGCATCTATCGCCATGAAGATGCTTTCATGGATGAAGCCATGCGTTTTTATCAGGAACCCGGGAGGTCTTCCGGTGCTGAAGCAACTGCCGAAAGGGATTCCCTGGTTGCACTGCGATTGCTGTATGCCGTTTTTAACGGCTGCCTGTTTTCGCTTTTTCATCGGATGGCTTCCAGGGAAGATATTGACAGCGGCGTGAAAGAAATTCTTCATATGAAAAAAGGGCCTGTTGCCATGATGAAAGACATCGGGATCACGGCTCTTGAGAAGAATTTTGATCTCCTGCATCAACGTGCCGGGAAAAGGTTTGCATGGTCAGGCTCGATCCGTTTGGAGTCCATTCTGTTGTAACATTGGGATGATTATCATGAAATCAATCATTGCCTTGAAGCAGGTATCCAAAACCTATCATTTGGGGGGGACTGAAGTCCATGCGCTCCAGCAAATCGACCTGGATATCGAACCCGGCGAATTTGTAGCGGTCTGGGGTCCTTCGGGTTCCGGGAAGACCACACTGATGAATCTGATCGGTGTCATCGATGAACCATCTTCAGGGTTGCTGGTCTTGAATGGTCATGATATTTCAGGACTTTCAGACAATGAGAAATCGGAACTGAGGAATCTTTCCATCGGATTTGTGTTTCAACAATTTAATTTGATACCGGTTCTCTCCGCCCTGGAAAATGTGATGTTGCCGCTTCAGATCCGGGGAATTTCCCAGTCAGAGGCCAGAAAAACCGCCATGAACCGGCTGGACCAGGTCGAGCTTTCCGAATTTGTTACCCATCGGCCGGATAAACTTTCTGGGGGACAACAGCAGCGGGTCGCCATTGCCCGGGCGCTGGTGACCAACCCCCATCTGATTATTGCCGATGAGCCAACGGCCAATCTGGATTCCAAAACCGCCATGAAAGTTATTGGGTTGATGCGAAAGCTGAACACGTCCGAAGGAACAACTTTTATTTTTTCAACCCATGACCAGCGGCTACTGGACAATGTTTCCAGGCTCATTCATCTGGAAGATGGACGGATACTGGAGGGGTAAGCATCAATGACCGCATGGATAAAGATTGCATTAAGAAATTTGATTAAGAACCGGAGACGATCCCTGTTTACCATGCTGGCCATTATGCTGGGATTCGCGGCGGTAAATTTGTTTGGCGGCTTTACCACTTACATGTATCAGGCCAATCGCGAAGGTTCCATTTATTCGGCTTTTCAGGGACATTTATCCATCGTTCGGAAAGGTTTTTTTGATAGCGACCGGACCGATCCCCTGAGGCTCTTGCTGACATCTCAGGAGATGTCGGAAATCCGCGATGCCTGCCGGAAAATTTCCGATGTCGTGCTGGTGACACCTCAACTGCGCCTGAATGGGCTGATTACCGATGGAAAAGTCTCCACCATTTTTATTGCACAGGGCTATGTTCCCTCTTCTCAGGATGCATTTATGAAAGGAACCCAGTTGAAATTAATGGAGCCTTTCGAGGGGAAAAGGCTTGAAGATGAAGCAGAGAATGGCATCGGCATTGCAAAGGGGCTGTCTCGGGCCCTCAATCTGAAAATCGGATCCGAGGTGGTGGTCATGGCAACCACCGCGGACGGACAGATGAATGCGCTTGATGCTGATGTGTACCAACTGTTTGATGCGCCTTCAGCCGGCATGAATGACCGGTTCATCCGCGTGCCTTTCCGTTTTGCGCAAAAACTCTATGACACCGAGGGTGCCCATGTGATGTCGGTACTCCTCGATAAAACCGATCAGACGGATTTCGTGCGGAATCAGCTTAAAAAAATCTTCGAACAAAAGCAAATGAATATCGAGATCAAAACCTGGAATGAACTCAGTGAATGGTACACAAAGGTCAAGAACATGTTCGATGTCATTTTCCTTTTTCTGTTTATCATCGTGTTCATCATTGTCACCATGAGTGTCATCAATACAATGAGTATGGCCGTGCTGGAACGCACCCGAGAAATCGGAACGTTGCGATCCTTGGGACTTAAGCGAAGGGGCGTTTTATCCTTGTTTGCCATTGAAAGTTTTCTGATCGGTATTGGCGGGATTATCGGGGGAGGAGTGGTCATTTTTGCCGCCTGGTTGGGGATCGATTATTACAAGCCCTTGTGGGCCCCTCCTGGCATAACGGTAAAAATTCCACTTCGAATTATATTCACGGTGGAATTCTTTAGCTATAGTATTGTTTTTTTGCTGATCCTATGCTTGGTGGCATCACTGATTCCGGCCAGAAAGGCTGCCAATCAGAACGTGGTGGATGCTCTGGGACATGTATAGATCCATCAGGATAACCTGGAGATTTTGATATGCTAAACAGTCGATGGATATTTGCAGGCGTTTTCTTCGTAATGGTGATGACGGCAGGGCTTTCTTTCGGCCAGATGACGCCAAAAGAGATATTGTCCCGCGCCGATATGGCCAGAGGGAATCTTGAAGGGGTGAAATGGCTGGTTGTTATTTCCTCTGTCGAAAACAATACCGGCCAGGGACGCAGCCTGAATATCCTGGCAAAAGGTTATGATTTTCTGGGGATTATGATAGAGCCCCCCAAGGTAAAAAATCAAAAAATCATGATGGTTGACCATAATATGTGGTATACCAAACCTGGGCTGAAAAAACCCGTCCCTGTTTCTTCCCGGCAGAAACTGATTGGCGGCGCTGCCTATGGGGATATCGCGGCAACCAATTATGCCGATGATTATGAGCCAACCCCTTTGCCGGATGAGACCATTAATGACGAACCGTGTTATGTGTTTGACCTGAAGGCCATCAGTAAAAAGTCCACTTATGACCAGATCAAATACTGGATATCAAAAGATCGGCTGGTCGGCGTAAAGTCGGAATTTTATACTGTTTCCGGGAAACTGTTCAAAACAGCCGTGTTTGAGTATGCCAACCAGGTGGTCATAGAGAACAAGCCCAGTTCCTTCATTTCCCGGATGACCATTAGGGATGCCCTGATTGAAACCAATATCACCACGCTGTTATTTAACAATAATCAGCTTGTCAGAGTTCCGGATTCGACATTCGATATGAACAAGTTTTCAGAGCAATAGTGAATCAGGAGCCAAACCTTCGGTGGTTTCATGGAAAAATTTCTGCATTGCCTTTTTTCTGACAATTTCCGGTATCTGGGGGCCTCAGAAATCCTGGTCTCAGGAACCCCCGTCTCTTCCCGCGGAAGAGACGCAATCTTCTGATTTGGCCTGGACAGGCGAGATAAGAGATGGCTTTAACTACCTGTTTAAGACCGTACTTTCGAGTTCGGTCCAACAGCCGTCGGATTCAACGCAAAATCCCCATAACGATTTTCTTCAAATTCCCCGCTACACCCTTAAAGGTGAATTTCGTCCGGACTTTTCCCTGGATTTCCGGCAGATCAAGCTGAGCATAAAGCCCAGATTTATTGAAACCTGGGATGAATGGGAGGATGGCCCGCTGAAAAGCCAGAGTAGAACCCATGATGATATTTATGTCACAGAATGGCTGGCCAGCTATAAACTCCATGAAAACTGGTTTGTTTCTTATGGAAGGGAAAATCTGCAATGGGGGCCGTCGTTTCTCATGTCGCCATCCAATCCGTTTTTCAGGGACAACGGACAATCCAACCCCAAGCAGGAAGTTAAGGGAATGGATTTTGTGCGTACCGTCTGGGTGATGAATCCGGCATGGACCCTGTCACTTATAGGAAATGTCGGTAAAGGGGAACAGGTTTCTCTCTATGAATTTGAACCCACCTACGCGATAAAAATGGATTACACGACATTTCGAAAATATGCCAGTCTGATCGGCTCATACACCGAGAATGACCGATTTCATCTTGGCGGTTTCGGCGGATGGACGGTATCCGATGGCTTGATGCTCTACACAGAGGAAAGTTTATCCGCGGGTACAAATGTATTGTATCCCCGAAAAATATATTTACCGCTTGACCTGGAATTAATTCATATGGCGGCTGCAAAGGAGGATTCATCATCTCCTGAAGCCATATTATTATTGGGCGGGTCCTACACTTTTGAATCCGGCCAGGCTGTAAGCGCTGAATATGTTTTCAACAGCGCCGGGTATTCCCGTGAAGAGGCTGAATTATACTATCGATACAGACGAATGGCTTCCCGATTTTATGATTTCCCTTACCCTATCGGGGATCTTGCGAAGCTGGCCCTGGTGCCTGCGCTGGATCCCAAATTGCGGCTGCTTCGGCAGAATTATCTCATGCTGCAATATCAGGAAACACAGATCTGGGAAAAACTGAGCCTGGTTGTTCGCTATACCCTTAACCTGGATGACACATCCAGTCAGCTTATCCCCATTTTGGGGTATGATCTCGGAGACCATACGCAGCTTTTTCTGATTGGAAACCAGAACATCGGCGGGACGGAAACCGAATTCGGATCTTTTGTGGAATATGGCTTAATACTTGGCATTGAATATATATTTTAGGAGGAAATTCATGGCGTTGATTGATTGTATTGTGGACGGGCATGTGGCGGTTGTCACCCTGAACAGCGGAGAGAATCATTTTAATCCATCATTTTTAGAAAGTTTTTTATCTGTTCTGGATGAAGTTGAAAGCAAAACTGAAGCCACAACTCTTGTGGTGACATCGTCTCATGAAAAAATTTTTTCCAATGGGATTGATCTGGAATGGCTGGTCCCGGTCATTCAGAAAGGGGATGTTCAGGGCGCAAAATCATTTTTCTATTTGTTAAACCGTTTATTTAAACGCATTGTTACCTATCCTCTGGTAACCGTTGCCGCGATCAGCGGCCATGCCTTTGCAGGCGGGGCCATTTTATGCTGCGCATTCGATTTCCGGTTCATGCGCTCGGACAGAGGATTTTTCTGCTTTCCGGAAGTGGACCTGGGGATTCCTTTTTTACCCGGGATGAATGCCCTATTGAAAAAGGCCATTCCCATGTATAAATTGGAAGAAATGGAATATACCGGGAATCGTTTGACCGCCGTGGCGTGCGAACAGCATCATATCATTACCCAGGCCTGTACCATTCAGGATCTGATGCCGCAGACCCTGGCATTTGCAAAATCCGTGAATAAGAAACGGGCCGTGATTCAGGAGATGAAACTGAGGCTGAACAAGGACATTGTCCAGGCCATCGATGTCGAAGATGCGCCGTATATCGAATCCGGAAAATTCAATATCGGTTAATCTTTCGTGGCCAAACGGTCGCCCTGACTGCTTTCCATGTTCATATACAATCGTTCCAAGGAGGCCATCATGAAAATTCTGATCACCGGCGGAACCGGCTTTGTCGGAACTTTTCTGACAAAGCAATTGCTTCAAAACGAACATGAAGTCACCGTTATCGGGCGATCATCCGTGCCTGGCGTTCAACCCGGGCATTTCCATGCGATTTCTGCGGACACGACCCGAAAAGGCTTGTGGCAGGATGCGCTCAAGGATGTGGATGCGGTGATCAATCTGGCGGGAATGTCCATTTTTCATCGCTGGACCCCGGCCTATAAGCGGCAGATCTATGACAGTCGCATTCTTACCACGCGCCATGTTGTCGAGGGAATGTCCGGCGATCGGCTTCAGACCCTGATCAGCACATCTGCTGTCGGTTATTATGGCAGCAGAGGGGATGACATCCTTTCTGAAGCCGAACCCTGCGGCAGGGATTTTTTGTCCCAGGTGGGAAAGGACTGGGAACACGAGGCGTTTGAGGCGGAGAAAAAGAATATCCGCGTTGTCGCAACGCGTTTTGGCGTGGTGCTGGGCAGGTCCGGCGGCGCGCTGAAGCAGATGATCACGCCATTTAAGTGGTTTGCCGGCGGGCCGATGGGCAGCGGCAGGCAATGGTTTTCCTGGATACACATGTCCGACCTGATGGCCGGCATGATGTATATCCTGGAAAACGCGAAGATTCAGGGGCCGGTGAATCTCTGCTCTCCGGCTCCGGTTACAAGCGGAGAACTGGCCAGAACACTAGGCGCCGTGCTGGGAAGACCGGCCGTTATCCCCGCGCCTTCAATTGCGCTTCGGCTCATTTTAGGGGAATTTGCCGAAACGCTTCTTGCCAGCCAGCGCGCCGTTCCGAAAAAACTGCTCGCATCCGGCTTTGTCTTCAGATTCCCTGATCTGAAAGGTGCATTGACCGATCTGTGCCAGTCCCAGCCCGGATAATTTTTTCGCTTGAAACGCCATTTGGTGTCCGGTCCCTGAAACGCTAATGGGGATCCGGTATTTCTCCCAGAGTGCAGACCTTCCCTTATGAAGGGCCGGTTGGCATCGGCCCAGCGGTCATTCAGTGGGGAAGGGCATTTTGCTTTCAGTCAAAACGGGTCAGAGAGAAAACAGCCGCTCGGCATTAAAAATCCGCTCCCCGGTGATTTCAAGCATTTTAAGGGGATAACCGGCGCAGATGGGATATGCCGCCATGTTCAGTCTCACTCCAGTGAGTACCCGATTGCAGCAACCGACAGGAATCCTTTCTCAGGCGGATTCCGTGGTTCAGCCAATGCTTCAATGTCACTGGCTTAAGCCCCAACTATATAGAATTATATTGATTTATCAAAGAGTTGTGATACTATGTGGATAGTGGTTATCATCCAATGCTATTGACTTGCGATAAGAAGTCCTTCGGCTGGAAAAAAAGGGGGAATTCACCCGCTATCTGAAGTCACACGAAAGTTCCTTAAGTCAATAATATTGATTCGTCTGTAAAAGGGATTTAATTTTTCAGGAAGAGGTTTTTGTGGGCAAGTTTTATGAATATAAAACAATTGTAACAATAGCCGATACCAATTTGTATCATCATATGGATTTTAGAAATTATTTTGATTTGCAGGGAATTGTTCGAGGATTGTGGGTTAAGGATGCAGTGGTGAACGGAATTGACAGTATGATGAACAGCATTTTTCTGATCACCAAATCTGCACATTGCGATTTTATTAAAGATTTTTATCTCTTTGATGAAATACTTGTTCGGATGCAAATAAAAAACATCAAACACGTCAGCACTGAAATTGTATTCCACTATTTTCACAACCAAACAATGGAATTACATGCCAAGGGGTATCAAAAAATCGTTTTTGCAGACAGAAATCATAAAATCTGCCGGATCCCTGAAAATTTCAAAAAAGCAGGGATGGAATTTTTAATGGATCCGTGAATTATAGACTCAATAGATCATCCTTCCTGAAATTCAGTTCTGATTCTATCGGGCTAAAAGCATATTGTGCCTTCGATGACACTCTCATCGGGAACTTCGACCGACATGCCACCGGAGTTCTGAATGATAACATTTCCTTTTAAAGCAATGTGATTTCCAAAAAAAACATCGCCCCTGACGGTAAGTGATTCGCAGTTCAGCAGAGACGGCGGACCATAGGGGAATCGTTTCCCGAATTCATCGATCTTGCCATAATATTTTGGATCCAGGTCTATTTGAATCTGATCCAGCCGGCGTTCCGGGTTTACTTCAAGACCGCAGGCGTCGGAATAAGTAAAGCAATCCGATCGAATGGCCAGAAGTTCGTTGCATTTTTTGACCGGATAAAAGCGGGATCTGGGGACAATGACGGCAGCAGCGCCTTCAAAAAGCGAGATGGCCGATCCCATGGCGGTTTCGATCTGGTAGACTGCGGGACTTGTGTCATCACGGGGATTCAGGGCCTTGGGATTCAGGATCATGGGCAGACGAACATTTCCATGAGTATCAATCAGCCTTTTGACATATTCCAGGTTGACCCAGATGTTGTTGGTATTAAAATACCGATAATGGGTAATATCCCTGCTGATATCCAGCTCATCATCCGGACACTGGGCAACTTCACGCAGGATAAGTCTTCCATCCCGGTGAAATGCCAGATGTCCGCCTTTAAAATCCACGGGGGTCCGAAGCGACACTTCCATCATAAACGGGAGCGCCTTTTTAGAAAAATATCCCAGCAGGGTTTCATCCATTGTAGCGCCAAGATTGTCCGAATTGGCGATAAAGGCGTATCGAACCCCTTCTTTCAGTAATTGGTCCAGCACACCCGAGGTATAGAGGGCGGCATAAATATCCCCATGTCCCGGGGGATTCCATTCCATGTCCGGATTTTTGGGCCAGATGGCCGGTGAAAAATCGCTTTGCAGGATCTTGGGAAATTTGTTCTGGACAAACAGCAGCGGAAACTGCTGAAGGCTGAGCAGATTCAAGGTTGCCTGCGTATCTGCATGGGTATTGAAGCTGTTCATGAAGGCCAGTCGAATTCGGCGGGTCTTGGCCTGCTGGACAATGATTTCCAGGAAAGATTTTCCGTCCCGGGCCTCCAGCAGGGACTTGGCGCAGGTAAGGCCCATGCTGGTTCCCAGTCCGCCGTTCAGAACAATCATGACCGCGTGTGGCAGCGCTTTTTTTCCGGCGTTGGCAAAAGAATCAAATTGAGCGGCGTCGGCGATTTCACCAGGTTCAACTTGTCGGATATCTTTGTTCAATATCAATCCCTTATCACCGGTCAACACTTTTTCATAGTACCAGGCAAAGGTGTCTATGACAACGGGCTGAAGCCCGGCTGTTTTCATTTTTGAGATAAATGCAAGAAGATGTCCGGATTCAACAGCCATGAATAGCTCCTTGGAAAACCGATGCATAACGGATGAAGAAAAACGGCTATGTATTGAACGCAAACTCAATGCCATTGCGCTAAGAGGTTGTTCATCAGGATTCCCCCCTAAAAAGGGGAGAATCCTGGGCTTGAACGAGTGGTATTGAGGAATAAGGCATGGGGTAAAAACCCTTTACTCAATACCTTCTATCCACCCCATGGTATCCGGGGCCTTCCCGTATTGCATATCGGTCATGGCTTTATACAGCTTGTTGGCGATTGGTCCGACCGTTCCATCTCCGATCGAAATGATCTGCTCACCGTATTTGAGTTCGCCCACGGGTGAAATGACGGCGGCCGTGCCGGAGCCGAAAATCTCCTGCAATTTTCCGGAAGCATGAGCTGCCATTACTTCGTCGATGCTGATCTGACGCTCGGCTGTTTTGAGTCCCCAGGATTTGGACAGTGCCAGAACGGAATTTCGGGTGATACCCGGCAGGATGCTGCCGTTTAAGGCAGGCGTGATGATCTCGCCATCAATCACAAAAAAGATGTTCATGGCACCGACTTCTTCAATATATTTCTGCTCCACCCCATCCAGCCACAGCACCTGCGTATAGCCTTTTTTGTGCGCCACATCGGCCGCAAACAGACTGGCCGCATAATTACCCGGTGTTTTGGCTTCCCCGACGCCGCCGCGCACTGCCCGGACATGATTGCGGGTGACCCAAATCTTGACCGGATTGAATCCGGCGGAATAATAAGCGCCGACCGGCGACAGAATGACGAAAAACCGGTAAGTGTGAGACGCTCTTACGCCCAGAAACGGGTCTGTGGCGATAATCGTGGGCCGGATATATAAAGATGTGCCTGGCGTCCCGGGAACCCAGTCTTTTTCCAACCGGAGCAGTTCTTTTAACGCTTCAACCCCGAAGGCCTCGTCAATTTCGGGAATGCACAGCAGGTGGGACGAGCGATTCAATCGTTTGTAATTATCCCTTGGCCTGAAAAGCTGAACAGCGCCTGAGCCGGTTCGGTAAGCCTTGAGTCCCTCGAATACCGCCTGGCCGTAGTGAAGTACCATTGTGGCCGGATCCATTTGAATCGGCGCATAGGGTTCAATCCGGGGATTGTGCCATCCTTTGTCCGGGTGGTAATCCATGTTGAACATGTGATCCGTGAAAATGGTTCCAAACGCCAGTGGATTGGAAACATCAGGCTTTGCCTGTAAACGGTCTGCTTTGGTGATGGTCAGTTGCATATCAGCCTCCTAATAATGTCCTTCGCAATATCCTGCCCTGTTGGGGCTATATCAAATAAAGTCGGTTACTGACGATCGATGCCGTGCGCGCCTCGATCGCCAAAACCCATTATGGACTGATAGCGATTGTTGTGATTAAAATCAAGGACTAATATGAATGGATACGAAAATAAATCAATTTTTTGAGCGGGTTTGATATGCTTTTTTCCATGGGGAGCGTTGCAGCTCGTTGTAATTGGAAAGTGCCAGATATAGCGCGCCGACAGCCAGTTCCGCGCAATGGAAGTGATCTTCGGGAAGGGTTTCCAGGTATTCGGCGATCGCTTCAGGGGCAATTTCCCATGCATCGGCAATCGTTCTTCCCTCGGCAAGAAAGGCAACCGTATTGGCGCAGGCCGTCGTATTCATACAGCCTGTGGTATGAAACGCGACGGTTTCAATGGTCTCTCCACGGGTTTTAAGAAAGATTTCGGTTGTATCGCCGCAATCGCCTGTTTTTTTGCCATACCCGTCCGGAGCGGCGAGGATCTCGCACCGGTCGGTTCGAAAAGCCATTTCCAGGTATTTCAGGGAATGGCTCTGCCAGAAATCATTGGTGTTTTCGCTCATCATTTGTCATCTCGTGGTTTTCAAGGAATCATCCAAAGGCAGCATCCGGCATGTCCATGGCGGCGCAGCTGCCGACTGAAATGGCCTTCATCCTGCCAAGCGTTCCGGGAAGAACCGAAAGCAGGTAGTATTCGGCGCATCGAAGCTCTCCTTCATAAAATACAGCTTGTTTGGTGTCCTGTACAGCTTTTTTTCGAGCTGCTTCATCAAGGCTTCCGGCAAGCTTTTCCAGTTTCGGGGCGGCGACGGTTGCCCGCCACAGATGCATCCAGGCCATGATGACATCGCCCGTGACGTCAAGAAAAGGCTGGGCAAAGGAAAATGCAGTCATCACCTTCGGGGACATGGCATTCATACCCAGGGTCATGGCGACTTCGCCAAGTCGGTTCATCCCTTTTTCCATCTGCGCTGCCAGAGGGTCCAGCGCAGGGAAGGATCTGGCGGCTGTAATGGTTTTTTGAATTTCCTCCAGAAGGCTCATGAAATACTTGCCTTTTTTCATCCCCAGTTTTCTGCCCAGAAAATCCATGGCCTGGATGCCGTTGGTGCCTTCATAAATGCTGGTGATTTTACAGTCGCGAAGGAGCTGCTCGACCGGAAATTCCTGAGTATAGCCATATCCGCCATAAACTTGAACCGCCTGGGTGCAGACTTCAAAGGCTCTGTCCGTGCAATATGCCTTGATTATCGGCGTCAGAACTTCGATCAGCCCCTGATAACGGTCTTTGGTTTCCGGGTCACTTGAAGTCGCCACCCGGTCAAAGCAGGTGCCGACATAATAAAGAAAGCTGCGCATGCCGTCCACATTGGCCTTCATCCATAACAGCATTCTGCGGACATCCGGGTGGTTGATGATGGCAATGGGCGGGGCCGCCGGATCCATCATGGACAGCAGACTTTTCCCCTGAATCCTTTCCCTGGCGTAATTCAGCGCATGCATATAGGCGGCGCTGGCCATTGAAAATCCCTGAAGGCCAACTCCCAGTCTGGCTTCATTCATCATGTGAAACATGGCCTTCATGCCCTTGTTTTCCTCGCCGAGAAGAAATCCGCGGCATTTGCCCTTTCCCCCAAGCGTCAGGCTGCAGGTGGCGCTGCCGTGAATCCCCATTTTCTCTTCGATGCCAGTGCACACGACATCGTTGGATTCGCCCATGCTGCCGTCTTCATTGACCCATATCTTGGGAACGATAAACAGGGAGATTCCCCGGGTCCCCGCAGGCGCTCCTTCAATTCGGGCCAGGACCGGATGAATGATGTTTTCTGTGAGATTCTGTTCGCCTCCGGTGATAAAGATCTTGTTTCCCGTGATGCTGAAAGTCCCGTCCGGATTCCGGGCTGCGGAAGTGGTCAGGGCGCCGACATCGGATCCTGCCTGAGGTTCGGTCAAAAGCATGGACCCGCCCCATTTGCCGGTGTACATGTTTTTAAGGAACATCTGTTTCTGGCGCTGGGTCCCGAAGACTTCAATGAGCTTTCCGGCGCCGTGGCAAAGGCCGGGATACATGCCGAAAGCGCAGTTGGCGCCGTTGAAATATTCGGCGATGGCCAGCGCCACGGCTACGGGAAGCCCCTGTCCGCCGACCTCGGGATCATCTATCATTGCGATCCATTCGCCTTCCCGGTACAGCTTGAATGCCCGGTGAAAGGACTCCGGTACCTTGACGACGCCGTTTTCAAACCGGCATCCTTCCCGGTCTCCTGCCGCGTTGATGGGCAGCAGCTCTTTTATCGCCAGGGCTCTGGCCTCGCTTAATATTAAATCAAGGGTTTTTCGATTAAATCCGGAAAATTTCTCATGCTTGAGCAGCTTTTCCACTTCAAGCTGCTCATAGAGGACAAAATCCATGTCCCGTCGATCCGATATTTCCTGTGCCATGTTGCATGTTCTCCTTTTGTCCGATTTGCAATTATTATAGGATAAACCTGGAGATGATCTCTTTCATGATTTCGGTTGTTCCGCCGCCAATGGAAAGAATCCGGTTGTCCCGGTAAAGTCGCTCGACCAGATACCCTCTCATGAACCCGTAGCCACCAAAAATCTGAACCGCATCATAAGTGACCTTGTCGCTGACGCTGCAGGCAAAGTTCTTGGCCATGGAAATTTCCTTGGTCTGGTCAATGCCGGCATCGATTCTGGCCGCTACCCGGTAAGTAAATTCCCTGCTGACTTCAACCATTGTTGCCATATCCACCAGCTTATGCCGGGTGACCTGAAAGGATTTGAGGGATTTTCCAAAGGCTTTTCGCTCTTTTGAATATTGAAGGCAAGCCTCCAGCGCAAGCTGGGCGGTCATGTTGGCGATGATTGCCAGTTGGAGCCGTTCGGACTGAAAATTTGCCATGATGCCATAAAACCCCTGGTTTTCTTTGCCCAGTAAATTGGCGACCGGAACCCTGCAGTCGTCAAAATAGATCTGTGCCGTATCCGATGACCACCAGCCTGTTTTTTTCAGTTTTTCGGATATGGAATAGCCCGGAGTTTTGGCTTCAATGACAAGTAGGCTGATGCCATGCGCGCCTTCTTCTCCGGTTCGGACCGCGCAGGTGATTTGATCGGCCCGGCAGCCGCTGGTAATAAATGCCTTGCTGCCGTTGACGATATAATGGTCGCCGTCCCGAACGGCCGTTGTCTGGAGATTTGCCACATCCGAGCCGCCGCAAGGTTCGGTAATGGCCAGGGCCGCAATCTTTTCTCCGGCCAGAACCTGCGGCAAGAATCGCTTTTTCTGCTCTTCCGTGCCCATTCTGACGATCGGCGGAATGGCAATGTTCAGTGATCCCAGACTGGCCACAAATCCGCCGGACCCGGAGCGCATCAGTTCTTCCCAGACGGCGATCTGGAAAAAAATATCTCCCGGGGTTCCGCCATATGCTTCCGGATAACCGGCTCCCAGAATCCCGACATCCGATGCTTTTTTGTAAATGTCGCGGGGAAACTCGCCGGCTTCTTCCCACGCTTCAATAAACGGGGCGATTTCTCCGGTTACGAACGCTTTGACGGATCGGCGAACCAGTTGATGCGATTTGCCGAAATATTCCTGAAACCCGGATTGATCCTTGAATTCATATGTCATGGCGCGTCCTGATTATCCGTGTAAAAGTGATAGTTTTTTTGTAATATCATTTAGTTAAAGTGAATAGTTATAACTGCCCGGATTTGCCCCCCCCAATTTTGAAGAAGATAACTTTCCTCTTTGGAAAAGGGGGAAAATCATTTCACGGCAAAAATTATACTTGTCATGCAAGGGACTGTCCGGGTCATTCCTGTGCGTTTACTCGGGCAAAGGAGCAGGCGGAATGACCAGGGCAGAGCCTTCTGCCACACGTTCTCCTTTCTGATTGGTCCAGGAAAGCGCCATGCGCACCCATTTTTTCTTTTCGATTTTTTCGATAATTTCGCCGGTTGCGGTAATGGTGTCGCCAAAATATGTCGGCGCTTTGAACCGGGTATTGATTTCAAGGGCAACGGTGCCGAGTCCGGGCAGTTTCATGCCCAGAACCGGCGCAATCAGGCATTGGGGAAGGGCGCCGTGGGCGATACGCGTACCGAATGGCGTTTTCTTCGCATATTCCTCGTTCAGGTGCATGGGGTTGAAATCCCCAGAAATTCCGGCGAACAGATAAACATCGGTTTCGGAAATGGTTTTGGTAAATGAGGCGGACATGCCGATTTCCAGTTCATCGAAGGTGTAGCCGATTTCCATTTTGAATTTTTCATCGGGCTGGAAGTGATCGATGTCCATGATGGTGGACGTGGTTTTTTTGGCAAACACGGCCTTGACCTTAAGGCCTGTTTTCATCTGGCTGATGGGAATGCCCCTGACGATGTGGGTCAGGGGGGTGTCTGCGCCGTCAAGCCGGATCTGCGCCAGAATGTACGGCGGTTTTATGGGCTGATAAGGCTCTTCATAACGGATAACCGTAAAATTGGTGACTGTTCCGGTGGGTTTAAGCTCCACCCGACTGTCGGTCAGTTTGGAAAAGCATTTTTCACAGGTTGCGCGGGGCGGCACAAATACCTTGTTACAGGTTGGGCATTTGGCGCCCAGGATCTTTTTTTCATCCCGAAGGGCGATCAGAAACCGGCTTCCGGTTTTTCCGGCAAAATATTGATAGGGAAGGGCCAGTTTGCCTTCCACAACAAAGCAGTCAGATTGCATGGGCTCTCCTTAATCAATGATCTCAAAATAAAGAATGTCATTTACCGTGCCGGTGCGTTTGTCATTCCATACGGGCCGCACCCGGGTGCCTCGTTTGGCCCGGTCGATGTCCGATGCTTTCACCTCGTGCCAGAGCGTTTCATGGTCCTTGCAGCCGTCCAGAAGCAAGTGGGCGGAAATATAAGGGGTTTCCCGGCTTTCTCCGGTCAGGGGGTCGGGGCTGGCATAGAAGGTGATATCCGGAGTGGCAATGACGCCTTCTGGCCCGACTTCGACCCAATCGGTTGCCCGTACATGGCACTGCGCGCAGACTTCACGGGGAGGAAGCTGAAGCCTGTTGCATTTGGGGCATTTATTGGCCAGGATTTTTTTTTCTTTCAGGGCATTCAGGAATTTGCCCATGACCGGACCAGTGGCAAATCGCTGGGAAATGGACAGCACCTGCTTGAGGACGATCAGTTCTTCCGGTTTTTCTTCCGGATTTCCGGCCGAGTTGGGCAGTGTGTATTTTTTAAAGAAGCGGGTGGCTTTGGTGAGAAGGCCCAGATCTCCTTCGACCTTGAGGCGGCCCGAGGAAAATGCCGTCATGCCATCCAGTTTTCCCAGGCTAATATCGATCCAGTCCCTTGCCGAGATGGTTGTGGTAACATGCGGGTCATGCAGTCCTTCCAGAACCTTGACTGTTCCGTTTTTAAGGGAAACGGTCCAGTTGCCGCCACCGGAGCCGGTGATGACATAGCCGTAATTGGCGGTGATGTCCTTGACCCCGTCCGGATTGACGCGGGACTCCATGGATCCGAAAATATCGGAAGCCGTTACCTCAAGGCCTTTGCTTTTTTTCGGCCTTGGCTCCAGCCCCCATTTGCGAAGATCTTTTTTCAGCACTTTTCCGATCGGGCTCCGGGGCAGGTCCTGATCCAGAATTTCAACATATTTCGGGACCTTGAAACTGGCCAGATTCTTGCGGCAGAAGTCAACGACTTCTTCTTCGGTCAGGCTCTCATCCAAAGGTAAGACATAAACCTTTATTTCCTCGCCCTGAATGGCATCCGGGACCCCGATGGTTGCGGCTTCCTGAATCTTGGGATGGGTGGCCAGCAGATTGTCGATTTCCTTGGGATAAATGTTTTCACCGCCACGGATCACCATGTCCTTGATCCGGTCCACAATGAAGATATAGCCGTCTTCGTCCTTGTAACCCACATCGCCCGTATGAAGAAATCCGTTAACGATCGTTTCATCGGTCTCCCGGGGCCGGTTGAAATAGCCTTTCATGACCGCATCGCCGCCGATAACGATTTCGCCCGTCTGATGGGGAGCACATTCATTACCGGCTTCATCGACGATTTTAACGATCTGGCCCGGAAGGGCCAGTCCGATGGAGCCGATTTTCCGTACCCCCTTCCTCGGGTTCAGGGTAGAGGCACAGGTCGCCTCTGTGAGGCCGTATCCTTCCACAATCGGAATATTGAAAACTTCCTGAAACCTTTTAAAGGTTTCAGAGGTGAGCGGGGCTGCGCCGCAGATCCCGAATTTCAGGGAACTCAGATCATATTTCTGACGGCTGGGATCTGTCAGCAGGATCTGATAAACGGCTGGAACCGCAGACCAGAAATTGACCTTGTAGCGATCCACGACTTGCCAGAATTCGCCGGCGCTGAAGGATTTCCGAAGGACAAGCGTCAGGCCGATGCCGATACTGAAAGTGCAGGTGAGCATGGCATTGACATGAAACAGGGGAAGAAAACACAGGACCGTCTGGCGTTCTTCGAGTCCGAGGGCGTCAGTGACGCCGTCAACATCTGCCAGTACATTTCTGTGGGACAACAGCACGCCTTTGGGGTTTCCGGTGGTTCCGGAAGTATAAAAAATATAGGCGATGTCCTCATCGCAGCAGGGGCAGATCACCGGCGCTGCATCGCCGTTCTGCAGCAAGTTCTGAAACGAAATGTGTTCGGGATGCGGGGAGGGGCCGACTTCGATGACGGTTTCAAGATGCGGGCAGCGGCTGCGGATTTCTTTGAGGATCGGAACGTACTGGTCTTCGATGATAAGCCCCTTTCCCTTGGAGTCGTTCAGCAAGTATTCGATTTCCGGGGCTTTCCACCAGCCGTTGATTGGACCGGCAACAGCGCCGATTTTCTGAATGGCAAAATAAGCAATCAGGGTGCCGGGGCTGTTCTGTACCAGGACGTGGATAAAATCCCCTTTTTTAAATCCCAGGGACTTCAGGCTGTTAGCCAGAATATTGACCTGGTTTCCAAAGGCTTCGTAAGAAATGGTTTCATCATAAAACTGGAGATAGGGTTCGCTTTGATAGCGGCTGACAGCCGTGTCAAGATAAGTTCCCAGGTTCATGGGACCTCCCTTTATAATATTGTCGGAGCTCGGTTTAAAAGAAGTTGAGAAGATCAGAACAGCGAAAAGCTGATTTTCGGCGTTTCCGGTTTTCCTGACTTTCTGGTCTTCGTTCGGTTTTTACCAGGGGATATCCCGGGTCAGCAGAAACAGGACGGTCCACATGGTGCCGCCAAAACCCGAAGCCATCGCCTGGTTCACGGTTTTCGGGATCTGATGGTCGCCGGCCTTTCCCATGATCTGAAGTGCGGCTTCGGCCACGCGAACCATGGCGGTTGCGCCAATCGGGTTTGAAGCAATGACGCCGCCCGATGGGTTGACAGGAAAAGCGCTGTTTATGGCAATATCTTGATTTTCCACCATCCGAATGACGGCATCGCCTTTCATCAGTAAAAAATCGCGAAGCCAGTCCAAGCCCCACCAGCTGGACGGGTCATACATTTCAAACACGTCGATTACCTTCAACGGATCCGTGATGCCGTTTCGCTTAAATAATTTTTGGGCAGCGTAGCGATGGGTGCTTAGAACCGGCGCATTTCCGAAGACGCCGAACATTTCCTCCCGGTGAACCGTGATATGGTCCTTGATCCAGGCGGGCTGGGGGCAGTGCTTTCTGGCCTTTTCCTCGGAGGCGAAAATCATGGCGCAGGCCCCGTCACTTTGCGAACACATGTGAATCATGCGAAGCTCTCCCACCAGGGCCGGCGAGTTCTTGGCCAGATCGTCGGCCTGGTCAAATTCCAGGTTCAATCGCCGGTGAGCCTTGTCATTTTTCATGGCATGCTTGTCCATGAGGATCCGGTAGGTCATGGCCGCTTTTTTGGCCCGCTCTTCCCCGAATTCCTCAATCAGGCTTGCGGCGGTCATGCCGGTCAGAGCCCCGGTCTGAAGCTGTCTGCCCCAGAGGGGATCGGCCATATTCGTGATGCCGCCGGTGGTGTGCCCTTCCTGAAGCTTTTCGAAACCAATGGCAAGCACCACATCATGAAGACCGGAGGCCACGAGATGATCGGCGGCGCATGCCAGGGTCGCACCGGTGGTTCCGCCGGTAGTGATGCGAAGCGTTTCCTTTCCGTAAGCGCCGGTTCCCAGAACATGCCATAAATCCGGCTGATGAACCATTTCAAAGAGTTCCATGTTGCCGTGCAGTACGCAATCGATGTCATCCATTGTCAGACCCGCCTGATTCAGCGCAGCAGATACCGCCTCAGAAATCATTTCCGGCTGGTTCACATCTTCTCTGTGACTGGAGTAAACGGTTTGTCCAATGCCGATGATGCCGACATTTCGGTTTTTCTTCATGCCTTTTCTCCCCTTAATCCCGTTCCAGTATGACAACGGTATGAAACTGACCTGCCGGTCCCATCACACCATGGCTGAGCCCTTTGTGGGCATTTGACGCCTGGTGCGCCCCTGCCTGTCCCTTTAATTGAAGGGCGAGTTCAGCCGTCCGGACCAGCCCCCCGATCATGAGCGGATTTCCCGCCAGGGTCCCGCCGGAAAGATTAACCTTAAACCGGTCAGGGCCGCCGTTTTCCAGCCATCTGCCGCCGGTGCCTTCATCGCAGATCCCAATTCCCTCGGCCCACATCGGAAGCTGATAGGCGTAAGGATCGGATACCTCGATCACGTCAAAGGCGGTTTTGGGATCTGTTATGCCGGCTCTTCGAAAAGCCCGTCCGGATGCGGTTTTCAGGGCAAAATTTGAGGTCAGGTCTCGGTCACCCAGAAAGAAACTGTCCATGCAGTTGCCCACACCGGTAATCCAGACAGGGGTATCGGTGAGCTCTCTGGCGCGGTCTTCCGCGGCAAGGATCATGCCGACGGCCCCATCAGAAACCGGGTATGCATGAAGCTGCCGGATGGGGTCAGCCAGGAAGGCAGAGTTCAGGACTTCATTCAGGGTGATGGACTCGACTTCAGGCGTATAAAGGTTTCTTGCCGCCTGCATTCTGGACCGGACAACGATTCCGGCAAGGGCCTCATCTGTGATTCCGGATTTTTCGCAGTAGGCCCTTGCCTGAAGTCCGGCGGCAGCCTGAAAATCAAGTCCGACCGGACGGGTATAAAACGGATCAAAGGCCAGATGGGTGACCTGGTTTCGGCTGGCAGCCTGGGATTCCTTGCAGTGTCCCAGGACCAGCACGACATCCGTATGCCCGGATTGAATGGCCGCCAGTCCGTAGTATATGGCCTGAGCGCCTTCCTGTGCTATTTTTTCTTCGCAGCCGAAATGCGCGCCCAACACATCGGTCATGGCATTGTCCGAAATGGTCCGGGCGTCAAAGATGTCATCGGATACGCTGATGCTCATGCCGATGCCGCCATTTTCAGAAAAATCCAGGCCCGTTTGATTCAGCAGCGATTCCAGCACATCCAGCGCCATGCCCTGAAAACGCTGCTCCCAGTTGTCCCGTTTGTAGGGGGTTTGCGCAACAGCGCAAATTCCCACGCGTCTTGCCATAATTGCCTCCTGCCTGAATGAGAAAAAAAGGTTGGAAGATCAAAAGGTCAGCGTGCAACCCGAAACTTCCAATCGAATAGACAACTCGAATAAATGATATCATGTTTGATTTCGTATGACATCTTCATGTAAAACGCACATTCTCTACAAATAGCAATTCCAGAAATCCCCGTGACGAATCGCCCGAATGATCGAGTCTTTCTCCCGTACGCAGTCCATTTCCACCCAGGCTCTGCCGCAGCCCATCGGGGTGTGGGAATCGTCGGTTGCGATTTTGACATGAGGAATCTCCGGGATGTCGTATTCCGGTGTCCTGAAACCCTTTGAAGTAATCTCGACAGCATCCAGCGGGAATTTCTGGCCGATGGCCTGAATGCGTTCCCGTACCTTGGAGACCGGCAAATCCAGTTCTGAAGGGTGATTGAACACGTAAAGCGTTTCCTGATCACCGAAAATCCGGTTGATATGGATGTATCCTTTTTCAAAGACCGTCATTTCAACGCCGGTAAAGATGATCAGCCGGGTTCGGATCCTGGGGACAGCCGCATAGCAATCCGGCCGAATCAGATAATCGTGATCGGTCAGTGCAATGAAGTCAAACCCCAGGACTTCGTAAACAGCCACGGCTTCCTGGATGGTCAGCCTGCCATCCGAGCATGTGGTATGTACGTGCAGCGCGCCCTTTAGATGCATATCACCCGGCTGATGCCGCCAACAATAAAATCAACGGCATCTTTGCCGATGACATTCAGCTCGCTGGACCTGTCCTGCCAGATCAGATAGTGATATGCCAGCCGCTCAAACGTGCCCATGATGCTGACGGCCATGACTTCAGCGGAAAGTGCGCTGGGAAAGTCCGCTTTCATGTTCTGGCTGAGACGGATTAGAGCATTCTGAACATCGGCAATGAGCCTGTCGAATATCAGCTTGCGATGATCTTCCACCAAACTGCTCTGGCCAACGGATTCCCTGAAGATAATGGCGATGCGTTCCGGATGTTTGGGACAGAATTCCTCAAAGAAAATCTTCCCGGCCCGTTTGAATCCATCCAGACTGACATCTGCCTTTCGAAACTCCGCGCCGAGCATGTCCCTGAGTTCAAATCCGATTTCATCCAGAAGCTGTATCAGGAGATCTTCCTTGTTCTTAAAATAAAAATAAACGGTTCCAACCGAAACTTCGGACAAATCCGCGATGCGTTCCATGCTGGTCTTATGATAGCCCTCGCTGGCAAACAGGGTTTCGGAAGCGCGCAATATGGTCTGGTAGCGCAGCTCTCGCTCCCGTTGTCTTCGCTGAGCGCTTCTTGAAATGGTTTCGGTTTGTTCGGGTTGCGTCATAAAAGTGTTTGTTTCCTCTCTTTTTGATAAACAGCCATAATTGTTTCGATCACAACGGATAACCTACCGGTATCCCAGAGCCGCATCACCGATTTTTACACGGGAAATTTCAGTCGATGTCCCGGCGATCTGGCCGTATTTGGCGCAGCGATAGGCGATTTCAGAGGGATTTCCGGAAATAAAACCCGAGCCTGCCAGGATCTGAAGACTATAGCCGGACACTTTTTCCGCAGCTTCGGTGCAGAATACCTTGGCGCACCACATCAGGGACTGGGCCTCTTTGGGGCTTGTTTCCAGGGCCCAGGCAGTCCGGTACGCAAAGAGTTGAGAAGTCTGCAAAAGGGTCAGCATTTCTGAAAGCTTGAAGGCCACTTCCTGATAGGCAATGATCGGCTTTCCACCACTACGGTGTGTTTTGGCATAATCCCTGGCAGATTCAAATGCAGCTCTCATCAGGCCCAGGGATGCCCCCAGAAGGATTTGATTTTCCCAGAGCCGGAGGGTATCCAGAGCATCGAAATCTTCAAAAGGGCCAATGACCCGATCCATTGATATCCGGCACTTGTTCAGCGAAATGCGCGAAATGGCCACTCCTTCGTATCCCAGCGTACTGAAGGGCTCACCCGCTACAAGGCCGTCGGTTCCATGTTCAATAATAAACAGGGCAAGCCGGCCATTCATCAGTCCGGCCACTGCAATCCGGTCTGCAACAGGGCCGTTGACCACATAAGTTTTGTCTCCGGTAATGTTCAGAAAATCTCCATTCTGTACTCCGATGGTTTTCAGCGGATCATTGTCCACATTCAGAGCATCTTCGGAAAGGGCCACAGCGCCCAGGAATTGGCCCTTCATCAGGGGCGCCAGCCATTGCTTTTTTTGTTCGTCGCTGCCCCACATGGCGACAAGGCTGCCAAAGAGGCGTGTACTCATTTCAACGGACAGATAAAGGGATGGGGATAGGGCGGCCAGGGTTTCCATTGCGCCCATCAGGGAAGTTCCTCCAAATCCATCGGGAGTATCCAGTCCAAGTTTCAGGTATGGGGTTTTCCCCAGAATCGCCAAAGCATCTTCAACCTTGCAACTATCTTGAATCTCAAGATTTTTCCCTTCAATATATCCCTTGATTCTGTCCTGGATATCTTTAAACAGGGTCTGTTCGGCGAAAGAAAAATCAAAATCCATAAGATTGTCCCCCCTTTTCAATTTGCTTACGTGTGCTTCGGGCAATATGCTCTCAGGATCGGAGCTTTGTTTCATCTCACGCGATGTGGGCGGGTTCCGTCATTTCTTCGCGTTTTGCTTCCTTGCGTGAGCTGTTTCCGGCCGTTCATCCGAAGAGTCAACGGAGTGGCATCGGCGCGATGTCTGCTGTTTATCTTTTACATCAGTTTGGAAATGATCATTTTCTGTATTTCAGAGGTGCCTCCGCCAATGGGCGCCAGCCGACCGTCCCTGAAAACCCTCTCGACATCAAATTCGTGCGTGTATCCATAACCGCCATGAAGCACCACCGCGTCATGGGTCGGCCCAAGACTCCAGTCGCCGATAAAAAGTTTGGCGACAGCCGCCTCCAGGTGATTCAGGGATCTTCCCTGATCCTTGCACCAGGCGATTCGGTAGACCAGGGCGCGGGCAGCCTCACCAAAGATGCGAATATCCGCCAGTTTATGTTTGATGGCCTGAAACTTGGCAATGGGCCTCCCGAACTGAACCCTGCCCCTGGCGTATTGGGAACATTTTTTTAACAGGTATGTTGCGGAGCCGACAAACGGCGCCAGCAGGGCGCTTCGATCCCATTCCACCGTCTGCATGGCCATTAAAAATCCTTCACCTTCCTTTCCCAGAAGATTTTCAGCCGGTATTTCGCAGTTATTAAACACCAGTTCAGACGTGTGAGAGGTCCTCACTCCCATTTTGATCAGGGGCGGCCCCGCAGTAAATCCCGGCGTTCCTTTATCCACAATAAATGCTGAAATGCCGGCATGTTGAAGCTCGGGTTGGGTTTTTGCATAAATCACGGCCACATCTGCAATCGGACCATTCGTGATCCACATTTTAACGCCATTCAGAACATATTTATCCCCTCGTTTTTCCGCTGTGGTCCTTAAGGAAGCGACATCAGATCCGGCATCCGGTTCAGAAAGTCCCATGCAGCCGATCCACTCGCCGCTGGCCAGCCTGGGAATGTATTTCTTACGCTGGACCTCGGTGGCATGGCGGAAAATGGTGTCTGCACACAGAAAGGAATGCGCGCCATAAGCCAGGGTCAGCCCCCCGTCAACGCCGGCCTCTCCCAGGGCTTCGCCTGCAAGGACGGTGGTTACGACATCAGCGCCGCCGCCGCCAAGCGCTTCGGGAAAATGAAGGCCAAGTATCCCGAAATCGCCCATTTTCCGGAAAGATTCAAAATCAAATTCTCCTTTGAGATCATGTTCCTGAACCCTGGGAACGATTTCTTTTCTGGCAAAATTAACCACTTCCTTTTTGAACAGGAGTTGTTCTCTGGTAAATGCAAAATCCATTTATGTCCTCCGGTAAGGTGATATGGAAGCCGTTTTATTCGCAAAATCGATTTACATCTTGTTCCTTGCGACGACGAAGCTTTTTTGGGGAACAAGCAGCATCATGCTTCGTTGGCCCGGCCAGGCACGGGGTTTAAATACAAGGCAACCGGTGAATAAAAATATAAATACGAATTGTGTTCAATAGTTGAATTACGAAATATATAAGCCGTTAAGAAATGTCAAGCCTTATTGTAATTGTATTATAAATTTGAATTAAATTCAATACTCGAATGCTGAAGCACGGCGGCAAGATTCACAAGTGCCATGGCCTTGTTCTCAATTGATGAAATACAGAGCGGTGGTGAATATTTTAATTGATATTAATCAGTTAAAATATTTTGCCTGGCGACGGCAAGGCGCATTTTAATCAATAATATTCCAATCTATCTCTTCACTATCATATCTCCACAATGCTCCACCTTATTATTAAGGCAAATGGATTATTAACAACATCTAATTATTAGATATGCTGAATAGAATTTCTCTTGACACATTAATAAAAATGTAATTGTATGATTTTCGTGGAGTAAAGTGGAGGAAAAAGGATGTTCCGGGGAAGCAGCTTTCATACCATCGATGGAAAAGGCAGAATTATTGTTCCGGCTAGATTTCGGGATATGATTCAGGCCAGCGGAAGTGACTCGTTGATGGTTTCCGGAATGGATCTCGGGCTGGTGGCCTATACCCTTCCGGAATGGCATAAAATAGAAACCCGGATTTTGTCTCTGGTTGAAAAAAGTGAGAGCATGCGAAGATTCCGAAGGGTGTTTATCGGCGGTGCTTATGAATGCCTCTGTGACAAACAAGAGAGGATTTTGATCCCCCCCAGTCTGCGGCAATACGCGGGACTGGATAAGGAAATCGTTGTGGTCGGCGTTCTGGACCATTTCGAAATCTGGTCACGGGAAACCTGGGACAACGAGAATCTGAAGATGGAAGCGGATATGAAAAAGGAGGATGTCAGAAACGAGATTGCCAGATTAGGACTTTAATCATGCCTTATCATCACATTCCAGCAATGCCTCGGGAAGTGGCATATTATCTGAACTGCCAACCGGGTAAAATTTATGTGGACTGTACCCTGGGGGGGTGCGGTCATGCCAGGGGGATCTGTGAAAAAATGATTCCCGGCGGCATGCTGATTGGCATTGATCAGGACGCGGATGCCATTCAAAATGCTGAAGTTGCTTTAAAGGATTATCTTCAGCATGTGCATTTGTTTCATGGCAATTTTGCCCAAACAGCGGATTTTCTGTCTCAGTTAAACATAGATGCCGTGGATGGGATGCTTCTGGATCTGGGGTTGTCTTTTCATCAGATTGCACAAAGCGGCAGGGGATTCAGTTTTAAAGCGGATGAACCTCTGGATATGCGAATGGATGTGCGATCCGATACAACCGCAGCAGAATTGCTTCATCAGCTCGACGAAGCAGATCTTGCAGATCTTTTTTTCCGTTATGGAGAAGAGCGCCATTCACGGGCGATCGCCCGAAAAATCGTTGAAATCCGAAAACGTCAGACCATTTCCACCAGCCGTCAGCTTGCGGAGATCGTGAGCGGGGCAGTGCCGCCATTTGCACGCTACAAACAGAAAATTCATCCGGCAACACGGGTGTTTATGGCACTTCGCATCGCCGTAAATCATGAAATTGAAAGACTCGAGGAGTTTTTGAAGCAGGCCGCTGATCTGTTGAATCCAGGGGGAAGGCTCTGCGTGTTGTCATTTCATTCGCTTGAAGATCGAATGGTCAAGCAACACATGCGTGAGTTGCAATCCAGATGTACCTGCCCTTCGGATTTTCCCCGGTGCGTATGCAACAAGGTTCCCAGAGCACGTATGTTGACATCAAAAGCGGTGCGGCCCACTGAAAACGAAATTCAGCAAAATCCCATGGCCAGAAGCACGCGGCTTCGGGCCATGGAAAAGCTGTGAGATGCATCGCTCGGAACTGCGCTTTTTTCGGAATCCGCAGGAGGCACTGAAATGACGACTCACGATTCCCCAAAAAAACGGAAATCAAATCTACTGGGAATCTGGATTGTTCTTCTGGTTCTGTTTATATCCGAATTTCTCTTTTATGCCTGGTGCCGGGTGCAATGCACCCGTTTGGGATATGAAATGACAAAGGATGTTGAAGCCAATCGAAAACAGATGGTTCTTCAAAACAGTTTGGTGCTCGAGCTTTCGCGGCTGAAATCTCCTGAACGGATTTCTGCGATTGCCCGGCAGCAACTGAAACTGGAGCCTCCGTCACACGAACAGATGGTGGTGCTGCCATGAAAACAGATGAAAGCAAAATGCTGAGGTTTCGAATCCGGATTTTGGGATCCATTATGTATGCCCTGTTCTTTCTGATGGCGGGGAAAGCCATATATTATCAGGTTTTTCTCAGTGAATGGCTGGCAGACAAAGCGACGGATCAGTACGAGAAAGTGGATGTGTTTTCCGGAAGACGTGGAGACATCTTTGATGCCAGCAACCGAAAGATGGCGGTCAGCATTGATGTGGTTTCCGTGGGGGCGCATCCGAAAAAAATCAGGGATGTTCGCGCAACGATCAAGGCGCTTTCGGAGGTTTTACATATAGACCGGCGGGAGTTGATTAATAACCTTTATTCAACCAAACCGTTTGTATGGATAAAACGGCAGATCACGCCCAAAGAATCCAAACTGCTGGTGGATTTAAATATTCCGGGTATTGTTTTGAAGCCGGAGTATAGCCGGTTTTATCCAAATAAATTCCTTGGCGCCCAGGTGGTCGGATTTTGCGGCTTGGACGGAAGAGGAATCGAAGGGGTTGAATATTTTTACAACGCCGAGCTCTTAGGAACCGAGGACCGGGTCAAGGTGCTCAAAGACGCCCTGGGTCGAAGATTTGAATCTGAAAAAACCACGGTCTCGGATTCCAACGGGCATAATCTGGTTCTGACCATTGACGGTGCTGTTCAATACATTACCGAAAAAGCCCTGGAAGAAGCCGTGGTGGGATTTTCCGGAAAGTCCGGCATGGCAATTGTAATGAATCCCAGAACCGGCGGTATTCTGGCTCTTGCCCATTACCCATCCTACAATCCGAATGCATTCCGAGAATACCCCAAGCGTGAACTGAGAAGCCGTGCACTGACCGATCCTTTTGAACCCGGATCCACCATGAAAATTTTCAGCGTTGCTGCTGCCATTGAATCCGGAATCTGTAAACCGACCACCGTGTTCAACTGTGAGAATGGGGCATTTCATGTTGGATCCAGTGTCGTTCACGATACCCACTCTTACGGAATGTTGACCGTACAGGAAATTATCAAGTATTCCAGTAATATCGGTGCCATCAAAGTCGGACAGGCTGTGGGGGCGGAAATTCTTTATAAAAATCTTCGGAATTTCGGGTTTGGAGAAAAAACAGGAATCGACTGTGCCGGTGAAACCACGGGCATTCTGGCGCCCTATGCCAAATGGCGGAAAATCGATGCCGGAACCATTGCCTTTGGTCAGGGGGTATCGGTTTCAGCGATTCAGTTGATCACGGCTACATCCGCCATAGCCAATGGGGGTATATTGATGAAACCCCACCTGGTGCAGGCTGTTACCGATGCCAATGGTCAGATTATTAAAAAAATTGAACCGACTCTGGTACGCAGGGCCATTTCTTCTGAAACTGCACGAACTGTTCGGCAAATGATGAAGGAAGTGATCACTACCGGGGGAACCGGAGTGAATGCGGCTCTGGAAGGGTATACGGTTTGCGGAAAGACCGGAACTGCCCAGAAAATCGAAAACGGGATGTATGCCAGGGGAAAATATGTTTCTTCGTTTATCGGCTTTGTTCCTGCGGATTATCCGGAAGCCGTAATTTTGGTTATTGTGGATGAGCCGCAAAAAAGGTATTATGGTGGAACTGTGGCAGCTCCCGCGTTTAAGCGAATTGCGCTGGAAACGCTGGGGTATTTGAATATTTCCCCACAAAACATCCCAAACCGATTAACGGTTTCGCTGGAAAAAGAAGGCAAAGGTTGAAACTTTCAAAATTACTGGAATCCATCATCCCGCAACAGGTGCGCGGGATATCTTTATCTTCCGATCATGAGTCTATTTCCGTTCCCTGTACGTTGCCGATTCGTTTAGATCCGGATCCTGAAATCAGTTCGCTTCATTTCAATTCCCGTGAAGTTCAACCCGGGGGGCTGTTTGTTGCGATTCCCGGGCTCAAATTCGATGGTCATGAATATATTGACAGTGCTGCAATCAGGGGTGCGGCAGCGGTTATCAGCCAGAAACCCGTTGCCCTGAACATATGGAATATTGAAGTCGAAAACAGTCGAAAAGCCCTTGCGGCCCTGTCCAGCCGGTTTTACGGCAATCCTTCCGAACATCTGAAAATTATAGGCATTACCGGCACGAACGGTAAGACCACAACCGCGTTTTTAATTGAGAAAATCCTGCAACGGGCCGGTCTTTCGGTTGGCGTGATCGGGACTTTGAATTGCCGGTATGGGGGAAAAGTCTTTGACATTTCCATGACCACGCCGGAATCTTTGGACCTTCACCGGATACTGGCGGATATGTTAGCGGACGGGGTTACCCATGTGGTGATAGAAGCCTCTTCTCACGCGATTTTTCTGAATCGGATCGATGCGTGCTGGATGGATGTCGCTGTCTTTACGAATTTGACTCAGGATCATCTGGATTTTCATGGCAATATGGAGGATTACTGGAAAAGTAAGAAGGTACTTTTCACCGAACACCTGGCCCAAGGTCCCAAAAAAAACAAAGCCATTGCCGTTATTAATTGTAATAACCCCCAGGGAAAGCGCCTGTTCAAGGAATTGCCTTCGGCCCTGAGTGTCGGCTTTGACGACCGCTGCCAATTGTGGCCCGAAATTATCCGGAAGGATCAGACCGGGATGGAAGGCGTTATTTCGACTCCCGAAGGCATGTTTAAATTTGAAACGCCGCTGATCGGTCAATACAATGTTGAAAACATTCTTTGTGCTGCCGGTGCCTGCCTGTCTCTGGGCCTGCCCCTGAGCATCATTCGATCCGGAATCGAATCCGTTGAATTCGTTCCCGGAAGGCTTCAACCCATTCCAAATAGCGCGGACCGGTTTGTTTTCGTGGATTTTGCGCACACTCCGGATGCATTGGAGAATGTGCTTCAGACACTTCGGACCCTGACAACGGATAGAATTATTTGTGTCTTTGGTTGCGGCGGGGACAGAGACAGGGAAAAAAGGCCTCTTATGGGTCAGATTGCTGCCAGCCTGGCAAATATCTGCATCATCACCTCGGATAATCCTCGGTTCGAAGACCCGATGGATATCATCGAGAAAATTCTGGAAGGCGTTCGAAAGCAGGGGCTGCTGCCTTATAATTCCGATGACGCCGCCAAATCGCCATCGGCAAAGGGCTATGTCGTTGAACCGGATCGATCCAGGGCTATTGAACTGGCTATCCGGATTTCCCGGCACTGGGACATGATTCTGATTGCCGGGAAAGGGCATGAAACTTATCAAATCATCGGAAACCGGACAGTTCCCTTTGACGATCGACTGATTGCCAAAAATGCGCTTGAAATGATTGATAAATCAAGATTAAAGGAACATCATTGGAAAAAGAAGATCGCCTGAGATTCAGATAAGCCGTGGGCAGCCATCGAAT
>JACRBZ010000031.1 GCA_016219185.1 Deltaproteobacteria bacterium
TCACCAGACCGGGGAATGGCTTCCGGAAGCAACGCTTGAGGCTATTTTACGCCATGTCGTGGCCATCAAGGGGCCGCTTACCACGCCGGTGGGAAAAGGCATTCGAAGCGTCAATGTCACCCTTCGCCAGAAACTGGACCTTTACGCCTGTATTCGGCCTGTCTGCTATATCCAGGGTGTTCCCAGCCCCATGAAACATCCGGAAAAAGTCAACATGGTGATTTTCCGTGAAAATACCGAAGATGTTTATGCCGGCATTGAATGGCAGTCCGGAAGCCGGGACGCTGAAAAAGTAATCCGGTTTCTGAAGGAGGAAATGGGCGTTCAGATTCCGGATCAGGCCGGCATCGGCATCAAACCCATGAGTCCCCGAAACAGCAAGCGCCTTGTGGCCAGCGCCATCTCCCATGCGATTGAAAACCAGCTTCCATCCGTTACCCTGATGCACAAGGGCAATATCATGAAATTCACGGAAGGCGCCTTCTGTCAGTGGGGATATGAGGTGGCACGGGAGAAATTTCCGGATCAAACGATCACTGAAAAAGCGCTTTTTGAAACCCATGGTGGGGTTCAGCCCAAGGGAAAGGTCGTGATCAAGGACCGGATCGCGGACATGCTGTTCCAGCAGGTGCTCTTACGGCCGGATGAATTTCACGTCATCGCCACCCCCAACCTGAACGGGGATTATCTTTCCGATGCCCTGGCCGCCCAGACAGGAGGGCTTGGCATGGCACCCGGCGCCAATATCGGGGACAATTGCGCGGTATTTGAAGCCACGCACGGCACGGCCCCGAAATATGCGGGACTGGACAAGGTCAATCCCGGCTCTTTGATTCTGTCCGCCGCCATGATGCTGGAGCACATGGCATGGAAGGAAGCTGCTGCCCGGATTCGAACCTCCCTTCAGGCTGCCATTCAGGCCGGCATCGTCACCTATGATCTGGCACGTCAGATTCCCGGCGCAACCGAAGTCTCGTGTTCCGGTTTTGCCGAAGCCATGATTCAACACATGGAGGAATAAGCCCTGTTCCGGATCATCAAAGCCTTTGCAACAGCCATTTTTCCCAGCCGGTGCCTGAACTGCAGGACCTTTATTCGCCCCGGCCCTCAAACGAATGAAAAACTGTGCACGACCATTGCCTTAACCTTCAGGCAGGCCATGAACCGCTTCCTGTGTCCAACCTGCTCAATGGATTTTCAGCCGGCTCAATCCCCTTTGTGTTCCCGGTGCGGCATCGTCTTTGCTGCAATCGATGGGGAGGATCATCTCTGCGAGAACTGCATTCGCACCCCCAGGCATTTTCATCAGGCCCGCGCCGCCGGAATTTATGAGGGTGCATTCAGACGCGTGATTCAGGATTTCAAGTTTCATGGCAGAATTCACCTGGCCAGGCCTCTGGGACTGCTGATGCTGCACTGCTTTCACGACAATTACACGCAAAAAGTTTCGAGTGCTCCCGACATCGTCGTTCCGGTTCCGCTTCATGCCAGAAGGCACCGAATACGCGGATTTAATCAGGCATTTCTTCTGGCCAATCATTTAATTGACCTTAACCGTCAGCATTCAGACCGAAGGGCCTCCACCCTGGACGCAGACCGGGACATTCTGCAGCGATGCCGATGGACGGATCCACAGACCGGACTGAACAAGGACGGACGAAAAACAAACATTTTCAATGCATTCAGGGTCAATACTCCGGGAAAGACCACCGGGAAACATATCCTGCTCATTGATGATGTCTATACAACCGGAGCAACGGTTGACGAATGCGCCAGGATATTGATCCGGGACGGAGCGGCCCGCGTGGATGTCTTGACGCTGGCAAGGGCGTAATCGCATGATACACCGATACCATCATAACCTTTCCTATTTACAGTTTCCCCACCTGTCTGAGTATGCGGAAATCCGGCACGGGATTTTTACCCGTCAGGGCGGATTCAGCAAGGGCTGCTATCAAGGCTTGAATGTCGGCATGGGAAGCGGCGACGACATTGACCATGTTCTTCGGAACCGCGCGGCCATTTCAGGCTGCATGGAGCATTCCGAGCTGGTATTTGCCGATCAGACCCATGGAACGACCATTATCAATCTTTCCGAATGCGGCCCTTCCGGCAGTAGACTTTCCGGGGATGCCCTGATCACCGATACCCCGGGAAAATCCCTGGTTATTCAGACAGCGGATTGTCAGGCGGTTTTGATTTATGATCCGGTTCGAAAAGCCGCGGCCAATATCCATTCCGGCTGGCGGGGCAGCATTCAGAATATTATTGGACTCACGGTCCAGGCCATGATAAAGGAGTTTAACTGCGACCCGAAGAATCTTCTGACAGGCATCGGCCCTTCCCTGGGTCCGTGCTGTGCGGAATTTATCCACTATCGCAGCGAAATACCCAAAGCGTTCTGGGCATACAAAAACCATATGGACTGCTTTGATTTTTGGACCCTGAGCAAGGATCAGTTGGCAGAGGCAGGAATTCCCGAAAACCATATTGTTTCCAGCAACCTCTGCACCCGGTGCCGGACGGATCTTTTTTTTTCATACCGAAAAGAAAAAACAACAGGTCGTTTTGCAGCGGTTATCGGAATCACATAAAAAGCCTTATTCCCATGCATATCGACAACGCCACCATTTTATGGAATCAGCCCCTGGGTTCTTCCTGCTACCGGATCGGGATTACCACTTCCGCCCAGTATGCCTATGCAACCCCTGGTCAGTTTGTGATGCTTCGCCTGCCGAACCAGACAGACCCCCTGCTTCGCAGGCCTTTTTCCATTCACCGGCTGATCGAGTCTGAAAACGGCATTCTTCAGGGCATTGAAATTCTGGTGAAAGTCGTTGGCAGAATTACCCGCAGCCTTTCCTTCTGCCAGCCCGGCGATACCGTGGACATTATAGGGCCTCTGGGACATGGATTCTCCATCCCTCCGGACTGCAACCGCATTTTTTTGGCAGCCGGCGGCATCGGGGTTGCGCCCATGCTGTTTCTGGCAACCTCCCTTTTTAAAAAACAGTTTGACCTGTCACGTTGCATCCTGTTTCTGGGCGGCAGATCCAAGGCCGATATTTTATGCGAAGCGGATTTTTCCGCCCTGAATCTGCCGGTCATTATCACCACGGATGACGGCAGCCTGGGCGATCAGTGTCTGATCACCCACCCCCTGGAGATTTGCGCCAGAGAACAGCGACCCGACATCATTCTGGCCTGCGGTCCTTCGGCAATGCTGACATGTGTGGCCGGCATTGCCGAATCCCTGGACATTCCCTGCCAGATTTCCCTGGAAACCGCCATGGCCTGCGGCATGGGTGCCTGTCTGGGCTGTGCGGTCAAGGGTAAAAGCCCGGATGCCAGGCACCTTCATGCCTGCCTGGACGGTCCGGTCATGGATATCCGTCAGATTGATTTTTTGCATTGACTTGAAAATGAACCTATGTTAGTTGCAGGAAACTTTAAACAGGAAGCCTGACCCCTTTCTGAACGAAAGGACGTTCTTTTTCATGAAACGGGAAACCAGACGGAACATCAGGGAACTGGCCTATTACAGCAGCCTTGGATTATCGGTTGCCCTGTCCATTTTTATCGGGCTGGCTGCAGGCGTTTATCTGGACAGATATTTTCAAAGTTCCCCCTGGCTGACCCTTATTTTTCTTTTCCTGGGAATTGCAGCCGGTTATCGCAACATTGGTCTGGCAATCCGGAAAAGCAGAAATTTGTAATATCTTGCATAAATAATCATCAAGTGTATCTGAGCTATCAATGACAGAAAATACCACGATTCAAAAAAACCTTTTGACCTTTGTTACCCGAGCCAACTGGCTGGTATTTGCAGTGGTGAGTGTCGGGGGATTTATCCTGACCACTCCGGACATGCTCTGGGGAATCCTTTTCGGGGGACTTATCGTGACCATCAATTTTCATCTGCTGTCCCGGACCCTGAAAAAATCGCTTACGCCGTCCAATCTTACCTCCCACAATGTCATTCTGGCCAAATACTATGTACGGTTCATCCTCAGCGGATTTATCATATTTATTCTGATATCCGGACATTATGTCCACCCTCTGGGACTTTTTATCGGTCTTTCAGTTGTTGTCGCCAGCATTATGCTCGCCACGCTTCGTGAACTTAAAAACCTTTTTTTCAAGGAGGCAATGTAAGGTGGAACATCCCTATCTCTTTTTTGTCAAGCTATTCGAGGCCATCGGCCTGGGACATTTTGCTCATGCCTATCCCCATGTCATCTATTCATGGGTTGTCATGACGCTCCTGGTCGTCTTTGGCGCGTTAGGTACAAAAAGCATCAGCATGATTCCTTCAAAGGGGCAGAATTTCTTTGAAGTGGTCATTTCCGGAATTGAAGAATTCATGGTGGATGTCACCGGAGAGGAAGGACGCTGGTTATTGCCGCTGGCTGCCACGATTTTCATCTATATTTTTACTTCGAATTTGATTGGACTGGTGCCGGGCTTTTTCCCCCCAACCGCCAGCCTGAATACCACGGCATCCTGCGCGCTTACGGTTGTCGTCTTTACCCACATTATCGGCGTCAAATACCACGGCATCAAATATATCAAGCATTTTTGCGGTCCGGTGTGGTGGATGATTCCGATTATTCTGCCCATTGAACTCATCGGTCACCTTGCCAGAATCCTGTCTCTTTCCTTCCGTCTTTTTGGAAATATGATGGGTCATGAACTGGTTCTGGGAATTCTGTTCTTCCTGGCAGGCGCTTTCTTCGCCCCGCTGCCCATTATGGCGCTGGGTATTTTTGTGGCGCTGGTTCAGGCATTTGTTTTCTTTCTGCTTTCGATCATGTATTTCACCGGCGCCATGGAACATGCGCATTGATCCGAAGCCTCGATAAGAAGACAGCCTTTTATCGATATGTTAACACAGGTCGCATCGTAGCGACTACGAATAAAAGTTCACCAGGTTTGGGATAATGGAAGAAGCCCAAATGTATTCACATTAACCAGAAGGAGAAAGAAAGTATGGAAGCACAAGCATTACAGTTTTTTATCGCATGCGTAACGGCAGCAGGTTTCGGTATTGCAGTAGCAGCATTTGGTTGCGGTATTGCCCAGGGTCTTGGCTTAAAAGCCGCAGTTGAAGGCATTGCACGAAATCCCGAATCTTCCGGAAAAGTCACCGTTACCCTGCTGATCGGTCTGGCCATGATCGAGTCTCTTTGTATTTATGCACTCGTCATCGCGCTGATCCTCATCTATGCGCATCCGCAGGCAGCAGCAATCGCCAAACTGTTCGGCAAATAATTTGTTTATAAAATTTTAGTTCAAAAGAGAAGGGGTGATGTTCTCAATAAATTGAGACATTGCTCTTTCTCTATATCCGGTAACCCCCTCGTTGTAACCCGAATGCGGTGGAACCGTTTTCCCTCTCTGCTGAAGTAAAAAAACCCTCTGTCACTATCCGCGAACGTTTAAAATCCCCATCATGGCAGGGCGTTTGCCACCTGCTTTTCACACATAAATGTCCCTGAGCCTCCCGCTTCCCGGTTCAGAACCGACTCTGGAAAAATAATATTACTAAAGTTATTTTAGATAGTGACGATATCTACCACCAAGAAACAAGTTTGCAGGAAAATATGGTTTCACTTCATTGGCAATCGGAGGTATCATGAAAAAGGGGATTTATGGATTCGGGCTGTTGATTTTTCTGGTTTTTTGTTGCAGTCAGGAGATATTGGCAAATATCACGTTGAATGTAAACGCCAAATCTAATACATCGGCCAACAAGATTGTTTATGACGCCGCAGGCAAACCTGTAACGGTAACCTTACCCTGGAAAGAAAAAGCGGTGTATGGCAGTGATGGAGAAGTTTCAATTTCGGTCAAAAACGTGCTGAAAGGTGATCTCATCATAAAAGCAGATATCTTTTCAGCTTCTTCTTCTACGGGTCACATGAGTTCTTCTAGCGCCTGGTTGAAATATGGTTCCGTTCCTGGCCCATTTAATACTATGACTAAAGTCGTAGAACTCGTCGCAGATACTAAAAATGCATCAAACAGCACTGAGATCATTAATAAGACAGTTCTGGCCACCCTGTGCCTAGAAAAACAACTCACCGCAAATACAACAATTACCTTGTTTGATTTTTTTACAAAACTCAGTTCGCCTGCACACATCATCCTTACGGCCATTCTGGTGGATGACGCAACAGCCACATCTCCACAAATTATGGGCGTTGATGTCCAGACAATTTTCTTTAATTATATTGACCCAACTGTCACTCCGACCCCGACCCCGATCTGGTTAAAGCTCATTCAATCAGATTGATCCTGACCCGCCGAGATATTCGCTTTGGCGGATATGCTTCGAAGAAATTTGATTTAAGTTTCTAAACGGTGCCATACCAAAGCTTTTATAAAGCCATCGCGTATCGAAAGCTTAAATGATCATCTTATTCAAAAGACGGCAACGGATTCAGCGCAGTCCGAGAAATGATATATTCCGCCGTTTTTTCAGCAGACTGGCCGAAAAGATCTTCCATGCGCACCCATTCCAGATAGGTGTCGTGCCAGGGGGCGCTGGTTTCCTGAACGATGTTCTTGATCCGCTCATGCTTTCCGCCAAGGGCCTTGATTTTTACAGGCAATGGCACCTGATCTTTAAAGGCTATGTGAAGCAGCATCAGATTGCTGATGCTGTTGGCAGAAGTGGCTGAGAAAATAGGAATGATGATGATATTGCGGTCATCATTGCGGCCCCTTCCGATGAACACATTCCCTTCCCGGACAATGATGCGCTTGGTGCCCTGAAGCCGCGAATCAGTTTCAACCCTTGAAGTCAAGGGGGCAAGGGAACCGGTTTTCTGCCTGACCGAGATAGTGGTCTGATCGGTGATTTCTCCCAGGACATTCAGGCCGTCAATGCCGTAAAGAATGGCGCCGTTTATTTTCGAGACGATTCCCTGAAGATTTTTTAAGACCCGAATGTTGCTGCTGGTCAATTGAGAAATGCCAAATTCGCTTTGTGCCAGAACGTCAAAGATAATCCCTTCGATTTTCTCAATGATCCGGCTGGTGCCGACGGTTACGGTTTTGGCCTGATGCTTGATGGCATCAATGGGTCTGGCCATGTAGTTAATGGCTTCTCCCAGAGAATCGAACAAGGTGCTCAGCATATGCTGGGCAGTTCCCTTCTTTCCAAAATCAAGCTCAAAATCCGAAACAGGGAGTCTCCCGGCCAGATATTTCAGCAAGATGGACAGATCAGCGCCAGCCTGATAGCCCATCGTGGCGCAAAGACCTTTTTTTTCATTTTTCTTCTTCAACAGATAATAGAATTCAGCAACCTTTTCCCGGAACGGCCTTTCCAGAACCAGTTCATACACATCCATTCCATCCTGGATATATCGATCAACCGTCTGCTGAAGTTCTTCGCGGAAATCATATAAGAGCTTCGAGCCTTCATTGATCGCCAGAGCCGCATAATATCCCCAGATATGGCCGACCAGGGTGTTGACGACCGGCGACAGATGCTGGGGAACGATCGGAACATGGAACACGTCATCCGCATAAGGCCCAAACCGGTCTTCCCCTTCATCGGCAATGACCACCACGGCAGACTTATGGGCTTTAAAAATTGCCGTATCCTTGATGACATCCCCGATGACAACCCCACGCGTTCCGGCTGCGCAAACGATGATGAGCGGCTCCGAAGACAAATCGATGTGTTTTTTGTCTTCGACATAATCAGAGGATATGGTTTTATAGCAAAGCTCACTGAGCTTGATCCGGATTTCATCCGCGGAAGACTTATTGGGACCGCTCCCGACCACCGCCCAGTAGGTTCGCGTCTGGGCCAGCCTTCTGGCTGATTCGCGAATCCCTTGCTGAAGAGAGAGAATATGGCGCATCTGCTGTGGAAGCTTTAACAGATGATGGAGTTCTTCAGCAATAAACTCAGGTGTCCGCCTTCCCTGAAGTCCGGCCAGAAACAAACCGAGCAGCGCACCTGCAACGATCTGGGAATAAAAGGCCTTGGTTGATGCCACGGACATTTCGATGTCACGACCGCTGCTGGTATACATCACCCCTTGAACCTTAAAAGTAATGTCGGAATCCCGGCGGTTCACGATGGCAAGCGTGCTGGCGCCTCTTTCCCGTACCATATCCACGGTACGATTGGTATCTGCAGTGGTTCCGGACTGAGTAATGGCAATCACCAGGACATCGCGCATGTTCCCTGTGGCTCCGGGGCTGGACAGCTTGAATCCGCTCAGTTCAGAGGCTTTCATGGCTGAAATCTGAACATTCGGATCATCCAGATAATAATTTAAAATATCCGCGCAGGCCTGGGCTGCAATGCCGGCAGTGCCCTGACCGATAAAGAATATCCGGCGGATGGATTTTTGACCAAAGGCCTGCCGGATTTCTTGCGGAATGACGCTTTCGCTCAGCAAAACAGATGGAAGTCTGGTATCCGGATGAATCCGCCATCGGTTCACCAGGGTTTTTTCAACGGAAGCCGGCGCCTCGGAAATCTCCTTTAAAAAATAATGGGGGAAATTCTGGCGGTCAATATCTCTTGAAGTGATTTGAGTGGTTTTAACATCGGATTCACTCAGGGCTATCGGCATGCCATTATAGTACATGGCCTTGATTTCGGATACGGACCCGCCCGAGTCCTGATTCAGAATAAATATCTGGCCCTGGGTTCTGCCTTCGGGCCCTTCAACAGCCTTTTCCCCATCCATTTTCACAAATCGATGGGTATCTTCGACAAAACCATAAACCTCTGAAACCGGCATATAGTGTTCTTCACAAAGACCCACGAAAATGGTCTGGCCACTGCCTTTCTGGGCCAGAAACAGCTTTCCGGGAGCAAGATCCGTTGTCATGAAAATGGCGTGTGATCCCTTGAACGTGTTTACGGCCTGCCGGAACGCATCTTCTATCTTCATCCCGCTTTGGATAAACTTATGGATCTGAAGCGGAATGATTTTTGTGTCCGTGGTAATGTCGGCGGGAACTTGAATGCCATCCTGCTCAAAGGCTGCCTTCAACTCCTGATAATTGTCAATATCCCCATTCAAAGCAGCCTGAATGACGCCAACGTCATCAAAGCTGATTTCCGATGTCCGGTTATCCACGGGATGACAGTTGGCCGGCGATATTGCACCCACCGAAGCCCACCGGGTGTGGGCAAAAACCATCAGGGAACGGCAGGGAATTGCCGCAATGAGATGAAAGATTTCATCTTCACGGATCTGCCGGCGGATAAAGGCTATGTTATCCCCCAGTCGGCCGATTTCCGCAGCTACTTTATACGTAAAAGCCATCGAAATACGAGGTTCTCCGCCCTGTTGACGGGACTCGCGCAGGCTGATCCCCCGGTTTAAAAGAATTTCCTGGTTGGTCCGGGCAGATAGTTCCAGGGACAATCCCCGAACTTCAACAGCGCGCTGAAACCGCTCATATTCCGGACCGTCCATGATAAACACCTGAGATATTCCGGCGGAATCCCGGCCCCGGACTTCCAGGCGATCCAGGCTGTTGAGTACGGCATTGATCTTTCTAAAAACGCCGACCACACCAAAGGACGAAAGAATGTTCTCGGGATGAATCAATTCCTGAATTCGGGACAGGTTTTCCAGCACCTCGGATTTCAGGCACCAGAACGCATCTTTTACAAATTCAACCCGACGAATCATGACATCCATGTCATCGGTGGAAAGGCGGCCCATGTTCAGATCGAGTGCTGCCGATTCGGATTGAATCAAAGCGAGAAAACGCTCTGAAATCCCGGAAAGGATCTGCTGCAAGCCTGGATCGGCATAAATGGAATAAAAAGCATGACTTTTTTTAAGCGACTGGGCCTGGTTGAGAAGCGACAGGACAGCCGCCTCTCCCCCCAGATAATGATCCGTTATGGGCAACGCCGATTTTTTACAGGTCGCATACCCGCCGGCTTCCACAGCCAGCAGTGCGTTTCCAAGTCTATCTACCGGCAGATCCACGGCCAGATCTGTTTGATCCGTTTTCCCGGGTTTAAAGGAAACGATGCCGGAAAGCCCGCAGCAAAGAAAATCGGAACGGCAGGGAAAAAAAATGACAGATCCCTCCGGAACAGCGGCCAAGTGCCGTCCGAAATAGACTCTGGAAAGCAGCGCGGAAGCAATCCATTCACTGCAAAACCGAATTAATGACCACAGGTAATTTAAGGATTTCACGGCGCACCTTTGAGTCGCACTTTGACAGGTCGTAAACTTGAGTCCACAAGCAACCGGATCGACCGAACCGGGGACCTACATCCTGAGATAAAGTTCCCGGATCCGCTCCCGGGTCATGACCGCTTTCCAGTCTTTCCCCAGGGCGTTTTCCCAGAGCGGCTCAAGGACCAGAGCGACATCGATCATTTTTTCCATTTTATGATTTTCCATGCCGGAAACCAGGTTCCTGGGAAGGGAAACCCCTTGTTTGGCCATCATCCGGCGAAATTCCTTAACGCCGTCCGGATAAAATTCCTCGAGATAATCAAACGCCACGCAGTTGCCGATGCCGTGATGCAGCCCCAGAACAAAGGATAGACCGTAAGACAGGGCATGGCAGACACCGACCTGGGAATAGGCGATGCTCATGCCACCGAAATAGGAAGCAATCATGAGCTTGTCATCGCTGTCCGGGCCCGGCCTGAGAAAAACATCCTGACAAAGCGCCATGGCCTTTTCGCCGTAAGACTGGCTGAATGTGTTCAGATAGGTTCCTTGGAGTGATTCCACACAGTGGATGTAACAGTCCATGCCGGTATAAAACCGCTGGTTGGTCGGCACACCGGCAATCAGCTCCGGATCCAGAACAATCTGGTCAAATACCGTATAGTCCGAATTGATTCCCAGTTTTTTTTCAGGGCCGGTCAGCACCGTGGTTCGGGATACTTCCGCGCCGGTTCCGGACAGGGTCGGAATGCCGATATGATATATGGCGGGATTCTGAATCAAATCCCAGCCCTGATAGTCGGTGGCCGAACCGGGATTGGTCAGCATCAGGGAGACGGCCTTGGCCAGATCCATGGTGCTGCCGCCGCCAATGCCGATGACCCCATCCGGCAGTTTTTCAGAATATTCTTTGACCTGTCGGACCAGACTGTCCACATACCCGGTTTTGGGTTCATCCGTTACATTGACCCAGAGCAGCATGTCCGCTGAATGCCGGGGAATCCGATGCCTTAGCGCGTGATTCATGAAAACGTCATCAACCAGAAACACGATGAACCCGTTCTTTCGTTTCTGAGACAAGATCTCATCCAACTGGTTGAAACAGCCCCGACCAAAAATAACCTGCGAAACCACTTTAAAATTACGAAATTTCATCAACCCATCTCCTTTAGGCTTCCTTCATCACGCTTTCGATGATTTCAACCCGTTTTTGAAGCGCTTCCGGAGTCCAGGACAGCTTTATCTGAAGTGACAGGGTGCGGCTCATGATCCGGTCCGACTGAGGCAGAAAAACCTTGGAATAATCCGGACACGTTTCCTGTAAATGAAACGGGAGTCTGGCAAGAGACTTCATTTGCTTGAAATGATCCCATTTCCGAAGATAATGCCAGTTGTTGTCGTACCAGTAGAAACAGCCATCCATTCCGGCAGCACCCAGACTGCCGGCAATCCGCCTTGCCTGATCCTCATCCTCGAGAAAAAAAGACAGGAATGTGGCAGAATCGCCGGCCTCATCCGGTATCACCCGGAACCTGACCTGGGGATACTGACCGAGCGCCTCTTTAAGAATCCGTTTATGGGCCCGCTGCGTGGCAAGGATCGCATCGAGTTTACGGAGCTGAGCCAAACCAACCGCGGCATTCATCTCGCTGATCCGGTAATTCATCCCGAGAAAAGGGTGAGCTTCAAGGCCTCGGTCCGGCCCGATATGATCATGGCCATGATCGGCATATGCCTGGGCCTGAAAATAAATCTCCTGATCCGAAGTGATCACCGCTCCGCCTTCCCCGCAGGTTACGGTCTTGACCGGGTCAAATGAAAAACAGCCGGCATGACCAAAAGTGCCCGCACTTTTCCCCGCGTGGGTCGCTCCCAGGGACTGGCAGGTATCTTCGATCAACACCAGTTTTTTTTCGTCGCAGATTGTCTTCAACTCATCAATCCGCGCCATGGCACCGCACATGTGAACCGGCATGACAGCACGGGTTCGAGGCGTAATGGCAGCACGAACTGATCGCGGATCCAGACACAGGGTCTCATCGATTTCAGCGAAAACCGGAATGGTGCCGGCCGCCAGCAACGCCTCGACAGATGCCACAAATGTAAAGGGCGGAACGATCACCTCATCGCCTGCGCCAACGCCACAGGCAGCCAGTGCGATGCTGAGAGCGGACGTACCGCTGGAACACAGATGAGCGTAGCAGGACCCCAGCCGTTTTGTCAATTCTTCCTCGAAAGTCCTGGCCTTCCAGTGACCCCTCCGCGCCTGGTCAAAACCGTACCGGAACAATACCCCGGTATCCAGAACATCCTGAACTTCTTTTCGTTCTTCATCCCCAAACCATTCAAACCCTGGCATAACAGGTCTCCTTTGTATTTTCAGCCCCGATCCTTCTGCTTCAATTTATGCTCAGCAGATGCAAAATAATTAGAAAAATATTGTTTCATCAGAATTCGGGCATAGTAGCCGGAGCGGGTTCCGATGTACTTTTCATGAGCCACGACCACGGAAACCACCACTTTTTGTCCGCTGGCCCTGTCCACGGCAAATCCGACAAACCAGTCATAATGCGCTTCATGCGTCTGGTTGTCCATGGACCCGGTTTTTCCGCCGATATCCAGCCGGGATAGGATGCTGTCTTTTTGATAATCCTTGAAAGCCTTTCTTCCAGTTCCGGAATTTACAGTGGCTTCCATCATACGGGCCATGATGTCCGAAGATTTTGCCGAAATAACCTGTTTCATCGGCTCGACCCGGCTTTGATAGAGCAGGTGGCCGGTTTGATCCGCAATATGGTCAATCATGGTGGGTTCAATCATGGCTCCCTGATTCAGAATGGCTGCACCAATGAGCGCACCGTGAAGGGGCGATATCAGAGTGGTGCGGTTGTAGCCGCTGGCAATTTCAGCCAACTGATAGGGCATATCATCAACAGATAGCGCACTGGAACCGATCGGGGCTTCAAAATCAATGGGATGATTAAATCCAAAGGCTGTCGCGTATTGCTCAATGGTTGTTTTTCCGAGTAAGTGGGAACCGATTTTTCCAAAAATCGGATTTACCGACTGGGCAAAAGAATCCCTTAACGTGATGTTTTGGGCATATTTGGTATATTTATCGGTTAACTGGGATTTGTAGAGTGTATGCTTGCCGCCGGTAAAAGAAAGTGATGATCCTTGATTCAAACCGCATTTTTCAACAGCAGCGGCGGCCGTGATAATTTTAAAGATGCTGGCTGCCGGGAAGATACTGGCCAGGCAAGGATTATTGGAGGGGTTTACTCGATCAAACCCGACCATGGACAGAATTCTTCCGGATGAGGGTTCTATGGCCACAATGCCGATATGGCGGGCATTTGCGGGGTTCAGGTTCTTCATCATGAATTGCTGAAGGGGCATATCCAGTGTCGTTACCACGCGATAACTGCGCCCCTCAAAATGAGTTTCAAAGTTTTTTTGTGTCAGATTGACAAATGTGTTTCCGTTTAGAAACCCCTGCACTTCCTTTTTGTCGTGCAGATTTTCATTTTTTGGCACGGAAGGCTCTATTACCTGAACTTTCTCCGGCACCCGAAGATGGCTGAAGACGCTGGATAAACCGCTGGAGCCTTCAAGTATCCCAAAGCCAATAACGATTAAAAGCGTCAATACTGCGGCAGATCGGTGCATCCGTCTGGTTCGCCGCCTGGCCGCGGCAATTCGATTCAATCGCGTCTGATAATCGCGCCAATCCAGCCGGACACCGGGTTCACCCATCGAGAATCTATTGTCCATTACTTCCTCGAGAATGAGGATTTCATATTAAAATATATTCTTCAAAACCGCCGTCAAGACAACGCTGTACCCGGTTTGACATCCCCATCCAGCGTTGCAACGGTACAGCGATTGTCATTCACCGCTGCAAGAAGCATTCCCTGAGAAAGAATTCCCATCAGTTTTGCCGGCTGGAGATTGGCCAGAACGATCACTTGCTTGCCCACGAGGTTTTCCGGAGAATACGACCCTGCAATCCCTGCCACAATGGTCCGGTTTTCTCCGAGGTCAACTTCGAGTTTAAGGAGTTTTTTAGCTTTTGGAACCGCTTCTGCTCTAATAATGCGGCCCACCCGAAGATCCACCTTTTTAAACTCCTCCAGACTGATTTCAGGTTTAAAAACCGGTCGATCAGGCGCTGGCAAAGCTTCTTCAGCGGTTTCGTTCTCCTTTTTACTGACATCAATCCGGGGAAAAAGGGGGACGGATTTGGGGATCACCGTACCGGAAACCAGTCCGCCCCACTGAGAAAGAAAAGACATGCTACAGAAAGTCTTTCCGGGATCCTGCCCCAGATGACGCTGCATGGAAGCCGCTGTTTCCGGCATGATCGGAAAAATAAGACCTGAAATGATGCGAAGTCCTTCAAGGAGATTATAAATAACCGTTTCCAGTTGTTTGCTGGTGGATTTGGATTTGGCCAGCACCCATGGTGCCGTCACATCAATGTATTTATTCATCTGACCGATGAATTCCCAGACAGCCATCAAAGCCTTATGAAACATAAAGCCGGACATGCCGGTTTCGAATTCACGAATTGCAACAGCCGCATCAGACCGGAGTCCCTGAGTCAGAAGGGGATCTCCATGAGGGTCTGGAGCCGGGACAATCCCCTTGAAATATTTATGGGCCATGGCAGTCACCCGTGAGAAGAGATTCCCCAGGTCATTGGCCAGGTCCGCATTGATTCTTCCCACCAGCGCCGACTCACTGAATCCGGAATCCAGGCCAAAGACCATTTCCCGCATCAGAAAATACCGGAATGCATCCAGTCCATAAACGTTTTTCAGCTCAAGGGGCTCGATCACATTTCCCAGGCTCTTGGACATTTTGCTATGATCCACATTCCAGTATCCATGGACATTTAAATGCTGAAATATCGGAATACCGGCGGCCTTCAACATGATCGGCCAGTAGATTCCGTGGGGCTTTAAAATATCCTTGGCCACGATATGCTGGACCTGAGGCCAGAATTTCTTAAACAAAGGACCTTCCGGATACCCCAGAGCCGAAACATAATTCAGGAGCGCATCAAACCAGACATACGTGACATAGTTATCATCAAAGGGCAGGGAGATCCCCCATTCCAGCCGGCTCTTCGGCCTTGAGATGCAAAGATCTTCCAGGGGCTCTTTTAAAAATGAAAGGACTTCATTCCGATACCGTTCAGGTCTGATAAAATCTTGATTTGCTTCTATATATTCAATAAGCCAGTCCTGATATCGACTCATCCGGAAAAAATAATTGGATTCCTTGATGATTTCCGGAGGTGTTTCGTGGTCCGGACATTTTCCGTCCACAAGTTCCCGTTCAACATAGAACCGCTCGCAGCCAAAGCAGTACAGTCCTTCGTACTCACTGAAGTAAATATCGCCTGCATCGTATATTTTTTGAAGAACCTGTTTGACAACCGCGATATGCGCCGGATCCGTGGTTCGAATAAATGCCGAATAATCGATATTGAGCTGAGGCCACAGTTGCCGGAAAAGCTCGCTGATTTCGTCAGCATAAACCCGGGGGCTCAGGTTTTCTTTTTTGGCTGCGCGGACAATTTTGTCCCCGTGTTCATCGGTCCCGGTCAAAAAAAAGACTTCGCGATCCAGCATCCGGTTAAACCGACCGACCACATCCGCAACGATGGTGGTGTAGGCATGTCCCAGATGCGGCCTGGCGTTAACATAGTAAATCGGCGTGGTAATGTAAAAAGGGTTAGACATCAGCGTGTTCCTCTTGACTTTCAGTCACGATTTCATCAGGTCCGATTTCAATCTCGGTCCCATCATCGAGCCGGACGGCAATCCGATAACGGATAGGGTTGTGTCGAATGACTTTACCCTCACCTTTAAGCGTCATGACGGGTTTGCCGATTTTCGGCAGTTCAGAACGAAGCGCCCGGTAGGTTTCATATTCGTAAGTCAGACAGCACATCAGCCTGCCGCACTGGCCGGATATTTTGGTGGGATTCAGTGACAGGCACTGCTCCTTGGCCATGCGGATGGAAACCGGGCCGAATTTATCCAGAAATGTCGAGCAGCAGATTTCGCGGCCGCACCTGCCGATTCCCCCGCACAGCTTGGCCTGGTTGCGAATGCCGACCTGGCGCATTTCAATCCGGACTCCAAGCTCCTTTACCAGCATTTTGACGAGCTGCCGGAAGTCAACACGGCTTTCCGAAGTAAAGAAAAAGGTTAATTTGCTGCCATCAAATGCGTTTTCAACGGCAAAGAGATTCATGCTCAGCCCCAGTTTTTTAATACAGGACTGGCAATAAGCCAGGGCTCTTTTTTCATTTTCAAGATTATTCTCAACCTGCATCAAATCATCTTCAGTTGCCATTCGAAATACCTTTTTCAGAACCTGGCCTTCCGGCAGATCGTCAACAACGGCCGGAGGAACAGCAACGATTCCCAGGCCGAGTCCCTGCTTGGTCTCGACAATGACGGAATCACCCTGGCGCAGAACGAATGCACCGGGATCAAAGTCATACACCTTGCCAGCAGATTTAAATCGAATGCCTACTTTTTTTACCATGATATCATCGATGAAGCGTTGTGTTTGGCGTTATGGGAAAGGTCAAAGGAGAAAACAGTTTGGGGCAGATTGCCACAAACTGTTTTCTCTCTTCAACCCATATACGTTCAGTCCTGAACGTTCGGCGGCACCTGTTTTTAACCTTCGCAATGGTCAGCGGATCTCGGGTTTTCCATGTTCAGCTGCTGCCAGAGTCGCAACAGAAGATGATCCAGAGACAGCCGGATATTCGTTCTTGCTTCAATATGAGCCTGAGCGGATTTAACGGCATTGACGATTTGGATCAAATCGCTTCTCGAACAGCGCCGGGAGGCTTCCTCAAGATGTGCCAGGTAATCCCGGTTGATGACATGGGTCGAACCGCAGGTAAAAATCAGAATGTCCCTGAACCAGGATAGCATGATCTCAAAAACATCCGATAGGGCATCCCGGTTTTTAGATAGCTTCTCCGAAAGTGCCAAAATAACATGAATCGGGCTGGAACCCAACCGGGACAGTTCAGTGATCAGCCAGTTTCTCCAGTTCATCCAGGCGGCTTTTTTCATTGAAAGTGCCCTTGAAAAGCTGCCTCCGGCAAGGGCGGCAACGGTCGACGCCTCATCCGTTCCGAACCCATGATGCTGAATCAATGCATCAGAAAGAGCGGGGCGGGAAACGGGGTTAAACCGGATATGCAGACACCTGGATACAATTGTCGGCAGAAGATCAGCCGACTGTCTTGCCGTAAGGATCAGAAGCGTCTGTTCCGGCGGCTCTTCCAGCATCTTTAAAAGCGCATTGCTCGCTGGGGGATTCATCAAATGGGCATCGCTGATAATGGCCACACGCCCATGCCCTTCAAAGGATTTCATCGAAAGAATCCGGCACAGATTGCGGATTTCTCCGATCTTAATCACCCCCGCTTCCGGCTGAATTGTGGTGATATCCGGATGAATTCCCGCAGCAATTCTTAAACAGGAGTTGCACTGCCCGCAAGGATAATCTGAAAATGCTTCCGGATTATCGGATGAACTCCTGTCCGGCTGCCTCTGCTGGGCGGCATAGCAGACACAGCTGCGCGCCATGGCCAGCCGGACCGCAGCGCTTCGCTTGCCAACTCCGTCAATACCTGAAAACAACAGTGAATGCGGAATACGACCACTTTTCAGGATTCGGAGTAATGCCCTGAGCGCCTGATTCTGACCGACGATGGTTTCAAATCCGGACAAGGGCCTAATAATTCACCCGTTCTTTCAATTCTTTTCCGGATTTGAAAAATGGGAGTTTTTTAGGTTTGATAACCACTTTTTCTCCGGTTTTGGGATTCCTGCCCGTGTAGCTTTTATACTCCTTGACATAAAAGCTGCACAGGCCCCGAATCTCTACCCGGTCTCCATTGGCAAGGGTATCGGCCATATTGTCGAAAAACACTTCAACAACGATTGCAGCTTCTGATTTCGAAATATCTGTCCGGGTTTTCAGAGCAGATATCAATTCCAGCTTATTCATTGTTCCTCCTTGAGCCCATCGTCAGGCGAATCTATCCTATTAGATTTATAAAACATAATGAGATAACAAGTCAAGCAGTTATCAAAAGATCGTCCCGAATCACCTCGATATCATCTTCGCTGACATTCACAGCTGCATTCTGTCCCAGGGCCGCTATGTTCACCACCACTCTTCCCTTGCCGCGATATCGGACGAATTCACCCCAAACGCCGACAAAAGGACCGCTGACAACCCTGACCCGGTCTCCATGCTTATATTTTAAGCCACTCACAATTTCCTGGCTGTTCAAAACCATGATTTTCAACGATTCAATGGATTCCACCGGGATTGCAATCGGACCTTGAAGATTCCCCACGATTGTGACAACGCCAATGGTTTTGACGATCCCGAGATGTTCATGGGGGTCCAGACTGGCCTTCACAAAAAGATACCCCGGAAACAGTGGAACCTGAATCATTTTTTTTCGGTCAAGCCGCCTGCTCTGAATCGCAACCTTTGGCAGAAAGGCTTCAATTTCCTTTCTCTCCAGCCCGTTCAGAACAACGTTCTCAAAACGGCTTCGGGTATGAAGGGCGTACCACTGCCTGGAGCGGTCTGAAGCGATCATTCTATTGCAGGCTCTCTATTGTGCAGTCTTTGGCGGATGCAGCTTGCATCGAACCGCCTGCATGATCATGTGAACCATGATCATGTGCATATCCTCGATTTTCTGCATATCATCCACGGGCGCTATCCAGGCAATATCACTCAGGGCAGCCAGCTTTCCGCCGGAAAAACCGGAAAAACCGATGGTTGTCCCCTGATGGGTCCTGGCATATTCAATGGCCCGAAGGACATTGGGGGAATTACCGCTTCCCGAAATCCCGATGACCAGATCACCGGGAAGAAAAAAATTCTTCAACTGTTCGACGAACACGGCATCGTAGGATACATCGTTGGCAAGGGCCAGAAGTGTGGGGATGCTGTCATTCAAGCAGATCATCTTAAATTTTTTATTCAGGTCCATGCAGCAGCCCTTGTTGATGTCACAGGCAAAATGAGACGCGGTGGATCCGCTTCCGCCATTTCCCATCACAAAAATATGTTTTTGCGCATCATAGGCATCCAGTATTTTTTCAACAATTCGCTCAAAGCCGCGGGTATCGAAATTCTCAAGAAGGGATTGTATTCCGGAAATGTAGTTGGCTGCAAATTCACTGATATTCATCACGATATGTTCCATGTCTAAAAAACGCATTAAATTAGAGAATACTTCTTGCCGATCATATCCCGGCCTGCTGGCTGTCAGTATAAACCGGCCATTCCGTGAGCGCCTGTTGATAGGATTCGATGGTTCCGACGTCTCGCAGGTATTCGGCAATCGGGTATCCATACATCCTGCCGGCCAGAAGCGGCAAGACATGGAGGCCAAAATCCAGAACAGACCCGGGTTTTGGCGGTGCTTCCGGAAAACACTCGAAAATCTCCCGTGATGCCATATAAATGCCGGCATTTGCCAGATCACTTTTGGGATTTTCCGGTTTTTCGGTAAACGCCAGGATTTTCTGATCTGCGTCCAGCTCGGCAATACCGCAGGCGCTGGGATTCGGCGCATGGAACAGGCCCATCGTCAATATCCCATTTTTTCTCCGGCAGTTATGGTGAAATTTCGCAAACCGTTTCAGATTGACGTTCGTTAAATTATCCGCATAGAAGATCATAAAATCGTCTTCGTTGTCAACAAAATCTCTGCAATGCCGGATTGTTCCCGCACTTCCCAGAAGTTCCGGTTCGTTGCTGAGAACGATACGGATTTCCCGGCAATGGGAATAACCGCGGACAAACGCCTCCACCTGATGCGCATGGTGATGGGTATTGATCAGCACCTCCCGGACGCCTTGGAGCCTCAGGTGATCCAGCCATATGCCCAGAAGCGGCTTGCCTTGAATGGGTATCAGGCATTTGGGGATTGTATCCGTGTAGGGTCTCAGCCGCGTTCCTCTTCCGGCTGCCAGTAAAAATGCTTTCATGAAAAGCCCTTTAGATGGACATTGATTTGCGGATCACCTGCAGGCCCTTCATGTGCTTTTCAGCATATTCCAGGATATCTCCCTTATTGTCCTGCAGCAGTAAATACGCCCAGTAATCACGGATGCTGTCTTCCACCCGGTAGACAGGTTTCCATCCCAAAGCCTGGAGTTTGTGCGTGTCCGAAAAGATATGGCGGGTATCTCCATACCGGTAGTATCCGGACATCACGTAAGGATTTTCCCGATTGACGATGCGCTGCATGGTATCGTAAAAATCCAGAACCGTCCAGGCCTGATTGCCGCCAACGTTAAACACCTGGTAGTCGGATCGACTGCTTTCCAGCACCAGGAGATTGGCCGAAACCACATCCCGGATATTGACAAAATCACGGATCTGCTTGCCGTCTTCAAAAATGATCGGCTGTTTACCCAGCATCAGGCTGAGCGAAAATATTCTCATGGCACCGGAATAGGCATTGTAAAAAGACTGACGCGGCCCCTGAACAATGGAATAGCGCATGGCAACCGATGGTATGCCATAACGGGCCCCCAAATGAATGGCAATTTGTTCCTGGGAATTCTTGGAAATGGCATAAGGGTTACAGGGATGGATCACGGATTCATCGGAAGGCATCCAATCCAGAACATTACCGCATACCGGGCACGAATGATCCCACTTTCCCTGAGACAACTGCGCATCCAGGCGAATACTGGGAAAAATATCCACCGCGCAGGAGAGGCAGCGGTAACGGCCTTCTCCCATCACGGCCTGGCTGGCGGCCACGACCACTTTCTGTATCCGGGAACACATTCCGGTTTCGAGCAGAATCTCATAAATGAGCGCGGTGGATACGGTATTGACCCGAAAAAACGTTGAAAAGTCCGGCAGATAATCCTGGTAAGCCGCAAAATGGTAGACTGCATCCATGCCTTCAAGTACTTTCCGGAGGACATCCCTGTCGCAGACATCGCCCTGAATAAATTCAGCTTCCGGATGAAGATAAGCGGGCTTTCCCTTGGGGTGGACCGCAGGCTGGAGGTTATCCAGTATCCGCACCCGATGGCCTTTGGCGATCAGGGCATCGGCCGTGTGCGATCCGATGAAACCGGCACCGCCGGTGATAAGGATATTCATATTACTCCTTTAAGTTCAGTCAAACACCTCTGTGGCCCGTTATCCCATCAATGGCTTTTTGCTTCAAGCCGCATTTATTTGCTGGAATATGACGTGTCATCAAAGATGACCTTGCTGCCGCTTTCTTCAATCATAAACGGCAGCTCCCGATAAGCCTTCATGGCTTCAAACACCTGATTCTGGTGCTCTCTGGGAACAATCAGAAGCAGAAACCCGCCGCCGCCTGCCCCGGCAACTTTCCCTGCAAGAGCGCCCGCTGACAATGCCGTTTCATACATGGTCTGAATGGCAGGGGTGGAAATGCCAGCGGCCATGTTCTGCTTGAGCTCCCAGTTCTGGGCCAGGTATCGGCTGCAGGCATGAATATCCGCTTTTTCCATGGCATCTGTAAAAGGATCCACCAGAGTAACCATCTTATCCATGGTATCGCGTTTATCCGGTTGAACGAAATTGGCTTTCTGCCGGGATAAAATCGCATCCGCGCTTCGGGTGATTCCGGTATAATAGAGCAGCAGCGAAGAGGCGAACTTTCGCTTATCCGCGCTCTTAATCGTGACAGGAACCCTTTCGGTGGTATCGTCCGCATGGAAAATGAATTTATTCACCCCGCCATAAGCGGCCGCATACTGGTCCTGTCTGCCAATGGGTTTGCCCAGAATGTCTATTTCAATTTGACAGGCTTCCCTGGCCAGGCGCTCGGCGGTAACCAGAACGTTTCGGTAAGCATAAAAGGCATGAAGAAGGGCAACGGTTATCGAACTTGAACTTCCCAGGCCGGATCCGGTCGAAGGAATGTCCGCAAGCGTGGTGATTTCAATGCCGTGCGTCACACCGGTAAGCTTCATGGCTTCCCGAACCAGATCATGACGGATATCCGACACCTTCTCAACGCATTCTTTTTTGGAATAATTGATGTAAATTAAATCATCGAAACGCTCCTTGACGATAGCGTACACGAATTTATCAATTGCCGTGCAGATCACCTTTCCGGTTTTCTGCCGGTAATAGTCCTTGATATCCGATCCGCCGCCGACAAAACTGAGTCGAAGGGGGGTTTTAACAATCACCATGGCCACACTCCGCTAAATTTATATAACTGTCCTTACTGACAGGTAATAAGCATTTTCCCTTGGCTTTTGGTCATGAATTTCATTGAGGTCGGATAACCTGATAGGGCGCATTGAACATCGTATTGCGGCCTCCAAGGTCACTGATATCCTGAGAACTGCTGCCAAATCCACCCAGGCCAGAAAGACTGATGGAAAAAATATATTTCTGATCATCTGTCCCATCGATATACCGAAAATCCAGAGACCAGCATTGGGACTGGTATCTCATTCCCACGCCGGACTGAATCCGTGTGCTATTCTGAATGTTCTGTTCATAATCCGTATAAGCCTTCAGACGGTCGGCCAGGGTAACCAGGATATTGGCATATACGGACTCGCTGTCATTGCTGTCATACCGGTATTCAACAAAGAGGCGGTCGCCCCGAACATCCGAGATCATGGTGCCGACATTTCGGGATTTAAAACTATTGTCATAATGGGACCACTCGGCATCTGCCTGAAATGCCAGGAACCGGTAAGGTTCAAGCTGAATTTCACCATAGAGAGGCACCAATGGCTTTGGATCAACCTGATCCGCCTGATGAATGTCATAACCTTGTTCAACCAAAAACCGTAAAAATTCCCTGTAGGAATAAGGCGACTGAGCCCCGGGATTTCTGTCAGCCATATCTTCGGGAGGCCTGAGCTTTGAAATAAACGTGTTGGTCAGCGAAAAAGTAACAAGGTTCTGTTCCTGGATCCGATCCGTTTGATCAAAATACGGATAGATATCCTGACTGTATTCCGGAATGAAGCTGTAGTTGATCCGTGGCATAACGATGTGCTTGATCCGTTCAACGCTTTCCCCGTCAATCTGAAACACGCGAAAAAATTCACTGGACATATCCAGTTTGACATCATACATGTTTCGATTTTGAGTCGTGCTGGGGCCACTTGCGCCGGTCTCATTGTTTTCAGAATACCAGGCAGTCTCCCGAATGCCTACGGATGGCTCGATGGTGAAATACTGTTGATAACGCCAGGGGTAATACAGTCTCGGGTTAACATCGATCCGCTGTCCCCTTGTCCCATCTTTTCTGTAAAAATTGGCGAGCTCCGTATCAAACCCCACATAAAACGGCGTTTCAGACAGTTTTTTTTGCGAGCCGTAAAATTGGGCAACCGGAAGTCTCTGAAGGCTGTCATCAGGCCCCCCCGACTGGCGGGCAATAACATTATCATACCAGCGGGTTTCGGCATTCATGGCATATCCGGACCAGTATTTGTTGACAACCAGCCGATTGACCCGGACCGGATCATTGTAATCATCGAGATCCCTTCCAAAATTTTTAACAAAATTCATGTTGGTATCGTCATAGCCCATATACATGCTTTGGAACTCCCGAAGATAGTCCTGGTCGCTGACGATATCCAGATCAAGCTTTGCGGAAAATCCGGAAGAAAACGCCTGATCGTGTTTCATCCTGATCCAGTAACGGTCTAAATTGGTACGCAGAACATTATCATCGGTATATCCCCAGGCCCCAGTTCCATCATCCACCTGCCGGTCGTGTAAATAATCCGCCATCGCAATGCCCTTTGATCCGGCATCCAGCACATAGCGGTATTCTATGCCATTTTTTTCGCCGCGATTGGCAACATACCCAAGATAAACCGTGGCATCGGACTGGTCATTGATGGCCCAGTAAAATGGCTGGCTGAACTGAAAACCGTTTCGAGTTGAATACCCGGTCTCGGGAACCAGAAGCCCGGACTGACGTCGGGTTTGCGCCGGAAAAACCAGATAGGGGGAATACAGAACCGGTACTTGTTTGGCCCATAAGGCAGCGTGATGAACCGTACCAAAGCCTTCAATGGTAACCGTCATGTTTTTTCCGGTAATTTTCCAGTCCGGCACTTCTCCATCGCAGGAAGAAACGCTGGCAGTATCGGCAGCGTACGATTTTTCCCCAACTTTTTGAAGTTTGTCCCCCTTGATATAAAAATGATTTTCTTTGATAAAAATCGTACCTTCGTATAATGTTCCGACCTCAGAGGCCAGATTCATTTCCAGGCTGGAGCCTGTTAATACATCTTCGCCTGCTGTCATCATGACGTGGCCTCTGGCATACGCCATCATGGACCTGTGATCAAACCGAACAAAATCAGCGGACAATTGCCGGGCTTCTTTGGTAATCGTGACATGGCCGCTGGCGATATAATGGTCTTTTTGCTGATCATGCGAAATTTCGTCCGCCGTGATATGCCAGGGCGTATCCGGAGCGTCCTGGATTGACCCGATATCCGGAAGCGCATGTGCCGGGATTATATTCAGCAAGCCGAAGAAAATTGCAATGGAGACGATAAAACGGTTCAGTTGCACTGAATGACCTGATAGGATACCGATGTGAGATTTTGGATATTCATTGTTCATATAAAATCGAAGTTGGAACAAAATGTCAAGATGTTGTTCAGAAATTACCTGCTTTAAAAATTTGTTGAATTGGTATATGAGCATCAAAATAATGCACCATGACTTATAATACCGATGAATCGGAAAAGTGGATTTTGCGTTCCCGGTTCAATCGCTCAAAACCTGAGGGTTCTTTTTACGAACCCTTACAGACACTTTCATGAATATTTTATTAACCAATGATGACGGCATCTACGCCCCGGGACTGTGGGCGCTGCATCGCCGGTTTTCTATCGGTCACACGGTAACCGTGGTGGCACCGGACAGGGAGCGAAGCGCCGTGGGACATGGAATCACCCTTCATGAACCGCTTCGCGCCACACGCATCCGCGTTAATGGCGAGGGCAAGGGGTATGCGGTTAACGGAACCCCTGCGGACTGCGTCAAGCTAAGCGTTCTTGAAATCCTTAAAACCAGGCCGGACATGGTGATCTCCGGGATTAACCCCGGCGCCAATGTCGGCATTAATGCCCATTATTCGGGAACGGTCGCGGCAGCACGTGAAGCGGCCCTGCTGGGACTTGCATCTCTGGCGGTTTCCATCAACTGCCACCAGCCGGCTTTTTTTGAAGAAGCCGCCACATTCATTGAGGGTCTTGCCGGACTGGTTATGGAAAAGGGACTTCCTGGCGGTGTGTTTCTCAACGTCAATATTCCGAATATCCCCATAAAAGCCGTTCATGGCATTGCCATCAGCAGCCAGGGTGTTTCCGTCTCCCGCGAAGGATTTGAAAAAAGGGTGGACCCCCGGAATCGGACGTATTACTGGCAGGAGCTGGAATCACCGGCGGATTTCAAGGGCAGCGACATGGATGGCAATGTGCTCAGCCATGAATTCATCTCCATAACCCCCATGCGGTGTGATATGACGGATTATGAAGTCATGGCCGATTTGAAGTCCTGGAATATCGCCTTACCCGAAAGTGATGCACCTGCGGCCTTCAGGGATCAGGTATCGGGGAATCATTAACCATGCAATGCTTTTGCAGCTTGCTCTAGCTTCATCAGCCTTCAAGGTATGTAACATGCCAAAAAAACAGTATGTCAGTTCTCTGAAACCCGGTGAAACCGTGGATGATATTTTTGTGCTGTCAGAAAAAAATCTGGGGCAGAAAAAAGACGGGAAAAACTATCTGAACCTTACTTTCATGGACAGAACCGGATCTCTTAAGGGGGTGCTCTGGGACAATGTTGAGGACACCGTGGACCGGATTTCCGCCGGCGATTATGTTCAGGTGAAGGGTTCCGTTTCAGAGTACCGGGGAATGCTTCAACTGGTTGTTCGTAGCGCGATCCGATCCGCAGCGGAACACGTGGAATCCGCCGATTTTCTGCCGGTAACCACGCGCAACATCGACGCCATGTTTGAAAAACTGATCCAGATAACCGATTCGCTCAAAACGCCTTGTTTTCATGACCTGTTCAGGCTGTTCTGGGCAGATGCCGATCTGGTTCGCCTTTTTAAAGCTGCGCCGGCTGCAAAAAAAATGCACCATGCCTATATCGGCGGTCTGCTGGAACATACCCTATCCATGGCGATTCTCGTCGACAAGATCGCCGGACATTACACGGGCGTTGATCGGGATCTGCTTCTGGCCGGCGCCATTCTTCACGATATCGGCAAGATTCGGGAATTTGAATTCAGTTCCCATATCGACTATACCAGTGAAGGCAGACTCCTCAGCCATATTGTGATCGGCATACAGATCATCGAAGAAAAAATGAAGTTGATCAAAGATTTTCCGGATGAGCAGGCAGTCCTTTTAAAGCATCTCGTGGTCAGTCACCACGGGGTCCGGGAATTCGGTTCTCCGGAACTGCCCAAAACCATTGAAGCGGTACTTTTGAATCATATTGATGAAATCGATTCCAAGGTTAAGGGAATTCGAGAGTTCATGGCTTCCGAAGATCCCAATGCAGCCTGGACATCTTTTCACAAATTACTGGATCGGCATTTTTACATGGGGAAAAAAGGATGATCCTTCCATATCGTATCAACGACCGGAAAGACTGCCAGCGATATGTTTATTACACTTGAAGGCATTGAAGGATCGGGCAAATCAACGCAGATTCTTCATGTATTTAATTTTCTGAATGAATCGGGGCTCAAGTGCGTCATGACGCGAGAGCCCGGCGGAACACGGATCGGCAGAAAAATTCGATCCATTTTACTGGACCCGGAAAGCGCGGCCATGAACCCCGCGGCTGAGCTGCTCCTTTATACCGCGGACCGGGTTCAACATATCCAGGAAATCATCCTTCCCATGATCGCAGGCGGCAGCATTGTCATCTGCGACCGTTATTTCGATGCAACCCTTGCCTATCAGGGAATTGCAAGGGGTCTGGACATGGCGTTGATCCTGGATCTACACAAACTGATTTGCCGGAACCTAAAGCCTGACCTGACCTTTCTTCTGGATCTTTCGCCCGATGCAGGGCTGCAGCGGGCATGGAATCAGCTTAAATCCGGGTCCCGAATGGATACCGAATCCCGGTTTGAAAACGAAGCCCTTGCTTTTCATGAACGGGTCAGAACCGGTTACCTGGGAATTGCCGAGAAAGAACCCGAGAGATTCCGGATTATCGACGCTTCCCAAAGCGAGGATCAGGTTCGGGCACAGATCACCCGGGTTCTGAAATTCGAAATTCAGAAATTCATGGACCCATCAGCACAGGATGACATAAAATGCACATGACGTACCCTTCCATACTGGACACCATCGGCAATACCCCTTTGGTTGAAATCAGGCACTTAAATCCCAACCCGGCCGTGAAAATTTTTGCCAAGCTGGAGTACTTCAACCCCGGCGGTTCCATCAAGGACAGGCCTGCCAGGTATATGATCGAAGCAGGCGAAAAATCCGGCAAACTGATGCCCGGGAAAACCGTTGTTGAGGCAACCAGCGGAAACACCGGAATCGGACTGGCACTGATCTGTTCGGTTAAAGGTTATAAACTGCTGCTGACCATGTCCGAGGCTGTCAGCATGGAGCGCCAGAAGATATTAAAAGCCAGGGGTGCTGAGATCATGCTGACACCGGGGCATCTGGGAACCGACGGTGCAATCGAAGAGGTATACCGCCTGGCCAGGGAAAACCCGCAAACCTATTTTATGGCGGATCAGTACAACAATCCAGCCAACTGGCAGGCCCATTATCATGGCACCGCGGTTGAGGTCTGGGAACAGACTCAAGGCCGGATCACCCACCTGGTGGCCACCATGGGAACATCCGGAACCCTGATGGGCATGTCCAGAAGATTAAAGGAATACAACCCGCAAATTCGCATCATCGGCGTTGAACCTTATCTCGGGCATAAAATTCAGGGCCTTAAAAACATGAAGGAAGCCTACCAACCTGAAATTTACGACAAGGGCCGCCTGGATACAAAGGTCAACATCGACGATGAAGATGCCTTTGAAATGACACGAAGGCTTGCCAGAGAAGAAGGAATTTTTGTCGGCATGAGCAGCGGAGCTGCCATGGCCATTGCCGTAAAAGAGGCGCAACAGCTTTCCGAAGGCGTGATTGTGGTGATTTTTCCGGATTCCGGCGAACGCTACCTCAGCACGCCGCTTTTTGCGGTTCGTGAAAAAATCGAAATGAACCTGTTCAATACCCTCGCCCGCCGCAAAGAACCTTTTCAATCCCTGGTTCCGGGTAAGGTTTCGATGTATTCCTGCGGCCCCACGGTCCATGCCCGAATGCACATCGGCGAATGCCGGCGGTTTGTGTTTTCGGACCTGCTCAGCCGGTATCTGGATTTCAGAGGGTTCGATGTGACCCATATCATGAATATCACCGATCTGGATGATAAGACCATCGAGGGCTCTGAAGCAGATGGAACGAGTCTGTCTGATTTTACTCAAAAATATATTGATCTATTTTACCGGGACGTGGCTGACCTGGGAATCAATCCCGCAACGTGCTATCCGAAAGCCAGCGAGCATATCCAGGACATGGTGGCTCTTTCCGAACAACTGGCCCGTAAGGGATTTGCCTATGAAAAACTCCATTCCCTCTATTTTGATATTTCCCGGCTATCCGACTACGGCAGGCTTTCCGGGATTGATCTGAACAAAATCCGCATTGGGGCCACGGTGGATCTGGATGAATATGAAAAAGACAACCCCAGGGATTTTACACTGCTGAAAAGATCCCGTCTTTCCGAACTCAAACGGGGAATTTACAGCAAAACCCCCTGGGGAAATGTCCGGCCATCGTGGCATTTGCAATGTGCGGCCATGTCCATGAAATATCTGGGGCCCTCTTTCGATATTCACACCAGCGGCAGGGAGCTGATGTTCCCTCACCATGAAAATGAAATCGCCATTGCCGCGGCCTTAAATGGAAAACCCCTGGCCCGGTTCTGGGTTCACTGCGACCGGGTACTCATTGATGGAAAAAAAGTGGATGAGAAAAAAACCCGAATTACACTGGAAAGCCTGGCGGAAATGGGCTATTCGGGTCGCGTCGTAAGATTCTGGCTGCTTTCCGGTCATTATCGAAAGCCACTGACCTTTTCCAGGGACCGGCTGGACGAGGCGCTGAAAGCGCTGAACCGGCTGGAAACCTTTATGAACAATCTGGAGCAGATTACATCCGGCAATGCCCATCCAGACATTGATCAGTTGGTTTACGATATTCGAAACGGCTTTATTACGGCCATGGATGACGATTTGAACATATCGGCCGCGCTGGCATCCCTGTTTACCCTCATCAAGAAAATCAACCGACTGATCCAGCAAAACGCCATTGATCCGGAAGGCGCATCAAAGATTCTGCTGGCCATTCGACAGCTCGACAGTGTCCTTCATGTATTGGAAACAAACCCGCAGACATTGCCGCCGGACATTCAATCGCTCATCGAAGAAAGAAACCGGGCCAGACAGGAGAAAAACTGGATACTGGCGGATCAGATTCGAGATGCGCTTCTCGCCAGACGGATTGTTTTGAAGGACGGAAAGATTTAACAGATCTCAAGAGCAGAAAATCATAAAGGAAGTTTTGTTCATGACACCGATATATTTTCCATTTACATGGGCCGATGCATCCACGATTGAGGCCATTACAACCGTTTTCCCGAAAATTGCCATTTATCAGCCCTCGGTTTGCAGAGTCCCTTCACTGCTGCACCCGTTTGAACTGGCCGGCAATCTTGAAATCCGCGTACCAGTTAAGGAAGACAGCAACAAACTGGAGATGATGGTCGCCGATTACCAGAACTGGGCCAGATTGCACCAGGGAAGCGATCTGACATTTTTGAAAACCCGGCAACCCGCAGCGCCGTTTATCGATCATCTTTCATCACGAATCCAATCCGATATTCTGAATTATCAGGATCCTCCAACGGACCCGGCACATGATCCGGTTTTTAACGCCAGACTTTTTCTGGAAATTGCCGCAGCCTATGATGCCCAACAGTCTGAGCTCAATTGCGATATTGAAAAAATACAGAACCTTGAAAAACGTTTTATGGCAGCTTTGGGAGATAGTACGGAAACGGAAGCGCCCGTGCCCCTGGGAAACCTTCCGCTCTTTCAGGATGACCCCGGCGACTTTATGCTTGCAGAAAGGCTTCAGGCCTGGTCGATATTGTCTCTTCAGGATCGCCGGCAGCCCATGGCAGGAGACTTGTGGGTTACCTCCCGTCTTTCTGTTGTCAATTGGATTCGAGAAGAAATCGATGCGGAACCCATCCTTGAAATAAATTGCATCCCCATTCAAAAAACCATTGATGATGGCATCCGTTTCTGGCAGGAAAGCATTTTGGCATATCTGTCCGATCTTCAGACAGCACCATGGCCATCACCCATTAAAACATTCGAGCCCCCTTCTTCGGATTATGCCTGGAAAAATGCGGTCTCGGTCAAGGGGTTCATTATTCCGAATCTGTCTCCGGATGCCCTTCTTCAAAAAATGGCGGCGGATAAATCCGCCCGGATGCCGGACCCGGCACAACTCCGCCATACCCTTATCGTATGCGTCTCCAGGATATGAAGAAAAGATAGGAGGATTTATCTGTCAGCCGTCAATGCCTCAATCTCATCCGGATCAAGGAAACGCCATTTGCCGGAATCGAGTTTCCCCAGGCGGATGCCGGCAATACGGATTCGATGGAGTTGCAAGACGTCCTGCCCGACTTTCCGGACCATGCGCCGGATTTGACGGTTTTTTCCTTCTTTCAAGATGATACGGAACCGCCGAAGGGAAACGCGATGAATTTCCGCCGGACGGGTGCGCTTTCCCGAAAGAAGCATGCCTTCCGCCATTTTTCGAAGCGCACTGTCCGGAATCGGCGCCGCAAGCGTGACCAGATATTCTTTTTCATGATCAAACGACGGGTGGGAAAGCCGATGATGAAGCGGACCGTCGTTGGTCAGCAGCAGGAGCCCCGTGGAATCCTTGTCCAAACGCCCGATCGGATAAATCCGTTCCGAAACATTCACCAGATCCGTAACGAGTTTTTCTCCGGGCTGCTCGCAACTCGTGACATACCCCCGGGGCTTGTTGAGCGCGATATAGAGCAGCCGCTGCCGGTCCAAAACAGGTTTTCCATCAATTTCAACGGTGTCGACCAGGGGATCAACCCGGGTTCCCAGCTCTGTGACGAGCTTGCCATTGACCCATACTTTTCCGGCAAGAATCAGTTCCTCGCCGTGACGCCTGGAACAGATTCCGGCAATGGAGAGATATTTTTGCAGCCGGATTTTTGGGTCTTCCGCCATTACGACCGATAGTCGGCGTTAATTCGCACGTATTCGACAGAAAAATCACAGGTCCAAACGGACGTCTGGAAATCCCCGCTGTGAAGGTCTATGGTAATAACGAACTCCGAGAGTTTGAGAACCTTTGTCACCTCATCTTCAACCGCCGCCCCCCGGCCGCTGCCTTGTGAAAACATCAGCACATCGTTGAAAAGAATGTCCATTCGCTCCGGCTCGAATGCAACGCCGGCTCTTCCGGCTGCCGCAAGGATTCTTCCCCAGTTGGCGTCTTCACCGAAGATGGCGGTCTTGACCAGGTTGGAACCGGCTACCGTATCCGCAATTTTCCGCGCATCCCTATCGCTGGCCGCACCCCGGACACAGACCTCCACCAGCTTGGTCGCCCCCTCCCCGTCTTTGACCAGCATCTTGGCAAGGGTTATCAGGACATCGTCCAAGACAGCCTGAAAGCCGGCAAGATCCGAAGGGCTCTGAATGACGGCCCCGGAAAGGCCATTGGCCAGGATCAATGCCGTATCATTGGTGCTGGTATCGCCATCGATGGTAATCCGGTTAAACGATTGCTGTACCGATGCATACAGGCAATGGTGGAGCTGATCGGCATTTGCGCCCACATCCGTGCATACGAAGCAGAGCATGGTCGCCATGTTCGGAGCGATCATGCCGGCACCCTTGGCTGTTCCGGTTACGGTAAAAACCTTGCCACCCAGCATTCCCTTACGGGTGACGACCTTGGGTACCGTATCTGTCGTCATGATGGCTTCCGCAAGCGTCATAAAACCATCCGGCCTTAAGGATTGAACCAGAGAAGGCAGCGCACTTTGTATTTTGTCCACGGGAAGGAGCTGGCCGATGACCCCGGTAGAGGCAACCAGAACCGATTCCTCGGGAATATCCAGGGCAGACGCCGCAAGCCTTGCCATTTCTCTGGCATCCCGCATTCCCTGCTCACCGGTACAGCAATTGGCATTGCCGCTGTTGACCAGTACAGCCTGACAAATGCCGGTTCTGATGCGTTCCCGATCCAGAAGCACCGGTGCGGCCTGAACCCGGTTTTGGGTAAAGACCCCGGCTGAAGTTGCGGGAACCTGAGAAACAATGAGCCCCAAATCATTCCGACCATTTTTTTTAAGCCCGGCAGCGACTCCGGCTGCCTGAAATCCAGTACATTGAAAGGTATTCATACGATTATCCTGAAAAACTTACTTAGCGTTGTCGTTGATGCGGCAATGACCGAAAATAATCATGATTGAACTTGTTTACTTCGGAGAAATCGAACTGTCTTTTGTCCGCAGGGAATCAAGAGATTTCTGGGCTTCCTTGGCCAGTGGTGAAGATGGCTGCGATAACTCGATCACCTTGGTATAAGCTGCTGTGGCAGCGGAATAATTTTTGGAAGCCAGGTATGCGGCACCCAGTTCGTTATAGAGTTCAGGGGATTTTGGGAACAGCTTCACGCCTTCTTCCAAAAGCGCAATGGCTTCAACGCGTTTTCCCTGGGCCTGATAGGTTCGTCCAAGACCCCGAATCGCCATTGGAAACCCCGGTTCGATTTTCAGGGCTTCCTGATAATATTTTGCCGACAGGTCATATTTTTTCTGATTATAATAAGCAAAACCCAGATTGGAAAGCGGGAAATGGGGTGTGGCGTACAGCAGATCTCCGGTAATTGCTTTGAAACAGACGATCGCGGCATCCCAGTTTTGCTGCGCCAGATAGACCGTGCCCAGATTGTTCATGGCAGGCGCATAATCAGGTTTCAGGACAAGGGCCTTCTTGAAATGTTGAATCGCCAGATCAAGTCTATCCTTGGCCATGTAAGTCAGTCCCAAATCATTGTGAAGATAAGGGTCATCGGGAGTAAGCTGTTCGGCAGCCAGAAGTTCTTTCAGGGCTGCCGTATAATTTTGCTGAGCCATATAGGCTTCCCCAAGATTTCTAGAGGATTCTCCCTGTTTTCTGAGGGTCTCATTCGGCACACACCCCGAAAGAAAGGCGATCACCAGTATTCCGACAATCCAAAACCTGTTATGCTGACATGCCATTTTTCACCCGGTCTTTCCCTTTTCTGTGATAATGATGATTCCTTTTTCCTGAATTGCCTGGATCATCTCATGATTCAGAATGGCTTCTGTCAGGATAAGAGAGGCCAGACCGTTTTTTTTAATCCAGATTCCCGGAATTTTCAGAGGGGGTTGGTCCTGCATCTGAATTTCCGAGTCCATTGCATAGGAAACGGCAAGCGCGTCAAGCAGCATGGAAACCCCATCGTAAACACTGTCCGCATCCAATATCTGGATAACGATAAAGCCGGCTTTTTCCAGTGCCTGAACAGCATCCCCATAAAACGATCCGAAATCAACCAGTATCGGCTTGCCCTTGCCGGATTCAATCAAGTTGACGCGCGAGGAAATCTGAACCCCTGCATAGGGAAAGCTAATTTCGATATTTTTTGTGTACGAAACGCCCAATATCTGCATCAGCGTTTCAATAAGCTGCTGTCTGCCATGAACAGGAACATACCTTCCGGTTGGCAGAATCGAGGATGAAGGGGATGTTGTCTGAAGCGATTCAGGGGCAGATGCCTGCTGTTTTTTTTCAATCAGATCATTCAGGTAAGGTGCAACATTCAGAACCTGTTCAAGAATCTCCTGATAGGTGGCATCGTAGGAAACTTCACTGATTTTAAGGTCCGGCCAATAATGATGAATCACCTTACGGTCATCTTGCGTCAGGGCCTTGTCGGGATTAAACAAAATCCGCAGACCATCTGAAAACTCCATTAACGGAAACTGCGCCAGGTCCAGCTTAAAATCGGCCTTCCCCGGCATGGGAAAATAAAAGAGCCCCTTTCGCACCAGCCTGGCCTGAAGAAGCAAAGCAATTTTTTCAAGAGACCCTGCAGGGTCCTCATGGGAAGTACCCGAGGCAGTATCGATGGGCATGCGAATGATCTGGCCCGAATGAATTCGATTGATGTTATCCAGATCAGGATTGATTTTCCGGAACAGTCGAAGCCTTTCATCAAACAAAACTATCTTCTTGACGCCGAAATGGCGATAAAAAATCTGAGACAGGGTATCCCCGGGCTTGATTTTGTACTCCACAAAGCCGGTTCCTTCAGGCGCCGGTTTCGGTTCGGACGCGGGCTGCGTTTTATTACCCGATATGGTCACCATCGGAAGGGTGATAATCCGTCCTGAGTGTTCCGAGTCTTGATCCGGGCCTAGCTTTTTCAGCGGTATAAATATCTGCTGCCCGGGCCGAATGGTTTCAACATCGCTCACCTGGGGATTGAGGCGTTTAAATATCTGTAAAAATTCATCAAGGTTCTCGTCAATGATTTCCCCTTTTTCCTGAAAGAGCCGGGTGAGAGACTCATTGCTTTGAACGACATAGGGTTCGCACCAGATACGGTTTCCCAAATCGTGTTTGACAACATAGTCTTTTTGATACATGACCCCCGCGAAGGCAGAAAACGGCTGAAAAACGCACCAACACCAGATAAGACAGGCAGCCATTTTGCAAAATCCTACTAAGGGCATGGTCATCAAACCTTTTTCAGTTTGAGTAGATCCGCGATTTCCTGGGACACGGCCTTTACAAAGCAGTCAAAATCTTCGCCCCAAAGGGGTTTGCCGGGAGCGGGAACCTTCTCCAGGTGATCCGGGCGGATCAACTCGGGAAGATTGATAAGGGTTGAATCCGGACGGACTTCAAATTCATTCGGAAATCGATTTTCAAAATACATTTCCTGAAAACCGGAAAATTTGATGGCATGGGCTGTTGAGTCCAAAATGGCGATTTCATTTTTTTCCACATACCCGAGTTGCCTTGCGGCAACCAGCCCCGCCAGGGATTCTCCGCCATGCGTACAGGCAACGTGGCCGTTCCGGTTGGCTTGGAGCTGCCAGTCCATGATGGCCTGCTCCATGACTTCCACAAAAAAAACCAGCGGCCTGCCAGCGGCCTGATTGTATTGATCCACCAGATGAATGACCCGTGGCATGGAAACCGGGTTCCCGATCATGGCTGCCTGGGCCACGCTGGCTTTTACGGTTACCGGAAGAAATTTTCGCTGCCCCGGGTCGGGTTCTTGATAGTATCGGTAAACCGGATTGGCATGAACCGATTGGACCCCCACAATTTTGGGCAGGGTCTCGATGATACCTGCGTGGTAAAATTTCAGAAATCCGCTCATGACAGCCGTAATATTGCCGGCATTCCCAATCGGTACGACCACTACTTTACCGGCCATGTCATATTCAAAATCCTGGGCGATTTCGTAGGAATATGATTCCTGCCCCAGGATTCGCCAGGCATTTTTGGAATTGAGAAGTGCCACGGCATATTTTTCGGACAGGGCCTCAACCACTTTCATGCAATCATCAAAGACTCCCGGAATTTCAAACACCCGCGCGCCGCTGCCAAGGGGCTGAGAAAGCTGCTGGGGAGTGACCTTCTTATGTGGCAGAAGCACCGCGGACTTGATGTGGGGCTGAAGATAGGATGCATACAGCGCGGCAGACGCAGAGGTGTCGCCGGTTGAGGCACAAACGGCGAGGACATCGTCCACTATTCCTTGCTGGATCAAAAAATGAATATAGCTGAGGGCGCTGGCCATCCCCCGATCTTTAAATGAAGCGCTGGGGTTTTGTCCGTCATTTTTAAAATAGAATTTTCCGCCTGCCTTCTCCTGCATCAACGCATTGGCTTCGATAACCGGCGTGTGGCCTTCTCCCAGATATACGATGGATTCCAGAGGCAGAACCGGCCCGATAAATTCATGATACCGGTAAATTCCCTTTAGCGCCGGAAGCGTAAGCAGTTTTCGGTAATCAAAAATCCGCCGCCAAGTTTTACCGGGGATCTTTTTTAATTTTTCAAACTCCCGATCATACAGCAAAAGAACTTGACCACAATCCGGGCAGGTGTACAGCAACTTTTTTATTCCATGTTCCCTGCCGCACCCCAGGCAACGGTAAATCAGGTCATTGCGCGTTTCAGGCAGAATAAACGGTAAAATGTCTTTTGGGAAATCACTGAGTTTCATGGCGCTATGGACGCTGCCCCTCCCATGTAAGGTCGTAAGGCTTCCGGAATAACCACTGAACCGTCCGCCTGCTGACAGTTTTCAAGGATCGCGGCTACCGTCCGACCCACGGCAAGTCCGGATCCGTTTAACGTATGAACCAGCTCGGTTCCCTTTTGCCCTTTTCGTTTAAAGCGGATATTGGCCCGTCTGGCTTGAAAATCTTCAAAATTGCTGCAAGAGGATATTTCCCGATATACCCCCTGAGCCGGCATCCAGACTTCGATATCATATGTTTTTGCCGCGGAAAAACCCATATCGCCCGTACAAAGGGTGATCACCTGATAGGGAAGTTCAAGCGTTTTTAAAACAGCTTCGGCATTATTGAGAAGGGCTTCCAGTTCATCATAAGAAGATTCCGGTGTGGTAAACTTGACGAGCTCAACTTTATTGAATTGATGCTGCCGGATAAGCCCTCGCGTGTCCTTTCCATAAGAGCCAGCCTCTGAGCGAAAACACGGGGTATGGGCGGTATAGCGGATGGGCAAAATGGCCTCATCCAGAATTTCATCGGAATGAATATTGGTTACCGGCACTTCGGCCGTTGGAATCAAAAAATAATCCCACCCTTCCAGTTTGAAGAGATCTGCTTCAAATTTGGGAAGCTGGCCGGTGTGGGTCATGCTGTTTCGGTTTACGATAAACGGCGGAAGCACTTCCGTATATCCATGAAGGGTGGTGTGCATATCGAGCATGAAATTGATCAATGCCCTTTCCAGCCTGGCACCTGCTCCAAAATACAGGGGAAATCGAGCTCCGGTAATTCGCGTGGCACGTTCAAAATCAAGAATTCGAAGCTGTTCACCCAGTGTCCAGTGCGGCAGGGGGTCAAAATCAAATGTTCGGGGAATACCGCTGGTTTTATATACGGGGTTATCCGCGCTGTCTTTCCCGACCGGAACCGTGGCATGGGGAATATTGGGAATTCCCAGGATAATATCCTGAAGTTTTTCTTCAATTTCCGCAAAATTTTTTTCCAGGGTTTTGATGCGTAACGAGACATCCCGCATTTCGGCAACCCGTTGTTCCGCGTTTTCCCCGGCTTTTTTCATAACGGCAATCTGCTCTGAAACGGTATTTCTCTGACACCTCAGATCTTCAAGCTCCAAAAGAACCGTTTTTCGGCTGGCATCGCACTGGGAAAGGGCTTCCAGATCAGCGGTTTTACCCCGGTTTAATAACGCTTTTTGCACAATTAACAAATTTTGTCTTACAAACTTGATTTCCAGCATAAGAATACCTATTATAGAAAATTGATGGCTTTGCACCTGTTACGCTTCGATGGTCTTTTTATCGAATTCCTTGCTCATCTGTGTAACAACTGCAATCCATTTAGTCAATGATATTGCTACCGCTTCTTCACAGGAGAACCCCCAATGGATGATTTAAAGCAAACCAAAAGCAAAATTCGTAAAGACATGATCACGACCTTGGAATCTCTTTCGGAAAATGAAATTGCTTTAAAGACCCGAAAAATTGAAAATCGTCTGTTTGATTTTGCTAATTTTGTCGAAGCCAACATTACCATGCTGTATATCAGCTGTCCGGGTGAGGTTTCTTCCCGTAATATCATAACTTATTGTTTAGATTATAGAAAAATTATCGTCCTTCCGGCCTTCGATGTTCAGAAATTTCGAATCAGGTTATTTAAAATCGATAATATCGAAAAAGATTTAAAGCTGGGGACTCGGGGAATGTTGGAGCCGGATGCAGCCCGATGCAAGTCGGTGCCGGTTGAGTGCCTGGATATTGCCATCATCCCCGGAATTGCATTTGATGAAAAAGGCGGGAGAATCGGCTCTGGAGAGGGGTATTACGACCGATTCATTCCCAAACTTCCCATTACAACCCGAAAGGTTTCCATCGCATTCGAAGATCAGATCATCCCCCAGATTCCGATGGAATCCCATGACAAGCATGTGGATATCATCATTACCAATGAGCGAACGATTTATAAGATCTGATGATCAAGGCTGTTTTCGTTTAAAAAGGACAGGCGACTGAGTACCTCTTTTATCCATCTTGGTTCCCCTGAGCGTTGTCTCAGCTTCATCAAAGGTCAAATTGAGGGTATCCGGATTCCAACCCAAAGCGATTCCGCGCTCCAGCAACCGATAACTGCGCCCAACAAGTTTTACCGAATTTCCTGAAATCCGCACATCCAGTATTTGTTCAACAATTGTCAAAATGCCCGATTTCAGATAGCGAATGACCATTTTTGATGGAAGCGTCTGATATGATGAAAGAAACATATCAGCATTCCGCGGTCTGCCACACCAGTTCCATGCACCTCGCCACAGTCCGGCAAGCTTGGCAGGCATAACCGTAGCCTCGCCATCGCCCCCCAAATCCAGACGATTGATGACCCTGCGGAGCATGCTGCTGTAATTGACGGGATTCCGAAAGTCTGCGCACAGTTTCTTTGCCATGAATGCCGGAATTGCACAATCTGAATATAATAGTGGCAAAAGCCGGATACGAATTCCGGAAACATCTTGATTCTGGGCAATCCCGACTTCACGCTGAAGCCAATCAGAGTTGACCGAATCTGGCGTTAACAGTATCGCCAGATAGACATCAACGAGTTTTTCCTCGTCGAATTTACTGATCAGGGAATCAACGCCCCCTATCTCGGCTTCGTCAAGCCACACGGTTGCGCCAGCCAGTGAAAGATCAATCGCCAGTTGCCTGGCAAAGGGCTTTGCTTTCACGTCATGAATGAGAAAAACTGACTTGGTCATATCTCTCTCTTTTCAGATGCGCTGATGCCTTGAAGCATCAGGAATTGTCCAATGCAAACATGATTTCTTTCCGGACCAGTTCATTACTTTCCGGAAGAATGTCGTTCAAAACCGTTTTCGCTTTTAGCCCGCCTATATGGCCCATGGCCCATGCAAGCATACCCAATATTCTTTCATCATCATTGCAGCGAAACGCCGCCAGCAGCTCCGGGATATATTCTGGATCCCGGCTGTTTCCCATTGCCCTGGCCACGTTCATCTTCCACCGCCAGATATTCTTATCCGACATGTAGAACATATGGGGCCAAATTTTACTATTAAAAACCGCGCGATCCATTTGCAATAACTTATTCAGATTGAAATCATCCACCATGCCCGCCACTTTCCGATTAACGGGCAGATCCCTGGCCAACCACGGAGCGTTTCGCGGACATACATTCTGACAATGATCGCAACCATACACCCACAATCCCATGGGTTCACGAAGCGCCATGGGCGTAATACCCTCTCCAAAATAAGTTAGATATGAAATGCATCGGGTCGGATCGATTTTACGAGGCCCTTTTAAAGCACCCGTGGGGCATGCAACAATGCAGGCATTCTTGCACCAGTCGGGACACCCCACCTGAAGCGTGGGTTCATCCGGTGAAAATTCATGATCAATCACAACAGCGATCGGCAATACCCATGAGCCCTGGCGAGCCACCTTGTTTGAATAAAACAGACAGTTTTTTCCGAAAGTACCCATTCCGGCTCTGGCAGCCGCCAACCTGTGGGGCAAGTTAAACGGCACTCTTGAATCAATTCCGTTCTCTTTGAGAAAATTGCGGAAGGCTTTTACCCTTTTGGCCAAACGGTCCTTGGTCATGCGGTCGTCATCCAGATAGCAACGACCAAAATATTTTTCCATGGACTGCGGGAATGCTTCTTTAAAATATGCTTCCATTAATACAATAATTGACCTGGCCTCTGGAAAAATCTGTTTTGGATCCGTGCCCGCGATAAGATCCAGGCCCAGCTTGAATACCCATGCATACTCATTTTGTCTTTCCAGCAGCAACGTTTTCTGGGAGTCAAAGGATTCGGCAGTAGTAAATCCGATATCTTCAAAACCGCATTCATAGGCCTTTTCAATCACTTCATCTTTACAAATCATTATTTATCCAGTCGTCTTGTCAAAAATAATTTTTGCTCAATACGGGCTTGAATTGCGTTGTCTTCCCCTAATCCTCCGATGCATGACATAAAAAATAACCGCAAAAAAGCGAAAGATTCCTCCAGTCGATACAAAAGCATGCCGGACTGCACGATGACATAACAGCTTGTACCAGACACAAAAAGCAATTCCCGAGGTGTGTGACTGGCCACCGACAACCGAAGGTTAAAGACCTTTTCAATATCTATTGTGATAATGACAGGTTGTCAACAATTCTTTATCATGTGATGATGGTGATTTGACATCACCGCTTCCGAGTATTGCCGGCTCGGAAGGCAGGGAAAACCAGGCCGGTTTCCATTTTCAAGGTGGTCCCCTGCCTTGCTTCCAGCTCCATCGTGATGTGGATGGCAGCAGGCGTCTCCCGGCCATAATCTGATGAATCCGAGTCCCAAACCTGATAATCTTTTCCCTTGCTGTCATAAAACGTGTAGCTCAGTGAGCGAATATCTTTGCACAATACCGGATCAGCCGGATTTTCTTTAAACGGCGGATACGGATAGAGTGTTTCGGAACGTCTGAGGACAAAAGCGCCATTTGGTAACGGATGAACATAATAGGCGATGTGAGCAATATCCTGCTGCCGCCTGTCGCCAAGCCTCAGATGAAACAACGATGAAAAGCTGAGCCAGGGAAAGGTCTTTTTGCCGGTCGAATGGTTTTCGGCGAGCATACGATAGGGATTCGGGGCATCCGAAGATTGCGGCGGCTTATATTCACTGAAAGGAACAACATAAGCAGAGCCAAGATCCGCCAGCATTTGATTCAGGCAGGTTCTGGCCATTTCTTGCGTTTGGATCTCGTTTTCTATCCAGGGATTACGGGTCAGAATGCTGCGATACGATCCATAAAGGGTCGTCAGAACAATGACCAGCATCGAAATGGCAATCAGGAGTTCAAGTAAGGTAAATCCCCGGGCCTTTGAATAAAACATGATCATGTCGGACCAGGACGTTTATCCTGCAATTCGGCAGCAGCTTTATCCGGAACAATGCGATAGGTTCTCAAGCGGTACACCCGCTCGCCTTTGTTGAACGACACGGACAAGTCTATTTTTTTCATCGCGCATGCCAGTTTTTTCAACACTTCGGATTCCAGGGTTTCCATGCGCAGCGACCAGACATAGCCTGGGTAAGCGGTCCCGAACTCTCCTGAATCCTTCTGGATATCCTTAAAATTCCGACGTTCCAATTCAGCCAGTTGGCTTTGAGCCAGAAGCGGCGCCTGCGTGAAAAATTGAGTTGTCTGGCTCATCGAAACCATCTGGCTCTGCAGTTTATGAACACCGACCAGTAAAACGGCCAGGATGGAAACCGCCATTAACACCTCTATGAACGTAAATCCCGGTTTTAACGTCATCTCTTTGTATCGAATTCCGCCCTTCCCATTCGACTTGAGGTGCCTGGAAAAATATTCCGGCCTTTGGCCCATTCTCCATCCATTCACCCCTCCTGGAAAGAAATGCGCCGCCCGTAATAGCTGGCTCCGGAAATAAAAGGCTCAATCAGAAGTGAAACCGGGCTGCCACCTTTATCTTGAAGGTGAATGATCGCCTTGCTGGAATATCCTCGGCTGCTGAAAGCGATATCCGCGCTTCCTGAAGAAGCTTTGCCGGAGTCCGGCATTTCCACATCAAGGATGCGAACATTTGCTGGCAGCCGAAAGCCGTTTTTTTTTGCCGCCTGGATTTCAGCCTCTGTCATGGCTTCATGGGTAACCCATATCAGACGATGGTCCATATCCAGGTGCAGGATATAAAAACGACTGTTTTGAACCGCAGTATTTTTAAGCTCAGATACCGTAAAAATAAGCCATCGCACCGTGGCATTAAGGTGATCCGTCGGCATCACCAATTGCAACCGCGGAATTGAAAACATCAGAAACAGGCTGAGAAGACAGGTGACGACAATCAGCTCCATAAGGGTAAATCCACTGGATGCCGACAGCGCATCTGATTCTGTCATTGCTGTCAATCCAGATCCCAGCTTTGAATATCCCGGTTATGCTCCACACCTCCGGGGGCACCGTCAGCACCGTATGAGATAATATCATACTCACCGTGGATTCCCGGACAAAGATAAACAAAGGCATTTCCCCAGGGATCTTTGGGAACTTTCCCCTTTTCCAGATACCCCCCCTTTTTCCAGTTCCGGGGAGCGGGTTCGGTTTGGGGTGGGCTGACCAAAGCCTGAAGGCCCTGCTCTGTGGTTGGATACATTCCGTTGTCCAGTTTATACAGCTTAAGAGCTGTTTCAAGGCTGGAAATATCCACTTTGGCTTTTACCTGGCGGGCTTCTTCGGGTCGGCCCATGATTTTAGGGGCAATGTACATGGCCAGTATTCCCAGAATGACAATAACGACCATGAGTTCGATCAGGGTGAACCCCTGATTTTGAAATTTTCCATCCAATCGGGTATCGATCATCCGTCCTCCATTTTTCTGGCACTGCACCGATAAATATCAGATGCGGATATATATGTTACACCAATATCATCCGGCATTTCAAGGCATAACCTGATCAGGCTGTCCGAATAAGCGAATGAAAGATGAACATCGCACCGAACAAAAGCTTTATAACCGCTTATGGGACTGACACCACTAATCGCTAAAACGACATCCCCATAAATCCGACAAGAAATTCCGTCATGTCTATGAAATGGATGTTGTATAACAATTCCGTTAATCGGGGAGGACATTGGTGGGAAATGCAGCCGTTACCCTCGCCATGCATGCCCTGGCCGTTTCAATCTGGGAGTTGCATCTGAACCCGTTTTTAGGCCTCAGTTCGATCGGGATGATCATAGAGTGGGATGAAGGAATCCATCGAATGTTGTAAAGGCAGGCGGTTGGAGGGAATTTTTGAAGACACTTCAATCTGTTTTCCTGGCTGAATTTCCGAAACCGGAGACCATCTCCCGTCATGGTGGTTTTTCCGGTTTCCTTCCATTATGGCAACAAGCTCCTGAATGATTGCTTTCATCTGCTCTGCCTGTGCATTCATCTCTTCTGCGGCAGAAGCCGTTTCTTCCGCATTTGCCGCATTCTGCTGGGTTACCGTATCCATTTCTGTGACAGCCACATTGATTTGCTCAATCCCCTGGGACTGCTCTTTGGATGCTGATGCAATCTCGCTCACCAGTTCGCTTACCTGGCTGGCGCTGAGGGAAACTTTTCCGAATGCATCATTGGTTTCAGACACCAGCTTGTTTCCATCCATGATTTTCCTTACCGCCCCTTCAATCAATTGAGAAGTATTCCTGGCGGCGTCCGCGGAACGCAGGGCCAGACTCCGGACTTCATCTGCAACGACCGCAAATCCGGCACCGATTCGGGTTCCCAGCCCGACTGTTAAGATATCCATCAATTTTTCCTCCTATTTTCAGTAAGAATGACAAAGGCCGGTTTCCTGTTCCATTGCAGCCCTCTGACCCTGATCATTTATAGGGTTATCGATTATTTTCGGGGAATTATTCACCGGAATATGTATGCCAAAAGAAGTCCCCCTGCTTTCCCTGCTGACAACCTCGATTTTTCCATGATGTTTTTCGACAATATACTTGCAGATGGAAAGACCCAGGCCATTTCCACTTTTTTTTGTGGTAAAATTGGGCAGGAAAATACGGGAAAGAATGTTATCCGGTATCCCAGGACCGCTATCCCTGATCCATATCGAAACGACTCCGATACCCGGATCGCCTTTGACCGCAACCAATAACCGTCTGTAAGCAACTTCGCTCATGGCGTCCAGCGCATTGAGAATCAGATTGTTAAAGACCTGCTCAAGGCCAAAGGGATTGCAACGGATCAGCGGCGGGCAGCAATCATACTCCTTTTCTACGGTGATATGATTGACTTCATACAAGTCTTTAAACGCATCCAGACATTTATCCAGCAAAGCGGCCGGGGCAATTGTTTCTGTCCGGAATTGACAGCTCTTCTCGATTTCCAGAATCTTTTTATTCAGATCACGGATCATGTCCGCGCACTTGATAATATTGTCGCAATGCTTTCTGACGGCAATTTCATCATTAACATGGCGGATGGATAGTTCTGCGCTGGCCAGGATACAGGACAGGGGACTGTTGATCTGATGCGCCAGCATGGCCACAATTTCAGAAATCGGGTCCAACGAATTTGGATGGTTCAATTGAGCTGTTCTCATCTTCTTTCATACCCTATTGACGATTTGTTTTATACGGGATTGGCGCTACAATTCATTGAATGGAAATGCTCCGTGAATTCTGAAGTGTGTGCAATTTGCCCTCGACGCGATGGATGCCGCTCATAAGATTTTCGGGAGTCAGGGGGGTTGGGGGCATGTTCATCTTTTTCAGGTTTTAAAATAGCTCTCACCCAGGCCGTATCGCCCAACCCGGAGATGACGATGGTTGAAATATCCGCGACAAAGCCGCTTCTCCGAAGATGCCGGATTATGTAATACTTTAGTTCGTTCGCTTCATCTACAACAAGAATGCGTTTAATGTGCTGAAACATATCGGATCAACTAACGGTTTTTCTTAAAGCATCATTGAATAAAAGGCGCGATGACTTAGACAACGGAAGCTTTCTGATTGATACCCGAAAGCACAGGGTGTGCCAGTCAATGGCAGCTATGGACATATTTTCTTGAAGCTATTTTAAATCAATGCGTTAAAAAGACTAACCAAAAGGAAGGAATTTGAAACTTAAAAATGACCGGATGTGGAATTGAGAATATTGTCAAATTGATTTTGTAATATTATATTTTTATTATATAAATATATAATAAATTATATTTATATTTTAATTTCATATTTTTTTATCCGATACCTCAGCTTATGCGCTGGAAGGTTAAGCAGCCGCGAGGCAGCCAGCACATTTCCGCCAGTCCGCTTGAGCGCCTCTTGAATCAAGGACTTGCTGGCCTCCAGATAATCGATGCTGTCAAAGGATTCGTCCTGAAATAGCTCGGGTCCTGATTCAATTATATCCATAAAGGGAAGGTGTTCCACACGTATGGTATCGTCGTCTTCCAGAAGGATGACCCGCTCGATCATGTTTCGGAGTTCACGGACATTTCCCGGCCAGTGGTGGGCGATAAACGCCGCTTCGGCCTCAGGGGAAATGTATTTAAAACATTTCCCAAATTTGGCATTGAAATAAGACATGAATTTGTTAATGAAATAGGGGATATCTTCCCTGCGTTCCCGAAGCGGCGGAATATCGATTCGGACAACATTGAGGCGGTAAAACAGATCTTTTCGGAAATCGCCCTGTTCAACAGCCGCTTCCAGGTTGATATTGGTTGCCGCAATGATTCTTGCGGCAACATCAATGATATGGATTCCGCCAACCCGGTAAAAAATTCGATCTTCCAGCACGCCCAGAAGTTTCACCTGGGCCGCAAGCGGCATTGCGCCGATTTCATCCAGAAGCAGGGTTCCGCCGGACGCCGCCTCGAAACATCCTTTTTTCCCTTCCGTAGCTGCCCCGGTAAACGCTCCTCGGTCATATCCGAACAGCTCGCTTTCAATCAATCCCGCGGAAATCGCGCCGCAATTGATGGTGACGAAAGGCCCAGGCTTTTCGCTACTGCTGTAATGGATGGTTTTTGCCATGACCCCTTTTCCCGACCCGCTTTCACCGGTAATCAACACGGGAATATCCGGATTGACCGATACCTTCCGGGCAATTTGAATGGCAGCCCTGATTTTTGGACTTTTTTCCAACACATCATAATGATACTGTTCAATGCTGGATTTTTGAATGGTTCGTATCTGCTCCTTCAGCTTCCGATTTTCAAAGGCGTTTTGCAGGGTCAACAACAAATCCTGAATATCCACGGGCTTTATCAAATAATCATAGGCGCCCAGCCGGACAGCCTCGACAATGGTCTTAACCTCTTCAACAGCGGTAATCATGATAACGACCGTATCCGGAGAAAACACCCTGAGCCTGCGCAGGACATTTATCCCGTCAATGTCCGGAAGGCCGATATCCAGAAGAACCATATCCGGCGCTTTCATCTCAGCCTGTTTCAGTGCCTCGGCACCGCTGTCCGCCGAAAGGGTGTGATATTTGCCGTCAAGCGCCATCCGAAGCGCCATCCGGACGCTTTTATCATCATCGACAATCAAAACGGATGCGTTCAAACATCAACTCCTCGATAAACTGGAAATTCAAGCGAAAATGTGGTTCCTTCACCCAAACGGCTTTTCACAGAGATCATACCGCCATGGGTTTCAATGATTTTATGGGCAATGGCAAGCCCCAGACCCGTACCCGTCCGCTTTGTCGTAAAAAACGGATTAAAGATGTTTTCGATGTCTTCATCCAAGATCCCGGATCCCGTATCCGAAACCGTGATGATGAGCGCCTGTCGATATTTTATCAAAGATGAAATACCGGCGGTTGTGGCAAGAGTCAGGACGCCACCGTTTTCCATGGCTTCCAGCGCATTGATCACCAGATTGTGGAAAACCTGCTGCAGTTGAAGTTCATCGCCAAACATCGGCGGGAGATTCTCCTGAAGTTTGACAACGAGATGAACATTGGATTTTTGCGCTTTCAAATCCCAAAAAAGAAGCGTGTCCGTGATAATTCCGTTGATATCCGTTGCGAACTTGACCTCATGGGGAGATCTGGCAAAATCCAGAACTTTTTTGATAATTCCGGAGATCCGATGGATATTGTCCTTTATTTCTCTCAATATTTCATACTCTTGTTCCGTTCTGACAAATTTCCCCGCATCACAGAGAATGTCCGTAAACAAACTGATGCTGGAAAGTGGATTCCGGATTTCATGGGCAATGCCGGCTGAAAGCTGAGCCAGCGAAGACAGACGATTTGCCCGTAACAGTTGTTCCTCGGTTTTTCGGGCTTCGGTGACATCGCATAACCGGATGATAGCACCACCGACATCTGATTTTTTTTCATGACATAGGGGGTAAATGACAACCTGCATGATTTTTCCCGGATAAATGAGGCTGTTTTTATCAAATATCTTTTTCCGGCGGTTCAGGACGGCGCATGAAATATGGCAACCTTCACAGATTTCGGAACTTGCCGCAAGCCCTTCATAACAGGGTCTGCCGATGACTTCTTCTGAATCCTCGATCTGATAATACGCCAGAGCCGCCTGGTTCAGCATTTTGATGCAATACCGGCGATCCAACATGATAAGCGGCTCTGAAATACCGTCAAACACCGCCTGGAGCATGAGCCTGCTTTTTTGAAGCTGTTCTTCCGCCTGTTTTTTGTCCGTGATTTCGGTCAACACCCCTTCGATAACCCCCGTTTCCGGAAATATCTTGCCCGAATAACGGAACCAGCGAATGGAACCATCCCGGACCGTAAGACGGGCTTCGAAATTTTCCAACTGTCTATCCCTTTGAAGCAGGGAAAGGAACAGCTCACGGACGCCAGGGTCTACATAATGTTCAGCCGTCCGATAAACATCCAGTAATTCCTGCTTATCATCATATCCTAGAAGCTGCGCCAACTTGCAGTTGCATTCCAGGATTTTTCCATCTGAAATACGACTGCGGTACAGACCCACCTGCGCGTTATTGAACAGGGCTTCATATTTTTCCCGACTCTCCTTCAATGCACGCTCGGTTTCAGAGCGGATAACGATTTCTTCATTTAAGTGAATATTGGCATTTTCCAGCTCAAGGGTGCGTTCTTTTACCCGCATCTCCAAACCATCCCTGACTTCCTTAAGCGCTTGTTCCGCCAGAATGAGGTCCTTGATTTTGGTATCCAGTGCGGTATTGGCTTCAACCAGGGATGCTGTGCGGTCATTGACCGTCCGTTCCAGCATGATCAGGCAGGCCTGATCTTTTCGCTGCTGCCGAAACGTCAGAAACGATACCGCCGAAAACAACACCGTAATGATGCCGACAGCAAGAATTTCCCGCCTGAACTGTACGTTGATTCCCAGATGGTCCAAAATTTCGGGCTCTGGCGTGGATAGCCCGATGGTCCAGGTATCTTCCCCGATCCGAACCGATGTCCAGACAACAAATTCCCGGCCTTTTTCCGGAAGCCACACGTACCATCCGGTACCATCCGTGGCGTTCTCCACCCCTTCACACAGATCCGAATAATGGTATGCCCCTTTTTCATATTGCATATCAAAGATCTGCCGGATGGTTTTCCCCCTGTAGATATCGGGAAAATCTGAACTCTCATCAAAAACCACATGGTCCTTGTTATAAATCCACGCATCTCCGGTTGCCAGAAGCCGGATCGGTTGAATGAATTTTGTGAGAATTTCCCGCTCAGCGGTTTCCATCTCCACGCCTTCGGATTGAGTCCGATGCCGCAGCCATTCTTCAGCTATACGGACAGATTGACGAACAATTTCCATTTCCAGGTTGGTCCAGGCCGTCAACATGGCATCCACTCTGCGGCAATGGTAATCGATCACCCCTCCCCACAACAGGACAACCATCAATATCAGGGAAATGAATGTGATTGAGCGAAATTTCATGGTTTCTCCGGTGCCTACCGCGTCAGAACATCATGAAGGGTTTTTTCCAGTTCTTCAAGCCGGTAAGGCTTGGCAAGACACCCGGCAAACCCGTATTTGCGGAAATCCGTCAATACCGAATCCACGGAATAGCCGCTGGATACAATGGCTTTAACCCCCGGATCGATTACTCTCAACCGCTGAAGCGTTTCGATGCCACCGACACCATCCGGAATATGAATGTCCAGAATCGCAGCATCATAAGGCATTTTGGATTCCATTCCCCGTTGATACAGGGCAAGTGCCTGATCGCTGTTTTCAGCGCATTCGACATCATATCCCAAATGACGGAGCATCTCTCCGGTAATTTCACGGATCATGTCCTCGTCATCCATCAGTAAAACCCGATTTTTTTCTGATGGCTCTCGATTTTCTGAAGGCAATACCACTCCGGGTTCTTCCTGAAAAGCCGGAAGATAAAGCATTACCGTCGTTCCCTTCCCTGGCAACGATTGGATCTGAATGTGACCATGATGTTTTTGAATGATGGAATGGACCATGGTAAGCCCCAATCCTTTTCCTTTCCGGGTCCCGATCTCCTTGGTCGAAAAATAGGGATCAAATATTCGGGAAAGCTGTGTTTCGGCGATTCCCACGCCTTCGTCTCTCAGTGTGACACGAACGTAATGCCCCGGGAGCAGCGGTAAATCGGCAATGGGCGAATCCTGCCGGAGAAGAAAATTATCCGCATAAATGGACAGGACTCCTCCCGATGGCATGGCTTCCCTGGCATTGGCGACAATATTACTGATGACGTGACGGATCAACTGTGGATCGATTTCAACATCGCTGAGATCATCCGCAATATGAATCAGACAGGATATTGCAGAATCTTTCAAAACTTCAGCAGAAGATCCCCGAAGGATTCCGGTTATGGAACCCTTTTCTTTCAAAGGTTTTCCGCCGGATGAAAAGGTCAGAAACTGATGGGTCAGATCGCTGGCCCGCCGGCAAGCCTCTTCGATTGCAGCCAGCAGTGGAAATATGCTGTCCCACTTACCGGCATACTGTTTCACCATGGATACATTACCTACAATGGCCATCAGAATATTGTTGAAATCATGGGCAATTCCGCCTGCAAGCACACCAATGGCTTCGAGCTTTTCAATTTGTTTATGATCTTCTTCAATTTCTTTTCGCCAGGTGACATCCCTTGCAGTCAGCAAAAACCCATAAAGCTGATTCTCCTTGATGAGGGTTGCTGAAGAGACTTCAACCGGAACAACACTTCCTGTTTTCGTCAAAAACTGAGCACCATGGAGAATTAGCCCTTTTTTTTGGTCATCAGAACCTGAATCCGGGCTAACAATAGCATCAAACTGATCAGAGGTCAGGATATCGGAAAGTGATAAAGCGGAAATTTCGGATTCAGAATATCCACTCATCTTTAGCCCTTCCGGATTGATATATGTCAGTTTACCACCCATGTCCGACGTGATGATGATTTCGCGGGCCGTTTCCGCCAAAAGGCGATAGATTTCTTCACTTTCCCGAAGATTTTCCGCTACTGATTTCCGGGCATCGATTTCATTCATCAAGAGCTCATTGGCCGAAGTCAACTGAAATGTTCTTTCAGAAACCAATTCTTCGAGATGATCGCGATGATTTCTCAGTTCGGTTTCAGTTCGGGATATTCTGACGCTTAACCGGATAACGATAACGGCAACCAGCATAAACATGGCGGAACGAAGCAAATCATGGGTGAAAGGATCCATCGGACGAAAAAACCAGTGGCTCAATATCAGAATTGTTGCCATGAGGATGGGGGTAATCAGTCCCCGCACTTTCCACCACAGGGTTGACAAAATGATGGGAATGTAAAATAAATGCGTAAATACCGCATCCGATTCAATCAATCCATGAAAGTAAAAAGTCAACCCAATTGCGCCGACAATCAGACATGTCACGATTGACAATCGAATATTGTTCTCTGTTGATTTCAATGCCGTCTCCATAAGTGAAGCAAAATCATATCTGAAGCCATCTTACCTGAAAAAGCAATTGTGGAATAAAAGCAATTTGAGTGCCACATATCATTTTATTTACTTCGCCATGCTTTCCCAGCACAACAACACAAAGAAAACGATCTGAATTCTGGACATTGATCACTTTCATTCAAATCAGCATGATCGTTTCACTCACCACCGCACAATGAAACTAAATTTTTAACATGCTGTAATATTTATTTTTTATAAAATTATCAATCATTGAGAAATACTCATGTAAAACCGAAAAAATACTGCCTTGAATATTATTCTATCAATATCTTTAAGTTGTTGCGAGAAAATTATTTGGTTTCCGGATATATCGGATTAAGTATTACTTGTTGACAATATTGATAAATTTCAGATGTTTTTCGGCATTGAAATGGCTGATTAAACGCGATATCAACAGGATAAAAGTTTTATACTATTGTGATATTAACAAATTGGAAATGGAGACATAATAAAGCCATGAACGATATCGATCGATTGCTGAATCACGATTATGCGAATCTAAAAGAAATCCTGGAAAAAATGGGAAGGGTTGCCATTGCCTATTCCGGCGGGACTGACAGCACACTTTTACTTCGGATTGCCGCAGATGTTCTTAAAGATTCCGTAATTGCCTTAACCGCCCGGTCTGAAACCACCCCTCAGGGGGAGTATACAGATGCCGTAACGTTTACCCGGCAAATCGGGGTTCGGCATATCATTGTGGAAACCCATGAAATGCGCATCCCGGAGTTTGTGCAAAATCTTCCCGACAGATGTTATATCTGTAAAAAAATTCGATATGAGACTATTATGACCATCGCCCGCCAACACGGGTTTACCGTAATTGCAGATGGAGAAAATGCGGATGACGGCAAGGATTACCGACCGGGCAGCATTGCCGCCAGGGAATTGGGGGTGCGAAGTCCTTTAAACGAGGCTGGATTGACCAAGGACAGGGTTCGCGCCTTATCCCGGAAACTGGGACTGCCCACCTGGAACAAACCCGCCCTGGCCTGTTTGGCCTCTCGAATTCCTTATCACAGCCCCATTACTCCGGAAAAGCTGAGGCAAATCGATGAAGCAGAAACCTTTATCCGTAGTTGGGGAAACATCGGACAGGTTCGGGTCAGACATTTTGGGGATACCGCCCACATCGAAATGGATCTTGCCGGAATGACCCAATTGATGGAACCTTCAGTCCGGGAACAGACCGTTTCATTTTTCAGGCGACTTGGATTTGTGCATATTTTTCTGGATCTGGGAGGGTACCAGATGGGCAATCTGAATCCGATTCGATAAAAATCTAAAATGCTCACCATCAATATCTGGTCTGGAGCCAAACAGAATCCGCATCCACTGACGTTTTCAGGGAGGGTATTTCAGATGATCGAAAGAAAAACAGCGGCGTTGCTGCTGATCTTTGCAGGCAGCATTTCCGGAGCAATTGCTTCACCGTTTATTTCGACTTTTAATATTTCCTGCAGCAGGGCCTGATCCTGAGCTTTGCGGATAACATCCAGCAAATCCCCGCCGCTGATCCCGATCCCTTTTGTTAACACCACTGGCCCCTGTTCCTCGGCAACCTGATTAAAGAGCTTAAGAGTCATCCGCCCTTTCCGGAGAACCGGGATCGGCGAAACGCCGCCAAAGGATATCTGTTGTCGGAAGGCAGCATATTTTCCGCCTTTTCTAAGGGTCGCTCCAGCAAGCCCCGGCATGGCAGCAGACAGCGCCAGGATGGAACCGTCAGAAACCTTCATTGCATCCACATCATCCACGGGCTTTCCATTCAAAAAAAGGGTTTGAACCCGGTTTTCCAGATAATCTTCAGCAATTCCGAGCTGGTCGACGATAACCTGCCGAATGCTGGATCCGGCCATAATTTCCAACCTAACCCCCTGACGGAAAACCCCGATTATCAGAAAGCCGAGTCGGGAATTTTCTTTCAGTGTCATCTGAATGCGGCAATCCGTAACGTTTTCATGAATCATATGTTTTTCCTTATCCTTTCTCCCTGCTCTCCCTGAGCAAAAAACATGAAAATGGACTTACGCAAAGGCACCAACGTCGTAGGTCAGGCACTTTTTATCGATCGTACCCAGTCCATCTGAATTCTGAAACATTCATATAAACCTCTGGCCAGAGCGTTTTATCTGGACCCTCCCCCATACCCGCAGGGCAACCGATCTTTCAATGGCAACAACTCATACACATCATTAATAATAACGAATTGAAATGTCAAACAGAGCTTTGAACAAACTGCCTGACTTATGGAACAGACTCAGACCATTGATGCATGGGGGGGCTTTTTGATACCGTCCCTGGGGGAAATATGTGGAGAGATATACGTGGGAATACTGAATGGATAACAACTCCTGAACGAGTTTGCAAAAATTTTATACTTGACAGAACAAATTCATTCGTATATCAAAATATGCGAAACAATGTTTCGATTTTTCATATTATCAACCGACTAATCAATTAATTATATTAAATATCAATATATTGATGCCATAAAACACATAGAACATCATTTCCAAAATGCATGCGCCAAGTTATCAATATTTAATATATATCAATTTAATTCAAATTGTTATAATTGAAGAATTTTAACAAACGGCATTGATAATACTCTGAACAGTAACAAAGTTTTGCGACGCATAGATAGATGAAAGATGACCGTGTTGAAAAAAAGCGAGCGATTTCATCCTGACCCATTACTTTCATTATTGACAGATTGGATCAGAAGCAATAAGTGAATATTTCTTTGAATTAATAGCAATCAGATTAAGGTCTTAAATTATTTATTGATTATCATTTAATAACCTGGAGGTAAAGATGAACTGGTTTGTCAACATGCTGGGGTCATCCATCGGAAAAAAACTGATGATGGCCATTACGGGACTGAGTTTTTGCGGGTTTCTGGTTGCACACCTTGCAGGCAACCTGTTTATTTATGGGGGAAGAGATGCCTTCAATTCTTATGCAAGTCACCTCCATTCCCTGGGGCCGCTTGTGAACTTGTTGGAGATAGGCCTTTTGACTTTAGCCCTGATCCATGTCCTGACAGGTGCATCTCTTTTTTATGAAAACCTGAGGGCCAGGCCCAACCGCTATAGTGTCAACAAATCCGCAGGAGGCAGAACCATCGGGTCCGCCACCATGCCCTACACTGGTTTTTTTCTCCTCTTTTTTGTGATTTTTCACCTTTTCAATTTTCATTTTGTGGACAAGACTCATGTGACCATCTTTGATATTGTTTCAAAGGCTTTTTCCAATCCACTTTATGTCATTTTCTACATTCTGGCCATGATCATCGCCGGCCTTCATGTGAGCCACGGGCTGTGGAGCGCTTTTCAAACCCTGGGCGCCAACCACCCAAAATACATGCCGATCATTATGGTGGCCAGCCTGGTCTTCAGCCTCATCGTCGGCATTGGTTTTGGATTTCTTCCCGTTTATATTTCGCTGATTGCTTAAGAACAAGGAGATTAAACATGCATCTAGATGCAAAAATTCCCGGGGGGCCGCTCGCTGACAAATGGGATAGGCATAAGTTTGAGTTGAAACTGATCAACCCCGCCAATAAACGTAAATTTGAGGTCATTGTCGTCGGAACCGGTCTTGCCGGCGGCGCTGCTGCAGCATCTCTGGCTGAGCTGGGCTATAACGTCAAAAGCTTCTGCATTCAGGACACCCCGCGCCGGGCTCACAGCATTGCGGCCCAGGGCGGCATCAACGCTTCCAAAAACTACCAGAACGATGGAGACAGCGACTGGCGACTCTTTTATGACACCATCAAGGGCGGTGACTTCAGAGCCCGTGAAGGCAATGTGTATCGCCTGGCACAGATCAGCGGCAATATCATCGATCAGTGCGTGGCCCAGGGTGTTCCATTCGCCCGTGAATACGGCGGACTTCTGGCCAACCGCAGCTTTGGCGGTGCTCAGGTTTCTCGAACCTTTTACGCCAGGGGACAGACCGGCCAGCAGCTTCTGCTGGGAGCTTACAGCGCTCTGAGCCGTCAGATAGCAACGGGGAAAGTGCAGATGTTCAACCGCAGGGAAATGGTGGATCTGGTTCTGGTGAACGGACAGGCCAGGGGCATCGTGGTCCGGAACCTGGTTACCGGAGAAATCGAGAGCCATGGAGCAGATGCCGTTGTCCTTTGTACAGGCGGCTACGCCAATGTCTTTTTCCTTTCCACCAATGCCATGGCCTGCAATGTAACCGCAAATTTTAGAGCATATCAGAAAGGTGCATTGTTTGCCAACCCCTGTTTTACCCAGATCCACCCCACCTGCATTCCGGTTCACGGAACCTATCAGTCCAAGCTGACCCTGATGAGCGAAAGCCTGAGAAATGACGGTCGTGTCTGGGTTCCCAAAACCGCCGGAGATAAGCGATCTGCGGATCAGATTCCGGAATCGGATCGGGATTATTTTCTGGAACGCAAATATCCCAGCTTCGGAAACCTGGTTCCCCGGGATGTGGCTTCCCGAAATGCCAAGGAGCAATGCGATCTGGGAAAAGGCGTCGGCGAAACCGGACTTGCGGTTTATCTGGATTTTCGGGATGCCATCAGCCGCGACGGCAAAGATGTGATCGGCCAGAAATACGGCAACCTCTTTCAGATGTACGAAAAAATTACCGCGGACAATCCGTATGAAAAGCCCATGATGATTTATCCCGCCGTACATTATACGATGGGCGGGCTTTGGGTGGATTATAATTTAATGAGCACCATTCCCGGTCTTTTTGTCCTGGGAGAGGCCAATTTTTCGGATCACGGCGCCAACCGCCTGGGCGCAAGCGCCCTCATGCAGGGCCTGGCTGACGGCTATTTTGTGATCCCTTACACCATCGGCGGATATTTTGCCGGCGCACCGCTTCCCAAAATCACGACCAGCCAGCCCGAATTCACATCGGCCGCCCGCAAAGCGATCGATCGCACCCAACGCCTGCTGTCCATTAACGGCAAACGCACGGTGGATGATTTTCATCGGGAACTGGGGGGCATCCTGTGGGAATACTGCGGAATGGCCAGAAACGATGCGGGTCTGATCAAAGCCAGAACCCTCATTCAGTCCCTTCGTAGCGAATTCTGGGAAAACGTCAAGGTCCCCGGAGTGGACATGGATCTTAACCAGAGCCTCGAGAGGGCCGGACGCGTGGCCGATTTTCTAGAATTCGGAGAACTCCTGGTTATCGACGCGCTGGCAAGGCGGGAATCCTGCGGCGGCCATTTTAATGAAGGCTTCCAGACCGAAGAGAATGAAGCCCTGAGGGATGATGACAACTTCTGTCATGTTGCGGCATGGGAATATGCCGGAGAAGGAAAGGATCCCCAGTTCCATAAAGAACCACTGGTTTTTGAAAACGTCAAATTAACACAAAGGAGTTACAAGTGACAAAAACCATCAATTTAACGCTGAAGGTATGGCGACAACAATCCGCTGAGATAAAAGGCGGATTTGAAACCTATCATGCCAGCAATATATCTACGGACATGTCGTTTCTGGAAATGCTGGATGTTGTCAATGAACAGCTTACCCTGGATTGCAAGGAACCCATTGCCTTTGACCACGATTGCCGGGAAGGAATCTGCGGCCAGTGCGGATCCGTAATAAACGGAAGGCCGCATGGCCCTGAAAAAGGCACCACCCTGTGCCAGCTTCACATGCGGCACTTTAGCGACGGGGATACCATTGCCATTGAACCGTTCCGGGCAAAAGCCTTCAAAGTACTGAAAGATCTGGTTGTGGATCGAGGCGCCCTGGACAAAATCATTCAGGCTGGCGGGTATGTATCTGTCAATACCGGCGGGACTCCGGATGCCAACGCCATTCCCGTGCCAAAGGAAATCGCGGAAAAGGCCATGGACGCCGCAGCCTGTATCGGGTGCGGTGCCTGCGTGGCTGCCTGCCCCAATGCATCGGCCATGCTTTTTGTGGGCGCAAAGGTATCACAGCTTGCACTGCTGCCTCAAGGCAGGCCCGAGGCAGCCATGCGCGTTACTCATATGGTTCGGACCATGGATGAACTGGGATTTGGGAACTGTTCCAATGAACGGGAATGCGAAGCCGAATGCCCCAAGGAAATTTCCATCACCAACATTGCCCGGATGAACCGGGAATTCTTTAAGGCAGGGTTGTTTTCATCGGTTAAGTGAGAGGTATATGAGGGTGTATGGGTACTTAAAAACTCACACACCCTCACAACCTATATCACTTTATTCAACGGATACTCAATAATTCCTTCCGCACCGTTTTTCATCAAGATCGGAATCAGTTCCCTTACCACATGGGTATTTACAACGGTTTCAACCGAATACCAGGTGGATTTGTAAAGGGATGCAACCGTCGGCGCGTTCAGACTGGGCAGCAGGGATACCACTTTTTCAAGGCAGGCATCCGGAACATTCATTTTAAGGCCCACCAGTTTTTCCCCCAGCAACGCACCCTGAAGCAGCAGTGCAATCTGTTCGATTTTCTCTCTTTTTTCAGGATGCTTCCATGATTCATGATTGGCAATGAGCTGGGTATTGGTCTGCATCAGCTCATGAATGATCCGAAGGCCGTGCGCTTTTATGGTGCTGCCGGTCTCCGTAACCTCTACAATGGCATCCGCCAGACCCGATACCACCTTTGCCTCTGTCGCGCCCCAGGAAAACTCGACAGTTACCGGAACACTTCTTTCGGCAAAATATGTTTTTGTAAACTCAACCAGTTCCGTGGCAATCTTTTTGCCCGCAAGGTCTTCGGGTTTTCGGGCCGGAGAATCAAATGGAACAGCCAGTACCCACCTGGCGGGTCTGGCACTGACTTTCGAATAGACAAGATCCGCCACGACATGGACATTCGATCTGTTTTCGGCGATCCAGTCCTTGCCGGTAAGTCCTGCGTCCATCGTGCCGTTCTCGACATATCGCGACATTTCCTGTGCCCGGCACAAGGCACATTCAATGTTGTCATCATTAATTTCAGGAAAATAACTTCTGCCATTCACATCGATTTTCCAACCCGAGCGCCTGAACAGCTCCACCGTCGCATTCTGCAGGCTTCCCTTGGGAATCCCCAGTTTCAAAATAGTGTTCATTTATTTATAGACCTCCTTTGGATTAAAAACAGGCTCTCCGCATATTTTGATGGCGTTTCCCTCCACACGCTGAAAGAAGCAGCTTTTATGGCCGGTATGGCAGGCAGCGCCACCGACCTGCTCTACTTTCAGCAGCACCGTATCGTTGTCACAGTCGATGCGGATTTCCTTGACGATCTGACAGTGGCCGGATGTTTCGCCTTTGATCCAGAGTTTTTTTCGGGTCCGGCTATAATATGTGGCTTTGCCGGTTGAAAGCGTTGCTTCCCATGCTTCGGCATTCATGAACGCCAGCATCAGGACCTCGCCGGTTTCAAAATCCTGGGCAATGGCCGGCACCAGCCCTTCGAGTTTGTTGAAATCAAGTTTAATCGTGTCCATAATCTATCCTGCTAAAGGTCATTGCTAAAAATTCTTGTCTTTCTGTTATCCTGGGTTATAATAACATATTTTACCAACTGGCATGTAAAGTAACAAGTCGCTGAAAATTTGTAAAGAAATAAGCTCATGAAGTTTTGAGTTGCTTTCGTCCAAACACAAAAAGCCATCACATCTATGCCTGAATTTCGAAAAACATCACAGATTCTGAAACAGCGGGCCCGCCAGAAACCCCGACAAAGCCTGTCCAGAGTTATTATCAAAACGCTTTTCTGGTCAGGTTTGGCCGCCATCATCACTGGGATTATTGCAGCAACCCTGCTTTATTTTTACATTAACGAAGACCTGCCCAAAATATCTAAATTATCCGATTACCATCCGCCGGTTGTCACCTCGGTTTATTCTGACGATAATCGAAAAATCGGCGAATTCTACAAAGAACGCCGGATCGTCGTCCCCATATCCAGAATTCCCCAGATCCTGAAAGAGGCGTTCATTGCCGCGGAAGATTCCCGATTCTACAGTCATCCGGGAATTGATGTCATCGGCATCTTCCGGGCTTTATTGAAAAACATCGAAGCAGGCGGCGTGGTTCAAGGCGGAAGCACGATTACCCAACAGGTTACCAAGTCTTTTCTGCTGACACCGGAACGAAGCTATACCCGAAAAATCAAGGAAGCCATTCTGGCTTATCGGATCAGCAAGGCATTTTCCAAAGACGAAATCCTGTTTTTATATCTGAATCAGATTTATCTGGGTCACGGCGCTTACGGCATCGAAGCAGCCTCGGAAAATTATTTCGGCAAACCCGTTACGGATTTGAATCTTGCCGAATGCGCGCTGCTGGCAGGTCTTCCCCAGGCCCCCACCAAGTATTCTCCATTTCGGTATCCGGACAAGGCCAAGCAGCGTCAGGTATATGTCTTAAACCGAATGGCAGCCGAAGGCTATATCACCGAAGCCCAGAACGCAGCAGCGGTTCAGCAAGCCATGGACATCAAACCCCGAAAAAACTGGTATATTGAAGAAGTGCCATTTTATACCGAACATATCCGGCGGTATGTTGAAGCCAAATACGGCCCGGACGCTTTGTACAGCAATGGGCTCAGCATTTATGCGGCTGTCAACATCGACATGCAAAAGGCCGCGCAGGAAGAGCTGGGCATCGGCCTTGGCGCGCTCGATAAACGCCAGGGGTATCGGGGACCGATCAAACACGTGAAACCGGATGAAATCGAATCCTTTTCCGCAGCCATTCAGGAAGAGATCAAGGATGCGCCGATCAAGCCCGGAGTCATTTTAACCGGAGTTGTCGTTGCGATTCATGAATCTGAGCAGTCCGCGGGAGTTCGCATTGGCAAGTCCCAGGGCGCCATCCGGTTTGCAGACATGAAATGGGCCAAAAAATCCAATCCGAATAGTACACATCAGGAAACCGGCGCAAAGCGGCCACCAACCATCCTTGGTATCGGAGACGTGATTCTGGTCAAAGTCATGGATAAAACCAAGGACGGAGACAAGTGGAATCTTTCCCTGGAACAAACGCCAAAAGTTCAGGGAGCCCTGCTCAGCCTGGAAACGGGAACCGGTCAGGTCAAGGTCATGGTCGGGGGACGGGATTTCAAAGACAATCAGTTTAACCGCGCCATCCAGTCCAGGCGGCAACCCGGATCATCTTTTAAACCCATCATCTACGCGGCCGCCATCGACAAGGGGTACACCCCGGCAACGGTGATGATCGACTCTCCGATCGCGTTTCAGGATGATGAAGGCGATTCGATCTGGAAACCTCAGAATTATGACAGAAAATATTCCGGACAAATCCTGTTGCGAAATGCCCTTGAAAAATCCGTGAACGTGGTGACGGTAAAAATTCTTCAGGATATCGGCGTGGACTACGCCATCGGCTATGCCAAAAAACTGGGCATCACCTCCACTTTGGAGCGCAACCTTTCGATTGCACTGGGCTCCTCGGGCGTTTCCCTTCTGGAGCTGGTCAGAGCTTATTCTGTCTTTGACAATGCCGGAGATTTAATCCAGCCTGTCTTCATCACCAAAATCACGGATCATAATGGCCGTATTCTTGAAGAAACCATCCCGGAAAAAGTTCAAGTGATTGAAAAAAGCACGGCCTTTATCATGACCAGCCTTCTGGAAAGCGTCGTTAAAAATGGAACCGGTCGAAAGGCCAGAGAGTTGAACCGTCCGGCTGCCGGGAAAACCGGCACGACCAATAATCTGAACGATGCCTGGTTTGTGGGATATACCCCGGAATACGTTACCGGAGTCTGGGTGGGGTTTGACGAAGAAGGATCGTTGGGAAAAGGTGAAACCGGCGGGGCGGCCGCTTGCCCGGTGTGGGTGGGGTTTATGAAGCGGGCGCTTGCCAATAAGCCTGTACAGGTTTTTCCGGTTCCCGAAGGAATCGTTTTTGCGAAAATTGACGCTGCCACCGGCCGACTGGCAGGTCCTGCCACACAAAACGTCCTGTTCGAATGCTTCAAGGAAGGAACTCTTCCCACCGATGCATCCGCCCATTCAGACAGCGGGAATGAACCAGAGGATCTTTCAAAAACCGAGTATTGACGAAAGCCTTACACTTATACACCAAGATATGCGGCCTGGTTTCCGGCAACATGGCGATTCCCATTTCGATGAGATGAAACAGCCAGCTCTTATGAATGGGTGGATTTTTAAAGAAGATATCCCCGTAATACAAATCAATGTTCATCTCTATTTCAATCACCATTTCAACTCTCCCGGATGGACTTCAACGATTATCGGTAATTACCTGACAGCAGATAAAAACCCTTGATATGGAATCGAGACAAATGGTTTTTCAGTGCCATATTCCTTTTATGAATCATAACATTGGCACTTTATTTGCTTATAATTATGCCATCTGGGGACTTCCCTTTGAACCTGTTGATATGGAGACAATCACTTATGAATTCGCTTTTTCGCTGTCTAATAAGCCTGGCAGGAGTGTTGGGATTATGGATGATGTGTTTTCCGGGCGTGGGCGTGTCATACCAACCCATTCCGGCAGAACTGACCGCAAACATCAATTTAAGACAAACACCCCATAAAAAAGGGAAAATAATCATACTGCTAAAAAAAGGCGACAGAATATTTATCAATGAAGAAACCCCGAAATGGGCAAAAATTGTCTATGATAAAAGCGGCCAGCAGATTAACGGCTGGGTATCCACGCAATATCTGAAGAAAACGACAGGCTCCTCTCAAGAGCTGAAGGCAAAGGATGTTGAAAACAAGCCGGCCGGCCCGCTTCCCCAACCCGTGTCGGATACAACTCCCATAAATCCTTCCCAGCAATCCGGACCCGAACTTGCTCAGGGTTCTGAAAAGCAGGCCATTGTTTCGGAATCGCTGGAACCCTCTAATAAATCATTGCAGCGGAAGCAGAGACCCCTTTCAGGCGATGATGTATCCTCGTTTTTTAGAAGCAAAGAGAGCGGTACCGCTATCATTGAAGATTCCACGCTGAAACCCGGAGCAATCCCAGCTCTATCCTTTGAATTCATTGGAATTATCATGCGCATGCTCTTTAAAATATCTATTGTTGTCACCTCATGTGTTGCGCTGATTTTTTCATATTCAGCGCTACGGATTGCAAAATCAAATAACGGCGGACAATACCATCAATAACCAGGTAAAACTGTCGCTACCACCCCTTCTATCGATTATATCCCAGAAGGGAATCTCTGGCAGGCGCCATCAAACGAAATATTTTAAATGCGATGTTTTTAACCATGAGAGGATTTGGATAGAGTGGCGATCCCTAATATAGTAGTATACTGAGCCTACATCGAAAACGTCAAAAAAACCATTCAGCGTGCCAAAAAACTGGCAGGTTATTCTTCTGCTGCTGTCTCAGTTTGCCACAGCCGTGTATCAGATAAGAGCGGACGCATAGAACGAATCTTTCCAATGAATCGGTTCTGAAATACGAACAAGTCGGGGAAATTTGCCCGGAACAAATCATTGCCATGGAAACACGGATTTTAAAGAATTTTGAAGAATCACCCAGATGATGCCGGACAGATAGCTGTCTGATATTTGACCCCAAAAGGAAGTAGTGAGATGATGCCCATACAATCCAAATTGACAATCGAAGATTATATGAAAAACGCCTCCGGGAGATTCAAGGTGATCAGGCAGGATCTGAAACCTCAGAAAGAATCACAGACGCCGTCTGCTTCTGAGTTTAACGGGATCCTCTCAACGTTTAAAAAGCCGTCGATTCAATCCGAACCCAAAGCCATGAAGGGACTTTCGGTCGCAGACTACCGATCTCATTCGGTTGCATCCCCTTACATCCCGCCGACAAGGCGATTGCCGCTAAATACCAAAGTCCCGGATTCATCCGAATGCAAGGAAGCTTCCGAGTATCTTCTCGGCCCTGAAACCCCGATAACACAGATCCCCATTTCCCCGGAAGCTGGAGGAGGAGCCGATGACCGCACGCAGAATACGTCTCAGTCCAGCCTGAATAATCCCCTGAATATGCTACCTTCCGGCAGAAGCGCTTTGCAGATCAAATCCAGCGCAACCAGCCATAAAATCGAAAAAGCCATTCAGGATGCGGCAGTCCAATATCAGCTTTCGCCCAAACTGATCAAAGGGGTTATCAAGGCTGAATCCAATTATGACGCAAATGCCATTTCTCCGGCAGGGGCGCAGGGCCTGATGCAGTTGATGCCGGGCACAGCCCGGGATATGGGGGTTTCAAACCCTTTTGACATTAAGCAAAACATTGATGGAGGCGTTCGATATTTACGAAAAATGATGGACATGTTTGGAGGAAATGTCAGAAAAGCGCTTTCTGCTTACAATGCCGGACCTGAGACCGTTAAACGGTATAACGGCGACGTACCTTACAGTGAAACCCGTCAATATGTGGACAGGGTCATTGACAACACGAAAACTGCCGTATAATAAAAGGCGACCGTCAACAGGTCTTAAATTAGTCATGATAACCATAGTCACCTTTTTTCAATCGGCTATAATGAGCCTTTTTTTAAGATACTCCCGCTGAATGACATAAATCAGTTCTGTCAGCGCCTTTTCTTCGGTCTTGTCCATATCGAGAAAATGTATCGCATAACAATAACTGCGCTGCAATGGATTTTCTTCAAAGCGAACAACCACGGCCTTTCGAATGTTCACCTGCTGCTCAAAATGCTTCGATTGAAAGACCAGCTCAATCTCCGTTAAAGTATCGCCAACGGATATGGGAAGTTCGGACTGAGTCATGTCCCGACTTCTGATCAAAGCCCCAAAAGAACCGCCGAGACTCAAATTGATCACCTGTTTATCATATTTGACCCCATATTTCTTAAAACCCATGCGGGTTCCTGACGGCATGTCCACGCGAAAATCTCTTCGAAGCTGCCTGCGTTCAATGAGATCCGGGAATGCGGCCCAGATGATTTTTTGATCAACCCGAGCAATATCCGTATAAAAATAGTACGGCAGTTTATTTGCTCCGGTATATTCAAAATGAAGCTTATTGGAAGAATCGTTAAGTAAATCCTCAAAACCATCCGGACAATCAATTAACAAAAACGGGACCTTGTCTTTTTTTCGGATATCACTGATAATGGTTAACTGTTCATAATCCTTACCCATCAATACCATTCGAACCAGAGTTTTTCCGTTTTTCAACTGTTCTAAAATGGCATGAATATGTCTGCCAACAATGTTGTCGCCGTATTCCATCAAAATTCCATTGATTGCACCGGAAATATGTTAATATTCTGCAAATTGAGTATATCGTTGTCATTTGCCGCAGGCAAAACGATCATCCTTCTTCTGAAAGCTCATGATCTCTGAATACTTTATCAGAAATCCGATATTTTTCAATCTTTCTGTAAACCGTTGCCGTATTGATTCCTAAGATTGTTGCGGCTTTTTTCCGGTTTCCCCCGGTTTCCTGTAGCACCCGAAGAATGTGCTGTTTTTCCAGATCCTCAAGTGTCGCCAGCCCGCTGCAAACGTCCGGTGAGCTATCAATAGCAGAACCAAGGCCACGAACCGATGAAAGCGTCAACATTCGGGATTTTTCCAGAAGAACAGCAGAAGCCATCATGTTTTCCAGCTCCCGGATATTTCCTGGAAAAGAATACGCCATAAGACTTTGTTCCAGTTCAGGACAAAGGGATTCAATGGGATCGGCTTTACTGTTTCCATATCTTTGAAGAAAAAATCGGGCAAGGGGAAGAATATCTTTTTTTCGTTCTCTAAGCGGTGGAATTTTAATGGTGTACATGCTCAGCCGGTAGAAGAGATCTGCTCTGAAACGTTCATTTTTTACCTCATCGAGTATATTTCGATTGGTTGCCGCCAGGATTCGAACATCGATGCGCCTGCTGCTGGTGCTGCCCAGACGATAATACTCTTTTTCCTGTATGACTCTCAGCAACTTCCCCTGTAGCGATGGTGCCAGTTCGGCAATCTCATCCAGAAAAAGCGTACCCCCCTGGGCTGCTTCAAAGAATCCCTTTTTATCGCTTAGCGCATGGGTATAAGCGCCCTTGGTATGGCCGAAAAACTCATCTTCGAAAAGCGTTTGTGTGAATGCTGCCATATTAACCGCAATAAATGGCTCCGACGCGCGACGGCTCAGCTTGTGTATCATCCTGGCCATCATCTCCTTACCCGTACCGGACTCGCCCGTGATGATCACGCTGTAATCGGTTGGCGCAACCGCCTCGACCTGGCAAAAAACCAGGGCCATGGATTCGTCTTCTGCCACAATTTCACGAAATGCCTCAGGGTTGGCCAGATTCGAGAAAGACTGCTGAACCGCGAACAGCGCAACTTCTTTGCGAAGCTGATACCGCTCCAGTGCCCGTTGAATGATCGCCACCAGGGTTTCGCCATTAACCGGCTTAACCAGATAATCATAAGCGCCCAACCTTATGGCCTGAATTGCCGTTGAAACTTCATCTGTTGCGGTAACGACCAGGCAGACCGTTTCAGGAAACTCTTTTTTGATCATCTCCAGAAGTTCCATGCCATTAATATAGGGCATAACCAGATCCAGAAGGATGATTTTATAAGCGTGTCTGCGGATACTGTCCATCACCAGCCGACTGTCTGAAATCGTATCCGGATCTGGCAGATCGGCGCTGACCAGCGTGGCTTTAATGCTCAGCAAAAGCCCTGGATCATCATCGACGATTAGAATGGGGGACTGCCCATAGACGGATTCCATTAGACCTCATTGTCAGCAATTATTTGGAAAATGATTGGGGAACATTATATCAATCACCTGCTTTTTATTTTAGCAATATATTGTCTACCCTTGTTACGAAATCTTCCAGATTAAACGGTTTATACAGGATATCAATGAATCCGAATTCAGAAATATCCCCTATCAGCGGATGGCCTTCATGGCCGGTAATCATCATGATTTTCATATCCGACAATACCGGATCATTTTTTAACACCCGGCAGACCTCTATCCCATTCATTTCAGGCATAAATAAATCCATGACCAAAAGATCCGGCCGGGAAGACCCCAGACGGATGCAGGCTTCAATGCCATTGGAAGCTTCCTCCACAATGTATGAACGCCGCTGAACCAGAATCTCCCTTAACATCTCGCGGATCGTCGCGTCATCATCCACAACCATGATGCGAAACGGCTTTCGCTTTAATGCGGATGGCAAAAGAACATGAAATGTAGTGCCTTTTCCCTGACGGCTCTCAAACGTTATGGTTCCGTCATGCGACTTGATGAGGTTATAGGATACGGAAAGTCCGAGTCCGGTTCCCCCTTTTTCCTGTTTATCGGTTATAAAGGGGTCAAAGAGCTTGCCGGCAATGGCCGGATTAACTCCTTTGCCATTGTCCGATACCGATATCCGGATGTCGCCATCTTGGGGCTGAAGCCGTGTAGAAATCCGGATCTTTCCGTTATCGTGTTCAATGGCCTGCGCCGCATTGATGATCAAGTTCAGGATGACCTGTTCAATATTCTGGAGATTTCCCGATATGGTGGGAAGATCATTTTCCAGATCCAGATCGATTTCGACATTCAGTTTTCGCAAGGTGGACTGTGAAAGCCGTATGGCATTCTCAACAGCAACATTGATCTGAAGCGGAATTTTCTCAGACTGGGCTGAGAATCTTGAAAAGCTTTTCAGCCCAGTTACAATCGTAGCCACCCGTTTTGCAGCCATGTCCATATCGGAAATGAGCTGCATCAGATGATTGTTGATAAAATCCGTCCGCAAGCCTCCGTACTTTCGCTGGGGAAAGAGGACGGCCTGATCATTGAGAACCGGCAGGACATCCTGCCATATTTTTTCCAAAAGCGGAATATTGTACATGATCAGATTGATGGGATTATTGATTTCATGGGCCACCCCGGCTATCAGCGCTCCCAGTGCCTCCATTTTCTGCGCCTGATACAATTGGCTCAACAACTGACTGCGATCCGTGATATCCTGAATCGTCTCAATAGCACCGATGATTTTGCCACTGGGTTCCCGAATGGCCGCGGCCACAAAATAAATGTTGCGTTTTTCCCCCTGAATGACCAGCTCATCCGAGGCTTCATAGGCATCTGGTATACTGGCGCTTTGGGTAAGATTCTTTTTATCATACCACCGTCGTATGGCACTTTCATCCATATCCAAAACCAGATCCGCCAGAAGAGGCCGGTACTGTCCGCTGTAAAATATCCGGGAATCCACGGGGTTATTCAATACCTTTTCCCTGGGCACTCCGGTCAGCATTTCGCATGCATGGTTCCACAGCACCACATGATGATCCGTGTTAATGACGAATGTGGAGATGGGATTTCCATCCATTAAGGATGAAAGGCAATTGCTTTCAAGATTATGGCAATTGTCCTGCTTTTCTACCCAGGCGACAGGGAGAGGTTTTGAATTTTCCCGAGAATGGGGCATGACCAATAATCCTCACAACAGAGTGATAAATTTTTTTTTGATATTATAACATGCAGTTTTCCAAATCAACCCCATAGAGGCTCCTTTTCAAATCAACATTTTTGTGATACTGATGTCAAAAATTTTTTTTTAACCGCCTGTTTTCCGTTTTTAGCAGTATCGCTGCTTTTTTTCTCAAGTTTTTGTTCGGACTACCGATACACATATCAAACAGCCCTTAAATTTCCACTGCAAAGAAGCGGCGTCGCAGACATGTGATAATCATTGGATATGATGCATAATTTTATTAATTTCTCACAGGAGAAAGGAACATATGAAAAAAAGAAGTCTTAATTTCAAACTTCTGGCAGGCGGCACCTTGTGCGTGTTGCTGCCGCTTCTGGCATTTGCCGTATTTTCAGACTTTCAAGTAGCCAGAGATATGAAGGCAACAAATGAACAAAATGTCGCAAACGTCGCAAAAAGCCTGACCGCCTTAACCCAGATGGTGATACATGAAGAAATCAAGCTTGCCAGGGATCTGGCTGTCGGCAACACCACCATCGAAGTGGCAGCCAAGGTTGCCGAGACCGGTATTGCGGGTTCGGCTACGGACATTCAGCGGCTGGAACGAAAACTGGTGAATACCATGAAGGAGATCGGGGAAAATTATGAAAGCATCGTCGTCTGCAATGCAGAAGGCATTGTTTACGCCGACAGCGTGGGTGGAAGCAACAAAGGAATTTCCGTAAAGGACCGTCAATATTTTCAGGATGCCAAAGCCAACAAAATCAATGTGTCAAGCACTGTAAAATCAAAGAAAACCGGAAATCCGGTCATACCCATCTGCGTTCCGGTTTTTTCGCCTTCAGGACAGTTCACAAGCGCCCTGGCGATTATTCTCAAAATCGATCTTCTGTCTGAAAAATTTCTATCCGTCAAGATCGGAAAGACCGGATATGCGTTTATGGCGGATCGAAACGGCATCATCATTGTTCATCCCAACCCCAAACACATTCTTGAACTCGACCTGAAAACCTTAAAAGGGATGGAGTCGATTTCGAATAAAATGCTGTCGCATCAGACCGGCGTTGAATCCTATACCTTCGATGGCATCGAAAAAATAGCCGGGTTTGCCCCGGTCGAGTTAACCGGATGGAGCGTTGGCGTCACCCAACCTACGGATGAATTCCTGGGTTCCGTCATGGCCATGCGAAAAGCCATTGTCCTGGTATCCATCATTTTTCTGGGGATCGCCCTGACAGCCATCTGGTTTTTCAGTCGCACCATTTCAAAACCCATTTATCAGATCATCGCTGGACTCAATGAAGGCGCGGACCAGGTTGCCTCCGCTGCCGGCGAGGTATCTTCCGCCAGCCAGACCCTGGCGGAAGGCTCATCGGAACAGGCAGCGTCCATCGAAGAGACTTCTTCTTCCCTGGAAGAGATGTCTTCCATGACCAAGCAGAACGCCAACAATTCAGGCCAGGCCCATGCCATGATGAAGGAGGCCACCGCCAGCGTTCAGACAGCCTCGGCATCCATGTCCGAGTTGACATCTTCCATGAACGATATTCTGAAAGCCAGCGATGAAACCTCCAAAATCATCAAAACGATTGACGAAATCGCATTCCAGACCAATCTTCTGGCCCTGAATGCGGCGGTTGAAGCGGCCAGGGCCGGTGAAGCCGGAGCCGGATTCGCCGTTGTGGCGGATGAAGTCAGAAACCTGGCGCTTCGGGCAGCCGAAGCCGCCAAAACCACCGCAAACCTGATCGAGGGAACTTCCAAAAAAGTCCGGGAAGGCTCTGAGCATGTCAACCGGAGCAACGCGGTTTTCTCGCGTGTTGCGGAGAGCACTTCAAAAATCAGGGATCTGATCAGTGAAATCGCAGCAGCATCCAGCGAACAGTCCAAGGGAATCGAGCATGTGAATATCGCCGTTTCCGAAATGGACAAGGTTACCCAGCAGAATGCGGCCACTGCCGAGGAATCCGCGGCTGCTGCGGAAGAAATGAATGCACAGGCAGAACAGATGAAAAGCATTGTTAATGACCTGGTTGCCCTGATCAGCGGCGATATTGCAACACAACTCAAACGACCCCAGCCCCGTCTTCAAAAATCGCCGAAGCCGATCCATTCGTCGGTAAACCCCAAAAATCTACCGTCAAAACAAACCCGGTTCCCACTGAAAAAGGAAGTGCATCCGGATGAGATCATTCCCTTTGATGAAAAGGATTTCAAGGATTTTTAATATCCACAACTCACTACAGCGCAACAAACCCTGAAAAATTGTTTTTGCGCAACAAAACGCAAAACAGTCGGGACTACAGTATCAGGTTAAGACCGAAGAAAGCTGCCTGATCTGCTGAATTTTGACTCCTGGCTCTTGATTTCTGACAACTTTCATACAAAGGCATCCAACATGACAGCGTATGACAGCCGATCACATCCTCATCTGAATGAAGCCCAGCGGTTGCACCTGCGGATTGCCGAGCTTGAAGCATCCGTTGAGCGACTGGTTAAAAAGGAAAACATGCTTAAGGAGTCCTGCCGTCAAGAGGCTCAACTGCTTCAAGCCCAGAAAATGGAAGCCATCGGAAACCTGGCGGATGGTATTGCTCATGACTTTAACAATATCTTTCAAGCTATTTCCGGATACACCCAGATTCTGGCTATGAGCAAATCCGATTCAGACCCCGAACTCCGAAAGCTGGAAATGATTCTGCGATCCACGCGTCGGGGCAGCGAGCTGATCAAACGCCTGCTGATTTTCAGCCGAAAACGCGAAAGCAAGTTATTGCCTTCGAACATCAATTCGGAAGTGGGTCAGGTATGCAAAATCCTTGAACGTACTATCCCCAAAGTGATTCGTATCAAACTGGACATGGAAGATCCCATCCATACCATCAATGCCGATACGGTGCAGATTGAGCAAATCATGATGAATATCTGCGTTAATGCACGAGACGCCATGCCAGAAGGCGGAGAATTGACATTCTCCACACGAAATATTTTTCTGAATGATCAGTTTTGCAATATCCATATCGGAGCGCATCCCGGACAATATGTTCTTTTAGCCATTTCAGATACCGGAGTTGGCATCGATAGTGACACACTCTCTCATATTTTCGAACCGTTTTACACCACAAAAAAAACCGGCGGTGGAACCGGCCTGGGCCTGGCGATAGTTTATGGCATTGTAAAAAACCATAACGGCTACATCCTGTGTCAAAGTGAAAAAGACCAGGGAACCACATTTCAGATTTATTTCCCCGTCTTCGGAGAAGAGCGGGTGCCTCACCGGGACAATAGTCGGCTGGAAACGATTCCTCATGCTCAAGGAACCCATCTGCAAACCGTTTGACATGGAAACGCTTTTGATGCAAATACGCAATATCTTGGATAGCAATTGTTAAAAATCCCCACAAAGAGGGGAAAACCACAATTCAAAGCTGTGCTGGGTCTATCTTTATTATCACAAACCCGAGTTGGGAGAATCATGCATGAAAAATGACAATACAAGATCATTGGATGAGGCATTATCAACCATAACCGACCGCGAAGGGAAGTATCTGACATTTACGTTGGCCAACGAAGATTATGGCATCGGAATACTTAAAATCAAGGAAATCATCGGAATGATGCCGATCACTTCGGTTCCCCAGACTCCTTCCTTTGTCAAAGGAGTAGTTAATTTACGGGGAAAGGTCATTCCGGTTGTGGATCTGCGTTTGAAATTCGGAATGCCGGCCATCGATTACACGGAAAGAACCTGTATTATCGTGGTTGAGATTTCCGGCCAAACCGGCGCAGTCAAAATCGGCATTGTTGTGGATGCGGTTTCCGAGGTTCTCAACATCAAAGGAGAAGACGTTGAAAATACTCCCGCCTTTGGAACCCGCGTCAATATCGACTATATTCTTGGCATGGCAAAAATGGGCGGCAGCGTTAAGATTCTTCTGGACATTGACAAGGTATTGAGCACTCAGGACCTTGCAAGCCTTGACAAAGGTGCCTCATAACCATTGACAGGTGATCGAAGCACGGAGGCTATCATTTCAGCACGCTTACGGGATATGGTAATTTGTCCTGTAGGTATCCCTTAATCAAAGACACGGAGGTCTTGATGAAAACCAATGTTAACCCGATATGGTTTCTGTACAGCAACCGTCACAGGAAACCCGGTTCTCTTTCTGCTTCTTTTTCAGGCAATAAAGTGAGTTATGCCGGAAGAATCGCGATGATTTCTCACCAGTTGATCTTCGAATCAACAGCAAATGATGTTTTCTGGATTCTCTATTCCAATACGCAGGGGAAAAAGCGGCTGGGCCGAATTTCCGAAGATTACAGCCAATAACGACAACAACGTATTTCAGTATCTATCGCATCCAGTCAATTTTCTCGCGATCAAGGAACCGCGGAACACCAGTGCCGCGGTCGATTCTTATCGTGACGATATAAGATACTGGGATTATAACAGAAAGCGGGTTAACGTGCGGAAGACGGCGGGGTTTCCTTTTTGACGAACAACTGGCAGGGTTTTCCGGATGAATTCCGTTCCACGACCCTGCCGGGGATTTCCCTGCTTTTGAAACTGAACGCCTTACATCCATGAGGCTGAATCTTATCCCATGTAATATAATAATGCCTGCAGTGCTGACAGTCAGCAGCCATCATGGGGTTCTGTCATCCTCATAAGGGTACCAGTCCGATTTTCGGAGTTTTTCGACCTTTAACACAGCGACTTCGTTGGTATGGGTGGAATAGACAATCTTGCGCCCCTTGCTTCCCCCAATGTCCTCCGATGTCACGGCAATTTTTTCTCTGGCCAGTATCCTGCGGGCGATTCGGACGTTTTCATGTCCCATGTTCTGATGCGACAGCTCTGGATTGTGTGCTCCGCCGACAATCTGCGCTTCAAGGTTCTTGATTTTAGAACCATCTTCCACCATCATGCGAATCAATGTCCAGACAGCTACATTTCCAAACCGGGTCGTTGTTTTTCCCTTTTCGCGGATCAACGGAAGCTGGAAATTGTTCATTCCCCCCACCTTGCGTTTGCGGTCATACAGACAGACCGAAACGCCGGATCCAAGAACCGTGGAAATCACCGTCGGGTTTGAGGGCATGACCACAAATCCGGGCTCCAAAAAATAATTTGTCGGTGTTAATGCTTGTGAAGAATCACTCATGGTTTTTTTCGAGTATCAACAACAATCCCCATGTTATTTAACATCTGCCAGGCTTTATCCCGTTCAGACGCGTTTCGAGAGGCTGATCCGGAGATAATGATGGCTTGAATAATATCGTCGCTGATGCCTGCCCGCTTCAGTTCGATGATGTCGGCAACCGTGGTCAGGCTGACCGGCTTGACATCCTGGCCATATACCACCGGCGAGCGGTCTTTGAGGAACGATCCCTCGGTGATCAGAACCTGCAGCGTTTTATCCGAAAGTTTGGCATTGGTCTTGAGATCAATCAGCTCCTGAACGGTAAAAGCGCAAGTTTCAACGACTTTTTCCTTGATGATCAACTGAATCGTTTCAGCACCCATACCGGCTTTGCTGAGTCGATGGATGTCGTCGCTGCTGATCCCCCAACCGGTATTGACGAATATCAGAGAAATCCACAATACTGTCCAGATGGCTCTGCTCACGGGGTTACCTCAGATATAATCCAGAAGACTGGGTTGAATGATTTTTGCGGATGCAGCCAAAGATGCCTGGTATGCAGATTGCTGAACCGCCAAATCCGTTACTGCCTGAGTTACATCCGCACCTTCCGTATTCAATAGAAGCGCTTGAATATTCAGTTGAAAATCAGTCAAGTGAGACTCTGTTGTATCCAGGTGGTTTAATGTGACGCCAACATCGGCCCGTGTATTCGTAACCTGGGTCATAGATTGATCCAGCGAATCAAGCGCGCTTGAAATAGCCGATGAATCATCGGCATTTAAACCCTGGATCAGATCCGTCAACACCACAACCGGGTCTGTTGTGCCGGCAAACGCCTGCTTTCCGCTGACATGGGTATCCAGAGTGACGCCGTCGCCGATTACCACCAGATTTTGCCCATCATCGCCCTGAAACCCGGCTTCCGGATGGGTGGGGTCATAAGGTGGAGAACCCGTTTTTTGTCCCCCGAACAGGTATTTGTTTCCCTGCTTTGTATTGGCCAGTTGAATTATTTGATCGCGAATCTGCTGCAGCTCTACTGCGGCAATCTGGTGGTCTTCCTTGCTGGCTGTACCGTTTGTTTGCGCAAGCGTCAGTTCCTTTGCCCGATTCAACTGCTCGCCAATATCCGAAAGCGTGGCATCGGCAACATTCAGGCCGGAATTGGCCTGTGAAATATTTCTGGAGTATTGATCAACAGACGCCAGCGTCTTTCGGTAATCCAGAATATTTGACATCCCGACCGGATCATCCGATGCTTTTGTGATCTGTTTACCGGAGGAAACCACACTCTGGGCATTCATGAGCTTTTCTGTATTTTTTGACAGATTCCTGCTGAGATTACTGGCCATCATTTCCTGGGTAACTCGCATAAGACAACCTCCTCATTTATTACTTTTGACAGATTCCTGGTCTTTAATTTTATATTGATAAAACATCAAGATGCTGATTCGTCGATTTCTTGGATCATACAGATTGGTCTTGATGAGCGGTTCGGTTGCCGCATATCCGGTAACCCGGATCAACATATCAGGCGGCAGGCCGTTTCGTTCCATCTCCCTTCGGGCTGCTGAAGCCCTTTCGGTGGACAGCTCCCAATTGCTGTATTTATGGGAAGCCGCAAAGACCAACGCATCCGTATGCCCTTCAATGGCAATCTTACGGTCGCTTGCAATGATGGCGGGAGAAATGATTTTCAGAATCCGCTTGCCGTTCGCCGAGATTTCGGCGCTGCCAAGTGGAAACATGGTCCCGGTTTCCTTGTCCAGAATCTCAACCCGGACAGCACCTTCAAACGTATCGATGATGATCTGGTCCTTAACATCAGAAAGCTTGGCCTCAATTTCCTTTTTCAGGTGCTCACTTAACGCCTCTCCGCTTTTCAGCGCCAGTTCCTCCTCTTCTTCGATCTGAAGTGACAATTCGGGTTTTCCAATGGCCTGATCATCCATCAAACTGATTCTGGGTGTAACTTTGGGGTCAACAAACGACAGCCCGCTTTTATCAAAAATATTAAAGTGTTTGAAATAATAGGAAACGCCGGCCCGCTTCTCCGGGGAAACCATGGCAAGCAGCCACATGAGCAGAAAAAAAGCCATCATGGCCGTGACAAAATCGGCATAAGCCACTTTCCAGGCCCCGCCGTGTCCGCCGCCGTGCCCTTTCTTCACCTTCTTGATGATTACTGGTTGCCCTTCCAATTCTTAATTTCCTCATTGAGTTCTTCAAACTCAGGCCGATCCGCGATCGGGATGGCCCTTCTGGCGGATTCCACGGCAGATTGCGGGGCCGCGCCGCTGGCCATGGCCACAATCGCGGTTTTAATGACGTTCAGATAGGCCTCATGTTCCTTGGCCTTATTCTCGAGATTGGTTGCCATGGGCCCCACAAATCCGTAACTGGCCAGAATTCCCAGAAAAGTCCCCACCAGAGCCGACCCGATACTGTGCCCCAGGACTTCCGGTGGTTCGCTGATCTTTCCCATGGTCAGAACCACACCCAGAACCGCAGCGACGATCCCCAGCGCCGGCAGACCGTCCGATACTTTTGTCAGCGCGGCAGGAGGAATCATCGCATCATGCTCCTGAGCAGCCATATCGATTTCCATTAACGTTTCCAGTTCATGTGGGGTCATGTTGGAAGAAATAATGGTCCGGAAATTATCGCAGATGAAATTCACCGTTGAAGCGCTTGAAATGACGCTGGGATATTTTTTGAACACCTCGCTCTCGTCCGGATGATCAATATCCGCCTCAATGGCCAGAAATCCTTCCCGTTTGACTTTGAAAAATATTTCATTTAATAGCAGCAGCAGCTCAACATAGGCTTTTTTATCAATTTCATGGCCGCCGAATATCTTACTGACCGCTTTTAAGGTCAGGGTAATCGTTTTTTTGGAAGATGCGATAACAAACGTGCCGAAAGCCGCCCCGCCGATGATGACCAGTTCCGCTGGCTGGAACAGCACGCTGAAATGGCCATGTTCCATCAAATAACCCAATCCGATGGCCCCAAATACGACAACGATCCCGATTGCAACATACATGGATTAAAAACGTCCTGTTTTTTGAAATTGAACCGTCAGCACTAAGCACATAACAAGTGGACAGATCACGGTACTCACGAGTTTTTTGGCCTGGTGGCTGAGTTTTCGGAAGCTGACCGCTGTTTTCGGACAATTTCCCGATGACGGTTGAACAGATAATAACCCATCAGTTGTTTAACCTCTCCATCCATTTCTGAAAACTGTATCCATATTTCGTTTTGCTCTGGTGTAATGCTTCGGATCTGCGAAACCATGCCGTACAGAACGATCCATACGGGCGTGCTTACGGGCAACTGCATTTTAATTTCGATAAAGTCGCCGGCTGAAAAAACATCCGGCGTCAGAATCTGAATATCTTCTTCACTTAAAGACACCTGCCTGTTCTGAGCCTGGTTGAATCCCTCACTGTTCTGGATCAGCTTTTCCAGGATTAAATTCAGCTTTGCGTCAATGGAAGACAGTTTTTTCCACAGCCTGGGGCTGATGGTCCCATCCGGCAAGTCTTCTTCTAACACAGATATCCCGATTCCGGAATAGAATCCGGAATAAATCCTGGCCTTGGTACAGGAAATCTCCGTTTCCATTTTTTTTAAAGCAAGCAAGAGGATATCTTCAACACGAAAAATTGAACCTTGAGTTTTCATCGCACCATGTTGATGACGGTATCCATCATCTGGCTGACGGTATCAATCACTTTGGCAGCAGCCGAATATCCGTGCTGGAATTGAATCAGATTTACCATTTCTTCGTCAGTGGAAACTCCGGATACAGACTCTCGCAAATTGTTCGTCTGATCAACAACCGTCGTTTGATGTTTCAGACTTGTCGAAGCATTCCTATAATCGCTCCCGACACTGGAAACGAGCGAATTGTAGTAGGTGTCATAGGTATCCGTGTTGCCGTTCATTGTCAGTGTATCCTGAAGCTTGGAAATGGCAATCGCCTGGGTATTGTCCCCGGCCACCAGTTCAGAAGAAACAAGCCCTGCTGCCGCGATCATGTTAACATTATTAAGGATAGCCGGATTCACTGCAATCGTTGAAGCCGAGGTTCCAGAAAAAAAATCAATTCCGGTTGATCCGTCAAGAGCCGTCCCTGCGGTATGAAGCGTGTTGACTCCCTGAATGATCTGCTGAGCCAGCGAATCCAGGCTGTCTTTATATCCCGGAACCAGAGAATCCCGAACATCCAGCCATCCTTTTAAGTTTCCGGCGGAAACGGAACTGTTGATCGGCGTTGTGGGAGCTGAATCCCATACCAGATCCAGATGGCCGGAAGCATTGGCAGCGGTGGACAGTTTTCCAAATGGCGGATTACCCACCAGTTTATTTCCATCTCCCAGGGTAACCGTCACCCTGCCATCAGAACTCTCAGCGGATGTAAAATTGATTTTTTCTGAAAGCTGATTCAGGAGCAAATCCCGCTGATCCCTGAAGTCATTGGCTGATTGGCCGCCACTCTCCATTTTTGCGATATTGTCATTTAAATTGCTGATCTGTGTCGCCAGGGAATTGATTTCATCAACTGCTCCCGTGATGCGACCATCCATATCATTTTGAATTTGATTAAGTGATTGATAAGTATCCTGAATATTGGCAGCCATGATCTGGCTTTGATCTGCCAGCGCTTTTCGTTCCGCATGGCCCGAAGGATCGGCAGACAGATCCTGCCAGGCATTCCAGAATTTACTCATGTTCTGGCTCAAGCCGTCAACAGATGATTCAGTAAAAATATTTTCCGTTTGCTGCAACGCCTGGTTCTGGGCTTCCCATGTGCCTTTTTTCTGAATATCCACATTGAGTTGTGAATTCAAAAACTGATCATAGATTCGCACAATCCCCTTTGCCTTCACGCCGGTACCCAAGGACCCTTCGGCGGAAGGGATTGCCGTGTTCACCAAGTTCACCCGTTGCCGGGTATATCCCGAAGTATTGACATTGGCAATATTTTGTCCGGTTACGGAAATTGCCAGTTGCTGGGCCATTAAGGCATCTCTTCCGATATATAATGCTGAATTTATGGTTACCATAGCAAAAGACCTCTTGATGACAATGTGTTAAGGTACGCGGATGAATACCTTTTTAAAATTATTGTTTAACGCCTGTCTATTGAGAACAGATTACGGAATCTCTTTTTGCAGCGCCAGAATAATGGAACGGGATACGTCCGAAAGTCCGACGATTTTTTCAACCGCCCCCATCTTGATGGCTTCCTTGGGCATTCCAAAAACCACGCAGCTTTCTTCATTTTGCGCCAGAGTATAGGCACCGCTCTCCTTCATTGCCAATAGTCCCTTGGCCCCATCCGCTCCCATTCCCGTCAAAATAACCCCAATGGCATTTTTACCGGCACTGGTCGCAACAGACTGAAAGAGGACATCCACACTGGGACGTTGATAGTGCACCATTGGGCCGTCCTTGACCTTGACCAGGTAATTTCCCCCGCTTCTGTGAAGGAGCATGTGATGGTTTCCCGGCGCAATAAGAGCAACGCCGGGTACGACAGAGTCATTATCCCGCGCTTCGCGAACCTCCATTTGACACAGTTCATTCAACCGTTTTGCAAATGACGAGGTGAAATTTTCCGGCATGTGCTGAACGATGACGGTTCCCGGAGAGGAAACCGGCATGCCGCTCAGGACCACTTCAATTGCCTTTGTTCCGCCGGTTGAAGCCCCAATGGCAATGACCTTATGCGTCGTATTGGTCAGAAGCGTGCCCAAGCCCGCCTGAGATTGGACAGCCTCGGCTTTCTCAGGTACTCGCTGAATCCGCGCTGATGCCGCGGCACGAATGGCGCGAACCAGATGCTGAGAGATGTTTTGTGTTGAATAGGCCGTCCCCGGCTTCCCCAGCACCTCGACAGCCCCGAGTTCCAAAGCTTTCAGTGCCAATTCGCTGTTTCTGGGTGTCAGAGAACTTAACACCACAACCGGCATGGGGTAATGCTTCATCAATTTGGCCAGAAATGAAAGACCATCCATTCGCGGCATTTCCAGATCCAGCGTAACCACATCCGGTTGAAGCTTGACGATCTTGTCCCGCGCCACATATGGATCGACTGCTGTCCCGATAATTTCGATGTCTTTGTATCTGGACAGTTCTTCGGTTAATATTTTTCGTACAACCGCCGAATCGTCAACAATCAATACTTTTATCATTTTGACCTGTTCGATCACTTCCGCAGAAAGTTATTCTGCCTTTGAGAATCCGCTGTCAAAAAAACCACTATGCTTCACCCGCAAAAAAAAAATGAATCAAGGCTTTTTCTGGATAAAAAACAAGTGCATATCCCAATTTTGTCAGAAAAAGAAACCCGACGTTCTGACCCCTTTCCAACATACATGCCAGAATCATGCCAGTTTATCAGATTCGTCTTTAAAAAAATAAATATCACAGGGTTCTTCATCAACACTCATTTTTTCCAGAATAGATGGGGATTGGCGTGTGAAGGCGGCTGTAGCTTCAGATGGACTCAGTATCCTCGGAGCATCAATATGAAATACCGCTTCGTCTCCGCCTTCTATCGGAAGCCAGTTTCCACAGATAATGTTTACGGTTTCCTTCAAAGCATCATGCAGGTGATTCTGCTCGACATCTTCACCGTCAATACCCAGCATGTTTGCCGCCAGCTCAGTTAAAACGGGTTCGGTCATCACCATTGCGAGCCTGCCTGAAAAAACGCCTGTATACGACACTTCAGCCGTCACCGCATCTTGAAATTGAACCGGTTCTCTAAACGCATCCGACACAAAAAACATAAATGCCAGTTTCTCCATGGAATCTTTGACAACCTTAGCCAACGCCATTTTCTTGGTATCACCCATGATTTTCTCCCGTATTGAGGCTCTGATTGATGGCATCGCGGATGATTTCAGGAGTGAATGGTTTGCGAATAAACATAGCACCCAATTTCACCAATCCTTCAATCCGGGTTTTACTGCCTTCGGTAGATATGACAATAACAGGAATATCCCGGGTTTCCGGATCATTCTTCATGTGTATCATCATATCTTCGCCATTCATCACCGGCATGTTGATATCCAGAATCACCAGATCCGTCCACTGCCGGCTGAGAATTTCCAATCCTTCAACGCCATTGGAAGCCCCATACACATCGCCAAGAGAAAGCCCGCTCATTCGAAGCGTCTTAAGGATCATTGCCCGCATCACGCTGCTGTCATCTACGATAAGGATGTTTATCCCCATAATCCAACTCTCCCATCCGATTTTTCACATGTCTGTAAACGATGGACAGCATCCATCCGATATTATCTGCTCGCAGATTCCCCATATCAGCAGCACCCGAACGAAACTGAAAGCAACCTGTGTCAGATCAGGAACCCGTCTGGAGGGATGCAGCAAGCTCATTTGCCCATTGCAGTGTCTGACTTGCCACCTTTTCAAGCTGTGCTTCGGTAAGCCCGATCCGCTCACAAGCTGTAAGAGATGGCTGATATTGCAGCCCTTCCCTGCCGACACCAATGCCCGCCATCAAACACAATACATCCGCCACATGAACCACATCAATCAGATGACTGGTTTTGGGAGCGCCGTCCGGATCATGATGCCAGCGTACCGCGCTGATAATACTAGGAGGAAACGACCAGCGCTTCAGAATGTTGGCACCGATTTCAGCATGGTCAATTCCGAATATACTGCGTTCGACCTGTTCAAAAGGCACATCCTGCATCTCTTCCCCATCTATCACAGCGATATCGTCTTTCACATACCTTCCCAGCACCATTTTCCCGACATCATGAAGCAGCGCCGCCGTAAACACTTCTTCAGAAACAGAAAGCTTCAGCTCTTTCACCAAAATTTCCGAAGCCACGGAAACGGCGATGGAGTGTCGCCACAGGTCTCCGGGCGACAAATCATAGCCTTGAACAGGCTTATCAATAATGGCACCGACACAGGTCGCCAATACGATTTGAATCAGTTTTTTCCAGCCGATCATAAGGATGGCCTGTCGGATTGAACCAATCTGTTTGGGAAGACCAAAAAAGGCTGAGTTGGTCAGCTTCAGAATGTTAGCTGTCAAGCCGGGCTCATACCGTAAGATTTGTTCGATCTGCGCATTTGACGTATTCTCATCTTTCAGCAGCGTCAGCAGTTTCAGCGCTGCGGCAGGCATGCTGGGGAAAGACTTCACATCGTCCAAGATCAAGTTGAGTTCTTTTTGATTCACAGCTCTCTTTTTACTCCTTTACTGCTGATAATCACCTGGCCTGTTGAGATATTAAAATAGACCGTACGGCTGGCAACTCCCCCCACATCTTCAGCTTCAAGCAAGATATTGTTTTTCCAGAGCAGTTTTTTCAGGATGGTGTGATTCCGTTCTCCGATTTGAAACATTTCGCTGTTTCCCAGGGGCTGCCCGCACCCGGCAGCTTTAATCACCATCCGACTTTTCTGTCCGCCTAAATCATACAATTGCCGGAAGAGTTCCGGAACTCCGGTATCTACGAACATATAAGGATTTTCAGAAGCCTTTTGCAGATTGATCTTTGAAAGCGGCAGCATGGCATGAAGAAGCCCGCCGACTTGAGCTGCAGGATCATACACCATCAGTCCCAAACAGCTTCCAAGTGCGTGGGTGACGATCATATCATCCCTGCATCCAGTTTTCATATCCCCTACAGCTACAACATGGTTCATCTTTGATGGTCCCGTTAAAAGTCAAAAGTGGCTTTGAATAAAGCGCAAGATGCAAACCGGCATTTACCAGCAGGGTCGCTGTTTATTTTCGATACGTTGCCGGCCTAATGTATTTGAACTTATGCGTAATAGCAGATAACCCTTCGGAATGTCCCACGAAGAGATAACCGCCGGGCTCAAGAAGGTCCCAGAAACGGTTAATCAGATGCTGCTGCGTAACACGGTCAAAATAAATCATCACATTACGGCAGAAAATCACATGAAATGGTCCTTTCATCGGCCACGAATCCATCAGATTCAGGCGGGCCAGACGAACCATGGATCGGACATTATCTGAAACCTGATAGGCGCATGCGATATTTCGCGATTTGACAAAATACTTTTGCAGATAAGACGAGGGAATGTCCTTCAAAGCATCTTCAAAATATAAGGCTTTTACGCCTTTCTCAAGCATTCTTCTTGAAATATCGGTGGCCAGAATCAATACATCTCTGCGATCAATGTCCGACAGGTGTTCTCTCAACAGCATGGCCAGAGAATACGGCTCTTCACCCGACGAGCAGGCCGCGCTCCAGAACCGCATTCGCTTTCCTTTGAACTGAGGCAGCACTGTTTCGCACAAATATCTGAAATGCTCAATTTCCCTAAAAAAACTCGTCTTGTTTGTGGTCATGGCATCAATCATTTGATCAAGCTCATGATCACCGGCATTGCTCTCGATGAATTTCAGATAGGATTCGACGGAATCCATGCCGATGGCACGAAACCGCTTCATCAGTCTTGCCTTGACAAGCGCTTCCTTGCCATCCTTTAGATTGATTCCACAATGCCGATATACCAGATCCGATATTGTTCGGAATTGTTTGTCATTCAGTTCATGGGAGACCTGCATCATTAATAGACCTTTTCCAATCTGTCTTCCTTTTTGTCGGTCATTTCCGCTGAGGTGAGCTTCATCAGACCCGCAATATCCACGATCAGCCCGACCCTCCCGTTCGGCATGATGGCGCCGCCGGAAATTCCCGGAATCTTCTGCATCGTTTCCCCAAGGGTTTTTATCACCACCTGCTGCCTGCCGACCAACTCGTCAATAATCAGCCCTGCCTGATTCCCGTCGTCTTCAATGACGACTACCAGCTCTTCATGATCATCGCTGCTGTCCGCTATTTCGTAAAGACGGGTCAGGCGATACAGGGGAATCAATTTCCCCTGAAGGCTCAGCACCCGCCCCTTGTTGAAAATCGTTGAAATGTCCTTGGGATCCGGTTTGATGGATCGAACAATAGAGACAGTTGGGATGACATATGTTTCCTGACCCGCCCGCAAAACCATTCCATCAATGATCGCCAGGGTCAGGGGAAGACTCATGCGAAAAACAGATCCCTTGCCCGGCTCGGACGTAATCTCAACCTGGCCGCGAAGGGATTCGATGTTTTTTTTCACCACATCCATGCCAACACCCCGGCCTGACACATCGGTAACCACTTCAGCCGTTGAAAATCCGGGTTCCAGAATCATGTTGTAAACATCACGATCGCACACAGCCGAGCTGTCCGTGATCATCCCCTTTTCAATCGCCTTTGCCAGAATGGCATTTCGATCCAACCCCTTGCCATCATCAATGATTTGAACCACCACGCTTCCTGCGGAATGGAAGGCGGACAGTTTCACCGTGCCACTGAGCGGTTTTCCATTTTTCTTTCGCACTTCCGGCGATTCGATACCATGATCCACGGCGTTTCTGACCATGTGAACCAGGGGATCATTGATCACATCCACAAGATTCCTATCGATTTCGGTATCTTCTCCTTCCGTAACAAAGGTCACGTTTTTTCCGACTTTTCGGGCAACATCCCGAACCAGCCGCGCCATTTTCTGGAAAGTCGCCTTTAGCGGCACCATTCGCATCGACATCGACAGATCCTGAAGTCCCCGAACGATCTTGCTGGTATGATTCACTTTTTTCAGAAGTTCATAGTGGGCGGCCTGCATGACCACATTGTCCTGCGCCACCATGGAATGGGCTATCACCATTTCACCCACCATATCAATTAAACGATCAAGGCGATCCGTACTGACCCGAACCGATGTTTCAACAAATTGTTTGGCAGGCCCCTTCATCCGTTCCTGGGCGCGAAGGGCATGCGCCACATCATTCACCGATGCCGTTCCGGTTTTGATTGCCGCCATGCCAAGGGGTTCTTTCGAATGATCCTGAACCAGCGTCTCTATCGATTGCCTATCGGCCTTGCCCTGGGCGACCAGAATATCCCCGATTCGGGGAGAGGCCATGTCATCCCTTTCTTCCGATACACCCGCAGCCTCCGGGTTCATCAGGGCGTCCATCAGTACATCGTACCCTTCGGGCTTGATCAGCGGTTCTCCGCCAAGCGCCTTTTCAACCGCATGCATCAGGGTTTTAATCATATCCAGAGAGCGCAGGGCAAGATCGGCATAACCGCCCTGATAGCGAATCTCTTTGTCCCGAACCCGGCTGAGCAGGGATTCCGCATGATGCCCCATTTCTGAAAGGAGAGACAGCTCCAAAAACGCCGAAGTTCCTTTTATGGTATGAAAGGCACGAAATACCGTACCCACGGCATCCATATCTTCCGGATCCACTTCAAGTTCAAGAAGCGCTTCCTCAGCCCGAGCAATCAGATCGTTGGCTTCCGCAACAAATTCGCCAATAAGATCGGAATCCGGATCGTTGGGCATATAATCCCGCAGGGCATCATCCTTTTGCTGGGAAGGTTGCTTGATTTCGGACTGCTTTGGCTGAATGTCGTCCGGGTTTTCCATCAGTTGAATTGCCCGCTCGACACAAATACCCGCTTCTGTCCAGGCGTCCGCCAGAGTATCCACTTCAAGCAGCAAAATCGCATCCAGAATTTCTATTGATTTAAGCATCTGATCTTTAACAGAATTATTGATCCCGTCACGATCAGAGAAAGCAACCAACGATTGTTTGATTCTCGAAACACCGGGCGCATCATCCGGTTCCTGTTGAACCCATAACGCTGCCAGATCGTTCAAGTCCGTTTGAAGCACGGTACTGTTCTCGGCATCAACAATCAAAGGTTCCGGTGCAACCGCGTCGCCGGAAATTATCTGATTCAGAGATTGAATCATCGTATCAACGAGATCTTCAGAAAGAGCCCCCTCTTCCAGACATTGCTTGCAAACACAGAGGCTTTTGCTCACCGTCTCAACAGAGGCAAAATTATTGCAGGCGGTTTTGAGAACAATGCCGTTAATCCCCTGAACAGACAGCTCAAGGACCAGAGAGAGGGCGCTGAATGCGTCGGGAATGCACGGAAGAATCGCATACAGCTCTGAACTGGCCGCATTCCACCCGTCAACGTCATTCAGACCGATGGTTTCAACCGTGTCAATAACCGACTGGAGTTTTTGGATGATTTCTTCAATTGGGTTCATGGAATTTGCCGTAATTGGGGTTATGTGGAAGATTATTGTGAGGGGAGTGTGTTTGCTGGCAAAATATGCCTTGCCCTATCTCAGTCATTCAAACAGACATGGCCCTTAAGCGAATTCCATGGCAGTTTATACACTGCTGGAAAGAACTGTACCGCAAACTTCCCCCTGATACATTTTTCCGGTACGGAAATATACCGGAGGCGGTGTCACCAACTGCACAATCAGATTGATTGAAGATCGAATCAGTTTTAACGAGTGCGTTATCAAAGACTTATTGATTTCATTTTCTTTATGAATGTCCTGAACAAGTGAAGAAATATCCGCAGCGCACTGGATCAGCTTTAAAGAAAACGGAATCTCCACTCTCTGAGCCAGTTGCATCAACGTCAGGCCCAGGGGCGGACTCCCCAGAAAATCGGATATCTTTCCCACAACCTCTTTTCGTTTTTCATCTTTTGCGTGAATCAACGACAGAGTCTTTTCTTTCTTGATCCGGGCCGCATTCACCGCATCCAGTTTTGCACTGACAACTGCTTTTTTTTCACTCTGCAAAATATCCAGCAATAACCGGTAAAGGCCTGCCAGATCCTCTAATACCACGATCAATTCCTTTAACATATTTTCCATATTATCGCCCGTTTTTTTTAAAGTAATCCAAAATTAATTAAAACTTGTTCCGACCTGTCAACCGCAATCACAGTGCAAATCTCCCTTATTCCGAGTTCCTGAAATTCCCCTGCCTCAAATAGACGGAGAGAAGGGGGAATAACAGACGGAAGCTTTCATGCAATGGGGGACGGCCAGCCCACAGATACCCGAAAAGAAATCCGTATTCCAAAACAGAGAACTATAACAGCTCATTCAGCAGAGATTCGCCCATCAGACGGTGTGCAATTTTTTCTGAAGAAACCTGGTAAGATCCCTGGGCAATCTGATTTTTGATCTCTGTCACTTTCTCAATCCGAACATCGGGAATTTCCTGCAACTGATTTTTCGCCATCTGGATTTCTTTGGCCATCGGGGACAGCAATACCCGATCTTCGCTGGAATCCAAAACGGATTTATTATCGGCCGTCTTTCCTTTTCCCCGAAGTCTGGATGTCTGACTGGTATAGGCTTTTATGTCTGCAGGACGATTTGCTTCAATGAAGTTCACCATATGATACTCCTTCACGTGTTGATGGTTACCCTGCATAGAATATCAGCGTTTATCAGACAAAACTTTAGCATTATTTCCCTCCATTGGCCGCAGCGCTCAAAATGGATTCGCCCGCTCCAGTGATCTTAACATGCAACGACCGGCTATTTCAAAGGGTCCGGATTGATTTTTTCCGGAGTATTTTCCAGTTGTCTTCGAACCATCGCAGACAACCCTATGCCTCCGGATGCCGAAAATGTTTTTGCCAGTTCGGAATCCAGCATCGATGCAAACATTTCTTCCGCCTTTCCGCCGCTTGTCAGCCCGCCCTTGGGAATTACGCCCGCATCTCCTTAAACATATTCTGAATAAACAGGGTCTCCATATCCTCGCAAGCAGAGTTTATCTTGGCACCCTGAGAAAGTGAGCGGGTTGCCCTTGGGTTCATCCCCATGCCGGTATCAAAACCATACCCGGTTGTTGTTTTAAACGATATATCCATTCAGTGTCCCCTGACATTTTGACAGCGCTGCGCCTGCCGTTGATTCCACGCGTTTGTTATCCGGTATCGCCTACATAATCTCCAGCTTGGCCTGCAGCGCACCGGCTGCTTGCAGGGCCTGAAAGATAGAAATCAAATCGCGAGGTGTGACCCCCAGCGCATTCAAAGCCCGGACAATTTCTCCGATACTGGCGCCGGACTCCATCAGATAGATCGGGTTTTTTTCTTCTTTTACCGAAATATTGGTATTGGGTGTTGCCACGGTCTGCCCCTGGGAAAATGGCATGGGCTGCGAAACATCGGCCGATTCTTTAATCTGTATGCTCAAATTTCCTTGAGCAATGGCAACTTTCGAAATCCGGACATTTTCACCAATCACAACCGTACCGGTCCGTTCATTAACAACCACCTTCGATATCTGATCCGGAGTCACACTCAGACCCTCGATGACGGTTACAAACCCGACCACGTTATCCGCATATTTTGGAGGAACACGTACATCGATACTGCCCGAATCCGAAGTCCTGGCAATCGAAGATGAAAAAGCCGTATTGATGGATTCCGCAACACGCGTGGCCGTTGTAAAGTCCTGATGGTTCAATGTAAGGAGCAGACTTTCCTTGTTCTTGAAACCGGATGAAACTTCCTTTTCAATCAGGGCGCCTCCAATAACGCGGCCAACGGTTGGAAAGTTTTTTTGCGCGCTTCCACCGGCACCCTGAGTAGAAAATCCGCCGGTACTGATCGCCCCCTGACCAATGGCATACGTCTGGCCGTCAGCGGCCTTTAACGGAGTAAACAGCAGGGTTCCCCCCTGCAAGTCTTTTGCGTCACCGATCGAGCTGACCGAAATATCCATTCGAGCGCCAGGCCTGGCAAACGGTGGCATATCCGCGGTAACCATCACGGCTGCAATGTTTTTCACCTTGATATCGGTCGGATTCACCGTCATCCCCATTTTTTCCAGCATGCTGGCCAGGGACTGAACCGTGAATTTGGCCTTATCCCCATCGCCGGTTCCATTTAAACCCACAACCAGACCATAACCCACGAGTTGATTTTGACGAACTCCCTGAATTTCAACTATTTCCTTGATCCTTACCGCATGCGCGGCAGCAACCAGACACAAGGGAATACCCAGCGCAATCACTACCTGAATCCAGACCGACCGACTGTTCGAGCATATTTTTTTCATGGAATCACCATAACAACGGTTATCCGGTTATGACATGAGAGAGGCCAGCCCCCATAACCGGATGTCTGTTTTTACCTGGTTAGAATGGGGAGATGACGTCAATAATATTGGCCAGCCAGCCTTTGCGCTGCTGATCATTCACGATTCCTGTACCACTGTAAGCAATTTTGGCATCTGAAATATACGTAGACAGAACCACGTTTTCAGACGAAATATCCCTGGGCCGGATCACTCCGGTTACCATAATCAGTTGTCTTTCATTATTGACAATGACTTCCCTGGATCCGGAAATAGCCAGGTTCCCGTTCGGCAATACCCCAATCACCCTTGTGGTGATATCCGCACTCAAATCGCCGCTTCGGCTCGTTCCACCCTGGCCGGTAAACTTGGTGGTTAATCCGCCCGCGATTCTGGAAAATGGGTTTAACCCCCCTGTAGTCGAGACGTTGTTTTCAAGGCCCAGAAACTTGTCAACGCCAACCGTAACCGATGAATCTCTGCCGGTATTGGTTGAAGCGTTGTTGGAAGCCTTTGAGGATTCCACGATTTTGATGGTCACGATATCCCCAACCCTTCTGGCCTTCGGGTTAACAAAGAGTTCGCCCATTGTGCCATTTTCCTGCCAGAGAGACCCTTCTGCAGAAGACGGCGGTGGTTCAGCCGCCATATATATTGGCTGATGCTGTTCGACCATCGGCTGAGCCTGCCTGATCGGGGCTGCACACCCCCAGAGAAATCCCATCATCAGGGAGCACAGACATCCCATTTTGATAACCGAAAAGCCCCATGAACGCAGATCACGGGTCGTTCGGAAAAAGATATCCGGAATATTTCCATCTTTACGTCCCGCATATTCAGGACTTCGCGGCTGTGTTTTCATGTCTTGTTTTGACCCAAAGACCAAAAGCAGTTGATTCATCATTACAGCACCTCCTCAAGCAATACGGTCGCATACTTTAAAACTCCACCCGAACCGTTTGTGGATCCAAGACCCGGGCAATAATTTCCTTGTTTGAACTCAGGTTTACCACCTTGACACGTTCTCCCCTGCTTCCGCTTTCTTTAGCTTCTCCCACGGCCGTGATCCGTAAAGATCCGGATTCGGCAACAATGGATACCCTGTCATTGCGCTTGACCATCGGTGGCAGTTCAACGATATCGGTTCGAATAATTTCTTTCGGATTCATGGCTCTCAGCGTCCTTTTCCCCACCACGTCCCCCAGGCTGGAAATGTAATTGGAGGGCAGATCCGCCATATCCATGGATACGATGTGCACATCGTCTTTTTCAATGGTCTGATTCCGGTTAAGGGGTTTCTGAACAACAACAGCATCGGTTTCAACTTCGATCTTCACGCTTGTCCACACCTTTTTAGGAGACTGACCATGCACATCAAAAACAACGTTCAGTGGAACCGTTCCCAGGTAACTGGTGTTATTGGGCGGAACGACTTTGTAAGAATAAGGCCTATCCGGAAGAACCAGATTTTCGCTGGTCTGAACGAGTTTAACCCTTACCCGGTTTTTATCCCAGGGAATCTTATTGTCCAGAAAAGCGAGCACAATGTCTTCAATCATTTTCTTGGTGATTTCGATGGATTTTGTTGAAACCTCAATGATTCCGGGTGACTCAATTACAACCTGCGCAAGATCGACATCGCTTTGTTTCAGGCGTGCTCGAATATACGGTTCGTCAAAGTTCCGGCTCTTTCCTGGAAGCGGGGCAACTCCAATCACCAAATCCTGGAGCTTTTGGATCAGGGCGGGGTCCCCGTTTTGAATTTTCGAAATGGCGCCAAGACGGATATCCGCATCATTTGTTTCGGTCTTTTCAGATATGCGTATGGTGGTTAAATTTGAATCCGCGGTTTCGCCGATTTTTTCGAGAAAAAACAGCATGGACAGCATCCCAAAAAAAATCACCCAGCACCATTTCCCCATGAGTTCACATCTGCCGGAAGCGCCTGACATATGCGGATATTTTTGGCCCTTTTTCATCATGACACTCCTTTGCCCCATCCTTTTACCGGTTTTCTACCGTTTCAGGTTGTTAGCCAGCTGCAGCATTTCATCGGCCGCCTGAATGGATTTGCTGTTGATCTCGTAAGCCCGCTGGGCCGTAATCATGTTGACCATTTCATCCACCACGCTGACATTCGACATTTCCAGGTTGCCCTGGGATATGGTGCCCCTGCCATCTTTGCCGGGCGTTCCGGTGGTCACATCTCCGGAGGCTGCGGTTTTCAGATAAAGATTTCTGCCGATGCTGCTGAGTCCGGCCGGATTCGGAAACTGACCCAGTTCGATGGTGCCGATTTGAGTGGGTTTAACATCTCCAGCCTTAAGCGCGGATACGGTTCCATCCATTCCGATGGTTACCGAAACAGTGTTGTTGGGAACGGAGAGCTCGGGCTCCAGGGGGTATCCGTCCGAAGTCACGACTTTCCCGTCGCTGTTCAGTTTAAAAGCACCCGAGCGGCTGTAGGCAACATCCCCATTTGGTTGCATGATCTGAAAAAATCCGCTTCCTTCAATGGCCATATCCAGCTCATTTTCGGTATGCTGATAATTTCCCTGAATAAATATTTTCTGCGTTGCCACCGGCCTTGTCCCCTGCCCCAGTTGGATCCCGGTCGGCACCTGATTGTCGGATGATGAAGCAGCTCCTGCCGGACGAAGGTTTTGATAGAGCAGATCCTGAAAATCCGCCCGGCTGCGTTTAAAACCGGTTGTGCTGACATTGGCCAGATTGTTTGAAATCACATCGATGTTTAGTGACTGTGCCTGCATTCCGGATGCGGCTATGGATAAAGCCCGAGACATAATGGCCTCCTTATGAATTGTAAGCGACAAGCAGTGAAAAGATAACAGAAATCGTATGCTGCCTGCTGTTCAAGACATATGACTTGCTGAGTGCAAGTCATGACAGTTTACCGATTTCATTGGTTCTAGTATTGGTTTCATTCATGGATTGAAGAACCTTTTGATAGGATTCATATCCCCGAACCACATCGATCATCTCGGTCATCATTTTGATGGGATCCACATTGGATGCTTCGATGAATCCCTGTTGAACCAGCGTGTTGTCTGCAGACACTCCGGTATCTTGTGGATCTTGCGAGCTGTAGAGGGAATTTCCGATTTTCAACAACCCTTTTTTATTTGCGAAATCGACGATCTTGAGGGTATCCGCTTTCACGCCATCAACCATGATATCGCCGTTTGAAGCCACAACAACTTTTTGGCCGGTAATTCGAATTTCACCGCCACCTTTGCCCTGAACCGGATACCCATCCTGAGTTACCAGGGTTCCGTTTGAATTCAGAACAAAATTTCCTTTTCGTGTATATTGCAACCCCTGAGGCGTCTGAACAGAAAAAAAACCTTCACCATCCAGTGCCACATCCAGTGCATTTCCGGTCTCTTTTAACTGGCCCTGCTCGAAATTGGTAAACGAGCCGACCGGAAGGCTGGAGAGATTGTTTATGGACAAGTCTTTTGAACGTGCGCCGGAAACATTGTTCCAGACGGATGAAGGCGTTTTGGGAATCCGGAACACCCGATCTTCCTTAAATCCCACGGTATTGGCATTGGCCATGTTGTTGGATAAAACCTCCAACCTCATTTCCTGACCCATAGTCCCTGATAGAATGCCGCTGATTTCTCCACTCATGCCGACCTCTTAAATAAAAAAGTTCGCAAATTCACCAGTTGATAAGCTCAATGCACTTACCAACACCGGAACTTACGAACTTAATTAAAGCACGAACTATGCCAGAGTTACGCTATATCCGTTTTCAGTGGGGCTGTTTGAAGTCCGGCCGATTGGATCTGGCGCAAACTGGCAATCAGCTCGATTTCACACTGGGGAATTTTTATCCGCGATGCGATCTGGTGGGCTCCCATTCCCAGATCCAGAAGACGCCTGGCTTCATCATAGGGATCATTGGCAGCGCCCTGCCCATCCCCCGCATAACAATTATTTTTTACCGAAGCCAGGACCCCTCCAAACGGCATATCCGCGGGCAGGTCGATCGGATTGGCCGTAAACGGGTCAGCATCCTCTGATTTGGCTGCGCCGGATATCAACTGCTTCGATGCGGTATTCCGTTTCATTTTTATGAGATACAGCGCTGTCAAGGCACAGCAACCCACCCCGAATGCATCCAGAAACACTTCCCAATTCATGAGTATTGTTTGAGTCATGGCATCATTTCCTTTAAAAATTAAATTATTACATCAATTCGTGTTCCCGGTTCCGTGGTATCGGTCTTTCGGCTTTTATGCGAATAAGGCATTATTTTCACGAAAATTTCTTCAAGCTCATTTCTCACGTGAATATCCTCTTCCATAACTTCGGATGCATAAACGGGTAACGTCATTTTATTGACGTTACCCTGAACATTTTGACATCACCGATGCAACCCCCCGTCAATTATTCAACACGCCATTCCGGATCAGTTTTTTGCGTAGATGAATGATCGCGCCCGAGTGGATCTGAGATATTCTGGACTCGGTTAAATTCATGACCTCACCAATCTCTTTCAAGGTCAGTTCATCCACATAGTACAGTGAAATAACTGTTTTTTCCTTTTCCGGCAATTCGTCAACGGCTTTTGCCAGCGCCACCTTGATTTCCTGAGCCCGGAGTGACATGAGCGCATCCTGATCCTCGCCGCTCACAAGCTGCCTGAGAAGGTTTTCCTTTTCACCGTCCGACCGGGAATCCATATCGTCAATGCTGACAAAATAAATACCCGCCATACGCCGGACATCTTCAAGTTCACCGGCGGTCATCCCCAATTCCCGGGCAACTTCCCAGTCCTCGACCTCCCTGCCCAGTTTTTGCTCCAGATAAATCCAGGCTTGCTGCATTTCGCGCACTTTTTTTCGATTACCACGGGAAAGAACATCCCGGGACCGAAGTTCGCTTAAAACGGCGCCGCGGATGCGAAACGATGCAAATGTCGCCAGTGTATTATCTCTTGCGGGGTCATAGCGATCTATGGACTGGATCAGCCCGATAACGCCGGCATTCATGAGATCATCAACATCCACATGCGCAGGCAGATGCACGGCCATCCGATAAACGATTCTCTTGACAAACGGAAGGTATTCCGTAATCAACCGGTTCCGTGCCATCTCATCGTCCCTGTAAGGACTTGCAGTCATGCTTGCGGCGGATAGATGCATATTGTCTTCTCTATTAACGGTCATGATCCGACAATCATAACAACACATCACAGATTGGTGAAATCCAGTTTATTGTGGATCAGTTCTTTCCAGAACAACCGGGTATTCTTTGCGGGGGATACAGGCGCCTGCGACTGGCACAATTTCACGGCCAGGGAATTGAAACATCGGCTGGCCTGTGTATCCGGATACAGATCACATACGGCTTTTTGCTGTCTGACCCCGCGCGTGATGTTTTTATCGTAATTGACGTGCCCGATATATTCGATGGTGATGTCCAAAAACCTTTCGGCAACCAGCTTCAGTTGCCGGTAAACTTCATGGGCTTCCTGGATATCGCTGACCATATTGACCAGCAGTTTAAACTGTTTCACACCATAGCGGATGGAAAGGATTTTCATCAGGGCATAGGCATCGGTGATGGATGTGGGTTCAGGCGATACCACCACCAGGATTTCGTGGGCAATCGCATTGAAATACATGACACTCGAGGATATTCCGGCGGCTGTATCGATCAGAAGGATATCAATCGGATCAATCACCTCATAGAGATTACTCAGAAGGTCGGCGGTCTGTTCTTTGGAGAGACTGACCATTTCCTGAATTCCCGATGACGCCGGAAGGATTTTGACATTACAGGGCCCTTCAACGATAATTTCCGAAAGGGTTTTTTCCCCAAGTGTGACATGAGAAAAGTTGTATTTGGGAGTCAGCCCCAGAAGGATATCCAGGTTTCCCAGCCCCAGATCCGCGTCAAAAATCATGACTTTCTTGCCAAGCTGGGACAAGGAAATCCCGAGGTTGGCAACGATATTGGTTTTTCCAACCCCTCCCTTACCGCTGGTAATGGCAATGACCCGAGTGCGAGAGCCCTTTTCCGGCTGAGGGGGCCCCATTCCGTTTTTGGCTGCCAGTTTTCGCGTCAGACTGATGACATTGCTTGTTGAACCCGTGGACATCGTCATATGGATACCTTATCTTAAATAACAGGGTTGGCCGTTTCCGACCCGGTAAACTTCAGCTTCTCTCGTATTCTGAAACCCCAGGATATCACCACAACAGGTTTTACAGGGGGTGTATTTTTTTGAAGCGGCTTCTTCAATGCTTTCGAACACGATACGGTTTTCAGGTTTTATCCGTTTGGCCCAGGCACATTCAGGGCTATGGAAATGAACGGCTTTGTGATTGGCCACATAGTGATTTCGAAACGAAGGGGACTGGATGTTGTTTTTGACATAGGGAATGATTTCCGCTGTTTTACCGGGAGGAACATGCCAGGGCTTGCTTTCCCTGCCAGGATTCAGAATGAGTTCCAAAATTTTTTCGAGCGTGGCCTTTTCAATGCTGTTCGGAATGAGCTGTCCGCTGGTAAAATAGGAAACCGGAAGTTTTGAACGCATCAACAGATTAAACACATTGCCATAGGCCTGGCTTTCATCCAGTTTGGTGACAATCAGGCTTGTCACCAACAACGATTTATAGGCTTTCACGATCTGAATCAGATCTTCATCTTTTGTTGTAGCGCCGGCCACGAGATACACGGTATCGACATGGGCATGTTTAAGAAATTCAGATATTTCCTCGATCACCTGCGCATCGCGGATTCCCATGCCCGGCGTATCAATAAAGATGTGATCCATTCGTTCGAAACGTTTCAAGGACTCTTTGAACTCCTTGACCGTGGATACCAGTTCCAGGGGAACGCCGATAATCTTTCCATATACCTGAAGCTGGGCTGCGGCTGCAACTCTTTTAGTATCAAAGGTGACCCACCCGACTTTCTGTTTAAGCTGATGGGTATAAATTGCTGTCAGTCGGGCAATGGCCGAAGTTTTTCCCCCTCCCGCGGGACCCACAAACCCATGCAATTGCGGGCGGCTGCTGAGTTTTTCCGTTGTCCCCGCGGATATTCCCATTTCTGAAAAAGCCTCAAGCAGACGAGAATTACAGGTCTGGCTTCCCCATACCATTTCCGGACCAGATTTCTGGGCCAATATCTCCAAAAGCTTCTGAATGAACGATTCTTCCACGCCTTGACGCGCAAAGTGGTTTTTAAACGCCTCCATGTTTTTATCCATGCCGGCAGTAGCCGGCCGGGTGTTTTTTCGAATGGACATCGATTTCAAACCAGCCTGAATGGTATTCATCAAACTTTTCTTGCTGATGGAGTCATCAATGCGAATGGAAATTTTCTGGCCTTTCTGGACGCCGGAAGCACGCCCTGCGGCAGTTGAGACTGCTTGAGTCTCTATGGCTTGATTTTCCATGGTGTCGTTCAGGGTGTCGGTTGCGGCCGTCACTTCAATGCCTGCTGGTTTTTTGATTCCAAAAAGGGTTTTTTCCTGACTCAGGCTTCGAGCGGAAAGGATTACCGCATCCGGCCCGAATTCTTTTTTTATCAGCCGCAATGCTTCGGTCATCGTTGGCGCTTCAAATCGTTTAATCTGCATCTGTCAGTCTCACTATTCCTAAGGATTGAATCCGAATGCTGGTTAGAATATCATTATAAGATAGCACCACCAGGTTTGGAATAAACCGGTCCACCAGCTTTCTTAAATGCAATCTAACCTGCGCTGAACATAAGATAATCGGCTGAAGGTTCTGAGATGTAAACTTCTCAAGGTTTCGGGCAATTTGTCTGATGATTTTCTGGGTAATCTCCGGCTCAATGGATAGAAAGCTGCCCTGGGAAGTCTGCTGAAGGGATTGCAGCAGCAGGTTCTCAATCGCATGATCCATTGTCATCAGAGAGAGGGTCCCCTCCGGCGCCACATAAAGACGGGTGATGGTCCGGGCCAGGCCATGCCGAACATATTCGGTCAGCATGTCCAGATCCTTTGTCACAGGTGCCCAATCTGCAAGGGTTTCCAGGATGGTCAGAAGATCCCGGATGGGAATCTGTTCAACCAGCAGATTTTGAAGAACCTTCACGACCGATCCCAGTGGAAGCAGATTAGGAACCAGTTCCTCAACGATCCTGGGATAGGCTTCCTTAAGGGTATCCAGAAGCTGCTGGACTTCCTGCCTTCCCAGATACTCGTGTGCGTGTTTCTTGATGACATCGGTCAGGTGCGTGGTCAGCACTGTCGGAAGATCCACCACCGTGTATCCTTTTCCCATGACCTTTTCTTTTTCCTGCTCTTTTATCCAGTATGCCGGAAGCCCGAACGTGGGCTCCTTGGTTGGAATGCCTTCAATTGCCTCTTGAGTCACTCCGGGATTCAAGGCCAGGTAATGATTGATCATGAGGTCACCTTTTGCGACCTCGTTGCCTTTCAGTAAAATTGAGTACTCCCCCGGTTTCAGTTGCATATTGTCCTGAATATGAACCGACGGAACCAGGATCCCGATATCCTGAGCAATCTGCCGGCGAACGGATTTGATGCGCTCTAGAAGCTCTCCGTTCTGGGCGGCGTCCACCAGCGGGATCAGCCCATATCCCACTTCCAGAGCCAGAACATCCAGCGGAGGCATAAGTTTAACCGCTTCCGGAGATCTGGCTTTGGCTGATGCCGCCTGAGCAGATAATTCTTCTTTCTCATTGTCGGATTGGGATGATTTTGAAAGGATATACGCCACGGTCCCCGTCAACGCCGAAAGCGTCAAAAAAGGAATTGTCGGAAGCCCGGGGACCAGGGAGAATCCGAACAAAACAGAACTGGCAATGGCAATGGCGCGCGGCTGAACCAAAAGCTGTGAGGTAATCTCTTTTCCCATGCTGGATTCAGACCCGGCCCGGCTCACGATGATACCCGCAGCCGTAGAGACGATCAATGCCGGAATCTGACTGACCAACCCATCGCCCACGGTCAGCAGCGTGTAATTCTGGGCCGCGTCAAAAAAACTCATGCTGTGTTGAAAAACGCCGATCCCCAGACCCGCGATGATGTTGATCAGGGTAATCATAATGCCGGCAATGGCATCTCCGCGCACAAATTTATTGGCTCCGTCCATTGCCCCGTAGTATTCGGCTTCATGGGCGACCTGACGCCGCCTGGCCTTTGCTTCCTGGTCATTAATGAGGCCGGCATTTAAATCCGCATCGATACTCATTTGTTTACCCGGCATGGCGTCCAGGGTAAATCGCGCCGCGACTTCTGCAATCCGTCCGGCACCCTTGGTAATGACCATAAAGTTGATGACGACAAGAATCAAAAATACAATCACCCCAACCAGATAATTGCCGCCCACGACAAAATTACCAAATGCCATGATCACTTTCCCCGCGGCATCCGTCCCTTCATTGCCATGAAGAAGGATCATTCGCGTGGACGCCACATTCAACGACAGCCTGAACAGAGTGGTAACCAGAAGTATTGAGGGAAACGAGGACAGCTCCAGAGGCTTTTGAATATACATCCCGACAAGAAGGATAATCAATGAAAACGTAATATTGAAAGATAGCAACAGATCCAGCAGTATGGATGGAAGCGGCACAACCATGATCATCAGGATGGCAATGACCGCAACCGCCATAAAGATGTCGGAACTTCGCGTTAGGCGTGCAAGCTGTCCTGCAAACATATTCTGTGTGGCAATTTCCATGTTTTTCCATTGAAAAGAGAAGAGAGTTGATTTGTAAAAAAATGAATGCAGGATTTGTGCCAGCGGGTATGGGGAGAATATGTGAAGATGGGACTTTTCGGAAGGTGTCAGCGAATGCCTTTGAGCCGATAGACATACGCCAGAATTTCAGCAACGGTTCTGTACATCTCGAACGGAATATCGGCCCCGACATCCACGACTTTAAACAGGGCACGGGCCAGGGGTTTGTTCTCAACAACGGGAATACGATTGGATCTGGCGATTTCCTTGATTTTTTCGGCGATGTAGCCGGCACCTTTGGCAACAACCTTTGGGGCCTGCATGTTTTTGGAATCGTATTTAAGGGCAATCGCCAGATGGGTTGGATTGGTGATGACAACGGTTGCACCAGGAACACCATCCATCATTCGGCGCCTGGACATTTCCAGTTGAATGGAACGAATACGGGATTTGATCTTGGGGTCTCCCTCGGTCTGCCTGGATTCTTCCTTGATTTCCTGTTTGGTCATTCGCAGATCTTTTTGATGCTGCCACCACTGGAACAGATAGTCCAGGCCTGCAATGGCAGCCATGGCCAGAAATGTATAGAGGCAGATTCGAAGCGAGATTCTGCCGATAAAAGCCCAGATGTCCATCACATCCATCTGGATAAGAAGCGGCAGGGTCTGCGCCTCTCCTTTGATCAGAGAATACGCAAGCCCCCCCAGCACCAGAATTTTCCCAAGGGCTTTAATGACATCCACGGAAGATCGGAATGAAAACAATTTACCTATCCCCTGAATCGGATTAAGTTTTGAAAATTTGGGAGACAGGGATTTGGTGGAGATCGTAAACCCAACCTGAAAAACGCTTGCAGCAACCCCGAGAATGAGCGTTGCCAGCATCACCGGGGAAACAATCAGTGCAAAGTCCGCCATCACATTGAGAATCAGGGTTTGAATGGAATCATCTCTGAGAGAAATTGCGCCCATGCCACTGAAGTATCGCTGCATCACCCCGGCCATTCTGTGAATCATCCAGGACCCGGTCGCATAAAATGCGACAATGGCCCCAAGAAGAATGAGCGCCGAGGAGACTTCCTTGCTGTGAATTACCTGACCTTCTTCCCTGGCTTCTCTCTCATGCTTGGGCGTGGCCTGCTCGGTTTTCTCCTGATCATTATCCGCCATGGATCTTTCCTAGGGTCCCATCAGTTTCAAAATCTGAAGTATGTCCTTTCCCAATCCGTTCAGCAGTTGACTTAAAAACGTCATCATCATCGGAAGTGAAAGAGAAAGAAAGAGAAATCCAATCAATATATTAACCGGCGTGGCCACCATAAACACATTCATCTGCGGAACGGTTCGGCCAACCAGGCCCAGGCCCAGACTGACCAGAAGAAGAGAAACGATCACGGGTGAACCTGCCTTGACCGCGGTCACGAACATTTCACCGGCAGCCTGAGAGAGGCGGGCCATGAGATTCCCCGAAGAATGAAAACCAAATGGCGGAATCAACGTAAAGCTCTCAACAAGTGCTCGAAAAACCCAGTGATGGGCATTGGTTGTTAAAAAAATCAAAATGGCAAACATATAAATCAGTTGGGAAATGACTGGCACCTGGCTACTGGACATGGGATCAATCACATTGGCAACGCTGAAACCCATTTGAAATGCCGCCAGTTCACCGGCCAGTTGAATGCCGGTGAAAATCAGCCGGATCAAAAAGCCGCAAATGACACCAATGAGTATTTCACAGGCAATACCAACGGCAAACTGAACCACGGAAGGGCCAAATGCAACCGGTTCAAGCCGGAGAATCGGATAAAGCACCAGGGTAATGGTAAAACAAAGCCCGATTTTAAACGCTACGGGAATATTCCGGCTGTCAAAAACCGGTACGGTCAGTGTCATTGCGCTGACACGCAAAAAAATAAACAAAAAAAGCTGAATCTGAGGCAGGGAAATGGTGAGTGTGGTCATATTGTCAGAAGCCAGAACTCAGAATGAGGTTGGTATCAATGATATTCTGAAAGACGGACTCCTCTGGATACGGTCAGCGAACGGTTGTCGGCAGATTGACAATGACATTGCGGGTAAAATCCACCATCACTTCCATCATCCAGGGAAAGAAGATGATCAGGGCAATCCCGACCGCAATCATCTTGGGAATCAGCACCAGCGTCATTTCATTAATCTGGGTTGCGGCCTGAAACACGCTGACCAGAACCCCGGCGATCAGGCCCACCAAGAGTACAGGCATCGACAGCAGGGCCGCTGTTTTCATGGCTTCCAGAAAAAAACCCGTTACAAATTCCGGCGTCATCGGCTATGCTCCTTTCACACGAATCCCTTGACCAGAGAGCCCACGATCAGATTCCATCCATCCACCAGAACAAACAGGAGCAATTTAAACGGCAGGGAAATCATGATGGGCGGAAGCATCATCATGCCCATGGACAGCAGAACGCTGGCAACCACCATATCAAGGATCAGAAATGGAATGAAAAGCAGAAAACCCAGTTGAAAGGCCGTCTTCAGCTCGCTGATGATAAACGCGGGGATCATGACCATCGTCGGAACATCAGCAGGCGTATCGGGCCGTTTCAGCCCTGCAATTTCGATGAAAAGGGCCAGGTCTTTTTCCCGAATCTGTTTATACATGAATTTACGAATGGGAGTTAAGGCCGTATTGAGCGCCTGTTCAGAACTGATTTTTTTCTCCAGGAACGGCTGGACGGCATTCTGGTTTACATCCTGCCAGACCGGGGTCATGACATAAAAAGTCAGAAACATGGCCAGGCCGATAAGAATTTGATTTGGCGGCATCTGCTGGGTACCCATGGCCTGGCGAAGCAGAGAAAGCACGATAATAAACCGCGTAAAGGATGTCAGCATGATCAAAATCGCGGGAGCAATGGACAGCAGGGTCAGGGCCGCGAAAATCTGAATCACGACCGAAGCATCTTCAGGTCCCTTTGCTTTATCCATGGCAATGGAGATCATCGGAAAGTTACCGGAAGGCTGCGCATCTGCCCCCCATACCGCGGATACCAGCACCATTCCAATGACCACGGATCCGATAATACTCCCCAAAAGGCGGGATCGTGGAATTTGAATACCCTGAATTCTCATTAAACCTCACGCCTTATCCGAAACCGGCTGCTGGCAGCGGACCGCTGATATCTGGTTCCGGGTTTCCACATCAACAATTTTATCCAGCAACTGCATGCGGTCCCCGGTCATACCGATAACCAGAACAGCGCCCGGAACCTCGATAAGAGCGATTTGTTTTTTTATCCCTATGGCGCGGACATTCAGCACCCGAATCAGTTGATCTGCCTTCCGGGTGGATCCGGCGGTATGAAGCAGGCGTTTCATAAGATGAAGGCAGGCATACAGAACCCCGATAAGAACAACCAATATTCCGATCATTTTCAGGGTCGTATAAATGAAATTGGGCGGATCCATCACCGCAGTCTCTCGATCCGCTCCATCGGGCTGATGATTTCCGTCAGGCGGATTCCGTATTTTTCATTGATGACAACGACTTCACCTCTTGCAATCAACCGCTGGTTGGCAAGTACCTCAAGGGTTTCGCCGGCAATTTTGGACAATTCAACAACCGATCCCTGCCCCAGTTTCAGCAGATCATTGATCATCAGGGTTGTTCGACCCAGTTCAACTGAAATTTCCAGGGGGATATCCAGAATAAAATCCATATTGGATTTTTGAGAAACGGATTTATCAGCGGATCCGCTGCTTTGGGCACCCGGCGATCCCTGGCCGGATTTAGGGGCGTAAGGGGCGCTGGATTTCATTTTATTTGGATCGCCCATCGTCATGATGATCTCCTTTGGGGCTTAGCAACGCCGTAATTTCGACCGCCCGATTGCCCTTGGCAACTCCGGGAAACCCCAAATATTTTGGAACGCCGGCAATATTCATGGTAATCAGGTCATCAGGCCCGGAATTGAGTTTAAGGATATCCGCCACCTGAAGGTTCAGCAAATCGCTTACGGACTGAACCGTTCTTCCCAGCTCTGCGACCACGACAACGGAAGTATCGTCCAGCAAGTGCTCCAGTTGAGGCTTCCAGGCATAGGCCATATCTTTTTCTCGCAGATATTTGCTGGAAAGCTTCTCTTTTATCGGCTCCAGCATCAGATATGACACACACAAGTAAATATTGCCTGAGAATTCTTTTCCATGCAGTAAAAACACGATGACCATCACCAGGTCACTGGAATTAACGACGTGAACGAATTCGGATTTAGTTTCGGTTTTTTTCAATGCGATTTTGACAGGAAACAGAAATTCCCAGGCTCTCTCGAAATTGGATAAAACTTCCATGGCAAATTTCCGCATCATCCTTAGCTCTATCAGGGTAAAATCCCTGACCTGGGTAAGGGGTTTTCCGTCACCCCCAAACATGCAATCAATCAGAGAAAACACCAGATCCGTTTCAATGGCGAGCAGGCCTGATCCGATCAGGGGATCCATGCTGAAGATATTGTAGCAGGTCGGATTCGGGAAAGCCTTGATGAAATCACCATACTTGACCATTTCCGTTGAAACCAGCGAAACCTCAATGGAGCGCTGAAGGCTTGCGGAAAGCGCTCCTTGAAGCGTTCCGGTAAATTTATCGTAGACCTCCCCCAGCGCGTAGAATTCATCCCGCATGATAATGCGCTGGGACGTCAGATCGTAAGTCTCAACCTTGGGGCCCTGCGCAATGGCCTCTGCCTCAAGATTTACTTCGCCCTTGGCCATTGCGCCAAGAAGGGCGTCAATTTCTTCCTGTGATAATATCTGGTCAGACATAAGGGTTCGCCGGCATTTACTGGATAACAAACTCCGTAAAATATATTTTTTTCACAACCTCTTTACCCAACAATACATTCAGGTTGGAGATGATTTCGTTGCGAAGCGAATTCTTTCCTTCCGTGGTTTGAAGCTCATCCACCTTTCTGGAAGGAAGGATCATCAAAATGCTGTCCCGGACTTGCGGAAGTCGTTTCGTCAGCTCTTCGGCAAATTTCGGATCTCCCAGCTCAAGGCCCATGGTAACTCTCAGGTATCGTTTTCCGCCCTGGTCCGACAGGTTCACAATGAAGGAATCAAGAGAGAAAACAGGACCCATGCCGCCTTGGTCGCTTTTTTCAGGCGTTTTGGCGGACTCCACTTCTTTCGGTTTATCCAGCGTGGAAAGCTTCTGCCACAGCATGAAGAACCCACCGCCAATGACCGAAAAAACGATCAACGCAATCCCTGACATAATAATAATATTTTTCTTTGACATATTTTACGAATCCATCATCTCCAGAATAATTTCAACACGACGGTTTTTCCCCCTGTTTTCCGGACTGTCATTCGGGTAAAGTGGCTTGGATTCGCCGTAACCCACTGCCGAAAGCCGCTGGGGAACTATTTTCCCGATATCGGTAAAGTATTTGACCACATGCACGGCCCTGGCAATCGAAAGATCCCAATTCGACGGAAACCGCCCGCTTCGAATCGCCACATTGTCGGTATGCCCTTCAATGCGGACATCGAATCCATTGCCTTGAAGAACCTGAATGATTTTATTCAAAACCGGATATCCCTCTGGCCTGAGTTCTGAAATGCCGCTTTGAAACAGAATACCATCTGAAAGCGTAATAGATAGTCCCTTCGGGGTTTGAATAATCGTAATTTCAGGATCATTGGCCAGATCATCAATAGCATTCCGAGACACTTCTGATAACTGGGAAGTCGCAATTGAAGAATCACCAGAAACTTCCTGAGTTGCCGGCTCCGCCGGCTGAATGGGTCTGACAATCTGAACTCCGACTTTTTTTCCTTCCCGCAGCACCCCCAGTGCACCCTGAAATGACCCGACAAGCTTTTCGGATTTCAGGGAATTGATATTGCCCATCGCAAACATGAGAACAAAAAAAACCATCAGGAGGGTGATCAAGTCATTGAAGGTTATCAACCATCCTGGAGGGTTCGAAACTTCATGTTCATTTCCGATGATGATTCTACAATTATTTTCTCTCATTGAACAACCTTTTTAATTTCATTTCGAAAAAAAAGGAGTTCGACCCGGCGATTTCTGGCCCTGTTTTCCGGGGTATCATTGGGGAAAAGGGGTTTGTATTCGCCAAAGCCTGCGGCCAGCAGCCGTTCAGCAGCAATAATGCGTTTGTCCAGAAGATACCGAACGACATTCACGGCCCGTGACGTGGATAACTCCCAGTTGGATGGATACCGGCTGGTGCGGATGGGTGCATTGTCCGTATGGCCTTCAATACGGAGGCTGTATGACGGATGATTCGCAACTATCGTTCCAACATGCTCGATCAGCTTTCTGGCTTCCGGAAGAATATCTGCCTGTCCTGCCGCAAACAAAATCCGATCTGAAAGCTGAAGGATCAGCCCTTTTTCGGAAACAGATACTTTAACCCCGTTTTCCATCCCCAGTTCACTGGTCATTTCCTGAACATTGCTATATATTCCCGCAAGCTCACTGTCAATATTTACCATATCCGGGGCAACCGGCAATGCAACCTCGCCGGATTCAAAGCGCTGACCGCCGCTGAAAATACCGACTGCCATTGAAAACGACCTGGCCGCCCGGACCAGTTTCGAACGGTCTTTCACTGAATATGCACACAGCAGGATAAAAAAACACAGCAGCATGATGATGAACCCGGCATATACAATTGCCCAGTCATTATTGGAAACTGGGAGGGGATCACGCGATATGCCGTATCTGGAATTGGGGTTCATGACGCTGCCGAACGCAATGGCCTGATGTTTCCATTGGATGTTTTTTGAAGAACTTTCGGTGAAATGAAAGCTTTCAATTTTTGCTCGACAATCCGGTGGTTGTCTCCTGACTGAATCGCCAGAATGCCTTCCAGAATCATCTGCTTGACCAGCATCTCCTGCTTGCTGCGGGTTCTCAGCTTTCCAGCAATGGGATTGAAGATCAGGTTCGCCAGGACAGAGCCATAAAACGTGGTCAGGAGGGCAACCGCCATCGGCCCGCCAATCAAGCTGGGGTCATTCATCTGCCTGAGCATCTGCACCAGACCGATGAGGGTTCCCAGCATTCCCATGGATGGGGCATAGGCTCCCATTGTCGAAAAAATTTCGGCACCTATTTTATGGCGCTCCCCGACATAAGCGATTTCCGTGCTCAACACATCTTCAATGGCGCTGGATTCCAAACCATCAATTGCCATCTGGATGCCCTTGATCAGAAACGGATCATTCAGCTTTTTCATCTGGGATTCAAATGAAAGAATGCCTTCAATCCGAGCTTTCTTGGCGATTTGAACCATTATGGGAATCAGCGTTGTTGGGGATTGGTGGCGGTGTAAAAATACATTTCTGGCAATGCCGAAAACGCTCATCACCTCGGAAATCGGATAAGCGATCAGCGTTGCGCCCATGGTTCCACCGATAACGATCATCAGGGAAGGATAATCCAGAAACCACATCCCCGATCCACCCATCAGAATGGCGCTGACCACCAGCACACCCGCTACCAGGATACCCATCAGTGTCGTGATATCCATAAAGTACAGTCTCCTTAAAAATCATCAATGAAGGATGTCCGGAAACTGCTGAAGAACATCTGCTGCCGAAGCTTGATTCTGAAAGACCATTCGTCGGTAGTCCAATATTCTTCTGGATAATTCTTCAACAGGTTCCTTGACCATCAACCGGTCCTTGTTCGTGAAGGTAATCAGCGTATCCGGCGTGGCCTGAACCGAATGGATACTTTCGGCATTCACGATAATTTCAGTATTGTTTAAACGGGTTACCTTGATCATAAGACGACCTCCTTTTTGTGACAGCGCCAAGTAGCGGCATGAGGCGGATTGCTTCCTTACCCCTGTCACTGGTGATAATTTGAATTACCGCTTCATATTGACCAGTTCCTGCAGGATTTCGTCGCTGGTTGTAATGACCTTGGAACAGGCTGAAAAAGCCCGCTGGGCCGTAATCATGTTGACAAATTCCTTGGCGATATCGACATTGGACATTTCAATGGATTCCGGGTCGACTGAACCCAAACCATTTGAATTCGGGACTCCGATTTTTTCCATGGCCCCTGGAGTGGTCTTTGAGTAAAGGTTGTTGCTATTTTTAGCCATCACGGATCTATCCGTCGTATCACAAACCACAGCCTGAAACAGAGCTGTCTTCACCGGTGGTGTAGCGATAGTTTCAGCCCAATACACTCCATCACTGTCAACTGTAACATTCTGATATTTCGTTGGATCAATGGTTATCGGAACAGGAACCGGGGGATTGGCTGGTGGATTGGCATAGACACATCCCTGAACCACCATGCCCGAAGATGTTGTAAGATTCCCACTGGCATCAAAATTGAATTCACCGTCACGGGTATAAAAAGTATCTCCACTGGCGTCTTTGACCATAAAAAATCCGCTGCCGGCAATCGCCATGTCATAGGGATTCGTTGTTCTTTGAATGGTTCCTTGATTCCAGTCATAGCTGACATCACCCAGCATGACCCCGCTGCCAATTTCATTACCTGTAAATCCGCCGACAGATGGGTTGATCAAACTTTCAAAAGAAAGTATCGAACCCTTATATCCCATGGTATTGACATTGGCGATATTGTCGCCGATAACCGCCATTCTCTGGGTATTGGCCGTCAGGCCGGATATTCCTGAATACATTGAACTAAGCATATAAACGTCCTCCTCATGTTAATATTAGTGTTATGTGTCAAGCATTCTGTCTGAAGAAAGAGCCTGCCTTGCCGTTGACTTAATTCGTCGGTTCCGTCACCTCGATAATCGCTGAATAGGGGATTTCAATGCCATTTGACAGCAGATAGGTATTGGAATCGTGATAGCTGACGCCTGTCACAATATCCTCGACATAGGCAGCCGTACTCATGACATTTCCATCCTTGTCGGTTGCCTGAACCGAAAAAGAATAGGTTCCGGCAGCCACTGTATTGCCGTTATCATCCTTGCCATCCCAGATAACACTCTGCTGGCCTGCGGTCATCTGATCCATTTCGATTTTCTTGACGGTTTGACCGGTTGAGTCGAGGATACTGACATAAACCTTATCTGCGTCTTCACCCAGTTGATACTGAACTTCATGCGTTTCACCGGAGCTAATTTGAAACATGGCGCCGCTGGCCTTAATCGTTTTACCGACAAAACTGACAGCCTGCGCATTATTGATGGATTGATTGAACGCCTGGACAATCTTGAGATTATCATTGACGTTCGTTAATTGTTCCAGAGAAGTGAACTGCGCGAGCTCGGCAACGAACTGCGTGCTGTCCGCGGGATTCAACGGGTCCTGGTTCTGAAGCTGCGTGATCATAAGGGTCAGGAAATCATTTTTACCCAGGGTACTGGAACCCGAGCTGTATAAATTATTCGCAGACGAAGTGGATGTGCTAACGGCTGAAACAGTCATGATCCCCCCCCATATATCGGACGTGAGAAAGTCGGAGATTGTTTTCCGGTATTGGTTTATTAAGCAAAATAATTGACAAGATATCCGCCTCTGCTGTTGGCCTGGCCCTGCAAATCCGGCTCACTCAATTCGCTTTTGCCGGGTTTTTCCTGGCCACTGCCATAAAATGGCTCATTTCGGGCCTGTTTGAATGCAGTTTCCTCATGATGAGAAGATGCAAAATCTGTTCCACCAGACATCAACATATCCACATTTACAGCATCAACCTTGATGCCCTGATGCTGGAGTTCGTTTCTGATCAAAGACGCCTGACGTTCAATCATCTCTTTCACCTGGGTGTTTTCCGCCAGAATTTTGACGGTCACCTGCTGATGATCCATCAATACATGAAGGCGTAAATGCCCCAGGGATTCGGGTTTCAGATCAATCCGAAGCTCAGACTGCCCGGATTTCAAAGTGGAAGCTGATTTATCCACGACCTGCTTCAAAATCTCTGTCTGAAACGACGGGTCTGCTGGCCGGGTTTCAATTGAAGATGAAGGTGAATTCGTCAAAGATGTTTTTTCCACCTGGCTTCCCCTGGCAAAATTGACAGCCGAATCCCCTAAATCCGTATCCGGGGGTTGAAACGCTTCCTTACCTGTAATCTTGTCCGTGTGTTTTGTGGACCTGAACGCATCCGGCGTTCCATTATCATCGGCATTCGAAGCGCCGGCAGAAGAGATTGCAATTTCACCGGGTTCAGCAGAATCATCGATTTGAAGAAATGAAGCGGATTTCACCTTAACTTCCTGATGCCGAATATCGGAGGCAGTCTTATGCTCCGCGAAATCCTTTCCATATGCAACCGAGTTCTCGGAAGTACTGTCCGCGGGAACTCCCTGCACTTGATCCCCCTTCACAGCCGATCCTTTTTTTTCAGTGAGCAGATTGAGATCAGGGTGATGTTCCTGATGTTGCTGTGCACGCAACTTCGGTGCTACCTGAGCTTGGACTGCAGAAATCTCATCAGAACCTGAAAACGCTGGAGATGAAATGGATTCCAAATCAGGCTGCCCATGCCTGCCCTGAACAACCTGAGCGGGATCTGCACCTGTCTGATCAGCGTCAGACAAGCCCCCCCCTGAAGGAACAGACACTGGAGTTGCTTCATTTTGCTGTTCACGCAACTTCGGCATGACCTGAGCTTGAACTGCCTGAGCAAAATCCGCACCTGCCTGATCTGCCTGAGGCAAGCCTGCCTCTGAAGGAACAAGCGCTGGAGTTGCTTCATTCCACTGTTCAGGCAACCCCGGCATGACCCGGGCTTGAACCGTCCCAGCAAAATCTACACCTGCCTGATCTGCCTGAGACAAGCCCGTCCCCGATGGAACAGGCGCTGAAATTGCTTCAACCCATTGTTCACTCAATTTCGGCAATACATTGGCTTGAACCACCGGAACCCCTTCAGCCCCTGAAAGCGCAGTGGCTGCCAGAAGGTTGTCTGCCTGAACATTCTGCGCATCAGGCAGCCGATCATTCACCGCCATTTTCGCCGGTGATCCGCCAGCAATCAAATCAGGGGACAGAGTTGCATCATTTTCCGAACTCAGAGAATACAAACCAGCCTTCGCTGACAAGTCCGGGTGCTGCGAATCCGGTATGGACAAAAGGCCCAGAACAAAGTCAGGCGATTTTGGATAAATGGATGTTAGCCGTTTGGATGCTTGACTGCCCTTACCTGGCTTTTCCTTTATTGCTCCCGCAGCCGGATCATCTGTCTCCGCTTCGTCCGTCAATTGGCTTTCTGATAGTTTCAGATTGGACTTTGAAGATTCTTCTGAAGCCACCTGAACAGTTCCATGACCATATTGGGAAAGCAGTGACAAAAAATTTTTCTGAAGAGAATCGGAATGATCCGTCAATTGACCCGGGCCACCCAAAACTCCGTCCTTTAATGCCTGAGATCTGCAGGTTCCGGAGACCATATCGCCGGAATTGGGTGTGGTGATGATTTCACTTAGCATCATGATGAATTCCTGATTATGGGGTTTCCTTATGAAAACGACAGATCGCAACTTCGTCCAGAAAATCCTGATCCAGTTTCAGCAGTTTTCTGGAATATGCGGCCAATCCTTTTTCTTTCAGATTTTCAATGGTTTTTCGTTTTTTGACCGCTTCAATCAGTTCATCCCGTTTTTGAGCGTACATCTTTTCTGATTCTCTCACCTTTTCTTGCTGAACGACTATATTCCGGGCAAGCCCTTCAAGAAAATTGGCGTAAAGGATATGTTCAGAAATAGCGACCCCACGCAGTTGTTTTTGATGAATCTCCGCATATGCTTTGTCTTTATCCTGGTGAATCCGCGTTAGGATCGTTTTTTCATCCCTGACCCTGCACCCGCATACCGCCAGTTCTTTCTGAATGATTTCCTCGTGATGAAGGCGATGATTCAGGAGCGCTTCAAGTGCAAATTTAAATCTGGACATAATCCCCTCCCATCAGCATGAACTGCAAATCATGAAAAAAAATGTTGGCGGAATCTTATTTTCTGTATCACTTTGATACCCCTGTCACTTGGGATTGGAACAAACCCTCCAACTGCTGAACGCTTTCTTCAAAGCTGGCCGTGTCCTCAATTCCCTGCTGAAGATATCGGGTGATATTGTCTATCATATTTATGGCCTGATCTATCTTTGGGTTGCTACCCGGCACATAGGCGCCAATGTTGATCAAATCCTCTGCTTTTCGATAAGTTGCCAGAAGCGACTTAAAAAGTCCCGCGCACCCCTTGTGACGGGATGGAACGATATCACCCATGACCCTGCTGATACTTCTTAATATATCGATGGCCGGATAATGGTTCTGCATGGCCAGATCCCGGGTCAGGACAATATGCCCATCCAGTATGGATCGGACCGCATCCGCAACCGGCTCGTTCATGTCGTCCCCCTCGACCAGCACCGTATACAGACCGGTTATGGTTCCGCAATTTGACGATGTCCCCGCCCGTTCCAAGAGCTTGGGAAGCAGGGTAAAAACAGATGGGGTATATCCTTTTGATGTGGGCGGTTCCCCCAGGGCAAGGCCGATCTCTCTTTGCGCCATTGCAAACCGCGTCACGGAATCCATCATCAGATTCACATGAAGCCCCTGATCACGAAAGTATTCGGCGATGGTGGTGGCAATAAATGCAGCTCTTAACCGAATCAGGGGCAGATGATCCGAGGTGGCCACAACGATCACAGATCTTTTCAATCCTTCGTCGCCAAGTTCTTTTTGAATAAATTCGTTTACTTCCCTGCCTCGTTCCCCAATTAATGCAATGACGTTGACATCCGCCGAGGTTTTGCGGGCAATCATCCCCAACAGCACACTTTTTCCGACACCTGAGCCAGCAAAAATCCCCACCCGCTGCCCGCACCCAATTGTCAACAAACCATTGATAGCCCGAATGCCGATATCCAGGGGTTTGTGAATTCGGCTTCGTGAAAGCGGATTCATCGGTTCGGCATAAATGGGATATTCGCAGTCATAAGAAACAGGCCCTTTCCCATCAATAGGGTTTCCAAGTCCATCCACAATTCTTCCCAGAAGTTTGTCCCCAACCGGAATATAGGCTTTTTGTTTTCCGGCGACCACCAGGCTTCCCGGACTGATTCCCCGAATATCCTCAAGCGGCATCAACAACACCTTGTTATCCCTGAACCCCAGCACTTCAGCTTTCACCTTGCGGTCTGAGCCCTGGGGATAAATGTCACACACACTCCCGAGATAGGATGAGGGCCCCAGGGATTCGGTGACCAGACCCACCACTTTTGTCACCTTTCCGGTGGCTTTTATCGGGCACGCATGATCCAGGAGCGTGTGGTAATAATTCAAATCAAAGGATTCCATCAGGATAATCTCTCTAAATCCAGGTTGTTTTTCTCCAGGCCCGGCTGGAAAGCCTCCTCGATCATCTGAAGCTGCGATTCAATCCTGGCGTCAGCATCGCCCGAAAGGCTTTCCACCACACATCCCCCGCGGGAAATGGACGGATCCTCAACAAATGTAACATCTCCTTCAAAGGGAATCATGGATCTGCGCTCCCGCATATAGGCCAGTTCCGAAGGATGTATCCGAATCCGGACAGGTGCATTCATTGCAATGGTTTCAAATGTTTTTTTAACAACCCCGACAATAATTTCAGGATTTGTTGCAGGCTCCTGAGCCAGGATTTTTCTTACAATGGCAAGAGATAGTTTTACGGTCTCTTTCTCGGCCTTCAGACAAAGTTCTTTACGAAGTTTTTTGATCTCCTCCACCGCTTGCTGAAACAAATGAATCACCGGTTCAATTTCTTTCAATCCCTCGGCGATCCCGGCCTTGCGACCTTGCGAAAAACCATCCTGATGACCTTCCCGAACTCCCCTTTGGTAGGCGTCCGCTTCTTTTTTTTGAGACTCCAGAATCAGGTCATCAAAGTTTTTCTGATAATCCACCTGCTCTTCCGCCGCAAAGGTTGATTCTGTTTTTTTGAATTTACCCGGCGTTTCCCCCGGCAGGCCGGAATCGACATTGATGTAAACGCGCTGAAAGGAGGTACCGGCATTTTCTTTTGGGGGGCTTTCATCGCCCAGTGACGCCCCCTTAAAAATATCAGGAAAACAATAGGGTTCAGAAGTCGCGCAAGAGAACAACCCGCAGGCTTTGATGATTTTATGCAATATAATCCCCTCCCTTCCGACCACTGATAACGATTTCGCTTTTGGCTTCCAGTTCCTGAATGATTTTGGTTATGTTTTGCTGGGCTTCTTCAACATCCCTCATCCGAACTGCGCCAATCGCCTCTATCTCTTCTTTCAACATGACGCCGGCCCGTTCAGACATGTTCTTGAATATTTTATGTTTGACTTCTTCAGAAGCTCCCTTAAGCGCCAGAGCCAATTTAGGCGTCTCAACCCGCCGAAGAACCTTCTGCATTCCTTTGTCATCCACCAGAACCAGGTCTTCAAACACAAACATCATCTGTTTGATCTGGGCAGCAAGATCCGGGTTGACTTCCTCAATATCATTCAATATCCGCTCTCCCGCAGAGCCTTCCGTCATATTCAGCAACTCGGCCAGGTGGCTGACGCCTCCGGTTTTATGCGTGGCGGATGATTTTTTCTTTTTCATGAAGTCTTCAAACACCCGATCGATCTCATTGATCATGCCCGACAACACCTTATCAAGCCTGGCGATCCGCATGGCCACTTCGACCCTCAGGTTATCCGGAAGTTTGCATAATACAGCGCTGCCGGACTCCGGATTAAGATGAACAACAATCACCGCAATAGTTTGAGGGTGTTCATCCTTAATCATCTCAACGAGTTGATCCGGATCAATGGATTGAAGCGCTTTTAAGGTGGACTCCTCTTCGACCGGCTCGGTATCCGGTTCGGATTCGCGCGGACTGGATTCAGGATTCGGATCCGACGCATGAAGGGGTTCGGACCTGGACGCTTCATTGTCTCCAGTTTTAGCCGGAACCAGTCCCTGAGATTGACGCTGTTTGATCTTTTCAGCCAGCAACGTAAATTCCTGAGCGATTTTCTCCACCACGTCCGGCGAGATCGAACCAATCTGAGACATATGTTGCTGAACAATTTTTTTTTCAGTCTCTCCCATTCGGTCCAGAATATCCCTGGAGATTTTCTCGCCCATCGAATGAATGAGTACCGCAACTTTTAATGCGCCTGATAACTGGGTCGTATCCATAGTTTGACTGCATTGTCTCCCTTATGATTGATAAAACGGGGTTCAGTTGACAGATATCAGCTTTGTTTCATCCATTCCCGCAGCACTTCAACAAAAGCTTGATTGTCCGCCATTGCCAGCTGTGAAAGCTGATTACTGATGGGCAGAATCCTGGGCGACTGGCCGCCATATTCCCTTTCAATTTCATTCACCGTTCTGGGAAGATGGCCCAGCAACTGAGCATCATTTGAAGCTTCGGCGGTCAACCACTGAATGAGCGGGCGGATGACAAAGATAAAGGTGAGCAGCATGAACGCCCCTGAAAAAACGTATTTGATATAGGCGGAATACTGCATCAGCCTGGAAATCCAGCCATTGCTTCCTTCACCCGCTGAAACCTCTGTCAACTCCGACTTTTCAAAGGGAATGTTGACCACCTCGACTTCATCCCCTCTTGATGCCGTGTAATTGACCGCGCGCATGACAATGCTTTTTATTTTGGAAATTTCTTCCGGCGAACGGGGTACATATTCGACTTTCGACTTCCCGTCTTCGCCTTTTACGGCTTTATAGGCCCCATCCACCAGAACCGCCACGGAAATGCTGGTAATCCGGCCAATGGGTTCGATGGTGTGGCTGGTCATTTTTCCGATTTCATAATTCGCGGTCGAATTCTGCTTCTGAAACCCTGAACTGGCCGAAGGCGCATCGGTCCCCTGCTGAAGTTTGTCCGTCATGGCTGCGTTTGCCCCCGGGACCCCCATCGCCGCTTTTTCAGGCTTTGTAGAAGATTCATTCGATATTTGTTCGCTTCGAACCACCTTGTTGTCCGGATAAAATCGCTCCTCTGTTTTCTCCTGTTTTTTAAAATCCATATTACTCGAAAGCCGCACAATGGCCTTGTTCGGACCCAGCGCATTATCAAGCATGGTTTTTACCCGGTTTTCCATGGTCTGTTCAACTTTTTCCTGATAAGCCAATTGATCGGTTCTGGCTTTGTCAATATCGTTTTTTTCCTTTTGACTGGCGATCTGATTTCCAAGACTGTCCACAATGGTGACATTTTCCGGCTTCAGACCAGAGACACTTGAGGATATGAGATGAACAATCCCTTGAATTTGATCCGCACTCAGCGTCTTTCTGGGGCGAAACTTGATGACAACCGATGCCCTGGCCGCCTCTTCATTCTCGACGAACAAGGATTTGGGGGGCATGACAATATGAACGCGGGAGCTTTCAACTTCTTCAAAACGGTTAATGGTTCGGGAAATCTCTCCCTGAATGGCCCTTTGATAATTGACGTTCTGAACGAATTCGGTCATTCCCAATTTTGAGTTGTCGAAAATTTCAAACCCCACGCCGCCTCCCTGGGGAAGTCCCTGGGAAGCAAATTCCATACGGGTTTCGTATACAATATCCTTTGGGATCAGGATAGCACCGCCGTTGGATGAAATCTGAAAGGGAATTTTTTTGGCTTTGAGCTGGCCGATGATGGCACCGGAATCCTCGGCAGAGAGCCCGGAAAACAATACCTGGTAATCGGGTCTGCCGTTCAGAACCATGATCAGAGTTAATCCTGCAATCACTCCACCGATCAGTGAAAACAACGTGATTTTTTTGATCGGATTCAGCCCGGCATAAACAACCTTAAACTGCTCTAGTGTCCCTTGTAGCTGCATGGATTCTCATCCTTTTCTGATTTATACCTGCATCCGCATGATTTCCTGATACGCCTCGAGCACCTTGTTTCGAACCTGCATGGTGAGCTGAAACGCCACGCCTGCTTTTTCCATGGCAATCATGGTGTTATGAATGTCTTTATCCTGGCCGGATGCCAGGTTCTGGGCTGCAATATCGGCCGAATTCTGAAGGTGGTTGACTTCAGCCAAATGGTTCTTTAACATATCTCCGAAAGTGTTCTTCTGAGCATCTTCTGTAAGCGAGCTTCCTGCCGCTGCCGGCATTTTCGGGAAGAACTGTGTCGTGTCAAAGCGAATCGGCTCCATATTATCGTCCTATTTCAAGTGCTTTCTGCACCATGTTTTTTGAAGTGGATATGGCGGTAACATTGGCCTCGTAACTCCGCGATGCCGCCATCATGTTCACCATTTCCTCCATCACATTGATGTTGGGCAAGGAAACAAACCCCTGAGGATCTGCATCCGGGTGCAAGGGATCGAATTTCAGCAAAGGTTTTCGCTGATCGTTGATTACCTCGACCACATTTACTTCCGAAGGCTTGTTGCCGAGTTCCGCCTTTAGCACCTCACCGAAAGCGCTCTGAACGGGGGTAGCAGCAAAAACAGGTTCTTTCCGTTGATACGGCCCCCCTTGTTCGGTCCGAGTTGTTTCCGTATTGGCCAAGTTCGTGGCAACCAGATTCATTCTCAGTCGCTGCGCCGTCAATCCCGATGCGCTGGTTTGCATTGAATCAAAAAAATTCATCGTTACCTCATTGTACCATTAATGGCATTTGAAAGTGATTGAAATTTCTTTGCGATCATCTGAGCTGATGCATTATACAGCAGACCATTTTCCGATAAAACGGACATGGTTTTGTCCATGTCAACGGTATTGCCGTCTTCTCGGAAATTATACCGGGGGCTTTCAACCGGTTTGATTTCCGGAGCATTCAGATCCGCGGTTCCACTTAAGGGGATATGCCCGGGCTGGGTCCGGCTCAGCGCCATTGTTTTTGCTTCTCCCAATGCCTTTCCCATTTCCTCTTCCACGAGAATGTCAAACGCCTTGTAATTGGGTGTATCCATATTGGCGATATTGGAAACCATGAGGCTATGTTTTTGGGATCGCAGATCCATGCTCTTTTCCAAGACAGAAAAAGTCTGATTGAATAATCCCAGTGATTCCATAAGCGATATCCTTTCCATTTTAAGTTCACCTTAGGTAAAGCAATATCCATACCAGGCACACGCTATTGACGAAAACCCGCTGCATCCAGTGAAGATGTGGGCTGATGGGCTATTCAGACGGGCTGATTTGACATGTTCGGTCCGGCAGGTGTCATAACATTGACAGGAAAAATGGCGGCTTCGTGAAAATTCGGCCTGCTGGAAATGCAAGAATCCGGCCTGCTTCTTGCTAACAGGGTGCCCTTTTCATTCACAGGGGTGACCAGACCGACCCTGCACATTTACGCACGCAGCATGAAACTTCATGGAGAAAAAAATAAATAATCCCCCCTTTTTCAAGGGGGATTGAAGGGGGGGATTTATGAACAAAACAGACTTTTGAATGCACCGAGAAAAAGGAAATCAGGCAAAAATATCTTCAAGATTATGGCGTTTGATATTGATAAGCTTGGCGGAATTTTTCTTAACACTGTTTGTAATTTTCATCGACTGGGAAATCAGTGATTTTTCGAAATCACTGACTGCTGTACTGACACATATTCCCTGATCCGGCACTTTAACATCCGAAGTGGCTGCTGTGTCCGAAGGGGCGGTCCTCAGCTTTTGCGGCAAGTCCCTGGGGTAGATTTCCCCTTCCTGAGTGAGAACAGCCAGCCGTTCCATTATGTTTTTCAGCTCCCGGACATTTCCTGGCCTGTTGGGCATGGAAACAAGCCCCTGAGGAACTGCATCCGGGTGCAGGGAATCGTACTTCAGCAACGTTTTTTGCTGATCGTTGATGACATCGGCCCCATTCTCTTTTGTAGACTTGTTGCCGAGTTTCGCCTTCAGCACCTCATCGAAAGCGCTCTGAATGGGGGCGGCAGTGGAAACCGGTTCTTTCCGTTGATACGGCCCCCCTTGTTCGGTTCGAGTTGTATCCGTTTTGGCCGGATTTATGGCAACCAGATTCATTCTCAGCCGCTGAACCGTCAATCCCGATGCGCTGGTTTGCATTGAATCAAAAAAATTCATCCTTACCTCATTGTGCCATTAATGGCATTTGACAGTGGTTGAAACTTCAAAAGTCTTATACGATATCCTTTCTGGATTTTAAGTCCATCTTCAGGCAAAGCAATATTCATACCAGATATTCGTTATCGACGACAACCCTCTGGAATCAAATGAAAATGTTGGCCGATTGGCTATTCATGCGAGCTGAATTGAAACATTCGGTTCTGCAGGTGTCATAACGTTGACAGGAGAAATGGCGACTTCGTGAAAATTCGGCCTGCTGGAAATGCAAGAATCCGGCCTGCTTCTTGCTAACGGGATGCCCTTTTCATTCGCGGGGGTGACCAGACTAATCCTGCACATTTACGCACGCGACATGAAACTTCATGGGGGGGAATGAATAATCCCCCTTTTTCAGGGGGATCGGAGGGGGGAGGTATTTATGAACAAAACAGCCTGGTTGACACACCCGGAACACGGAAATTACGCAAAGTTCTCTTCAAGGTTGTGGCGTTTGATTTTTTCAATCAGGGTGGTGCGTTTGATGTTGAGAAGCTTGGCGGCATTTTTCTTAACACCGTTTGCAATTTTCATCGACTGAGAAATCAGTGATTTTTCAAAATCACTGACGGCTGTACTGAGACATATTCCCTGATCCGACACTTCAACATCCGAAATAGCTGATGTGTCCGCAGGAGCGGTCCTCAGCTTTAGCGGCAGATCTCTGGGGTAGATCTCCCCTTCCTGAGTGAGAACAACAAGCCGTTCCATCATGTTCTTCAACTCCCGGACATTTCCCGGCCATGAGTGGGCGATCATCAGCTCCATGGTTTTTTCAGAAATTCCGGTTACCTGAGTACGTTTTTTCTGGTTCAGTTGATTCAGAAAATGGGAAATGAGAAGCGGGATATCCGATTTTCGATCTCTTAACGGCGGAAGCGTCAGGGGAATGACAACCAGGCGATAATACAGGTCTTCACGGAAAGTGCCGTTTTCAACAGCAGCTTCAAGATCCCGATGCGTTGCTGCAATAATCCGAACATCGGTTTTTATGGTCTGGCAACCGCCGACACGTTCAAATTCACTATCTTCAAGGACCTTCAGCAATTTAACCTGAAGATCGTGGCTCATATCGCCGATTTCATCCAGAAAAATAGTCCCGCCATTGGCAATTTCAAATTTTCCGGGTTTGGCTGCAACAGCTCCGGTAAAGGCACCTTTCACATGTCCGAAAAGTTCACTTTCCAGAAGATTTTCCGGAATCGCGCCGCAATTGATCTGGACGAACGGTTTGTCTTTTCGATATGAATTCTCATGAATGGCCTTGGCAATCAACCCTTTTCCCGTTCCGGTTTCACCCTGAATAATGATGGTACTGTCACTGTCAGCCACCTTCTCCACAAGGCGGAATATCCTTTGCATCCGCTCGCTTTGGCCAATCATGCCCATAAATGAACATGGCTGGCTGGAAATGGAGATAGACGGTTTCTCCTCAAGACGGGAATCCGTATCCTGCCAGTTGCTGTAATCGATTGCGAGGTTCGTCAAAGTTTGCCTCCTCATTCTCAACATAACGATGCATTGCTTTTATTACGGTAGCTACTGCTGTTGCCTCATTGTTGAGCAAGGATGGTGCCAATTGGAAAAAATCCTTAAAAAATTAATTATTATTGCATATATTCAAATAGTTAATTCCATGCTTTCGTAACGCGTATTTTTTTCAGGATCCGGATAATTTGCATTTTGCAATCCATTCACGAGAAGTTGAAAGACTGTTTTTTCAGAGAAACGACTTATTGACTTATGATAACAGGATGATCCGTGTCTTTGCATTTTGCGAGTTGCATTTTGCGGAATGTCGCGTAGGAATGCCGGAAGGAAGAAAATAAGAGATGGAAACAATAAATCATGAACTGATATCCCCCCTTTTTCAAAAAGGGGGGCGAGGGGGAGGAGGAAGCGTCAAAAAGTTGCCTTGGCCTCTTCGATCGAAGCGCTGATGGTAAAGCCACTGGTTTCCTGAAAGCCCTTGAGTTCAGTCCCCAGGGCCGGAGATCCAACCATTCTTAAATGAATTTTGGATTTCTGACAGCTCTCGACAACCGAAAGCACCAATTTGATCACCAGCATGTTAACCTCTTTTAATTGCCTGGCATCCAGAATCATCTTACTAAGACCCGCAGTGGCCATGGTTTTTAGAGTCCGGTTGAAATCGCTCTCGATCTCCGCCATGGTTCCCCGCTCTGATTTTTCCGGCAAGGATAAGATCTGAATATCGCCCGCAATTGAAAAATACGGGCTTGATAGAGGCGACGATGCCGCTGCCTCCTTGGGTTGAAGGGTATAGATTTTCAACACCCTTTCAATCAACTGCTCCCCTTTAAAAGGCTTGACCATATAGTCCCGGACACCCATCTTCACAATCTGCATGACATTGTCTTTGCCGGATTCAGCGGTCAGCATGATCACCGGAATATCTTTCAGGTCCGGCTGTCCCTTGAGTTTACCCAGCATTTCCACACCATTCATCACCGGCATGGTAATATCCAGAACAATCAAATCAGGCTTTTCACGACTGGCGATTGAAAGCCCGTCAATACCATTTTCTGCTTCCAGGACTTCACAGTCATAGGCTGAAAATGCCTTGCTCACAATTTTTCGAATGGTTTTGCTGTCATCGACAGCCAATACTTTCAGGGTCATAAGGTTCCTCCATTTTTAGCTTAAAGACAGTGGGTGCCGCACACCGCCATCAGACGACAGATTTAATAAACACCTCAATCATGGATAATTGTTCCTGATGCTGGAAAGCAATTTTTTCATGTCGCATCCACCCCTTGGACTCAATTTTAAAATCGCTTCCGGAAGTGACATTGGGAATGGAAAGCACACAGGGGAATCCGGCATCGCATAATTTGGATTTCATATCCCCTCCCACCATATTGCTGACTTCACCGATGACGTCATTGATTTCTTCATCATCTTCGACCTCATCCACTTCCATGCCCAGCATCGCGGCGGTCATGACGCGAGCGAATTGCTTGGGAACGTGAACACAGATATTTCCGACGACATCTCCGGCAAAACCGACACAGCCGACTACTTTACTGCCTGATAATTCCATTGAAGGATCAGTCTCAGCAACGCTCACCTCCATGGAAAGCATGGTGTGGAATACGCTCCGGATGGAATTGGTACAAAATCCTTTAAGCTCTAATTTATTAATATCCGTCATAATTATCTCCAATCATTGGTGATGGCCTTGGGAAAAATAAGAATATTGATGGTTTCGAAATAATGCATGTCATTAACAGGGCAGACGGATGGTAAATGTCGTTCCCTTATTCACCTGGCTTTCCACGTGAATGGTTCCGCCATGATTCTGAATGATGCCGTAACTGAGGGACAGCCCCAAGCCGGTTCCATTATTCGAAGCCTTGGTGGTAAAGAACGGATCAAAAATCCTGTCAATTTCCGCTTCCGGAATGCCATGTCCGGTATCCCGAAATTGAATTTCAATCCAGTTGTCCATGGGTTCCATCGTGTTTTCAGAAGGAACTCTCTTTGTGGATATGCTTAATTCTCCGCCTTTTGGCATGGCGTCCCTGGCATTGGACAGCATGATAAAGAATACCTGTGACAGGGTGTCGACATTTCCCTGAATCGCGGGCAAGTTCTCTTCAAGATTCATCACATTGTGAATATGATCATATTTATGTTCGTGCTCAAAAAGCTGAAAAACGTTCCGGATTAGCGCATTAATCTGGATCCTATCCTTATTGGAACCGGCTGCCTGAGAAAACTGATAGAGTCCGTTCACGATCCTGGATATTCGCTCGATCTGCTCGCTCATGATGGTTAAATACCGGGTTGTTCGCTCATCCGGATTGCCTTGCAGCATAAGCATCTGGGTATAGCCTGAAAGAATGTTAAGGGGATTGAGAATTTCATGAGAAGCACCTGCGGTCAGCCGACCGATGGATGCCAGTTTTTCAGCCTGAAGGATCTGACGTTGGGCCTTCTGGAGCGATTCATGATCTTTTCTTAGCCGGTCGTACAACAGGGAGTTTTCCATCACCAAGGAACATTGCTTGGCCAGCATGCCCAGATGCTTCATGTTTTCCTGTGTGATGGCGCTCTCTTCAATGGCCGTGATGATAAGGACCACACCCAGCGTGTGTTTTGCCGTAACCAATGGCAGCATAATGATGGTTTTTTTGTTTTTAAGGACAAGGGCGGGAAGCAGGGCGGGTTTTCGGCGATTAATAATCCAGGAAAACATGCCGCATTCGATCTGATGTTCAATTTCATTCCGGCAAACAGACCCCATCGACAGGGGCGAAGCGCTTTTCAAAACAAATTCATGGTTCTGGTCGTCGACCATGAACAAGGCACAGCCTTCCATTTTTATCAAATTCTGAATTTCATGCAAAAAAACCGCCCATATCTGATTGATGTTGGCGGTAATATCAATCTTATCCTGAAGCTGGGAAATCTCATCCATCTGGTCAATGAATTCCAGTATAGCCTGATATCCCATTTCCAGAAGGGCGATAGATTTTTCGGCGTTCTCGATCTTATTGTCAGTATCAGCCATAGTATGTAAACACTAAGGACAGGTGACAAACATCACCTGTCCTTATACCCATTGCCTTATGTCTGTTATTCGTCTGTCGTTATATTGACCCGTTGTGGCCGGCTGCTATTTCCCGGTGACCACCCAGCTAATATCCTGAAATTCTCTTTCCATTTCCTGAAAAATGGGCTCAAGGACATTGGCTTTCAATTTGAGGGATGCCCAGGCTTCTGAATTCAGGGACGGCATTTTTTTATCACCGCCGGATCCCAAATCAATGGCCCTGCAGAGAATGTCCGCTAGGTGAATAATGGATGTTTCCTGAATAAATCGTCCGGCCTGCTCCGGGTGATGATGATGTTCCAGAATATTTACCAGCTTCAAGGGCAAATTCCATTTCTCTGCCAAGAGCTTACCCACATCCGGGTGGGTAAAGCCCAGAACTTCTTCCTCGGCTGTAATCATCAGGATATTGCGGATTTTCACCATGTTTCGAACTTCAGCAAAGTCATCCGGCAGAAACAGCATTTCCACAATTTTTCCAATATCATGGAGAAGACCGGAAACAAAAAGTTCTTCAACTTTTTCATACCGCATGTAGGTTCCAATCACCTTGGCCCCGATGGCGCACCCCAGGGAATGATCCCAGAAACTTTCCTGAATCATTCGATTTTCCCGAGATCGGGTTGAAAACATATCAAAAACAGAAGTGGTCAGGAGCAGGTTGCGTATGGCATCAAACCCCAGCAGGACGATGGCACCGGTAATGGTGGATATTTTCTGGGGAAATCCGTAAAAGGAAGAATTCACGAGTTTAAGCAGACGGGCTGTGAGCACCTGGTCATCGGTAATCACGCTGGAAATATCCCTGGCGGAAGATTTGGGATTGTTGACCAGTTCCGTAATTTTCAACACGGTTCTTGGAAGTGTTGGAAGATCGTCTATCTGATTGATGATGCGGTTAAGGTTTTTGGGCGCCATGTTTATTTTCTTTTTTCAGCAATCGTTTTTCCAGGAGATTTCCGGCAATCCGCAGGATCTCTTCCATCAATGGATCTGGAAGCGTTTCAGAAAATTTTGCCCTGAGTTCATCATCAATGAAGGCTCTGATTTCATGCTCCGGATCCATGTGCCCGGTAACGCTTTCGCCAGCCGCATCTTCAATCCAAATCTCGCGAATGCCCCATGATTTCAAGATATGAATGTTTTTTTCGGTCAGCCGAACATCCGGTTTCAGCAGCAACACGTCCTGCAGGGTATGAACCGGTTTGGCCAGCGTCATCCCCGGCTTTGCCTTGTCCAGATCAATCAGATGCATGCCTTGCTCTCGTCCTGGCGGGGATGCAGCAGCGTCAGGGTTTCCACCAGATGCTTCAGGTTCATGGGTTTTTGAAGATAATGGTCGGCACCCAACCGAAGCGCCTCATCAACGGTTTCCGTATCTCCATAGGCAGACAACATTATCACACCCGTTGCTTTGTTTTTCGCTTTGATGTTCTTCAGCACCTCCATACCGCTCATTCCCGGCATCCGGATATCCAGAATGACGATGTGCGGCTGAAATTGCTGAGAAACGGACAGCGCATCCTCTCCGTTTGAAACAGCGGCCGCTTCATACCCTTTTATAGAAAGATATTCCTTCAACAATTCCCCGACAAATAATTCATCATCGACAATCAGCACCCTGATTTGTTCCATCTTTCAGACTTCCTTATCTTAAATCCAAACAAAGGCAGCGCTCTGCTGTCTCCCCGAAGCACCAGAAAGAAAAAGCAAGCTGCATGACGGATATTACATTTGGACGGCCAGTTTATTATGGGGTTTTTTCAGAACACTTCGGATATGGAAGGATTATCATGGATGACAATCCAATATCAAGATAAAACAAGGCAGGAAAAATCGATCCGTTCTCGGGCAAGAAATCGAGCAAACCCCATAGCGACCCCACGCTTTCGCGCGGTGTCGCCGGTTATACTTTTTTATCGAACAAGATGCCGATCATCTGGTCCATCTTTTCAACCAGATTTAAGAACTCTTCGCTGGGAATTTCCCGAATGACTTTATTCGTGCCTTTTTCGACCACCTTGACAATCATTTTTCCTGAATCCTTATACTGGGAAAACTCAAGTCCGACTTCTTGCATTTGGTTGATTTTGGTTTCCAGATCCTTCAGCATGGCCGGCATGGCCTGTTCCGCGTTTTGCGTCTGTTTCTGCTGATCCTGGTTTTTCGTATCAATCTGATCCCGGGTTCTTAAATCAATTTGATCCAGGTTTTGAACCGGATCGATTCCGGCTTTCTCTGGATTCTGTGACGCGAGATAACCCATGGATTTAATATCCACGAAACCGGTCTGAAACCGCTGAACTTTAAGAGATTGAGTTGTTTCCATACTGCCTCCACTAGTTTACATAGGCAAGAATCATTTTTTTTCGGCCTGCAAGCTGTTGAATCTGGTTGGAAACATCCGCCTGCCGCTGTCGGATTTCCGATATCACATCAAATACCTGGTGGTTGAGTGCCTGGACCTGCCCCAGAAGCTGCCTGTCCATACAGACGCCGGCTGTTTTAAGCGCATTCATGATAGTTTGATGATCCGCAGCCAGAGACGCAAGTTTATCCGGGTCAGCTTCTTTCAGAGCCTGCCTGACTTGGTCCGTAATCGCCGCCAGCTTCAGATAAAGGCTTTCATGTTGATCAGGCTGCAATGCTGAATCCTCTCTGAGGTTCGAGTTGGTGCGATGGGGCGTGATCCGAGACCATGGCGGACGATACCTGCTTCAACGCTTCTGAAAAACCTTCTTTGATGGTTGCCAGAAGGGTTTCCACTTCACCCAGAATCTGGTCGTCATTTCGAAGATTGCCCAGGGTCAGGCGGTTAAGAATATATTGGTACAGGTCGGAAAGATTTTCTACCAGACTGCCGCCCATGTCCCGGTCCAGCGCGCAATCCAGTTCCGTAATTATCGCTATCACTCTGGAGATATTCTCACCTTTAACTTTTGGATTGCCTGCATCGAGCCCGGCCCGCGCCGCCTGAATAAACCGCACGGTTCCTTCCAGGAGTTTAACCAGCATCATTTCCTTGCTGTCGATGGTGCTTGCGATTCGGTTATAAGCGCTGTATCCCGCGTATGTCATAAGGTCTCCTTGATATCTTTACCATTATTTTGTTCTCTCTCGACATCGGACAATGCGTCAATTACCTGTTCCCCAACCATTTGCAAGCGCGTCAAGATTTGAGGTCAATGAACTGGATGTGTTCTGATACTGACCCAGAAGCACTTCCAGAGCAGAGAACTGGGTCCGAAGGCGGGTCTCGGATACGGATAGACGGTCATTGAGCCGCGTAACCTGATCATCTATGTCATCGATACTATTCTGAATGCCATCCGTCCGAGTAGCCAGCAGTCCCTTGGTGCCGACCATTGTTTCCATGGAACTGGCCATCCGGACCGCAAACCCTTTCGCTCCCGTATCGGTTTTTGTAAAAAATTTAACGACATTATCAAAATTGTCTTTCAGTTTTGCGCTGAATACAGTGGAATCCAGTTCCAGATCTCCATCGTCATTAGTTGAAACCCCAAGCTCGGTCAGCGTGTCCGAATCTGCAGAAAGTCCGGAAACCGAATTGGTAAACAGATTTCGAACCTCGCTTTGAATCCGGCGGGTGGTGGAATCTCCAAAAAGGGTGCCGGTTTCCTTGGTCTCCTTATCATAACTCTGCAAACTGTCCAGAGAATTCATCAGGCCATTATAGGCATCCAAAAAGGCATTCAGCCGTGTCGTGAGAAGATCGTCACTGCGTTCGACTTCAACGGTCACAGTTTTACTGGTGTCCGCCTCTTTCAGTTTCAACGTGACCCCGTTGATCACATCGGAAATGGTATTGGAGGCCCGGCTAATATGGGTAACGCCATCCACGCTGATATCCGCGTTTGCCGCGCCCTGCAGTTGAGTCAGATTCTTTGCGCCGCCGGCGTCGTAAACCAGGCGGGACAGGCCGGTTGTATCCTCATCCGCCGATGGAACGCCAACAGGCAGATTCGCCGTATCCGTGCCATCCTCTGTTACCGTCAATTTAATGACATTGGCCGATCCGGTCTGCTTTCCGGTCAGAGTTAAATAACTCTTGGTACCATCATTGATCACGGATGCATAAATCCCCGTATCCGCTTTATTGATGGCTGTGGCAATATCCGAAATCGTACTGCCCGAGTTCACCGCAATATCGACCGGATCATTACTGCCAAATGTGAGGTGAATGGTGCCCTTGCCCACTGCTTCGGACTCTGTAAATCCGGTACTGGTCAGTTTTTGGGCCGTCGCCAGACTATTCACCGTTACCGAATAACTTCCAGCCACTGCTGTTTTTTCCGCTGAAGCCGTCAGCAGACTGGTATTGCTGGAGGTCGCGGAAAAGCTGGTTATATCCGATACGCTATCCAGGTTTTTTGCGGCATTTTTCAAATCATTCAAACTGCCTTTAAGGGAACTGTACGCGGAAAGCTTGACCTGATAGGCTGCTTCCTGCGTCTGAAGTTTTGTGATTGGCTTTTTCTGAAGTTCCTGAAGCTGGGAGATGATCTTATCGGTATCCATCCCCGAAACCAAACCGCCAACAGAAATTGACATGACATGCCCCCCTTAACAGTCCAAAAAGATTCGAGTATCGACTCAACAGGAATCCCCCCGGCAAACCGGGGGGATTATTTACCTCACTGAATTAACTGATCCGAACTACTGGAGCAGTTGCAGTACCTGCTGCGGGAGCTGCTTGGCCTGAGCCAGCATGGCCACACCGGCCTGCATCATGATCTGCTGTTTGCTCATCGACGCGGTTTCCTTGGCAAAATCCGCATCAATGATTCGACCATTGGCTGCAGAAAAGTTTTCAGAAGCATTCTGCAGGTTGGAGATGGTGGAATCCAGCCGGTTTTGAACCGCGCCCAATTCCGCCCGGTTGTCCGCCACCTTGTTCAGGGCATCATCGATCCGGTCAATGGCATTGTTGGCATTGGCCAGGGTTTCAACGCTGAGGCCTTGTCCGACAGCTTCAGAGCTCCCTCCCTGCTCGGCAAATCCCGCAATCTGTGCGCTGGCACCGGAAGATGCCGCCGTACCGGAAATTTTGATGTCGGCACCTGTATCGGATGTCAGCGAGATCGTCCCGCGGGTTGTGTTTGTTCCGCCCATCAGGCTCTTTGCATCCGTAACTTTAATATCCAGTCCGGAAACAGAGGTTAAAACCAGTTTTCCATCCGTATCAGCGCTGGCCACGACACCCTTGACCGCTGCATTGATCGCCGTAACCACGGCATCCATGTTTGAAGCTCCCGTTAAATCCACGGATGAACCGTTAATGTTAAGATCGGTTGCAGCCAAGGACGAAGCCGTGACCTTTGCCATATCGACCGTAAGCTTGACTTCGGTTGTGGCAGAGGCTGTCACACCGGTCGTTGCCTTTACCAGATTGATCGCCGCCGCCTTATCACCGGCGCTGGAACCTGTGGAAGCGCCCACGGAAACCCCGTTTATCACCAGATCACCGGCAGCCAGCGCAACGCTGGATACTGCCTTGCCCGTGACGGCTGTTGATCCCGTGGAGATGTTAAATCCCCACTTATTCACATCCGCGGCTGTGTAACCCGTCTTTGCGGTAATCGAAATGGCTTGATTGCCATCATCGGTCAGGGAAATGTAGCCGTGGTAGGTATCTGCCGTCAGCCCCGAGTTTGCAACACCTGCGCCGCCGCCGACTACAATGTCGTCACCGGTATCGTTGCTAAGGGTCAACGATCCATCTTTGTTGAGTGTGGCTGTAACCCCTGCCGCATCCCGGTTGATATTATCGACCAGTTCCGTCATATTTCCGGAAGCCGATATCGTATCCCCATTGATCGTCAGGCCCGTAACAATGCCGCTGTTGCCGCCGGCTCCCTTAAGGGTGTTATATGCGGTTGCGGTCACACCGGTATCTCCGGTTTTAAGATTGATGGCCGCTGCGCCTGCTTTAGCGGTTGCCGCGGTAGCTGCGCCAATCGCCGTGCCGTTGATGGCCAGCCCGGTTGCATTCAGTGCGCCGACCCGGCCGCTGTTGAGTTCGCCAAGCTTGGAATATCCGTTCAGATTCAGATCCTGAGTTTTTGTGCTCCTTAACGCCACCGAAATGGTCTGCCCGGAATTGGCGCCGATCTGAAAAGTCTTGGTTCCCCCGGATCCATCCAGAAGGCCGACACCGTTAAACTGGGTGGCTCCTGAAATCCGGTCGATTTCCGAGTAGAGCTGATCCATTTCACCCTGAAGCGATGCTCGGTCCGAAGCCGAATTGGTGTCATTGGACGCCTGGACCGCAAGCTCGCGCATCCGCTGCAGAATCGTGGTCACTTCCTGCATCCCGCCTTCTGAAGTCTGAAGCATCGATATACCGTCATTGGCATTACGAACCGCCTGGTCCATACCCTTGATCTGGGCTGTGAACCGGTTGGAAATCGCTGTCCCCGCAGCGTCATCTTTTGCGCTGTTGATCCGAAGACCGGATGACAGCCGCCCCAATGATACGTTCAGTGCACTCTGCGTCTTGGTTAAATTGCGCTGAGCATTCAAAGACGCCATATTGGTGTTAATCGTCATAGCCATGGTAGTATTCCTCCTTGAATAGTGGGTTGACCTCGGGCCTCTATGCCCTTGGTTTAATCGGGTAATTTTTTACTGCGTTAATTCTGATATCGGCATCCTGCCGACAAACTTAAATGCTTTTTTTTCACCGCTTGAACTTTTTTATTTCCCTTTAATCATTATATCGCCGTTATCGCAGCGAAACTTTAATGTTTTTTTCCTCCTTCCGTTTTTTTATGATTATGTTATTGTGTGTTAATTTTTATATCGACATTCTGACAAGAAACTTTAATTGTTTTTTTCATCGTTTCGTTTTTTTTGCTCTTGATAAGAATATCGCCATCTCATATAAAAACTTTAACGTTTTTTTATTCGTTTGTTGATTTTACGGAGGTACTCCATGACGATTGTACAACACTCCGAAAAAGAACGGTTTTCCTATGCGGATTATTTAACCTGGAAGGATGATCAGCGCTGGGAGTTGATCAATGGCGAACCCCTGTTGATGTCTCCCGCGCCAAACCGATTTCACCAGACGGTATCCAGGAAAATTGAATATCAAATTGAATCCTATCTTCAGGGAAAATCTTGTGAAGTCTTTTATGCACCATTTGATGTCCGACTAGCAGAACCTGAAACCCGTACGGAAGACATTGTCCATGTGGTTCAGCCAGACCTGCTGGTGGTATGCGACCCTTCCAAGCTGGATACACGCGGTTGCCTCGGCGCACCGGACTGGATCATCGAAATCATCTCTCCCTCAACCGCATCCAAAGACCACATCATCAAACGTGAACTCTATGAACGATTCGGTGTGACCGAATACTGGATCGTTCAACCCCTGGATCGACTGGTCATGGTCTATCAGTTAAATCCGGATGGTCGTTATGGAAGGTCCGCGGTATATTCAGCATCAGACATCATAACGGTTGGCATCCTTCCCGAACTTCAAATCGATCTAAAACTCGTATTTAAAGGGATCGAGGAAATATAAAGGACGTTCCCGCCGGCCCCACCGGCCTGCGGGCTGCCCCCTTTTTTTACTGCTGCAGCAGTTGCAGGACTTGCTGCGGGAGTTGCTTGGCCTGAGCCAGCATGGCCACGCCTGCCTGCATCAGTATTTGCTGTTTGCTCATATCCGCGGTTTCCTTGGCAAAATCCGCATCCATCAACCGACCGTTGGCAGCGGAAAAATTTTCGGAAGCATTCTGCAAATTGGAAATGGTTGAATCCAGCCGGTTTTGAACCGCGCCCAGTTCAGCACGGTTTTCAGAAACCTTATCGATGGCATCATCAATCCGATCTATGGCATTGTTAGCATTTTTCAGCGTCATGACGCTCAACCCGGATCCAACGGCCTCGGAACTTCCACCCTGTTCAGTAAAACCAGCGGAGCCCACATTATTGCCGGAAATTCGGACATCTTCCCCATTTTCCGCTGTCAGTAAAATACTTCCCCGCGTTGTTCCACCGCCACCCATCACATTGTCCGTATCCACAATGGCGATATCCAGACCGGATGAAGCGGTTAAAACCAGTTTTCCATCTGCATCCGCGCTGGCCACGACACCCTTGACCGCTGCATTGATCGCCGTAACCACGGCATCCAGGCTTGTGGCTGCCGTTAGATTCACAGCAGAACCATTGATATTCAGATCGGTTGCACCCATTGTCGAGGCAGTGATCTTTGCCATATCAACCGAGAGCTTGACCTCGGTCGTCGCTGTCGCGGTTACACCGGTTGAACTTTTCAACAGATTAATTGCCGCAGCCTTATCACCGGCGCTGGAACCGGTTGATGCACCGACAGAGACTCCATTGATCATCAGATCCCCAGCAGCCAGTGCATTGCTCGCAACTTGTCCGCCTGTAATACTCGTTGGGCCGGTGGAAATGTTAAAACCCCATTTATTCACATCCGTTGTCGTGTAACCCGGCGAAGCGGTGATTGCAATAGGTTCTTTATTGTCATCCGCCAGGGAAATGTATCCATGGTAGGTATCTGCCGTCAGCCCTGAATTTGTAACCGTTCCACCAACCACAATATCATCGCCCGTATCATTGCTCAGAGTTAACGATCCGTCTTTATTCAACGTGGCTGTAACACCAGCCACATCCCGGTTGATATTGCTGGCCAGTTCCGCCATGTTTCCGGAAGCGGCCACATTATCCCCGTTGATCGTCAGGCCACTGACAATGCCAGTGGCGCCCCCGGCCCCTTTATAGGTATTGTAGGCGACAGCGGTCACTCCGGTATTGCCGGTTTTAAGATTGATGGCTGTCGCACCCGCCCTTGCCGTAGCTGTAGCAGCCGCACCAATCGCCGTACCATTGATCGACAATCCGGTTGCATTCAGTGCTCCCACGCGACCGCTGTTCAACTCACCGAGTTTTGAATATCCGTTCAAATTGAGATCCCGGGTCTTGACACTTTTTAAGCTCACAGAAATGGACTGGCCTGAATCGCTGCCGATCTGAAAGCTCAGCGAGCCTCCGGATCCATCCACAAGATTGATGCCATTAAATTGTGTAGATCCGGCAATCCGATCGACCTCTGCATAGAGCTGATCCATTTCGCCTTGCAGCGATGCGCGGTCCGAAACCGAATTGGTATCGTTGGACGCCTGCACCGCAAGCTCCCGCATCCGCTGCAGAATCGAGGTAACCTCCTGCATCGCTCCTTCTGATGTTTGAAGCAGGGATATGCCATCGTTGGCGTTTCGAACCGCCTGGTCAAGTCCCCGGATCTGGGTGGTAAAACGGTTGGATATGGCCATGCCAGCCGCATCATCTTTTGCACTGTTGATGCGAAGCCCGGAAGAAAGCCTTCCTATGGATTTATTGAGGGCATTCTGGGTCCTGGACAGATTTTTTTGAGCATTCAGCGATGCGATGTTCGTATTAATTGTAAGCGCCATAACAAATTCTCCTTATTGAGTAGGTCGGGTTTCAAAACCCGACAATTCATAATGATGTTGTCGGGACACTTTCCCGACCTACAACGAATGAGTTCATAGTCAAAATTTTGACGGATAATCCGATGTTCTCTGCTGCTGATTCCTGCAGTTCGTCCAGATAGATTCATACGCCTGTTCAAGGGAATGGATCATGGATTTTGCGTCCATCAGCGGCGAATCTCTCATCATTTCCCGCAGTCTTGATCGAACGGATGAAAGCATGGGCAGATCCTGGCTCAAGGTAATGGCCTTTTGAATATAATCGTCTACTGAACCGGCAATAAACGAACCCAATCCAACACTGGTCAGCAGGCTGACTCCGACTCTGGAAGCATGGGTGTTGCCTGCCAGCCCAATCACCGGAACCCCCATCCACAATGCCTCACAGGTTGTGGTTGTCCCGTTGTACGGAAAAGTGTCCAGGGCCACATCCACCCGGTGATACAGCGCCAGATGAGATTGAAAGGGCAGAAACCCGATCAGTTCCAGTTGGTCGGAATTCACATGGTGGACCTCAAACTGTTTTATAAGTTCCTGACAGGTTTCCGGATCTGCCAGTGCCCTGGATTTCAAAATGAGCCTTGCCCCAGGAATCAGATTAAGAATGGTTGCCCATATATGAATGACGGTTTCCGTTATCTTGGTTCGATTATTAAAAGATGCAAAAGTAATGCCATGTGATTTTAATGCTGGCAGTTCAGACACTTCAGGGGCATCATCTGATGGCTGGTAGCACAAAAAACTGCCGGAAAGGCGGATCAGTTTTTCGGTGTGCAATGCATCGGCCTCCCCAGGCGGATCAGCCATTCCATCGGTAATACGGTAATCCATGGTCCGAAGGCCGGTTGTATTCGGATATCCCAGATAGGCCACCTGAACGGGAGCCGGTTTTCGGGCGAACACCTTTAAACGATTGTTGGCCGTATGCCCTGCAAGATCGATGAGGATATGAACACCGTCAGTCTGAATGAGATCAAACAGGCCGGCATCGCTGATTCCGAAAACATCCCGCCATTGCCATCCGATTCCCTTTATTCGCCGGGTCACCTCATCCGGATCAAAGGTATCCGAATAGCACGTCACCTTGAACCTGCCGGGATCATGCGCTTTCAGAACAGGCTCGATAAAATAGGCAACCGAGTGCTGCCTGAAATCCGGAGACAAATATCCGATATGAATCCGGTCATCATGACCCTGAACGGATTGCCGGTTTCCGGGAGAATTTATCGTATCGAATCCGTGTTGAATATCCCACGCAAGATGCCGTTGAAACAAAGACACCGGATCCTCATCCTGGCGATAGTTCAGGCCGAACAGAAGATTCGAGTGGGCAGCGGCATATCCCGGCTTTTGTTTCACGGCGGTTTCGAAACAGGATAATGCTTCACGAACCTTACCCTGCGATTGCAGCACATGCCCCAGGTTATTATATACCTCCGGATGTCCGGGCTGAAGAGCCAGGGCTTTTTGATACCAGAGTACGGCTTCGGATAATTGGCCCTGGTCTTTATATGCATTACCGATATTGTGGAAAACCTCGACGCATTCCGGGTTTAGCTCCAGGGTTTTCCGAAAGCAGACCAGGGCGTCCTGATAATGATGCAAACAGTTATATGCTGTTCCCAGATTATTATACGCATCGGCGAAATCAGGCTTCAACCGGATGGCTTCCTTGTAAGAAGCGACGGCGTCTTCGATTTTTCCCAGACTCTTAAAGCTGTTCCCCATATTGCTGTAAACTTCCGCATACCCCGGATTGAGGGAAAGGGCTTTTTGATAATGCCGAATCGCTGCTTCATATTTGTCCAGCGCGTGACAGGCAGCGCCCAGATTGTAATAAAACATGGGAATCTGCGGTGAAACATCTATGGCTTTTTGAATCAGTTGGACCGCTGTTTCATGCCGACCGGTCTGATGGGCAGCCACACCCGATAAATGAAGGGCATCGGCATGATCCGGCTTTTCCGCAAGCACGCGTCCATAAATGGACACAGCTTCCTGGAAATATCCGGACTGATGGTGGCGAACAGCTTCCAGCATCCACTGTTGCAAAATTTGCATCGGTTTCTTGTTTAATGACTTTATCTGAGGATGCTTTCTGATTTTGTTTCGATGTTTCATATAACCCTTCACGAGCAGACAGATAACAGATAAACAACACTCACTGTCATACGCCGTCCGGCTTCAGTCCTTAATCCTTGGCTCCAAGTCTCTTTCGAATCAGTTGCCGCCGCAACGCCATCTTGTCGCCGCAAAACGGTGAGGTAATCATAAGCTCCAGATTTGCCAGAGAGTTTTTGTCGGTAACGCTTGAAGAGCGAACCTGACAGACCTCACGGGTTTCAAGAACCATGTATACCAACCATTGGCCGATATCACTTCCGGGATCAATCATCGCCATTCGCGCTGATAGCGAAAGAAACGGCTCATCCACGGAAATCTCCCGCGATGATTCCAGGATCATGAGCAGGGATTTGAGCATTTTTAAAGCATCTTGCCGACACCCCAAATCCATGGCCATCCGGATGGCGGTCAGAATCCGTGAAACCGTGACGTTGCGCCGTAACAGGTCTGACATCAAGGCATAGCCGTTTATCAGGGCACGGTAGCGATCCGATGCGACAGAGTCCGGCAACTGGGAGACCGAGTATGCGCACAGTGCCTGCTGGTGCGTCTGCCAGTCCGGGTCCCTGGTATGATCCTGACAATATGTCTGCCAGAGATGAAGACATCTCAGCACATACGGAAAGGCCTGAAGGTAATCAATCCATATCGCCGGCGAAGCAGCGGCGAAAGAATGCCCGTTTTCTAGCTGGTGAACCAGAAGCCCTTCAGACAAAAGTATTTTCAAGCAATCGGCCTTGCAGAAAAAGAGATTCTGTTGAAATTCATCCGGCTTACCCGTCATGAGAAATGGCGCCAGAATGCCCAGTCCTGGAATCAGTCGCAAGCTTTGGTATCCCATCTCCGTAAATGCGTTGATCATTTCCAGGTCAAACGCATTCCCGTTCTTGCTTTCATAAAGAACCAGCGGCGAGCCGAATGCAAGAATCCGTTTTCCGGTTTCAACAACCCCCACTTCCTGCTCCTGACCATTCATTCTCAGAAAATCCGGTTTCCAATCCAATGTCTTCGGTCCGGCGTCCAGAGCACCCGCATGGATCAGATTTACGGACTCCAGCCGATTGAGATGAACGCTCCGGGCAAGGCAGGCCGCCATCAAACGATCCGCTTCAAATGTCCACACGCTTCCGGATGGTCCGATTTCTTTTGCGGCTGTCAGGGTATATGCGCCGTAATTTGCCCCGATATCCATCACGGTCATGCCGGGCTTCAAAAAAGTCCGAATAAAGGCAAGTTCCTGCTCAAACCAATCAGGGCTTTCGTGTAGAATGTCGGAAGACACACACTGAATGGAACCGGAAACACAGACGGCTATCTCTCCTTTCATAGCAACGGTCTCCACGTCCGCATGGTCGCGGCCTTCGGCGATCATGCGCCCGCACCAAGCTTGCCATATGCGGCGATAGGCAGCTTCAAGCTTCATGACAAACCCATTTTCATCCATCAGGGAAGACGCCTGCATTTTCCGGCGGCAAAGCATCCGCCAGGATTGCAGAAAGTCAGTATCACCGGATAGCGCCAGCGCTTTTTGAACGTAGTCATTTTCCGATTCGGCAATGCCTTGATGAAATGCGATCTGACCCAGTATGCTGGCCCCGACTCTTGAGGCATGGGTATTTCCGGCCAGTGTAATGACCGGAACCCCCATCCACAATGCCTCACAGGTTGTTGTTGTGCCGTTATAGGGAAAGGTGTCCAGCGCAATATCCACCCGGAGATACTGTTTTAAATGCTCACCGAAAGGAAGATATGGCAGGATCTCGATGCGATCGGTTTCAATACCGTTTTGAACAAACAAGGACAGCAAGTCCTGTTTGGTACTCTGATCGGATGATATGCTCGATTTTAATATCAATCGAGAATTATTGATACATTTCATTATGTTGGACCACAATGAAATTACTTTTGAATTTATTTTTGCCCTGTTGTTAAAAGATCCAAAGGTAATATATCCATTTTTCAAACAAGGTGTATCCGATACATCCGGGCTTCCGAGGGAAGGGTGATAGCACAGGAATCCTCCGGGAAGACGTATCAGTTTTTCCGTATAATACGGATCGGCTAATTCCGGCGGATCTGCCGTGGCATCGGAAATCCGATAATCCATCGTCGGCAGTCCCGTTGTATTGGGATATCCCAGATAAGCCACCTGCACGGGAGCCGGTTTGCGTGCAAACAATTTCATGCGGTTATTCCCGCTGTGGCCGGCCAGATCCACAAGAATATCGATTTGATCTTTCTGGATACTTTGAAATACCTGATCATCGGACATTCTGAAAATATTTCGCCACTGATCCGCATTTGCCATCATCACCCGGGTCACTTCATCCGGCTTTGCAACATCCGCATAGCAGTAAACCTCAATTTTCTCACGATCATGACCCTGAATGAGCGGATGAATGAAAAACGCAACCGAATGGATACGAAAATCCGGCGATACATATCCGACACGGATTCTGCGATTCGCCGTCGGATCATTGGCAAATTCCCTTGAAACTCCGGAATCTTCCGGCGCATGTTGTTTTGCCCATTTCTGGTGGTGCTTGAATACGTTATCCGGATCGACATCTTCCAGATAACTCAGGCAAAATAAGAGATTGGAATTGGCCTTTGCATCGTTCGGGCTGCGCTGGACAACATGCCGAAAGCCCTCAATCGCTCTTTCAATCTGGCCCTTATCCTTATAAATGCAGGCCAGATTGGTAGCGGCCAGATAAAATTCCGGATTTCGGGATAGTGTATATTCATACCAGTCTATTGCCAGACCCAATTCGCCCAGAATCTGATAAGAACCGCCAAGATTATATGATGCCTCGCAATAATCCGGATTCATCTCGATTGCTTTCCGAAAACACGGAATGGCCCCTTTCAGATCGCCGCTGTCTTTCAGGGCTGCCCCAAGATTGTTCTGATAGCTTTGCTCGCAATCATTCAACGACACGGCGGATTGAAACAATTGAATGGCTGAATCATATTGTCCGAATTGATAGGCAATCAGGCCTGACAGATTTATGGCTTCCGCATCTTCGGGATAACGTTTGATATGGGACTGAAGCAGCAATTCAGCTTCCTGAAGCATCCCGGAGCGATACCGCTGCAAGGCATTCTGGAAGAGACGGCCTTTTTCCTGAAAAATACGTCCGTTGGGGTGTCCCTTTCGGCCGGATCGCTGTTTTTTCTGACGATGCATGGTTCCCCTTATTTTTTATACATGTATTTGACCTGAGGCTTTCATGGCAACAGGACTTGCAATACACAAAAAGCAAATATCGTGCCTATAATACATTTATGATAAATATCAATGTATTACATCTAAAACAAGAAAACATCAGACATGCCTGTCAATATCTTGACGTCGATCGGAACCGCCTCAAAAGACTCAAAATCTGCTTTTTCATCCGGCGACCGGGAAAAAACACAAGAAAATTGAACAAGAAATTGCTTTGGTTTCGGACTTTTTTTCGGAAAGGCAGTTGCATGAGACTGGGTGGAAGGAAACGAGGGGACAGGGGGTTGCAGAAACAAGGCCAGCGGATGACCCAGGCATGGCGCAATGATACTGGATCAACCGGTCAGTGGTATCATGACGGGACATCGGGATAACCGAAGCCATGACCGTATAGGGATCAGGTCCGCTCCAGAACCATCAATATCCCATTATTGGCAAAATGCTCCCGTCCGGGATAGAGCTGCTGCAGGTGTTGTTGAACATCAGGTTGAATGTCGACCGGGAATGTGGCCTCCAGGCGCAGGATATTGAATGGCGACTGCTGCACAAACTGGGCATAGTCTTCGGTAAAAAACCGGTTGATGTGAGGTGAAGTGTAAACAAAATAAACCAGTTGCACGGATGTCTCCTCATCTGTCCGATGACGAAGAAAATCGTACAGTTCTGCAGGACGCATCAGGAGATGTCCCCATGGGGGAATCGGTGAATTGTTAAAAGTGTAAGTTTTTCCTGCCCTATCTGTAATCGGTAACAAATGGTGTCCATTGTGAGATGACCATATCGGAGAAAACATTGTAAACAATTTTCCGCCTGGTTTAAGTGCGGCATACATTTTTCGGAGTGCAAAGGGAAATTTGAGAATATGCTCAAAAGCGGCGATAGAAAATATTCGGTCGTACTTCTCGTAATGCGCCTCAGGCAACTCTTCAATGTTGGCATAAAAAACAGTGTAAGCTCCCCTGGACAGGATAGGCTCATGAAAACCAATATCGTTTTTTTCTACATCAGGCAATGTTGAACCAAATAATCGGTTGTTATCTTCCACCTTATTTTCCTTCTTAACCTCAGTCGCGTATTCAGGCGATTCCATGCCGGTCCAGGAATTGACTTGAAGCTCATCCAGAACGAAACCTTTCGACAGGCTCCCGCCCACCTCCAATACATCCATTCCCGCCAGGCCAACCTGATCCTCTCCTGCAAACGCATAAGGAACATGATAAGAAAGATTATATTTGTTCTGACAGTATTTGATTTTATTATTGCAACAGGCTTCAGACATATTGCACCTTTCGGGAGTTCAAATAGGATCTATGAGCTGCTTGAAGTCTGGAATAAATTTCCGGCGTCAGTGAAAACCATCCATCGAGCGGATGTATCTCATTACGGTAATATCTGAGCCATGCCGCTAATGCCTCCTGGTCACGTCCTTCTCGAAAAAGCTCGACAATCTGACCGATCGTGAGCTGACGAAACAGGTCAATGTTTGTCCGCCATATTTTGTCAACCATTTCGGGCGGTAATGCTGCAATACGGTTGATCATCCGCTCATAAACCGCGCCCGGAGCATAATACATGCTTTTATCTTCCGGAAAATCCGCCCGCATAAACGAAAGCTGTGTCTCCTGAAAAACCCTACAATTCAATTCCTGTTCGACTGGTAAGCGATTGAAGGATTCGTCATATTTTTCGTAAATCAGCATTTGTGCGAAATGAACATCGTGTCTGTTTTGACTGACCCCTCCCTGATGCCTTCGGTAAAAAACCATGGGAGAAGTGTTTCTTGAAGCTGCAAACGGATATCGTTCTGTAAAACAAAGATGCAGGTTATAGTCCCCCATTGTTGGGATATCATTATCGAGACGCCAGTTCAATGACCTGAAGCATTCCGTTCGAAACAGATAATTACGGAAACAGTTTCGAGTGCGCGGAAAAATCCGACGAGTCGCGATAAGCTCAAAAATGTTTCCAGACTGCATTGGACCGTCGTTTGGATGGTGAAAGAGGCATGTGACTTTTCCCTCCTCATCAGTCAGTGCAATATTTGAATAGGCCGCACCAGCTTCTGGATATGCCAATAACGCATCATACTCACCTTTCAGTTTATCAGCGCACCAGAAATCGTCGCCCTCGATAAATGCACAGTAATCCCCATCAACTGCCGCCCAAACTCGAAGTCCATTCTCATAAGGGCCAATGTTTCTATCATTACGAAAAACTTCAAATATGTTTGGTTCACGACTGGCAAAATTTTGAATAATGTCCCATGTACCATCAACTGAATAATCATCGAAAACCTTAATTTTTGTAGGACGAAGAGTCTGTGAAAGGATGCTTTGAAGGCATTGCGCAACATATCGGGCATGGTTATAAGTTGGAATTAGAACACAAATATTAGGATGTAAACTGGTCATTACAAGCCTTTCCTTATCAAAATTGGTACATTCAAATGATGGTCAGCTATCGTTCAGGCAATTATATTCTGTATTATTGAGAGGACATACCCACTCAATAAATTGTAATAACAAGACATTATTCTTTAACAGCATACGCACATGGCATCCAACCAAATGGGAATTGTTTCCATTTTACATGTGGAAGGACATCTCTGATTGCTCTCATTTCACCTGGTGCTAATTCAAATGAATAATGATCAAGTATTAGTACTCCCCCGGGTGTTATTCTGTTCCAAAAATGTTTTAAACATTCTGAAACCACATCATATAAGCCGCAATCAAGAAAAACTAATTTGAATTGCAAATGATTGTTATCTTTAAAAAAAGATGGGAGATCTTTTGAAGCGTCTAAATTATGTAAATGAACGATATTTTCTAACCCTTGCACTTTTACAATTTCCCTTATTTTGTGTTCAGGTGTGCAATAAGACCCTCTTGCAATTACATGTTCTTCTTCAGCAGTCGGCTCAGCGCCCTGGCACCAATCAAAACCATGAACCAACGTTAATGAGTTTGGTTCAAATATTTTGGTGAGTTTTGCAAATAATAAAGAACCGAAGCCTAAATTAACACCTACTTCAGCAATATGACCAGCCACATTCAAGGTCATTTTATATGCTTCGTATAGTGTTATTTGGCGTGCTAATGTCTGATGTCCAATAAATGCAGGGAAATGGTGTATCAAATCTTGTTTACTGATATCCATACCAAGAATCCCATTTAACCCCGACTCATACTGTGGTCGCAAGTTATTGTGCTTTAGATATTCATATTTAGTTTTGATCGGATCGTGTTGCATTTTTTTCCTTTAGATTAATACTCTAGTTCAGCGTAACCAAAACCACTTTTTCCAAAGCCGTTTCCATTGTAAAACATCATGTACTTATGATCAACTTTTACTATATGAGGATAACAGATCATCTCAGAATCCCAGCTTTCTTCAGAAACATCTATCCCTGCTTTTGCATCATCTCTTATCCAATTTATCAAATCTGTAGAAAATGCATATCCTATTCTATATGCAGTGTCACCAGGTTTTCTAAAATCATGACTGCCTCTTTTAGAAAACCACATGTGATAAATACCATCAAGCTGAATGATCGTAGGTTTGCAATGAGCAACAAATTCATTTTCTGAATTTATTATGATTTTGCCGGATGGCATCCAACTTAATGCATCATTTGAAGTTGCATATGTTAACAAATAAGTATGTTCAAATTTGCCATCAATTTCCAGCCAATCGATTCCTGTTGAATAAATGGCAACATACTGATTATTTTTATAAATTATACATGGGCCTGTAGCAGAAAGCGGATCATATTGATTTAGGGTAAACACAGGAGCTTCAGAATATTTTTCAAATGAAAGGCCATTGTCATTACTAATAGCCAAGCCGGTAAAGTTTTTATAAGGTACACTTTTACATTGACTCCAACCTGCATAGTAAAAATATAACCGCTTGTCTTTAATTATAAAATAACTGGGGATAATACCATTCTCATCAAATGTTCCTCTTCTTCCTCTTTCTAAAACAGGTTTGGAATTGAGAAATATAATATTTTGGGGATTTTCTCTCTCAACATCTATAAAGGTTGGTAAACTTTGTTGATTTTCTAGTCGAGCTGAAAAAAAAATCCGGATTCTATCCTCAAGCACGACCGCTGTCGGGCATTGTGCGTGTGAACTCATCCAACAGTATTGCCTGTCTGTTTTAAAGATATGACCTTTTTTAATCCATCTCATTTTAATGATTCGCTTTATTTATGATTTTTTCCGCTTCTTTTAGTATGATCTCATCTAACCATTTATGCATGCTTTTACCGGTTAATTTTTGTGCTTCAATAGCTTTTTGTTTTGTTTCCGCTGTAACGCCTTCTAATTTACCATAGTACCGGGTATTAAAAGTACCGCCTCTTTCTCCTGGTATCTCTAAGTCAAAATTTCCTTTGGGTTCACCAACGCCAACTGTATAATCAAAAACATAATGAACGTTTCCATTTATCCATCGAACACATAAATTCCTTGCTTCAACAGGTATATGTTTTAATGGCAGTGGATCTGCAAACATCGGGTTATTATTAATGCATATTTTTCCATATTCAGTATCTCTAAGCCATTCAGGTACGTTTTTTTCACAAAAAACAACTTTTCCTCCAGGCTTAACAACTCGAGCCATTTCTTTTAGCCCCTTCGGCAAATCAGGGAAATGGCCAACTCCTGCAAAACAATATAACGCATCGAAATTATTATCAATAAAAGGTATTGAGCACGCACTTGCAACAACAAATTCTATTGGAATATCGACATTTTTTTGACGCACAATATTATAAGCTATCATATCGGGAGAAATATCTAACAACCATAACCCACCATCCTTGGTTAGTCTCGATGCAATGATTTCTGAATCTTTACCTGTTCCCGCAGAAACTTCTAAAACTTTGTAATTTGGTTTTAATTCCAACAAATCAATCATTCTGTTCCTGATATCCAGTTCATTTTCATTATACAATTCAAATGTAATATGAACGTTTTCATCATAAGTTTTAGCTATTTCAGAATAATATTTCCTGGCAAAGGCAGCTCCCTTAATTTCTTGTTCAGGAGTAATAAAATCAATACAGTTATCTTTAATAAGATACTTTTTTCCTATTTTTTTTGACAACAATACGCCTTCTCTTACATTCCCATCAATAATTAAAGAAGATTTTTCCAATTCCAATTCATCACCTGATATCGGACATCTATAATAGATTAGGTTACTGACTTTCATTCCTATGTTCCTTTATTAATTCATACCAAATCAAATCATGCCATTTATCGTTTTTTTGAAAGGCATCATGTTCGTATGCATATTTTGAAAAAAACAATTTTGTACATATGTTTTTTGATTCTGTATTTTCAACTGCATGAGCAACAACAATCTTATGAAAATCCAAACTACTGAAACCAAAATCTATAATTTTTTTACAAGCTTCGGTTGCATAACCTTTGCCTTGAAAATGGATTCCAATCCAATACGATAATTCCGCACGGTTAAGTGTCCATGTCCTAATTTTTCGTTTTACATCTATTAAGGATACTAACCCTATTATTTTATTATTAAAGCAAACACACCAATGATACCCCTTGTCATCTTGCTGAGCCTCTATAAGATTTTGAATCAAAGTTTTGGTTGTTTTTATACTTTTATGTGGCTCCCATGTTAAAAATCTCGTTAAGTCAGAATCAGACATTAAAAAAAATAATTCGTTTGCGTTTTCCATACTTGGCGGTCGTAATAAAAGCCTTTCTGTTCTGATAACGAAATCCAAGTCTAAATACCTCAAATTGATAGTTCTCCATTGACAAAATCATTTTGGCCCATGATTATCGTATCTGTTTCATTAGGCTTGCTAAATATTCGCCGAAATCAGTTATTCTATAGCAGCCCATTTTCTACCATGATCACTATTTCGGCCAATACTATGAATAAACCATTAAAAGAGGGAGCAGGTGGGACGATGATGTGGCCTATCTGTCATCTGATTGTAAATCCCCTTCACTATTCCCCCACCCCTTTTTCAAAGAATGGTGAAAGAATCAAGGAATCAAAAGTAATCGTTTTTAGGATCGAGTGGTTTTACTATCTTTAAAAGAACAAATTCTTGGTTGTGTCGTATCCAGTTGATTATATGTGAATTTGTTATTTTCAATCTTGGCCCGGCAACCTGCATGGAGATTGACTTCTAAGTAGTGTCTGAACGGAAACCCCCTTTCTGGCGATGTGGTAGACAACAGCTTTTACCTTAAATGAATTATTTAAGGTAGTTGAAATGTAAGCCTGGTCAATTTATTTCGGATTTTGATCGGTTTTTATATGAATATTTTTGCGAAGATTTTTCAACTATATATTTAGTCAGAAAGCAACTATGACTCATTATTTTAAGATATAACGTGATCTATCAGAATGTTATATGTTATTTCTAACATTATTAGTTGATAATAGTTAGCCAGACCTATTATTAGTCATTGAAATCTTCGTTTGCGATAACAGATATTACATGCTGATTTTATTGTCAATTATACTTTCCGTTCAGGCACTAAGTAACAAATTATTTTTCAATAATTTGTTACTGTTATGTTTTGACTCAGCTTCAGATGATTGGGACGCTATTGACTCAAATTCACTTCATTTTTGTTATTTTCAAAAAATCCGAGGAATTCAATCTGAATTTTGGTGTATCTTGAACAATATACACACTTCTTGGCTCAACACTTTTAGTTATCTGCGCTCCAGCGCCTATGAAGCTTTCAGCGCCGACCGTAATTTCATGCCCGATCGTTGCGTTTACGCCTATAAAACAATAAGGTCCGATTGTAGAACTGCCTGAAATCACCACTTGCCCAGAAATATAGCAATGATTACCAATTGTTGCGTGGTGCCCAATATGATTCCCACTCCAAATAAACACGTTACTCCCTATTGTTGAACACGGCTGAATTGCAACGTTTTCAAGGATGAAACAATTATCTCCGATTTCCACCTTGCCAAAATTCGCTGCTCGTGAACTGATATAGCTGATCAACTCGTATCCCTTGGCCTTGGATTCGGTGTACTTCTGTGCCCTGAACTTATTGATATCCTGATAGCCCACTGCAACGAACATTTTGAAGTCATCAGGCGGATATTCATTCTGCACTGTTTCAAAAGTGACAAGAGGCAGACCGAACATCTCTTTTTTTTCTATGTAGGCATCATCCACTGTGAAAGCGACTACATTATACGGGCTGTCGTTGGTTAGATGAAAATAGGCCACTTCAGCGATTTTCCCGGCTCCAAATAAAACGACATTTCTCATAACCACCGCCTTTCTTCACAGATGACTCTTAAGATATTTTTCCGCCAGACTCCGTCTGTCAACTTTTCCGTTTGGATTCTTGGGAAGCATTTTTTCATAATAAAAATCTGAAGGAATCATGTAATCTGGAATGATCCGCTTCAGATCGGTACGGATTTGATCATCCTCGTACGCTTCTCGTAATGTAATGATTGCAATAATACGGCTCAGTCCATTTACACAGGAATGAAAAGCAGCAGCTTCATACACATAATCCAAGCAGTGCAGAGCAGCTTCAATTTCTTCAAGTTCTATCCGATATCCCATATGCTTAATTTGATTGTCTTTTCGGCCGTGGATGTAAAGCTTTCCATCTGAACGATCCACGCGTACTATATCCCCTGTTTTATAAGTGATCTCCCTGAATTTGTTATTGTTTGGGTTCTGTACGAAACTGGCCACAGACCGGTCAGGGTCATTGTAATAGCCCTTGCCAACATTCGGACCCAAAAGGCATAATTCTCCCAATTCACCTAAAGAAACAGACTCCCCTTGATCATCAAGTATCAAAAAGTTAAAGTTGTCAGCGATATAACCAAGCGGAGGAAAACCCTGGACGTCCCTAAAGTCAGGCTCAGTTATCTTGTAGGCCGAACAGATACAGGTACACTCGGTAGGACCATAGACATTGAAAAACTCGCTTGAGTTGCCGTAACTGTCAAACAGTTTCTTGAGTTTCGCAAGGGGATATCCTTCACCTCCAAAAATGAACCGACGAATTGACCTCAGATTATTCCCATCCATAGCTCGCATGGTTTGCAGGAATATCAGAAGAGAAGGAACCGAAAACCACAGCGTACATCCACAAGCATGCACTTTAGTAACAAGCAACCGGGGGTCCCTGACTTCCTCTTTTGAAAACGGAACAAGAGCTGCCCCATTGAAAACTGAAGAATATAAATCAAAAACAGAATTATCGAAATACAACGGATTCACATTTGTAAGAACATCTTCCGGCGTTATGCTGAAGGTTTCTTTGCTCCAATCAATCAGGTTCAATACATTTGCATGGGTCATAACCGCACCTTTGGGCAGGCCCGTTGAACCCGATGTGTACATGATATATGAAGGATTCGATCCCGTAATGCTCCGGGTCATCGACAGATTGGAACCGTCATAATTCTCGACAAAAACAGGATTCCAATCCAAATATTTCTCGAGGCTCCCGATCCCAAGGCCTGCAAGGATATTAGCCAGTTTCTGAAGAAGATCACGTTCTGCCAAAACCAACTTGGGTCTACAGGTCGAAAGAATTTTTCTCAGACGTTCAATCGGACTGTCGGGATCCAGGACTGAATATACCGCACCTGTTTTAAGGCATGCAATTATCCCGGCAAAAGTGGAGAGGGTTTTCGTACCTGATATACACACCACATCACCCGTAGATACATGATGATCAATCAACAACCGTGCCATCCGGTTAGCGATGGTATTCAACTCCTCGTAACATATGACATTCTCCTTACTGAGCAGAATTGCCGGGTTTTTGGCGTATCGCTCAGCTATATTCTGAAAACGAATGCCCAAATTGAACGAATACATATATCATTTCTCCGGTGAATTGCATTGAAAATGATCGTCATAATATCGATGTTTAAATAATTAGCCCACCATCAAGCTCAAAAACCTTTCCGTTGAAAAAATCGTTTTCTATGACACTCAAAACCCCATCGGCAATTTCAGCCGGCTTACCCAGCCGCTTCAAGGGCACTTTTCTGATAGTCTCTTCAAGCAGCGTACCACTCATAGCCTGCCTGGTAGACTCGGTTTCCGTAAAACCAGGAGCTACCGCAACAACCCGGATGCCCATTAAGCCAAGCTCTTTGGCCCACGTTGCTGTCAATGCATTGACTCCTGCTTTTGCTGCCGAATAAGCGGATTGCCCCGCATTGCCAGATGCAGATACCGAGCTAATATTCACGATTACTCCCTTTGTCCGTGTTCGGATCATTTTTTCAGCAATGTTGGCGGTCATATAAAAAACAGAGCTCAGATCCGCTGCAAGTACTTTATCCCACATGGCCAAATCATGTTTTTCGATACCAGCACCAGTGATCCGTAACAAGGGTGCGCTGTAAAGAATTCCGGCATTGTTGATCAGCACATGAGCAGCCCCAAATTCGTCATGGTAACGATCCGTCGCTGCCAGTACCTGCTCATATTTCGAAACATCGCACTGGACGCAATTAACCGATGGCTGCTGTGCCTTTAATTCCTGAAGCCCTTCTTTATCCATATCGAAAACTGTCACAAGTGTCTGCTTGGCTAAAAGTTTTTCGACCATGCAACGCCCCAGACCACGAACCCCGCCTGTCAGTATGATCCTTTTTCCAGTAAGATCCATTTCAAATATTAACTCCCCGTTGAAACAGAATGCGCCTGATCTCCCGTACGCATCGCATCGCTATAATTTCATCAAAAGTGAGCTCCATACCGAATCTTTGTTCCAGGCAAACAATCAATTCCATATGTTTTAATGAATCCCATGCCGGGATATCCATCATTTCAAGATCATCGATGATGGCAGATTGAGGAATTTTCAGGATTTCAGCCATTAGCTCTGTCAGTTTATCATTCATTAAAACAACCTCTTATTCTTTATTAGCAGGCATATTCGGGTTTCGACACCAGGTCATAAAACCACAGACCAGCAAGTACTGAATGAACATGGTTAATAACTTGAACTATCAGACCGGACTTTCGGCTTTGCGAGATAACATCTTCACTGATCAGTTAACTTCAAGTAGTCTGCGAATTTTTTCAGCCTGTGCATGGATGAACTTCATCAGACAACAAAGCAGATCAATCTTATCTAGGCTCACCCCAGAACCTGTAGGCAGAGCAAGTATTTCCGAGCTTATTTTCTCGGTATGGGGGAGCCTTCCGTCGTTCTCTCCTCCTATGGCCCCATAAGGTGCCATTCGATGGCACCCCGGATAAAAATATCTTCTAGCCAGGGCATTTTCAGCTTGTAGCAACTGAAACAATTCATCCCGTGTCAGTCCAAACCGGTCAGGATCGACACGGACAACAATATACTGGTAGTTACGCTTTTCCTCTTCTTCATATGTTACCAGCTCCAGTCCCGGTATGTTCTGGAGCTGGAATTTATATCGCTGATAATTAGCGTAATTGTGCGCCATGATGGTGTTCATTGCCTCAAGATTGGTTATTCCCATCGCCGCACAGATCTCACTCATTTTGGCATTGGTGCCAACACCGATAACATGATCCATCCCCGCAAAGCCAAAATTCCGCAGCAGACGCAACCGATTGGCCAATTCATCATCATTGGTGGTGACAGCGCCGCCCTCGAAGGAATTGATGAACTTGGTCGCATGGAAACTGAATACCTCGGCATTGCCAAAGGAGCCGATTTTTTTGCCTTTGTGGGTACAACCAAGGGCATGGGCAGCATCATAAAGGAGTTTCAATCCTTGCTGATTGGCGATCTCCTGCAGTTCTTCCACGGCACAAGGCCTGCCAAAAACATGCACGCCCATGATGGCTGTCGTGCGCGGGGTGATCTTTCGACGGACATCCTCGGGATCTATCAGAAAGGTTCCCGGCAATACATCGCAGAATACCGGCTTAATTTCTTGAAAGCTCAGAGAATGCGCCGTAGCGATAAAGGTGAAGGAAGGCACCAGTACTTCGCCGGACAGGTTGAGCGCCCTTTCGGCAAGTTGCAATGCCAGGGTCCCGTTGCAGGTGGCAATGCAATGCTTGACTTCAAGGTAATCCCTGATGCGCTGTTCGAATTCACCCTCGTAGTGACCGCTGTTGGTCAGCCAGCGGCGATCCAGGATGTCATTGAGACGCTCGATCAGACGGGCCCGATCTCCAATATTGGGTTGCCCCACATGAAGTTTGTCTTTAAAGAACGGAGGGGCACCAAAAATGGCCAGGTTTTTGATGGAGCAAAGAACTTTTTCATCACTTTCCCTCATGTGAACTCTCCTTGACGATACGCCGGAAAATATGCCGTAAACCTTCCCTCACTTAACCGTGCGTAGATACGACCGTTCAGCACTCGGCCACAGAGGTATGCAGGTCTGGTTCCGGTGGCCCAGCCCCGCTTGAAACGATTCAGCCCGTCGCAGCCATCCGAAAAAGCGCCTGCTCCACCGCCTAGATCAAGAAAATCCATTCCTTCCTGTCGAAACCTTGCGATAGCCTCCCAGAACAAGGCGAAGCTGGCCTTGAAACGATATCCATCGCTACTGTATGCACCAAGATGGTAGAACCCCGTATTTCCATGAATGTAGAACATCGCCATACCCACTGTTTCATTGCCGACAACAGCCCGGAACACAACCAGGCCGGGAATCTGAAACTGACGGGTGAAGGATTCACGGCTGAAACAGGCAATGCCGCGGATGCAATGCCGTGCAATCAGCATGTCATACAGTGATATCCACTCTTCAAGAACCTTTAAAGGATTTTCCACACGCTCAACATGAACGTGCCTGCCTGACCATCGGGCATTTCGGCGGTGGTGCATATCCACATAAACATCCGGGTTAACCGATAGATCAATAATATGATGCGCTTTGAAAGGATAGCATGCACCGGTAAAAACTTGCGCCATCTGATCGGGTGTCAATGTGCAGAAGGGGTCAGTCACAAGCACGACACTGATGAGTTCTCCCTGTTCGGCCAATTGGATCAGGTCATTCTCTATCTTCCTCCAGTCATGGCAGCAAAAGAGGGGATAACACCCCATGGCGTCTGAGAACGCCGTTCCATGGATCGAACGCCGCAACACCCATCCGCCGCTTTCCGGCAGAATCAACGGATTTCCGAACATGGACAATGCCTCGGCATATGCTGAATGTGCATACCCTCTGGTTTTTTTTACATCCAGCAGAGCATTGCCGCTGTTGAGAACATGATTTGGTTGAGAAGATAACATACTGAATTTAATTTTGCATTTTGGTCGATACTAAAATGGTGAATTTCAGTCAAGAACTAAAGCTGATCAACAAATGACCCCGTTGCGACTGTTCTGTTCGGAATCCGGAATACGGCGCTATGGATGCTCATAACCCAGCAGACCCAAAGCGGTCCAATAATCTTTGCTGACTTCGAACTGCTTCAACAATGCTTGATCGACAGGGCGTCTGGGCATGGATTTGATTTGGTCATCGGGCCCCCGTTGACTTCGCGTATCGCCGGTAATGGATCGGTAGGTGCTCCATTTGCTTAGAAACGAATCGTCGTATTTTAAATCAAGCAGAGAACAAACAGAATGCATTGCCCATTCCGGGTCACGTGTAAAATCTTCATACCTGATAAAACCAATTTCCTTTGCGCACTCCGCAAACCGGCAATAACCCCGCAAAAAGGCATCAATAGAGATTCTGCCGTTCATTACAGCCAGCCGGCTCAGACTCAGCCACTGGTCAATTGGATGCCTGACAGTGGTCAACCGGACGATGTTAAACTGCGATTCGAGGACAGTTGCCGTTGTCAGGGAATAGGACGGACTCTGAACGAACGGGACAGCGGTGAAATCAAGATGACTCCAGTCCCGGAGAACCAGATGCCGGTTCAGCTCAACCGCCCGCGCATAGATCCGCACAATTTTCTGCAGAAAAGAAAGGTTTAATGCCTTCAGTTCATCCAGTTCATCTCCAAAGAACAGGTGATACCATTCCGCTGCCTGAGTCAATGGATCGAACCACTGCATTCCAAGTGGATGCACCTCACTCAGCAGCAGAACATCATTCATACAGCCAAGACACTTGCACATGATGGTCCCTCCGGATCGGGCCATGTGATGGATGATCCGAATCGACGGCCGCAAAATTCCGGAGCGCGCTTTTATCTCAGGAGCATCCGGATGTCGCTTTAAATACGATTGCGCAACAGCAAACGCCAAATCCTCACTTTCCATCTGAGTCAGCATTTCTATAAAATTAAGAACCGTCTCACGATGATCCGGATTCAGTACAAATGCCTTTTTTATCCACTCCATGGCCTTATTGGAATCCCCAATCTGCCAGCAAGCCACGCCGATATTGTTGACAGGCACAACCCAGTCCGGGGAACATCCCGCTGCCCGCTGAAAATGTTCAACAGCCTCCTCGTATTGCCCCGCAGCAGCCAGATCTTCGCCCCGCTGGTTCAAAAGTCCAGCTTCTGAAAGCGGAATATGGCTTCCGACCTGCTCCGTTTCCTCTTCGTAAAAACCCGTTTTCTCCTTGAAACTGCAATCGCTGGAATCATCTCGCCGTATGTTTGCAACTGTTGTTTTTTTCTTTTTTCGCCTGTTGTCGGAAATCCGCCCCATTCATCACCCCGCTATGCAGCCTGCTGAAATCATACTCTTTTAATTATTTGGAACGAACATGCAAAAAAAATGTCAATTATCATGCCAAATATCCCTTCATACATACCGGGGCTGTTTTCCTGTCTAATCATCCGGTACAAAACCCTGTTAAAGGATGCCTGGCCTATGCTTCCAGAAGCGAAGCCAGACACCATCTTCCCATCTCCTGCTCCGGATCTGTCTGCTCAAAACGAGAAGAAACCGCCAGAAATGGTTCAGCAATCGAAACAGGGTCAGTTTTTTCCATCATCCTGATGAGATATCTTAAAACGATATCCTTTTGTTTCCGATACCCCATATCCGAAACCACTCGAAACAAACTCATCAAACGCGAAAACGTGGGGGTTATCCTGACAACGTGCCTGAGTAACAGATATGCCCGGTTCAGGGCCTGAAATCTGTCCGCTTGCGGGATTCGTGTCATCCGGGACACGGCATAGCTGCTCAAAGCCTCCTGATATAACCGCCAGCAAGAATCCCCCTCATTTTCCAGAAGGTACTGCTCCCACATCCGCAGCAATCGAATCGCGTATGGAAACTGCTGCAAATAATCGATCCACAGTGTTGTATCCGTGTTTCCATCAGTATAAGTTTCCGCTTCCTGATGGGTCAGAAATCCGTTTTCCTCAAGTCTGGCCGCACGATCCGGCTTGCAACAGAAAGCGTTCGAACAATACGGATCGGGGTCATTTTCCGCGGAAATTGGCGCAAGGCATTCGATGCCAGGGATAAAACGATAACTGTCATATCCCAGGAACTTGAATTCACAAACCAGCTCAGGACCAAAGATATTGCCCGGCAAAATTTCAAACATGACCAGCGGGGAGTGAATGGTAAAAAAAGACACTCCGCCATTTAACATATTTACATCACGCCCTTCCGCACCGATTCTGATAAAATCGATCCCAGACCCTGAAAAATCCTTCATGGTCACATCCAGGGTGGTCAAGTCCACATCGATAAGTTTGCTTTTCTGATTCCCTGATTCATAGCCAGATTCAAGGATTGTCCGCACAAAATCCATTTCCGGATCTGACTCGCCGTGTTTTTTCACCCAAACATCCGTCCCAAGGCAATGACTGTTCGAGGCTGGAAAGAAAACGCCACTTGCCAATGGCAGCACCGTAACATCTGAATATACATCATCGGCTGGAGTCAAGCAATTTATCTGGCAGTGATTCATATCTCGATATTCCTTTATTGGGGACAATACATCCCGGCACTGAACGACACTGAACAGTTTTTCAATCAACAGGTGTCCTTGCATATGCGGGGCACTGCAAGCCGACTTGAAAAAACCGGCTTGCTCCATAAAATACAAGCAATAAGCGTGCCTTTATAAAAAGTCATAATATCGCCACACCAAGAATACAATGCTGATGCATTCGTAAAAACCCAATATCTGTGTCGCGCTTCACCCTTCGTCATTGCGGCATACCCAAAAGTACGACAGGTGAAACACCGGTCCTCGGGATGATCGCCAAAAGCTCCGGTACCAGGCACCTCGATCTTGAACTTTTTACTTTGCCACCCCTTTTGATTTTTACGAGTTTATCAATGTTTATGGATTGTCATTTTATTGACGATACGCCAAAAAAATGCAGATGAATCTGAAGAGAGGACAGGTCCGCGGCATGCCGATCAATCCTGTCCGAGCTTCAGATAGACATCAAACAGGTCTTTGAAGGTTTGAAGGGGATTAAGCAGGTTATTGAGCAAGAACCAGCGGATGCCTGCAACTGAATCGGGTCGTTGAAAGGACAACCTGTCTGCCGATCCGGTTTTCAAGGTTAATAATCACCGGGCCGACCAGGTTCATGGTCAGCGGCGGAACAGACTCGGGTTTGATGGTTACCAGAGCCAGAGCCAGGGTGTGCCCATCTTCAATACCATTAAAATATAACTGATCAGAAGGCGGGAGTTCCTTCAGATAGTCTTTTTCTCCCAGAAAGGGATTGATGATCACAAATGCCAGATAGGGTAGATTAATGGATTGAAGCCAATAAAAAAAAGACCCCGGCTTATGTTGCTGAATAATGAATGCTTTTTGATCCGGAAATCCGAGCAGTCCTTCCGGGAAATGGATTACCCGATCCTCTTCGATTAAAATGTCCCCAAAACGGGTTGTCGATACGGTTAACATCCCTGCTCCAGTATTCGCGGTGGAACGTGATGATTGTCTGTTACTCATCTAACACCTCAGTCTTTTCATTTGTCAACAGCGATATATCCTGCGGCACTACTGCTGCCCGAAGGTTCTCTTCAATAATGCTTTTGTATACCTCGGTCCGGTATATGGGAGTGTTCCGGGGAGCTTCTATTCCCAGCTTGATATGGTTTCCCTTGATTCCCAGAACGCTGATGGTAATATCATTGCCAATGGTAATTTTTTCTTCTATCTTACGTGTAATAACAAGCATGGGATCCCTCCGTGGCGCCCGCTGAAGATTTGTGTGTATATTTAAAAGCAAAATACATGCCACAAATATTCTTATCAAGATAAAAAGCAGGCATTCAGCTTTTTTTCATAACCATTTATCTAAGGCTTTTGATACGGTCCTCCCGACTTAATACCTCGATGACGCGGATTCCGTATTTTCCGCCCTCAACCACGACCTCACCCTTTGCAATGAGTTTATTGTTGACCAGAATATCCACGGGTTCATCCGCCAGAGTGCTGAGGCCGACAACAGACTGTTCCCGGATTTTCAACAGTTCGTTGATTTTCATTCGGGTTCTGCCGAGCTCGATGGAAACTTCAAGCGGAATGTCGAGCAGAAAGCTCAGGTTGACATCCACTGGCGACGAGGCCTTGGGTTCATCCACCCAATTCTTTTGCTGAAAGACAGCCATCTTTTCCTCTGGCTGTTCGGACTGCCGAGAAACGGGCGTCTCAATTTCACCCGGCAAGGAGTCGGGTTTATCGGGCTTAGCGGAGAGATCGGGCCATTCCGCGGGAGTTGGCGGGTTCTCATCGACAACCTGATAGTTGATTTCCTTGCCATCATCCAGGGGGATATTCAATCCTTCAGCGAGCTTGAGTCCGAATTCCACAAAAAAGACGTGATCCTGATAGCTGAAGGCGAAACGTTCGTACCGTTCCATGTTCATGGACTCGATTCTGAAATCGCTGCCCCTTGTGATGGAAGGCGTGGAGAGTTCACAACGCAATCCGACATCGGAAAAAATGGATTTCAAATTGCCGCCGACGATATTGCTGAGCTCTCCGATCACGTCATTCACATCGGTTTCAACATCGACATCGTTGATATCCATATCCAGCATTACAGCCGTCATCTGCCGTGAAAACTGAGATGTTACATGGATGTTGATCAGCCCCATCGCGTCCCCGGCAAAACTTACGGCCCCGACCGTTCGCATCCCCTCCAATGCGGACTGCAAGATCTCACGGCTAATCTGGACATCCATGGAGAGCATGGTGTTAAAGACATTGATTACCGAATCCGGAACTTTGGTGGCAAGATCCAGGTTTCGGATTTTGGAAGCGTCCACACGCGCCGCGGCCGGGAGTTCGGAGCCCTGGCCCGGTTCTTCGGCCTTGTACCCCCCTTGCAGCTTAACCCCGACCTCGATCCGGATCGTATGCTGCTGGTAGCTGAAACTCAGGCTCTCATATCTTTCGGTATTCAGGGATTTAATGGTGAAATCATCCCCAAGGGTAATGGATGGCGTCGAAAGCGCGCAGTAAAATCCGGAATCGTTAAAAAAGGATTTGAGATTTCCGCCGATGATATTGCTGAGCTCACTGATCACATCCTTGATTTCATCATCGCCCTCAATCTCATCGGGAGTCATTCCCAGCATGGCGGATGTCATGATCACGGCAAAATCTTTATTCACATGGATATGAATGATTCCGGACACCTGGCCCGCAAAATTTACCGAACCCACGATGCGCATTTCTTTCAAATCCGTTACATCAACATCCGGAACAGATTCCAGTTGAAAGGAAAGCATCGTGTCAAACACATCCAGAACGGACTTGGTGACGCTTGATTTAATGTCTATCGTAAATATTGTTTCCATAAGCCGGTTAATTCCAGTAAGTTATTCGATAAAACAGGCGTCAAAAACAGGCATGTACCGAACATCCTGCCCTTTTGTCACATACGGAAAGATGTCGATCAGTTTTCCGACAACCGAAACATGCTGACCCACCCGGAATTGCCGGGCCTCGACCTTTTCCCCGATTCGAAATTTAAAATAAAAGGTCTTGTCCGGATTCTTTACGACAACCCGGTAATAAATTCCTTTATCCTGATCCATTCCATCGATGTCACCGCCAACCATATAGTAGGGCTGCTGCAAATCCGGGGTCAGGGGCAAAAGCGGCGGATTGTAAATCATCGGCATGCCGTCATCGGGCTGATAGTACCATCTGGCATCGTTCAGCGTTGCAATCGGTAACGCGCCGGATTGGATAAGCTTTCTTCGCAATTCCAGTTGCTGTTGGTTGCGGGTCTGCCTTGAGGCTTCTTCCTGATGCCTGCGTTTTTTTTCCGTCATCATGCGCTGAATCATCGCGGGCCGCTGGCGATAAAGGTCTTCAGAAAGGCGCTTATAATCATTGATAAATGCCAGAAGCTTGGGTTCTTCAGCCTGGTACTGTTTCCGGGATATCTCCTGAATCAGGTCCGCAACACGATTTCGCGCTTTGTTGACTTCTGTCGGGTTGTAATGACCCAGGACCCTGCCCTCGAATTCCAGTCCATTCCCGTCATCAATAGCCCGAAAAATCAGTTTCAGGCGCTGAACCGTGCCGGACAATCCGATGAAGCGAAGGCCTTCCGGCAGTGAATCCAGATCATCGCATCGGCCGCCGCAAAGTCCATAATCCGAAAGAAGCGTTTGACGCATCAGGGCTTCATCATGTTCGGGGCGACAAATTTCAGTACTTGCGCAAGCAAGAAACTGCCGGCGAACAAATTCAAAATAAGCATTGTTGAGCTTTGTCAAATTATCCGGTTTCCCCGGATCCGAGGCTGGCTGGGGAAAAGGCAAAACCGGACTGTCGGCATGGGGCAAAGGGGTATCCGGCGTCACCGTCTCATCGCTCATTTGTGATTGCGGCGGCGATGCCCGCATCGGGTGCTTTGAATCATCCGGAACCTTTTGCTGCTGCTCTCCCCACAGGAGGATCAGCAGAAAGCAGCCCAGAACAACAATTGCCAGCGAAACACAAGTCTTCAGGTTTCGCCGGGGGCCGAGGTTCACGACAAAATGGCCTTTTCGATCCCATGGCGTGGGGCGTTTTTTCATCAACCGCACGCCGTTTACAGCCATCATCAACGGCATCAATGGCACGCAGCCGGCACCAAGCCCATACCACCAGACACCGATGCTTCTTTTGAACGCTTCCAGCAAAACCGGCTTGTTACCCTCATGGGTAACCACGCGAATACCGAGCAGCCATTTGCCCGGAGTGGTCCCGATGCTGCTGAGAAGATTGGCTTCAACAAAAGCCCACAGTAGCGTGCCGGCAAAAATATATACCGGCCACCCGGCAACGGGATGCTGAAACAGTCGGAATGCCTCAACGTATCCAAGCATTAAAGCAAATATTATGCCATCTACGCTTCTTGCCAGAAAGCGAACCAGCCAGCCCGGCATGGAAGGTAATGACCGCGAAGGCTTCCGGGCGGATCTGGGATTCGGCCGGCCCTGGGGGTGTTTTTCGGTGACGCCGATTTCGTCCGTCAGACCGGCTGCCGCATCTGAAGAAATATGTTGCAGAGCGATCTCATAAGCCTCGTTGATTTCCTGAAGCTGCCGTTCCGCCTTTTCCTTTAATCGGGGATTATGTAAGAACCGGTCCGGGTGCCACACATTCACCAGGTCTCTGTATGCCAGCTTCAACTCCTCAACCGAAGCATCTGGTTTAAGCCGGAGAATCTCATAGGACTTAGTGACATTCATAAAGTGAAGTATCGAAATCCGTATTGTATGAAAGCAGTCGGGAGTCAGAATCTCCCCTGGGTCGCAATCCGATCAACAAGGCGACTTGTCATCCCGATTCAGAAACGGCTGTGCTCGGTTCGGGCGATGATCTCCTCCTGAAGCGCCTGGCCCAGATCACAGAAATAATCGCTGTAACCGGCAACGCGAACAATCAGATCCCGGTACTTTTCCGGATGCTGCTGGGCCGCACGAAGTGTGGCCGCATCCGCAACATTGAATTGAATGTGATGCCCGTCCAGCTTGAAATAAGTGCGTATCAGTTGAACCAGCCTGTCCAGATCCGTATCGGTCTTAAGAAGCTGCGGCGTAAATTTCTGGTTGAGAAGCGTTCCGCCGGTTCGGACATGATCCATCTTGGCCGCGGATTTGAGAACGGCGGTCGGACCCTTTCGATCCGCGCCCTGTACCGGCGAAATCCCTTCGGAAAGCGGCTCCCGGGCACGCCTGCCGTCGGGTGTTGCTCCGATCACGGATCCAAAATAGACATGGCAGGTTGTGGGCAGCAGATTGATGTGATAGGTGCCGTTTTTGGTGTTTTTGCGACCGTCGACAGCCGCAAAATAAGCCTCGAAAAGAGATTTCATGAGATCATCGGCATAATCGTCGTCATTTCCGTACCGGGGGGTTCTATTCATCAACAGCAGCCGGGTTCTTTCATGGCCTGAAAAATCATCTGCCAGGGCAGTCAGAAGCGCTGTCATGGAAAGGTTTTTGTGATCGAAAACATGATATCGGATGGCCGACATCATATCGGTAAGAGAGCCCAGACCCACGCCCTGAATATAGGTGGTGTTATAGCGGGCGCCGCCGTCATGGTAATCCGTTCCGGTTGCGATGCAGTCATCGATCAGCAAAGAGAGAAACGGTGCCGGCATAAATTTGGCATAGAGGCGCTCGATAACATTGTTGCCCCTGACCTTGATATCAATAAAATGATTCATCTGCTGAACAAAGGCACTAAAGAGGTCATCGAATCCGGCAAACCGTTCGGGATTGCCGGTTTCAATCCCGATTTTCTTTCCGGTCCGGGGGTCTTTTCCGTTATGCAGGGTGATCTCAAGTACTTTTGGCATATTAAAATACCCGGTAAGGGTATAACTTTCCTTTCCAAAAGCCCCGACCTCCACACATCCGCTGGATCCGCCCCGGCGGGCATCATCCAGTGTTTTTCCCTGGCGGACCAGTTCCTGAACAATCAGATCCGCATTGAACACGGATGGCTGGCCAAAGCCGGTTCGAATGATTCTGGCCGCCCGTTTAATGAACCTGTCCGGATTTTTCTTGCTGACCTGAATGGATGAACTGGGCTGAAGCAGGCGCATTTCTTCAATGACGTCCAGCAGCAGATAAGATACGTCATTAACCCCGTCGGATCCATCCGGCTTCATCCCGCCGACATTTATCTGCGCGAAATCCGTGTATGTACCGCTTTCGGCCGCCGTAACGCCCACCTTGGGAGGTGCCGGCTGGTTGTTGAATTTGATCCAGAAACACTGGAGCAGTTCCTCGGCGGTTTCACGGGTCAAGGCTTTGCTTTCGATGCCTTTTTGGTAAAATGGAACCAGATGCTGGTCCAGGCGCCCCGGATCAAAGGCATCCCAGGTGTTGAGTTCGATGGTTACGCCCAAATGAACGAACCAGTAATACTGCAACGCCTCATAAAAATCCCTGGGCGGATTGGCGGGGACATGAAAGCAAATATCGGCAATCCGTTCCAGCTCGGCCTTTCGCTCCGGCCGGGTTTCCAGTTCCGCCAGTGCCCGGGCTTTTTCCGCATGCCTATGGCTGAACCGGATCAAGGCATCCGCACAGATCCCCATGGCCTTCAGCTCTTGCTGGCAGTCATAGGCTCTGGGGTCATTGAGATAATCGAGTCTGTTTAAAGCGGATTGAATTTCCTGCTCGAATTCCAGAAACCCTTTTTTATAAATTTTATCATCCAGAACCGTGTGGCCGGGAGCTCTCTGCTCCATGAATTCGGTAAACACACCAGCCTCATATGCCGCTTTCCAATCATCGGTCATTTCTCTAAAAATCATATCCCGCAGGGATTTACCCTCCCAGAACGGAATGATGCTGTCCTTGTAAACGGCCTTTGCTTCCGGACTGACCGAAAAGGGGATTTTTTCTCTGGAATCCAGAATTTCCAGATCGCTCAAGCTGTGGCAGCAAAGTTCCGGATAGGTGGGCGTGGCCTTGGGAAACGGGCCTTTTTCTCCGACGATCAGCTCGCCGTCATTGATACAGACGGTTTTATGCTCCATGAGATATTGAAACGCAAGCGCCCGCTGGACAGGCGCGGATACGGGCGCGGAGTTCATGCGGCAATATTCGGTCATCAGCTCTGCCCGTTCCGATGAAAGAACGGGTTTTATGTTCAGGCTCTGTTCCCGGAGCCGCAGTACTCTTTCGGAAATCATCATAACAGATCAACCTTCCGCATTTACAGTCAGGCCAAACCCGCGCAGCATATCCGAAATGCGGGCCATGGAATCCTCTGACGGGGGACGTGTATCATGGAGGCGGTAACTTTTTCCCAGGCGTTCATATTTTGAGGCAGCCATATGATGATATGGCAGCAAATCGATTGGAGGCATGAACGGCAATCCGGCAACAAAAACGCCAATGGCCGAAATATTGTCTTTTCCATCCGTTATTCCGGGAATGACCGGAACCCGGATGCGAATCCGGTGACCCTCGGAGCAAAGCGCTATCAGATTTTTCAGAATCATCCGGTTGGATACGCCGGTAACCCTCCGATGCTTTTCATCATCCATCAATTTCAGGTCAAAAAGAAACACATCCACGTAACGCCGGATGCGGTCCAGCATGTTCCATGTCGAAAAACCGCTGGTATCCAGCGCTGTATGAATCTGACGGTTTCGGCAGGTTTTCAGCAAGGCAAAAAGAAAATCCGGCTGAGCCAGCGGCTCTCCACCGGAAAAGGTTACACCGCCAACAGACTCATCATGGAAAGCCGTGTCCTTCTCGATCTCGGCCAGCACCTGCTCCACGGTCCATTCCCGTCCGGCCATTTCGCAGGCTTCCGTCAGACAGACATCTGCACAGCTTCCGCACAGCAAACATTTTTCCGGGTCCGTGTAAAGCCCGATTTCTCCTTCATGGATGGCATTTTCCGGACACACGGCCAAGCATTCCTTGCAGATGACACACCGGCTGATGGAATAGAATTTTTCCCTGGAAATCTGCTGGCTCTCGGGATTGTGGCACCACCAGCAGGACAGGGGGCAGCCTTTCAGAAAAACAGTTGTCCGGATTCCCGGACCATCGTGGGTGGAAAATTTTTTTATATCAAAGATGATTCCGCTTGCCATATTTTATATGATATATGACAACATCATAAAAAGTCAAATTCCCAAAAGGTGCCAGCCCGGCCTGCAAAGGCGATATTATTGGCAACTTTTCACAGGGGTTTCATAATTCCCCTCTTAGGAAGGGGGGCCAGGGAGGATATCCAGTGGAAACTGTTAAAACCGGACTTGAATGCTTGATTGAAGCGCCGCCGGAATGGCTATTCGGCAAAAGAATCGGACTGCTCTGCAACCCCGCATCGGTTGACCGTCGGTTTCGCCACGCAAGAACACTCATCCATCAGACGTTTCCCGGGCAACTGACAGCCTTGTTTTCTCCGCAGCACGGATTTTATGCCGAAAAGCAGGACAATATGATCGAATCCGAAAACAGCAGGGATCCGCTGCTTCAGATTCCCCTGTACAGCCTGTACGGAAAAACCCGCATTCCCACCAAAAGCATGCTTGAGAACATCGATGTATTGATTATTGATCTGCAGGATGCCGGCACACGCGTCTACACTTTTATCTACACGCTGTCCCATTGCATGGAAGCCGCCAGGGACCACGGAAAAACCGTTCTGATCCTGGATCGGCCCAACCCCGTAAACGGTCGGAGCGTTGAGGGCAACTGCCTGTCCATGGATTGCAGATCTTTTGTGGGACATTATCCGATTCCGATGCGTCATGGACTGACCATCGGGGAAATGGCCAGTCTCTTTAATCGTAATTATGGAATCGGGTGCCATCTCGAAGTCATTCCGATGACAGGCTGGAAACGGGCGATGAGTTACGCGGATACCGGTCTGCCGTGGGTCGCGCCATCCCCGAATCTGCCGACGCCGGCATCCGCCGGTGTGTATCCCGGCCAGGTCATCTGGGAAGGAACCAACGTGTCTGAAGGCAGGGGAACCACCCAGCCCTTTGAATTGTTTGGTGCACCCTTTTTAGAACCGGAACGAATTTTATCGTGTCTCACGGATGACGACCTGAAGGGAATCGTGTTAAGAGAAGCCGCATTTGAACCCACCTCCGGCAAATGGCAGGGAAAACTCTGCAAGGGGTTTCAGATTCATGTCACGGACCCGGACAGTTACCAGCCGTACATCACCTCGCTCAAATTGCTTCAGGCAGTCATCCGCCATCATGCGAACGATTTTTCATGGAAAAACCCCCCGTATGAATATGAATATGAAAGGCTGCCGATTGATCTGATCATCGGGAACTCGGAAATCAGAAAGCGCTTGGAACAAATGGATTGTCTGGATGATATTGCCGATTCCTGGAAGCCCGGGCTGAACCGTTTTATTGAAGAGAGCCGGAATCACCATCTCTATTCCTGAATCCAATGAATCCGTCAGTCATCAGCTTGTCAACGCGAGCTGAAATAAAAAATGCTATTTACAAATCCAGCTTCTTCCGATATAAAAAATGGGGTTGTTACCATTCATGATATAATTATCCGTCATTTCAAAGGGGTTGTTATGGGAAAAACCAGTACTACCAAGGCTTCAAAGAAAAAAACGGTTTCAAAAAAGAAAGAAACGGCGAAGAAAGTCTCCGGCGACATTCCAGCACCTGGACAGAATTCTGATCTGAAAACCGAAGAGGTGAAGGTTTCGGTCGAACTGAAGGGTCCCAAAGATCCAGCAAAAGCAGTTAAAGCGGGAATCCCCGCCCAGAAGAAGCCGGTTCTTTTAAGCGAGCTGATTTTAAAAAAATTTGATTCCTGGCAGCCGGATAACCTGTTTGTTCAGACCCCGGACAATACCGTCATTCCGGATGCTCCGCCTTTTGTCTCAGGCACGGATGAACAGGAAGTAAACCGAATACGTGCATTGCTTTTCAACACCTTTGATATGAAGGAAATCATTGCTGAAGGCGAGCGCTTCGCCGCTGAAAAAGCCGCTGCCGAAAAGGCCGAAGCTGAGCGCATTGCTGCTGAAAAGGCTGCTGCCGAAAAAGCCGAAGCCGAGCGTATTGCCGCTGAAAAAGCCGAAGCTGAGCGTATTGCCGCTGAAAAAGCTGCTGCCGAAAAAGCCGAAGCTGAGCGCATTGCCGCTGAAAAGGCCGCTGCTGAAAAAGCCGAAGCTGAGCGTATCGCCGCTGAAAAGGCCGCTGCCGAAAAAGCCGAAGCCGAGCGTATCGCCGCTGAAAAGGCTGCTGCCGAAAAAGCCGAAGCTGAGCGCATTGCTGCTGAAAAGGCCGCTGCCGAAAAGGCCGAAGCCGAGCGTATCGCCGCTGAAAAGGCTGCTGCCGAAAAAGCCGAAGCCGAGCGCATTGCCGCTGAAAAAGCTGCTGCCGAAAAGGCCGAAGCCGAGCGTATCGCCGCTGAAAAGGCTGCTGCCGCCGAGCAACGAAAGAAAGCTGCCGAGCTTCAGCAGGCATCAGTTCCTAAAGTCAAGATCGCATACGACCAACCGGTACAGCCCGCAAAACATGCCGAGCCCATTGATAAAACCATTATCATATCCGCCGGATGCCTTGCTTTTCTGCTGTTGATTATTATCGGCACAAGTCTGTGCAACACACAAAAATTTTATATCAAAACGGCAAAGAACGGCATTGAAATCTGGCAGGGAAAATTTTCTCCAAAGGGAGAAAAACAATTGATATCCCTTGCCGGGATTAAAGCGCCTGAAAAAGTTCAGAAAATTTACTCAAAAATAGATGTTTATCCGATTATTTCCAGCTATTTTCTGAATAAGGCGGATGCACTTCTGGATGCTCCGGGAATTCCGGATTTTGAAAGCATAAAACATTACATCAATCTGGCGGAACCTTATGCCATTACCAGGGAACTTCGCGATGCAGCAGACCTTCGCCTGAACATCATGGCCCAAACACTGCTGACCTACAAAGCCGACATCGCTGCCAGCAAGGGAAATGTTGCTGATCTTGAAGCTGCCTTGAGCTTATTGAACAAAGCAAAGGCCATGAATTCGGACAAGGCCCAGGCCGAATCCCTGGACAAAAAAATCAAAACAGTTACCGGGAAACTGGAACAGCTCAAAGCAAAGCCGGAAACAGCGGCAGTTACGAAACACCAGTAGCCGCATAAAAATACAAAACCAAAAGCCTTCTTTTTTCCATCCGGAGAAAAGAAGGCTTTTTTATTTGTTCATGGCGATGAGGGCCGCACCGATAGCGCCGGTCAACTGGGCGTTGGGAGTCACCACAAGGGGGTAGCCGATTTTCTTTTCCAGGGAGCGTACAACGCCGCTGTTCTGGGCAACGCCGCCGGTCATCATGACAGGGGGAATCCAGCGGATGCGCCCGGCCATGGCAGACACGCGGGCGGCAATGGAATCATGAATGCCGGCAATGATATTTGCCCGGCTTTCTCCCTTTGAAATCAGAGAAATGACCTCGGATTCCGCAAATACCGTGCACAGGCTGCTGATGGACGCCGGATGATCGGCGGAAAGCGAGAGGCTGCCGAAATCCGAGATTTCCACCTCTAACGCCCTGGCCATGACCTCCAGAAACCTGCCGGTTCCGGCAGCGCATTTGTCGTTCATGGCAAAATCCTTGACCCGGCCGGTTTCATCCAGAAGAATGACCTTGCTGTCCTGGCCGCCGATATCGATGACGGACCGAATTTCGGGGTTCATATACCGGGCGCCCGCGGCATGGCAGGTGATTTCCGTGACCGCCTGATCCGCAAACGTAATGCTTTTGCGGCCGTATCCGGTGGCAACGATTCGTTGAATGTCGGAGGGATTCATGCCAAGACCGGATACGATTCCTTCAAAGAGCTGATCCCCGGCATTTTTGGCATTATAGCCGGTGCGAAGGATCCGGACCGCCAGAATTTTCCCATCCCGCATGACCGCCGCCTTGGCGGTAATCGAGCCGATATCAATCCCTACGGTCATCATCGGTTAAACATCTCCATAAAGGCATCGATCCGGGTTTCAATCTGTGCCTCGGAAAAGCTGCGTTCATCCACCATGTCGGCTTCCAGCATGAGGGTCGGAAGACCCCGCTTCTCCTGAATGATCCGCTGGATGTCATACTGGCCGAATGAATAGGGCTTGCAGCTTCGGTTGGAGTGCATGACCAGCCCCTGGACATCGTATTTATCGATCATGGCAATGATTTCATCGGCCATTTGATCCACCCCGATATTCAGATAAATCCGACTATACCCCTCGGCCATGGTATTGATAAAATCAGACGGGTCGATGTATTTCATGGACCCGCACCAGGCTGAGGTATAGGTATCCGCAACCAGGCAGGCGCCATGGCCGGCAAATTTATCCGAAAGCCATCGGGTCCGATACCAGACCGGAAGATTGTCCCACAGGAGCCGGGTTTTCTCAAAAGGCACGGCGCCGATACCTTCACGGATCCGGGTGTTCATTTCATCCAGCAGCATCTTGTAATAATCGATTACGGTCTGCGTTCCCCGAAGGGTGACGATCAGGGCCAGGTGGAAAAAAGCATCAAAGGCGCTCATGGGCGCCGGTTTATGAACCGTTGTGTCCAGAACAGCCTGCCAGAGGCGCTGACCCTCGATGGACAGCCTGCCGACCTCGGCCATTTTGTCCCGATCCAGTTTTTTTCCGCAAACCTCTTCTAAAAACAGAATGTATTCTTCAACCTGGCGCCTGACATAGTCGCGGACTTCATTTGAAAATTCCGTATGGCAAACCGGGGTATCCAGAATAAAGAGCGGAACGTTGTAAAAGCGGGCCTGGACCTCGTACCATTTTAAAACCGTACCGCAGATATTGTTGCAGCAGATCAGCATGTCCGGCCGGGGAAGCCCGCCGATCGGGCCGCCGTCAACCGTCGAGCTGGCAATGTCGGCCCGGGCATAAGAGCACAGGTCCCTGGAATAGCCCATGACTTCCGCCTTTTCGCATAAATCCACCCCCATGTGGGAAGCGCCGATCATGGCTCCGTGATTTTCCGGATAGACGGGTATCACATCCATGGCAATGAGCGGTTCCACCGGACCGCCGCTGGTGATCCAGGCGATTTTTTTCCCTGTTTCACCGGCGGTCTTGGCCTCGATGTAGTAATGGGTCATGATTTCCTTCATTTTCTGGACCGACTTGATTTTCCGCCGCTCCTTATCCGGATCAGACATTGCCTTCTCCCTAAATCATCGAAAGGATTTCATTGACGAGTTTTTCGATTCCGACCGCCACATCCTTGATACCGGGACCCAGCATATAGGCCGGCGTTGAAACGATGCGGTTGGTCTTGTCCACGTGAATCCGGTCAACGGTGCAGATCTTGTGGCGCCCGCCCATGCGCTCGATGCCGGCGGCTGTTCCGGTGTCGTTTCCGATGGTGACCTCCGGTTTTTTGTCTGCAATGGCACGAACAAGGGTTGCCGGTGCAATACAAATGGCACCCACCGGCTTTCCGGCAGCCACCATTTCCCGGATCAGGCGTTCAACATCCGCCTGCACCACGGCATCCGGGCCTTTTAAGGCAAAGTCGCTCAAGTTTTTAGCTGCTCCGAATCCGCCGGGAAGGATCAAGGCATCCAGTTCCGCTGCCTTTACCTTGGCAACATCCCGAATGTTTCCCCGTGCAATCCGTGCCGATTCCACCAGGACGTTTCGTTTTTCATTGGTTTCCTGATGGGTCAGGTGATTGATCACATGAAACTGGTCCACATCGGGGGCCATACACAGCGCCTCTGCCCCTGCCCGATCCAGAAACAGCAGCGTCAGTACAGACTCATGAATCTCGGTCCCATCAAAAACCCCGCATCCCGATAACAACACGCCGACTTTTTTTGACATACCCGGCCTCCTTTCTGATATTCCGTGCGAATAAAAAGGTTTTTCTTGACAAACAACGGATAAGGATGGTTGAAAAGATTGACATTTTTGAGTTCATCAACCTTTTGTTGGATATTATGGAAATGCCCCTAACGCCTCCCGATGATCTTTCCCGGCCCGATACCCTGCCAGAGACTCTGTCGGTCGCGAAAAAAAAGATTGAACGCTCTCTCAAACCGCTTACCGCGGATGAAATCCATCAGGACATTCCCGGATTATATCAACTTAAAAAACAGGATATGGTTAAACTGCTTCAACGGGAAGCAGGGTCCGGAACGATCCACCGTTGGTCGGCAGGGCCCGGCAGCCGGAAAGAACGCTACTGGCATCAGGATGAAACCGCCTATTTCCAGAGCAGGATCCTGTCCGCGCTTTCCAGGCAAGACCTGACAAAAACCGATTTGCTGGAAAACGTAAAAAAGGGCGCTGTCCCCTGTACGAAAACCCGCTTGACCTACATTGTCAATACCACACTGACAGCCCTTATTAAAGAAAAAACACTATTTGAAGTTCCGCCCTGGGGGAGTTATAAAAAATCCCGTTTCGCGGCCCATCCCCCGGATCTTAAGATATATCTGGATAAAACCCGAAAAGAATTCAACCGGGTCTGTCAGAAACTGAAAAAAGTAGGCATTGGCGCCGAACAAGCGTTTGCGGCTTTTGAAAATATGCTGTCCTTTTCGCGGACCACTGCTTCTCCTTCAGGAATGGACAGCCGGGAGAATGCCCAGCCCGCTTTGCTCGAACCGGATGTATCCGAAACGGTTTTAAACCGGATGGTAAAAACCATGCTCAAAATTGTTCCGAGCGCCGCAAAACAGGCACCGGTCTGGATTCCCGACCTTCGAAGCGCCCTGGATTTACCCAAAAATACATTTGACCGTGCCATTCTGATCCTGGCAAAACAGGGAAAAGTATTTTTAAATAAGCACGCCCATCCGGCTCAGATGTCCGATGCGGAAAAAGAGACAATGATTGCGGATGGCCAGGGCAATTATTATGTGGTGGTTGTCCTGCGCGAAGGAAATCGCGGATGATCAACCCCTTTCGAAACCGTATCGTCGCCGATCCCTGGCGGCCCGGGGGAGCCGACGTCACTGAAATCCATTCCAGTGCTTTCGACCTCTGCCGCAGGGCACTGAATACGGTCCGAAAGGAAGGGCGCACCACATCCGTTCTTCTGTACGGCGAAACCGGAAGCGGGAAAACCCATGTCCTGAATCGCCTCCAGCATTATACGCTCACCCTGCCCAATCTTCATGTTTTTGGATCGGTCCGCCTCCATACCAGTCCCAACCGGCTCTGGAGGCATCTTCGCGCCAGTTTTGTCGAAAGCCTGTTCAAGCCCGGCAAACATGGGCGGCCCCAGATCGAGCTGATGTTGATGCGAAGGCTCTATCTCCTGTACCGGAAAACCGCCATCCCGTTCGAAGAATTGACGGATCTTACCGAAACCATCCGGACGGATTCCAATCTTTCCCCGAACCTGTGCCAGGCCCTGCAGCATCTGATGCATCAGCGCCATGGCCCGGATGTTCTGGCCTGGCTGAAAGGTCACTCGCTGCCGGAATCCGCATATTCCAAACTGCTGATCCGCCCGCCGGATGAGACCGATGATCCCGAGGATTCGGCCCGTGAGATGATTCTGGAGCTGTGCCGGCTGGCCGGAACGACGATTCCCGTGGTCCTTTCCTTTGACCAGATCGAAGCCCTTCAGCGTTACCCCAAGGACATCGATGGGTTATTTCGTTTCGGTCAGGCCATCCGCACCCTTCATGACGAAACATCGAATCTCCTGCTGGTCACCTGCATCCAGACTTTTTTCCTGGGCGAACTCAGGCAGGCTGTGGCGGTTCCGGATTTCGACGCCATGTCCTGTCACGAGCTGACACTGGGCACGTTGACACGCCAGCAGGCCCTGAAACTGATTTCTTCAAGAATCGAGGCCATACCGGATAAAGGATTCAATAAAAACGCGCTGTTTCAGATGCTTGAAAATGACCTGTCCGATTTTGCAGGAGAAACGAGCCGGACCTGCAGAGCTGTCCTTACACGCTGCGCGGACATCTTCGACAACCTGTCCAGCCCTGCCGGCGGACCCGGGCAGCCGGTTCCGGAGCTGCCACTTGATGCGTTTCTTCAAAATGAACTGGACGCACGGGAAGAAAGCGCTTTCAGCGGCATCGGCCCGGATGAAATGGATGATATGCTTTCAAACGTGCTTCCTTCCTTGGTCAATATCCTGGATGAGCACTGCCGGGAAAAAGATCGGCATGATCCGGATGTGGACATGGTCATTGCCTGCCCGGATGCCGAGATCGGAATTTCGTTGTGCAATCATCAGAATTTGAGCAGCCTGGCTGGAAAGCTTCGGCGCCTGGCTCAAAATTTTACGCATGAAAAAGGCAAGCGCCTAGTCCTGCTCAGACATCCGCAACTTCGCATCAGCCCCGGGGCCAGAAAGGTCAACCAGTACCTGCGCCGGCTGAGTGATCGTGGCATTCGGCTGGTCACCCCATCCCCGGAAGCCCTGGCAGCCCTCGATGCCTTGCGGAGCCTGCTGAGCGACGCCAGAAGCGGGGATCTGACGCATCAGGGAAAACCCGTTCATGAAAAAACCGTTCGGGAATGGTTCAAATCCCTGAAAGCCGGTTCCGCGAAGGCATTCATGGATGATGTTCTGTCCGAAAGCGATCCGATATCCCCCGAAGATCAGGAAATCCGCCAGCGTCTTCTGGAGCTGATGGAAAAAGAGCGGATCATCGCGCTGTCCGAAGCCGCGCGTCGGATCCATATCGAGGTAGCCCGACTGGAACCCTTTGTAATGAATCATATCCGCGAAATCGGGTATCTGGAAGGCCCTCCGGCCGTTCTATTCGACGTTGTTCCGTAAACAAGGAGCAATCATGCCCGTACGTCTGTCTGTCAGCCGGGTTCGCAAGGAAATTCTCCGCCTTGCCGGATATTCAAATTCATCCGACGATAAAGCGCCATCAACGCGGCTTCTGGGCCGGATATTTCATGAATCCTTTGCCCGGTTTCTTGGAAATGATGACGGCTTCAGCTGGAAATCCGCCCTTCTTGAAACAGCCCCCGACGAACAGGAATGGGGGCAGCGCCTCATCCATCATCTGTATGAGAGGCACATCGGTCCTGCCATTCAAAGAGAACAGGTTCATCTGCGAAACACAACCCCTTCGGTCATCGCCTTCTGGCAGGCCGCGCAGGAAATGTGCGCCTGGATCGCATCCTTGTTGTGGGAAGTTCGTAAGCCCGGCACGGACATTGATCTGGTCTTCAGCCCGGAGCAGGGAGTATCCCTATCCTTTTTTGAGCCTGGCTGGACAGATTCTGTCGTGTTGTCCGGAATCGCCGATCTGGTTCTGAAAATCCCGCAGAGCGCCGGCACCAATACCCCCCGAGCCACTCAAAACCACCCCCACTGGTGCGTCGTTGAATTCAAGCTGGGAGTTGCCTGTCCGGAGGCGGATCTGGCTCAGGTCTGCCTGTATCACAAGATGCTGTCTGAACAGACCGGTGTCTCATCCGGGGCCATGGCATACATCCGTTTCAGCCCGGATAAATCGGAGCGGATTTTTATGCCGGATGAAATCCAAAGCGCCCAGAACCATCTGAAACAACTCATTGCCAGGCTGGCAGGCGTCCTTCCGGGAGGGTCGGTTTCCAAAGCACATCAAACCCGGGATATCCCGGGTTTACGGCGCAGCCCTTCTGCGTTTCCCCAGGCAGAGAAGCTCGTATCCATCTTCAGCGAATATGGCAAAGAGGTTTCACTGGATGGAAGCCCGATCACGGGGCCGACCTTTATCCGGTTTTTCATCAGGCTGGGAAAGGGGGTAAAGCTGACAACGGTTCAAGGGATTGATAAGGAAATCCAGCACCGCATGGAGCTTGGCGCACCGCCCTACATTCACATCTCGGAGGGCCGGGTCGTTGTGGATATTCAAAGACCGGACCGCCAGACAGTCCGGTTTTCAGACATCCGAAATCAATTGCCAAAGCCCGATGAATCCTTCGGCTGTTCACGGATCATTCTGGGCGTTGATCTTTCCAATACCCTGAGAATGGCGGATCTTGCCGAGCCCGAAAACGCCCACATCCTGATCGGCGGAACCACCGGAAGCGGCAAGAGCGAATGGATGCGAACGGCCATTGCCGGGCTTCTCCTGACCAATACACCCGATACCCTTCGGCTGGTACTGATCGACCCGAAGCGAAACGCCTTCAATGACCTGAAAGGCTCCGCGTTCCTGTTGAATCCATCCGCCCTGGTCTATCCGGACGAACAGCCCGCGGAGCGCGTGCTTGAAGAACTGGCCAATGAAATGGAGCGGCGGTACAAAAGGCTTCAGGAGGCCGGCGCAGATACCGTGGACAGGCTCGGGTACCGGGCCAGGATTTCCCTTCCGCGGATTGTCTGTATCTGTGACGAGTATTTTGATTTGATCAACCGGGACAGGGAATCGCGGAAAAAAATCGAGGCCCAGATCTTCAGGCTGGGCGCAAAAGCAAGGTCAGCCGGAATTCATCTGATGATCGCCACCCAGCATCCCGATCGGCAGACCATCAAGGGCACGCTGGATGTCAATCTGCCGGCAAGGGTGGGGCTGAAGGTGAGTAAAGGCATTGATGCGGCCCTGCTGCTCAACCGGAAAGGCGCTGAAAATTTGCTGGGCAGCGGGGACCTGCTGTTCAGAAACATCGGCGAGCCGATAAGGCTGCAGAGCCCGCTGCTGGGTATTGAGGAACGCAGGCTTATTTTTGCCTCAAAGTAGAAAGAAGCCTGCACCCCAATCAAGCCGAACTGGAAAACCCGACCACACGCGCATGGCTCTGCTCTCTTGACACAAAGACGCGGTTGGAAGCTGTGTCTTCGATCCCGGATGCCCTTTTATCGCGGGAGTCTGCCGGAAAGCCATTGTCTTCGTATTCGTGCTTCATTCACCAGGTGCTTCAGCTTCAAAGATCGACGGGGTCATCCGTCTTTCACGAATCACGGAAAGCAGTTTTTCCAGGAGCACTTCCGGAAGCATGCCATACCGAACCGTCCCATCCAGGGTTCTTACGGAAAGGGTGCCCGTATCTTTTTCCTTGGCACCGATCGTAAGGATTACCGGAATATTGTTGATCTGGGCTTCCCGGATTTTCCGGTTCAGGCTTTCGGTCCGGGCATCGATCTCAACCCGTATGCCATGTTTCTCAAAAAAGTCTTTGACTTCGACGGCATGGGAAACCAGATCATCGTTTATGGGAAGCATCGCCACCTGGACCGGCGCCAACCACAGGGGAAATTTCCCCGCGAAATGCTCGACCAGTATCCCGAAAAACCGCTCGATCGAACCGTAAATCACCCGATGAATCATGATGGGCCGGTGTTTTTCATTATCCTTACCCACATAGGTCAGATTGAACCGTTCGGGCATGTTCATGTCCAATTGGATGGTGCCGCACTGCCAGGTACGGCCCAGAGCGTCCTTGATATGGATGTCGATCTTGGGGCCGTAAAATGCACCATCGCCCTCATTGATTTTATACCCCTTCCCGTATTTATTCAGAGCGGATTTCAAACCATTGGTCGCCTCTTCCCATTGTTCGTCCGTGCCAATGGATTTTGCCGGCCGGGTGGAAAGCTCCAGATGAAACCCCAACCCGAAGGTTTGGTAGATTCTTTCAACCAACTGAAGCACCCCCAGGATTTCCGATTCAATCTGATCGGGCATCATGAAAATGTGGGCATCGTCCTGATGAAAGGCCCGAACCCGGAAAAGACCCGAAAGCACACCGCTCAGTTCGTGCCGGTGCACGAGTCCGATTTCCGCGGCACGAATGGGAAGATCCTTGTAAGAATGGGGCTTCAGGTCGTAAAGGAGCATTCCTCCCGGACAGTTCATGGGCTTGATGGCGTATTCGATCTCATCGACCTGGCTGGTGTACATGTTCTCACGATAATTTTCCCAGTGGCCGCTACGCTCCCAGAGCCCCCGGTTCAGCATGATCGGCGTTTTGGTCTCCACATAACCGGCAACCCGGTGCTCCATGCGCCAGTATTCCAGAAGGGCATTCCAGATGACCATTCCCCTGGCATGGAAAAAAGGCATTCCCGGAGCCTCGTCATGAAAGCTGAACAGGTCCAGGGCCGCGCCGATCTTTCGGTGATTTCGTTTCTTGGCCTCTTCGATAAACTGGAGGTAAGCCTTAAGCTCTTTTTTATCAAAAAACGCCGTCCCGTAAATCCGCTGAAGCTGGGCCTTGGATTGATCCGCCCGCCAGTAGGCTCCGGATACCTTCATGAGCTTGATGGCCTTGACAAAGCCGGTGTGGGGAAGATGCGGTCCTCTGCAAAGGTCCGTAAAATCCCCCTGCTCATACAGGGAAATGGTTCCATCCTGCAGATCCCGGATCATCTCCAGCTTATACGGTTCATCCCGATAAACTGCCAGAGCCTCGGCCTTGGAGACTTCGCGGCGGCGAAACGGAATTTTAGCCTGAATGATCCGCTGAATTTCCGCCTCGATTCCGGGGAAATCCGCCTCCGAAACGGGCCCCATGTCAATGTCATAATAAAAACCATCCTCAACCACGGGACCGATGGTCAGTTTCGCGCCTTTATACACGTGCAAAATGGCCTGAGCCATGACATGAGCCGCGCTGTGTCTTAAAATGGACAGGGCTTGCGGATCCTGGGTGGTAATCAATCGAACGGAGGCATCCGTTTCAACTTTCGTACCCAGATCAACCAGCCTGCCGTCGACTTCCATGGCCACGCAATTTCTGGCCAGACCCTCGGAGATGCTCATGGCAATGTCGATCCCTGAAGGAGGGGCTTCAAAAGTTTTACAGCTTCCATCTGGAAGGATAATTCGAATCATTCTTATCTCGCTTTTATGGGTTTCGAATGCGTACACATTAAAAGAAATGTATGCATCATCATATTAGATACGACAGATTAAACACATATAGAAATAATCGCCATTAAATCATTTAGGGAAAATGATCGTTCAGGTCAAGGATAATTTCACGCAATCCATCCAGTAAACGATCTGCTTGACAAGGCAGTTTTCTTCGATTATGACTTAAATCATTAAAATCCAATATCCGCAATCCCCGTGCAGGGGGAAACATATTTCCGGTACTGCAATCCCGGCAATCAGCGACGCCGGAATGCGAAAAGTTGACGGACGATCTCAAAGTCCGCGTGCCCGACCGATTCACCAAAACGATACAGTGCAATTTTTATTCAAGGTGCTTGGAAAACCAGTAAAGGGACGATCTCGTGAATCAGAATACGTCTATGCCCTCTTTACTCCCCTACTTGGAACCTGACGATGCCAAAATACGCATGGATATCATCGGCGCGCGGGCAGCTACCACGGAATCCATTCCAAAGCGCTTTCCCTTTCGGATATTAAATGAGTCCTCTCCTCTCACCCGGCTCCTGCGCGCGGAAATCCTCACCGATGCCGGCAGCCTGGTGCAACCGGTTTTCCTTCTGGTTCAAAAAGATACGTATCACTACCAGCCAGGCGAGTTGTGGCCGCTAACCAATTTGGACGTTGAAGCTTGCTGGCAGCAGGCATATTCTTTTTTTTCTCTTGCGGAATCCGGAAAAACACCAATAAGCGCCATCGGCCATGACGTGATCCGGCTGGGAGAGGCGACAACAAGCAGCGGCAGCCGGAACGCTTTCCAATCTCTCTTTTTCTGCGTCCACCGGCGTGTATTTTTCCACCCGCCCTGCCCCGGTTGCGGTCAAAATCTTTTCCTCTGCAAAGACGACGCGCTGTTACTGTCTCAAGGGCTCAGCACTTACAGCGCATCCTTGCGCCGATTCCTGTACTGCCCGTCATGCCCGCCGGCAATGGAGGGTAACGGCTTTTACGTTCTTTCCCTCGGGGCCGCCGATTCCGGAGGGGTTCGGGACAGCGGCGGCTTAATCGCGGCATGGCGGTATCTTCTGGCGAGCGGCCTTGCACCCGTCGGGTTTCCGTGTCTCAACTGCCCGGAACGCGACAAATGTTACGGACCGGAGAATCTTGCGGCAGTACGGATCATCCCCTTCGGGTTTTATCCGTTCCACATGCTGGTATTTAAGGCCATGACGATCCGCGCCGCCGATTTCCTTCCGCTTGTATCCGGTGCGGGCATGGATGATATGGAAAACCGCTTGCTGGAAAAAAATGAACCGGAAAGGCTTTCTGAAATAGCGGGATTAAGGCGGGCGGTCGCGGAAAGGGACCTTTTTCTTTTCGAGGGAACGGCAAAACACTTTCTTGAAATCCTGTATCTCAAGCTTTCCTTTTTAAGCGAAATAACGGAATTGATCCGGACCGGGCCGCCGCCGCTCGACATCGATGCGGCCCTGGATTGCCTGTGGGTAAAAATTCCCGTCCCGGGCAGCTTTCTGCCCGGACTCTGGAGTTTCAGGGCCGGATACCTGGACATCGGGCTCACCCGCAAGGCTGCATTGGGCCGTGCCGGAGCACACCGGGCACAAATCAGCTATTTTCTGGGGCTTGTCTGGTTTTATGTCCTGCTGACCAATACGTCTCAGCCTGCCGCCGCCGTCATTGCCGAACTATCGGCGATTCTCGAAAAAAATCATGAAAGAGATACGGATTTAAAAAGCACTCCGCTATTTGCACCGGAAAATATTTTCTGGAACCCGGCGGCTCATCGCCTGAAGGCATTTCCCATGGCGTGGAAAGACCTGTGGGAAAAAACGCTGGAATTGGCCTGGACCTTATTGACAACCGATCGGCCGGAAGCCGTGTGGTCTTCAGATAAATTCCGGCAGGATCTCTCGGCCATCCGGCAAGAGATAAAAAAACGGCTCTTTGCCGAAGGCGGAACGCCGGCAATCGCAGAAACCAATGTGTCTGATGACCAGGCCATACATAAGATCCTCACCGGCATCATCGGGAAATGGCAAACCGCCATGAATCCTTCTCATGCGGTGACACCCGTATCCAAAGACATCAAGGCGGAAACGACGCTTCTCACCCGCGCAAAAACTGAAGAAACCCTTTGGGATGCCGAAACGACCATTCAAACCGGAAACCATGTCCAGGAAGCCGTTCCGGACGCGGAAACGATTGTTTTAACCGGGGACAAGGCCCGGGAAACCCTTCAGGTAACGGTTACGGTTACAAAAGACAAGTTGGAAGAGGATCTTGAAAAAACGGTTGTTATCTCCAAAATAAAGACGGGGGCGGCACCTGTCGGAACTCATGATCCGCCTCGGGAGAAAATCGGGGATGAGCCTTGTGAAACCATCATCCTTTCCGGTAAAACAGCCGGCAAACCATTTGTTCCTCCGGCTTTTGAACCGAAAGTGAAACACCCCGGAACAGGTGATGAAGACGATATTTTATCCGAAACCATTATTTTGCGCCCTCCGCAAAAATAAGGACAAGGCGAATCATCATGGCTGATGCGGCAACTTATGACAAACTTGCCCATGAAATACGGCGGATATACGGATCCAACCCGGCACAAGCCGAATCCGCCATTGAAACGTTTTTAGCTGAACGGCTGGCAGGGCTTTCGGAAAATGGAAAAAAATCGTTTTTGACCTCTCTGGCATCCCGATTTGCGTCGCAGATGCCTGATTCGATACCGGAAGCCGGCACGGAAGAGGCGGTCTTCAACGGGATTTTCTCCCTGCTGCTTGGAAGGGAGGTATCAAATGAAAGTCTGTCCGCGCCGGAAATCATGGGGCAGCTTTCAGAATCACTGAACACCATATTCGCCAGCCTGAACCGACTGGTACAGAACATCAATGCCACGCTCCTTGGCGCCCCCCCCGGTGAACAGACAATTCGCCATGTCATCGGCAGCCGACTGGAAGGTCAGGAGCCGCAGGTATCCCTCGAGGAGTATCTGGGCCGCATTGATAAGGCTTTTTTTATTTCCCACCAGGCATTCAAACAGGCCGCCCATACCCTTGTGTTAAAAATGCTGAGCGAGATGGATCCGGAAAAAATAGCCGCCGGAGCCGGCCAGGGTCTTAAATTCGGACCGCTTAAGAAGGCGGAATACTTCGGTATTTATGAAACCAAATTTTCAACTTTAAAGAAATGGTTTGAATCGGGCCGTTTCATGGAGGACTTACTCAGAGAGTTCGAAAATAATTGCCATCTTAACCGTTAAGGAGGAAAAATTGAACAAATCAATTGTGACCACGGCCGTATTGATTGGTTTTCTCACGATTCTTTCCTGCGCCTCCGCACCCGTGCTTCCGCCGGAATGGCGATATGAAAAGGAAGCCATCAGGCTTACCCTCCAGGCCGACCCGCGGCTCAATCTTTACAACAACACGCCCCACACCCTTCAACTTTGTTTTTACCAGCTAAAAGACCCGAACGGATTCAACCAGCTCACCGAAACCGAGGAAGGGCTTTATAAGCTTCTGGAAGGCAGCATGTTTGATGCCAGCGTTGCCAATTTCAAGCGTCTGAACATGAGCCCGGGCCAGAGCACGCCCTTCATCATGGATCGCGCGGAAGGCGCCAGGTTTATCGGGATCGCGGCCGGATATGCCACCATCCAAAAGGACCGCATCACCAGACTCATCAACATCCCGGTAATCACTGTTGAGGAAGGCAGCGGGTTCAAGAAACAAAAGGTTTCCAGGCCGGAAATGATCAATCTGAAATTACGGCTCGGCCCCCAACAGATCGAAGACATCAAGGGGGAATAAGGGCATGGAAAGACCACTGTTCTGGCACCAGGGATTGTTTTTACAGCCTCAGCATTTCCAACTGGAAGGCCTTCACACCCGATCTCTGCTTGCCCCCTTCCATGATTTTTTAGCCCCCCACTTCTGGGGTGTGGGGGATATGAGCATTCAAAAAGCGGCCCTGGGGAACCGCTCTTTTACGCTGCTGAAGGGAGCGTTTCTCTTTCCGGACACAGCGCATGTCGTATTTCCCGGAAACGCGCTTGTTGAAGCCCGCTCCTTTGAAGCGGACTGGGTGGAAGGCGGCAGATCCTTCACCGTATGGGTCGGTATTCGAAAATGGAACCCGACCGGCGAGAATGTGACCGTTTTACCCGCCCTCGACAGCCTCTCCGGTGTCACGACGCGGTTCGTAACACCAGCCGACCCGCAGGACGCCCCGGATTTGCACCAGTCCGGTCCAACGGCCCAGGTAAAGCGACTTCATTATTTGCTGAAGCTCTTCTGGGAAACCGAGATCGACCAACTGGGGGATTACGTGTTGATCCCCATCTCCCGCTTGATCCGTACCGGTGAAGAGATAATCGTCTCCCCGGAATACATCCCCCCCTGCCTCACCCTCGCCAGTGATGCGGTACTTCTGAAACTCGTGAAGGAAATTCGGGATGAAATCTCCGCCAGATCCCGCCAGCTCGAATCCTATAAAAAAGATCGGGGTATCCACACCGCTGAATTCGGGGCTCGGGACATGGTGTATCTTCTGGCCTTGAGGTCCCTGAACCGGTATGTACCGCTTCTTCACCATTTCACGGAATCCAGGCAGGTCCATCCCTGGGCCGCATACGGTGTTTTGCGGCAGCTCATCGGCGAGCTTTCTTCCTTTTCGCTGCAGGTCACCGCCACGGGAGAAGTATCAGACGGCTCGGCACCGCTTTGCGGATATGACCATCGACGCCTCGGGGAGTGCTTCACCGGCGCTCACGATCTGATCATTCGACTGCTCGATGAAATTACCGCCGGACCCGAATACATGATTCAACTGCTTTATGACGGCACGTATTTCACGGCGGATCTAACCCCGGCCGTATTCGGGGGAGCAAATCGGTATTATCTGGTATTTGAAACCCAGGCAGATCCGCTGCCCCTGCTCCAGTCCCTGGAAACCGCCGGAAAACTCGGGGCCAGGGAAGCGTTGCCGCTTCTTATTGCCCGGGCCCTGCCCGGTATCCGCCTGGATCATCTCACGCTTCCGCCCCAGGAGTTGCCCCGCCGCGCCTTTTCCATATACTTCCAGTTGGATCACCACAGCGAGTTGTGGAGCCGTGTGGAAAAGGGAAAGAATCTGGCGCTTTATTGGGATGCGGCGCCTGAGGATCTCAAAGTTGAACTGATGGTTGTCGGGAGGTCTTAATTTATGCGTCTAACGGATTGTTTCATGGAACTGATCGCCTATGTTGCCTATTTTCTGAAAACAGCATACGCCAAACAGCCGCCCCATACCCAGGTGAAGACTGAAATTGACTGGCTCATCGCATACACTCAGCGAACCTGCGAAAAGAGCAATTTTTCCTCCGAGGATTACAGCCTGGCGCGATTTGCCGTATTTGCATGGATTGATGAGGCGATTTTAAACTCCGGATGGAACGAAAAAAACAAGTGGCAGGCGGAACAACTGCAGCGGGTGCACTATCAGACAACGGACGCGGGCGAGCTTTTCTTTGAGCGCCTGAACACCCTGGGGCTGCATCAGCGGGATGTGCGGGAAGTCTATTATCTGTGCCTGGCCATGGGATTTACCGGCCGTCACTGCCACCCTGGGGATGAATTTCTCCTGGATCAGCTCAAAAGCTCCAACCTGAAGCTGCTCAGCGGCAGCTCCGCCGGGCTTCCCTCGCTGGAGAGAAGCGAACTTTTCCCTGAAGCCTATGCAGCGGCATCCGGCGCGGTTTTGCCCCGAAAATCCGGATTTCCCCTATTCACTTTTCTCTGTATCGGTTTTCCGGTGGTTCTTTACTTGTTTTTCTTTGTCATTTACAAATTTGTATTGAGCAATATCGGCAACAACCTGTTTGCAACGGTGCTGTAAATGAAACAGCTTTTTCTAAAGATCCTTAAAATATTATTGATTATCAGCGCAGGGATTCTCGGCCTGGCCCTGGTATTCAGCCTCGTGCTGTTTCTTGGCTGGCCCTGGTGGGCCGGGTTCTGTGTCCTCATCGGGCTTGCGGGCCTTGCCGTCGGCATCGTGTTTCTTAACAAACTTTTTCAGCACAGGCGGGAGAAGCATTTTGTCCAGCAGGTCATTCACCAGGAGGAGGCCCATGTTGCAACCCTGGCGGATAAGGACAAGGAGCGCTCGCAAGAGCTTCAAACGCGCTGGAAAGAGGCCATGGATGCGCTGCGCAACTCCCACCTGAAGAAAATGGGCAATCCGCTCTATGTCCTGCCCTGGTATCTGGTGATCGGTGAAAGCGGCTCCGGGAAAACAACGTCCATTAAAAGCGCCCGGCTCTCCTCGCCGTTTGCGGAAGTCAGCCGGACCTCCGGCATCTCCGGCACCCGAAACTGTGACTGGTGGTTTTTCGAGCAGGCCATTATCATTGACACGGCCGGCAGATACGCCATTCCGGTGGACGAAGGCCGCGACAAGGAGGAATGGCAAAAATTCCTCTCCCAACTGATTAAGTTTCGAAAGCGCGAGCCCTTAAACGGCCTGATCATCACCATCGCCACGGACAAGCTGCTTTCGGCCTCCCCCGAAATTCTTGAAGCGGACGGACGCAGTATCCGTCAACGGATGGATGAGCTGATGCGGGTATTGGGCGCCAGGTTTCCGGTTTATGTCCTTGTCACCAAGTGCGATCTCATCCAGGGCATGACCCAGTTTTGTGAACGATTGCCGGAAAAAGCCCTTGACCACGCCATGGGATTTTTGAATCATGACCTTACCGCAAGCATCGCTTCCTTTCATGAGCGCGCCATGCACACCATGAGTGAACGGCTAAAGGACATCCGGCTTCAGCTTTTGCATCAGCCCGGCTTCGGGAAGCCCGACCCGGAGCTTCTGTTATTCCCGGAAGAGTTTGAGAAGCTGACCTCCGGTCTTCTCGCTTTTACCCGGGGCGCTTTCCAGGAAAATCCTTATCAGGAAACACCGATTTTAAGAGGCATGTTCTTCAGCAGCGGCCGTCAGGAGGGAAGCCCCTACTCCCATTTCCTCAAATCCGTCGGACTCATCGATGACAGGGACGTGCTACCGGGAACAAGCAAGGGGATGTTTCTCTTTGATTTTTTCTCCAAGATTCTCCCCGGTGACCGGGGCTTGTTTGCACCGACCCTTCGGGCCGTCCAATGGAGCCGGCTCACCCGGAACCTGGGGCTTACGGCATGGGTTGCCATTGCCATTGCCCTGTGCGGGCTCTTAAGTTTTTCCTTTATCAAGAACCTACGAATCCTCAAAGACTTTTCGCGCGAGTTTGCCTCTCCTCCGGCGCTTCAGGGGGAAATAGGTCCGGATGTCGTTCTCATGGACCGCTTCAGGGAGACGATTCTCCAAATGGAAGCCCGGAACCGAAGCTGGTGGATACCCCGGTTCGGCCTTAATGAAAGCCAGGAGGTGGAAACCCGCATCAAGGAAGTCTACTGCAAGCAGTTCGAGGGAAATGTCCTGGGTTCCTATGACAAGCGGATGGCGGAGAGGATGACCGGTTTTACCGTTTCAACTCCGGATCAGGCCCTTGGCCAACATCTGGCGCATCTGATCCGGCGTGTCAACCTGCTGAGGGGTCGGTTGAACGGCGAGGATCTATCCATGCTCCAGGCGCGGCCGCAGCCGGGATACGCCACTTTTTCCCCTGATGAGAGCCATCCGTTGATGCCGGAACTCCAGGGCCGTTTGGAGCACCTCTACCAGTTCGACCTTATCTGGCGAAAAGACCCCGGTCGGGTCAACCAGGAAATCGCCTACCTTCAGACCTGGATCAAGCAGCTCCTGGCGATGAAGCAAAACGATCTATCCTGCCTGATTGCCATGGTCAACGCGGACCCGTCCCTCACCGGCGTCACGCTGGCTGACTTCTGGGGCGGCGTTCCCGCCCGGAAGGAAGTTGCCATACCGCCGGCTTACACGCTGAAGGGCAAGGAAGCGATCGACGTTTACATCAAAGAGATGGAAACAGCGATAACCGACCCTCTTGTCATCGCCGGCGCGAAACAGGAATTTCGCAAAAGCTATAAAAAAAGTTATCTGGATGCCTGGGAAGCTTTCGGTGCCCAGGTGCCGAGCGGAATTCAGCGGCTTGCCGGAAAAACGGATTGGCACAAGGTCATCGATCGTATCGCCATTGGTCAGGACCCTTATTTTTCATTTCTGTCGCGGCTGAAAAATGAGATCGCACCGTTTACCGAAAATACGGATCGCGGCTGGGTCGGACTGGTCAATAATTTTGATACGGCTAAGCAGGATGCCGCCGGACAGGATGTCCTGCCGAAGGCCGGACTCTTGTCTCAGGCCGCGGAAAAGGGGAAAAATATTTTTTCCCAGGTGGAAAAAACCACCGGTAAGCCTGATGCCGCCAAAATGATCGAATCCCGGCTGGAAGCTGCGGCAGCCCTGAAAAACTACCAGAAAGCCCTTTTCGAACTATCGAAAGCCGCGGTCTCCAGAAAAGAAGCCTATGAGATCGCCGCAAAAGCCTTTGCAGAGGATTCGGCAAATCCGCCGTCACCGTTTATCACCGCGGACAAATCGATTCGCGCGCTGCAAACCTTCTTCCAGAATGGCGCCGCGCCTTCAAAAATGTTCTGGGATCTGATATCCGGACCCCGTCAGTTGCTCTGGGACTTTGTATGTCGGGAAACCGCCTGTTACCTCGATAAGCTCTGGGAGGAAAAAGTTCTGGTTGAAATCGAAGGGATAACCAGCCCCGAAGAGGTCAATGCACTCATTTTGGGCGAAAAAGGACCGGCCATGGACTTTCTGAAAGGGCCGGTTGCTCCCTTTATCGACCGGAACCTGAAAAGAGGTTTTTATGCCAGAAACGTAATGGAACGGGAAATCGCATTTAATCCGGATTTTCTTTCTTATTTCACCAGGGGAACCAAGGATGTCAGAGCGGCCCAGGCCGAAAAGGCGATGGCCGCCAGACAGGGCTCGCCGGCACCCGAGGCGCCTTCCCAGTTCAGCCAGAGCGTTACGATCAAAGGGATGCCGACTGACGTCAATCCGGATGCCGCCACCCGGCCCCATGCCACGCATCTGGAACTTCAGTGCACGGATAAGTCCACGCATCTCATCAATCTGAACTACCCGATACGAAAAATTTTTGATTGGTCTGCCCAGACCTGCGGCGACGTGGTGTTCACCATCGAGATCGGCACAATGGTGCTGACGAAAAAATACAACGGAAATTGGGGGTTCCCCATGTTTCTCAGCGATATCGGCAGCGGCACGAAACGCTGGTATCCAAAGGACTTCCCGGAATTCGAGGCAGCCCTGAAACGCGAAAACATTCAATACATTCAGGTCAACTTCCAGATCGAGGGACAAGAGCCGGTCATCGCATTTTACAAGAAAACCCTTATGGCACAGAAAGCCGCAAAAGGACTTTCTTCCCCCAAAGCATCGGACATACCGAAAGTGCCAAGGAATGCAGCCATATGCTGGGATCAATGAAATCCGCGCCTGCCTGGAAATGGGTTGCTTTCGGCAAACACCCCGTGGCCGGGGATTATTTTAATGCAGGCCCGGATGATCCGTTCTTTCAGGCCTTTTCGGGATGGGTTGAAAACGGTTATCGCCGGCTGAGTTCCGGGCGAAAGGATTTCACGAACCTTTATTCCTGGCGGTTTTGGGCAAGGGGCCATCAAAAGGATGCGCTGATGTGCGGCGTGGGGCGAGACAGCTTCGACACCATCGGCCGCCCCTATCCCCTGGTGATCATGGGCACGGGGCTCCTGCCGGACTGGCAGCGGCATTTATCGTTGTTACCGTTCGCCCTGGAAAAGGCCTGGATCCGGATGGAATACCTGGCGACGAAACGCTATATCGACTTTCCCCAACTTGAAACCGATGTCCGAAGGCTTCCCGTACCCGCGGCACAGTGGCCCGAGCTTCAAAATGAAGAACAGCGGCGCCTGGAATCATGGCATCCGGCCAGTAATTCGCAAAAGGAAAAGATACGGCAAATGGTTGATGATCATGTCGATGAACCGGAATTTCTGGCTTTGCTTGATGGCAATGCCTGCCCGGACCCCATCACGGCAGCCGGACTCTGGCATGCCGCGCTGATGGATCAGGATGGCATCGTGCCGAATGCGGTTTTTCTTGGCGGCATTCCAAGCGTCACCTATCTTGCGGTTTTTCGGCGCCCCCTGATGGTACAAGATTTCATCCGGTTATGGTCTGCCGGATTTCAGCCGTAAGACCTGAATTCATTCATGATTGCAGCAGAGAGGGCTCTTCACATGACGACAGCGGAACTGATCAAAGCAGGCAAACTTACGCAAGCGCGTCAGCAGTTGGTTCAAGAAGTTAAAGCCTCCCCGGCCGACCCGGGCAAAAGAACGACCCTGTGCCAGGTGCTTTGTTTCTGCGGTGAATGGGACAAGGCGGAACGCCATCTGGATGCCATTTGCGCGCAGGATCCGAAAAGAGAAACCGGGGTACAAGTCTACCGGAACCTCATCCAGGCGGAAAGAGAGCGTATCGATGTGCTTGAGCTTCGCCGCGGCCCCGCCTTTCTGACCGAAGCCCCCCCGTGGCTTGATACTTACTGGTCGGCCCTTGAAAGAATTGCTGCGAACGCACCGGAAGAAGCCGAACCCCTTTTTCGTCAGGCTGATGCGCAGCGCTTCGTTGTTTCAGGCACCATAAACCAGGCGCCTTTTACCGGCATCGTCAATACGGACAGCAGGCTGTCATGTTTTCTGGAAGCCTTTGTTCATGAACGTTACATCTGGATTCCCTTTGACTCGGTCCGGGAGATGATCATTTCTCCGCCTAAAACGTTGTCGGATCTTCTCTGGGTGCCAGCAAACATCACGGCCTGGAGCGGTCTTGCCATGAACTGCTATCTGCCGGTGCTGTATGCCGCCTCTTCATCCCATGAAGACGATCGGGTCAGACTCGGTCAAATGACGGTCTGGCAGGCAATCGGCGGACCCTTTGCAAAAGGTTCGGGGCAGCAGGTGCTTCAGATCGGGCAGACGGATATGGCACTGCTGGAGATTCGGGAATTGCAGTGCAATCCGCCGCCGGCAACAGACGGGTTATCCATAACTTCATAAAAACGGGAATGTGAATATGGCCATTATTGATATAGCGTCCATCCTGGCACCGATTCCAGGTGACGATCCCGCGGGCGAAGACCTTCGCTACACGGCCACCCATGAAGAATTAAAGGAAGCCAGAAGAGCCGATGACCTGCTGGATCGCGGGGATTGGAAGCGGGACGACATTAAAACAGCGGACTGGAACAAGATCATCGCCATTGCAACCGAGGCCCTCAGAAGCAAAACCAAGGACTTGCAGATTGCCGCCTTCCTGGTGGAGGCATTAACCCATACCGAAGGCTTTGCCGGCGTTGCCATTGGACTTGATATCATTACGGGATTATTGCAAAAGTTCTGGGAGCATTTTTATCCCCGGATCGAGGAAGGCGATCTTGAATATCGGATCGGCCCCCTCGAGTTTTTAAATGAGAAGCTGTGGCTGCCAATCAAGCAGATTCCCGTCACGGATCGTACCCCTTCCGGATACTCCTGGATGCAGTGGCAGGAGTCCCGCCAGGTGGGTGCTGAAAAAGACACCCGAAACCAGAACGGTGACGTGGATGAAAACAAACAGCGGGCCCGGGAAGCGTTGATCGCTGAAGGAAAATTGACGGCCGAGGAGTTTGATAAAGCGGTGAGCCTTTCCTCAAAGGCATTTTACCAGACGCTTGCCGAAAATGTGACAGCCTGCATCGAAGCTTTTAAACGACTTGATGAGACCGTGGATAAAAAATTCGGCAGGGAGGCGCCGCGGCTGACCGAATTAAAAACATCGCTGGAAGACTGCGAGCTTCTTGTTTCAAAAATCCTGAAAGAAAAGCGGACACTGGAGCCTGATCCGGTTACTGAAGCCCTGCAGGCGCCACCCGCAACAGCGCCGGAAACAACATCTTCAGAAGAGATTTTTGATGCCGAAACGCCTCATGAAATTTCATCCCCGGCGGCCAGGGGTGGACCCCGCGTTTCCGATGGCGCTTATCGGGTGAATCGGTTGCTGGGATCCACTGGTATGGAAGAAGCGGTGTGGCAGGACGCACTGTCAAAATTCAAGACCGCCGGCATCAAAGAGGCCCTGGAACAACTGCTTGGCGCCTCATGCTGCGCACAATCCGTGCGGGAAAAAACGAATTTTCGCCTCCTTATGGCAAAACTCTGTTTAAAAGCCGGCCGCCATGATCTTGCCAGACCCATGGCGGAATCCCTGAATGCGCTGGTTGACGAATTGCATCTTGCCCAGTGGGAGTCACCCATCTGGATTGCGGAAGTTTTAGCCGCTCTCTATCAGTGCCTTACCGCTGAAGGCGCTTCTGATGAAGATCTGCAGCGGGCAAGGGAGCTTATGACGAGACTGTGCACCCTCGATGTCACAAAGGCACTGGAGCATACCCGATAATCAACGTTGTACGATATAACAGGAGGATGACATGGCCAAAGAAAGTTTGCAGCATACCCTTGACCGGGTAAGATCCCCCAGGGTCCAGATCACCTATGATGTGGAAGTGGGGAATGCAATTGAAATGAAGGAAATCCCTTTTGTGGTCGGGGTGCTGGCGGATCTGTCCGGAAAACCCGACGAACCGCTCCCCAAGATGAAAGAAAGAAAATTTGTTGAAATCGACCGCGACAATTTCAACAATGTTCTGGCCGGCATGAAACCCAGGCTCGCCTACAGAGTGGACAACAAGCTCACCAATGACGGCAGCCAGTTGGCGGTTGAACTCCGGTTCAAATCCCTGGATGATTTTCATCCCGAGCAGATTGCAAAACAAGTGGACCCCCTGCGAAAGCTCGTTGACGCAAGAAATCGGCTTTCCGAGCTTCTGAATAAACTGGATGGAAATGACAAATTGGATGAACTGCTTCAGGATATCGTTTCCAGCACGGATTCCCTGGAGAAATTAGGCAAGGAAGCCGGCGTCGAGAAAAAAAGAGACGAACCCAATAAAGAATAACGGAGGGCGAAATGGCAGAGAAAGAACAAGAAGTCCAGGCGGAAGCTGCGCAGGCAACGGCAGTCGTGGCAGAACAAAGCCTTCTGGACAAGATCATTTCCGATGGACGCCTTGCCCGGGAGGAGAGCCAGCGCGAGTTTGCAAAGGATGTTATCGGCGAATTCGTTTCCCAGATCATGGACGGGGCCATAACGGTTTCCAAGAATACCGAAGCCATGATCACGGCCAGGATCAGCGCCATTGATACGCTGATTTCGGACCAGCTCAATGAAATCATGCACCATCAGGATTTTCAAAAGCTCGAGGGTTCCTGGAGAGGGTTGTCCTATCTGGTCCAGCAGAGTGAAACCGGGGAAAGGCTTAAACTCAGGGTAATGAACGTGTCCAAAAAAGACCTTTTGAAGGACATGGAAAAAGCATCCGAATTTGATCAGTCCACCCTGTTCAAGAAAATCTATGAAGAGGAGTTCGGCATGTTCGGCGGAGCATCCTACGGAGCCCTGATCGGAGACTATGAATTCGGCAAGCATCCCCAGGACCTGTCCCTTCTCGAAAAAATTTCACAGGTTGCGGCCGCTGCCCACGCGCCGTTTTTATCGGCGGCAGCACCGGAAATTTTTAATTTTGACAGTTTCACCGAGCTGGGTGAGCCGCGGGATCTGACGAAGATATTTCAGAGCGTGGATTATGCCAGGTGGAAATCCTTCCGCGACTCCGAGGATTCGCGATATGTGGCCCTGGCAATGCCCCATATTCTGATGCGCCTTCCCTATGGCAAGGCAAACGTGCCGGTGGAGGCCTTTGATTTTGAAGAACGGGTGGATGGCACCGATCACAAGAAGTATCTGTGGGGCAATGCCGCCTATGCCCTGGGAGCCCGCCTGACCGATGCCTTTGCCAAGTACCACTGGTGCGCGGCCATCCGGGGCGTGGAAGGCGGCGGTCTGGTTCAGGGCCTGCCCGTGCATACCTTTAACACGGATGAGGGGGATATCGCCCTCAAGTGCCCCACCGAAATCGCCATTACCGACAGGCGGGAGAAAGAGCTCGCCGACCTGGGCTTTGTGCCGCTGGTGCATTGTAAGGGAACCGACTATGCCGCCTTTTTCAGCACGCAGACGGTAAACAGGCCAAAGCTCTACAGTACGGATTCCGCAAACGCCAACGCCAGGCTTTCTTCCCAGCTCCAGTATATTCTTGCGATCTCCAGATTTGCCCATTATCTGAAGTCCATCATGCGGGACAAGATCGGCAGTTTCATGACCCGGGCAAATGCCCAGACTTTTCTGAACACCTGGATCAGCAACTACACCCTTGGCGATGATGATGCCAGCCAGGACATGAAAGCAAAATACCCGCTTCGGGAAGCCCGGATCGATGTCAGTGAAATACCGGGTAAAACGGGCGCATACCGGGCTGTCGCATTTTTGAAGCCCCATTACCAGCTCGATGAGCTGAGCGTATCGCTGCGGCTGGTCGCGGATCTGCCGCCACCGGCGAAGTGATGTGACGCGATGTTTTTTCGGAAGGAGGTGAGAAGTCGGCATAAAAACATGCCTGGCGGAAAGTGGCCTAACGTGCGCAAGTGTCAACAATATAATACCCAGGACGTATTGGGACCCATAAGGATGGAGGAAGCGATATGGCAGTTGATATGTTCTTGAAAATCGACGGAATCAAAGGAGAAGCTCAGGATGCCAAGCATAAGGACGAAATCGATGTGCTCTCCTGGAGCTGGGGAGTTTCACAGTCGGCTACCACCCATATGGGTGGCGGTGGCGGATCCGGAAAAGCCAGTTTTCAGGATATCCATTTCACCAAATATGTGGATTCAGCCTCGCATAACCTGTTGAAATGCACGGCTACCGGCAAGCATATCAAAGAGGCGTTGCTGACGGTACGAAAAGCGGGGGAGAAACCTCTGGAATACATCAAGCTCACCATGAAAGATTGCCTGATCTCTTCCATCAGCTCCGGCGGCAGCGGCGGGGAAGACAGGTTGACGGAAAGCATCGCCATCAACTTTGCAGAATTCGAGTTTGCCTACACGCCGCAAAAAGCAGACGGCTCAGGGGGCTCCGTGTTGCCGTTCAAGTTTAATATCGCTACGAACGAAGCCAAATGAGAGAAAAGATAGTGAACATCCAGGCGTCCATCCTGGACAGGCTTATTGATGACGCGCCCGGCAATTCTCGTGAGCCTGCCCAGGAACGTTTTCTCATCGGGCAGATAAGGGATACGGTCGCCAGGGATCTGGAAAATCTACTCAATTCGCGGCGTCACATCCTGGTCCCGCCTGTTTCGTACAGGGAGGTCAATAATTCCCTTTTCGTTTACGGCCTGCCGGATTACACCAGCCGGAACCCCGGAAACGTCTCGGTAAGATCACAACTGCGCCTGGAAATTGAGAAAACCATCTCCCGGTTTGAGCCCAGGCTGAAGCATGTCGCCGTTCATATTGATTCCCGGGTCTCAAACACCCGGGATCTCGGATTCAGAATCACCGCAGTTCTGGTAGTGGATCCCATAGCCGAACCGGTGACCTTTGACACGTATTTTGATTTAAACAGAAGTAAATATGCCATCTTAAAGTAGGCTTTCATGGATGATGCACTGCTGAAATACTACGAACAGGAACTGAGCTATATCCGGCAGATGGGGGCTGAGTTTGCCGGGAAATATCCCAAAATTGCCGGCCGGCTGCTCCTTGAACACGATAAATCATCAGACCCCCATACGGAGCGTCTGATCGAAGCTTTCGCCTTTATCAGCGGCCGTATTCATAAAAAGATAGACGACGATTTTCCGGAAATCACGCAATCATTATTCAATATCATATACCCCCATTACAACAATCCCATCCCTTCGCTGACCATCGCCAAATTCGAGCCGATGATGCAGAACATCTCCGAGACCGGCTACTGGATCGATCGGGGAACAAAGCTTTACTCCAAGCCGGTTTACGGCACCCCCTGTCAGTTTACAACCTGCCAGCCCGTTGAAATCTGGCCCGTTGAAGTGACACTTGCCGGGCTCAGGGACCCGAAGGTACTGATGAAAGATGCCCAGCAGGCGATTTATATTCAACTCAAGACCGCAAGCGGCATCCCCTTTTCCAAACTTGCCTGGCAAAGCCTTCGTTTCCATCTGCATGGCCAGCATCAGCACGTTTTTCATCTTTACGAGCTTCTGTTCAACAATGTTTGCCAGGTCGAATATGAACCGGCCGGAAACACGAAAGATGCGCATCGCATTTTGCTGTCGCCCGCATCTATCGGCCCTGTGGGCTTTGAAGAAGATGAATCGGCTTTGTCTTTTCCAAAGCGGTCTTTTCCCGGCTATCGGCTGCTGTTCGAGTATTTCTGTTTTCCTGAAAAATTTCTCTTTTTCGATCTGCAGGGACTTGGCAGACTCAAAGATGCTCCGGTCGGCGACACACTCGATATCTGGATTTATTTGAACCGGACAGCAAAACCCAATGTCGTGGTCAACCGGGATACGTTTTGCCTCAATGCCGCACCTGCCATCAATCTGTTTTCAAAGATCGCCGAACCCATCCGGATTGAACAGCGCCGGACCGAATACCGGGTGGTGCCCGACATCAGAAGGCAGGAGGTTACAGAGGTTTTCACCGTCGATCGGGTGATGGCCTCGGGGGCCAACAAAACCGATGAGACTTATGATTACAACCCTTTTTATTCCATACGGCATCACCTGAACGCAGCCGGGGCACAAAGCCGGCAGGCTTACTGGAATATTCAGAGGCGCGAGTCCGGGAAAAAAGGAGATGACGGCACGGAAGTTTACATTTCCTTCACCGATCTGAATTTCCGGCCAACCGACCCGGGCGTCGAGATCCTGACGCTTCATACCACCTGTACAAACCGGGACTTGCCGTCCAGGCTCCCCTTCGGCGCACCGGATGGAGATTTCGATCTGGAAATCGCCGCCCCGCTGATCAAAATTTCCGGGATCATGAAACCGACCCCGACCCGTCGCCCCTTACTGGACGGATCGCTGCACTGGCGGCTCATCTCGCACCTGTCGCTTAACTATCTGTCCATCGTCGAAGGCGGGGAGGAGGCGCTTCGGGAAATCCTGAGCCTTTATGATTTTGACGATTCTCCCGCAACCCGGCAGCAAATCAGCGGAATCACCCGGTTGACATCGCGATATGTTACCAAGAGAATGGGCCAGTCCATCGGCAGGGGTGTCCAGGTAACCATCGAATTTGACGAGGACAAATATGTCGGAACCGGGGTTTTTCTTTTTGCCGGCATCCTGGAGCGGTTCCTTGGTCAGTATGTCTCTGTCAATTCCTTCAGCCAGATGGTGGCTAAAACCATACAGAAGAAAGAGGTGTTGAAAGCGTGGACCCCGAGAAGCGGCAATCGAATTCTCCTTTAGAAGACCGCCTGTTTAAGGAATTCTATTCCTTTTCCTTCTTCAAGGCAGTGGATCTTCTTGAAAAGCTTTCACCCGGCAGGAAGCTTTTAGGCCAAACCCTGGACCCGCGTCAGGAAGCAGTGCGCTTTTCCGTCAAACCGGGGATTGCTTTTCCCCCGAGCGATATCGGAAGCTTGTCACCTGGCCAGGAAGGAGCGCCAAGCCAGATGGAAGTCGCCTTCATGGGCCTGATCGGCCCATCCGGCGTTCTGCCGCACTGGTATACCGAACTGGCAATTGCCCGAAAGCGCGAGAAAGACCACGCCCTGGCCGCTTTTCTCGACATCTTTCATCATCGGCTCATCTCGCTTTTTTACCTGGCCTGGAAAAAACACCAATTCCCGGCAACGTATCTGCCGGATGCCATGGATAAGCTCTCCGGCTACATTCTAAGCCTCACGGGTCTGGGCACCCAGGGCCTTCGGGGTCGCATCGGTTTGTCCGAAGAATCGCTTTCTTTCTACAGCGGACTGTTGTCGCGCCAGATACCTTCGGCTGTCGCAATTGAATCGGCCGTCGCATATTATTCCGGCACATTGGTTTCAGTTGAACAATTCATCGAAAGAATGATTCCCCTGGCCCCGGAAGATCAGACGCGCATAGGAACGGCAAACGCAAAGCTTGGAATGGATACCGTCTGCGGCAGTTTTGTCCGGGAGTGCCAGACGAAATTCCGTGTCCATCTGGGACCCATGGATCTTGCGGCATTCCTTCGCTTTCTGCGCACAGGAGATCTGCTGGCCCCCATTTTTTCCCTGGTCCGCTATATGGTCGGCATTGAATATGAATTTGACATCCGGGTCTATTTAAAGCGGGAAGCGGTTCCGCCTTGTGTTTTAGGGGCAAAGTCCCCTGTGGCTCCCCTTCTGGGATGGTCGACCTGGATTAAAAGTCCCGGCTACACGCACGAAAAAGACCCCCATATTACCTTGGAAGAAGAAGGCATCGAAGCCAAAAGCGGATACGTTTAAAAAACTTAACCGGTAAAATAAACGGAGATTTTTCCCATGGCCATCTCAAATCTCAAGTCCCTGATCGGAAAATTGAACACCGCTTGCCGCAAGAGTCTTGAATCCGCGGCAGGTCTCTGTCTTTCCCACACCCATTATGATGTGGAACTGGAACATTTTTTCATTAAACTGCTTGATATTCAGAACACGGATTTTCAGAAAATTTTAAGATATTTTGAAATAAACGAGTCCCATCTGATCGGGGATCTCATGGGAGTTATCGAAAAATTCAAGACGGGCAATGCCCGCAACCCTTCCCTTTCCCCCAGAATCCCGAATATGATTAAAGAGGCATGGCTGGTTGCTTCGGTGGATTTTCAAGCATCCGCTATCCGCTCCGGCCACATCCTCATGGCGCTTCTTTCCAGTCCCGATACGGCAAGGGAGCTTATTTCAAGCTCATCCCTGTTTAAAAAAATCTCCATGGAAACGCTTAAAGACGCTTTTGCCGATTTAACCGCAGGTTCTGCTGAGGACAGTGAAGCGATTGCAAGGGCTGCGGAAGGACCCGCTGCCGGGCCGGTCAGCCACGGCAAGGAACAGGCCCTGGCGCAATATACCGTCAATCTGACCGATAAAGCGAAAAAAGGAGAGATCGATCCGGTTCTCGGGCGTGATTTTGAAATCCGCCAGATGGTGGATATCCTTATCCGCCGGCGCCAGAACAACCCGATTCTCACCGGTGAGGCCGGGGTTGGAAAGACGGCCGTAGTCGAGGGGTTTGCGCTTCGAATCGCCGAAGGCGACGTGCCGCCGCCGCTCCGGGGGGTCGCCATCCATACCCTCGATCTGGCACTTCTGCAGGCCGGTGCCGGTATCAAGGGAGAGTTTGAGGAAAGACTCAAGCAGGTCATCAAGGAGGTCAAGTCCTCGCCGATACCGATTATCCTGTTCATTGACGAAGCCCACACCCTGATCGGCGCCGGTGGATCCGCCGGCGCCGGGGATGCGGCGAATCTGCTGAAGCCCGCCCTTGCCCGTGGGGAATTGCGCACCATTGCCGCCACCACCTGGGCGGAATACAAAAAATACTTCGAAAAGGACGCGGCCCTGGCACGGCGCTTCCAGGTGGTAAAAGTGGAAGAACCGGATGAAGAAACAGCCATGGTCATGATGCGGGCCATTTCCCCCTTTCTCGAGAATCATCATAACGTCATGATCACGGACGGGGCACTTCGGGACTCGGTTCATCTTTCCCATCGCTATATCACCGGAAGGCAATTGCCGGATAAGTCGGTCAGCGTGCTGGATACTGCCTGCGCCAGGGTTGCCATCGGGCTGACCACCAGTCCGCCGGCTGTGGAAGGGGCCACCCGGCAACTGGGGGAAATCGACCGGGAATCAAAACTTCTGGAAAAAGAGGCCCTGATGGGCCGGGACCATTCGGAGCGGATGGAAGCACTGGCAGTCCAGCGGATGGCAATCGAAAAACAGATCGAAACGCTGGATAAAAAATGGAAGGCGGAAATGGCAGTTGCAGGCCGTATCATCGCCACGCGAAAGGAGATTCTGGAAATTCACCGGAAAGATCCGGCCAATCGGGCTTTGTCCGAAAGCCAGGAAAAACTCAAAGCGGCCGAGGCCGAGCTTCTTGATGTCCAGGCGAATAATCCCCTGGTCCCCATATCCGTCAATTCGGAAACCATATCCGAGGTGATATCCGGCTGGACCGGCATCCCCACCGGCCGGATGCTGGCTGATGAAATCACAACGGTGCTCAATCTCGACAAGCTGCTGGCCGAGCGAATCATCGGCCAGGATCATGGCTTGCGGGCCATGGCCCAAACCATTCAGACCGCCCATGCCGGCATTGAGGATCCGTCCAAACCCACGGGCGTCTTCATGCTGGTGGGACCCAGCGGTGTCGGAAAAACGGAAACCGCCCTGGCCCTTGCCGATCTTCTATACGGCGGAGAGGAAAACGTCATCACCATCAATATGTCCGAATACCAGGAGGCCCATACCGTTTCCAGCCTCAAGGGGTCTCCCCCGGGATATGTCGGGTACGGGGAAGGCGGCGTGCTCACCGAGGCGGTGCGGCGCAGGCCCTATAGTGTCATTCTCCTGGATGAAGTGGAAAAAGCCCACAACGATGTCATGGAACTCTTTTACCAGGTCTTTGACAAGGGAACACTGGAAGACGGGGAAGGCCGGCGTATCGATTTCAAGAACAACCTGATCATTCTCACCTCCAACCTGGGGACCGATACGATCATGAAGCTCTGCGCCGACGAGGAGACGAAACCGGACCCCGAGACCCTTGCCGAAACCCTGCGTCCCGACCTTCAGAAACATTTCAAGCCGGCCTTTCTGGGCCGTTTGAAGGTGATTCCCTATTATCCCATAACCGATGAAAACCTGCGGTTTATCACCAGGCTCAAACTCGACAAAGTGGTGAAACGGATGCGGGAGAACCGCAACACGGTTCTCACCTACGGGGATGACGTGGTTGAATCCATTGCCCGCCGCTGCACCGAGGTTGACAGCGGCGCAAGGAACATCGATCACATCATGTCCCACACCCTGATGCCGGAGCTCAGCAGAGAACTGCTGACCCGAATGGCGGCAGGAGAGCCGATACGCGAGGTGTCGGTGGCAGTGGATGGAAAAGGCTTTGTCTACGACATCAAGTAGCCGCCTTTTCTCTATCAGGATAGTGTCCGTCTTGCCCGCTTTCAGACCCTTGCAGCACGACAGTGCTTGTTGGCGGGCCGATGGGAAGGATGACAAACCATGTATACTCAGGAAAACAGACTGATCGCTATTGAAACACCATTGGGACCGGATATCCTGCTGCTCGGGGAGTTCAGCGGCACGGAAAGTGTCTCCAGGCTTTTCAGTTACCGCCTCACCCTGCTCTCCGAAAATCATCGCATTGCCTTTGCGGATATTATCGGCCGGAATGTTACCCTGTCCATTAACCTGAATAGTGGCCGGAAGCGGTTTATAAATGGCATTGTCGCATCATTTTCGCAAAGCAGCAGCGGCACCGAAAGAATCGAAACAGGCACTTTTTCCCAATATACGGCCACCATCGTTCCCTGGCCCTGGCTGCTGACGAGGACATCCGACATCCGGATATTTCAAGAGCTTTCCGTGCCGGATATCATTGAAAAAATATTCCGGGAAAAGGGGCTTAACGATTTTTCACTGCGGCTTCACGGTCAATACGAAAGAAAAGTTTACTGCGTGCAATACCGGGAGACCGATTTTAACTTTGTTTCACGATTGATGGAAGAAGAAGGGATATTTTATTTTTTCGAGCATGAGTCGGGAAAACATACATTTGTCCTGGCGGATTCACCCGCGGAACATCCACCCTGTCCGGAGCAGGAAACCGCCCGATATTTTCGGACCGAAGGGGCTTTCCTTGATCAGGACGTGATCAAGGCCCTGGAGGTACAACAGGAAATAAGGGTCGGAAAATTTACGCTGAATGATTACAACTTTGAAACGCCGACAACAAAGCTTACGGTTGAGGCTGGCAGCAGGGTTGAACTGGGACCCGGCGAACGGGAAATTTATGACTATCCCGCCGAGTATGAAAGACGCGCACAGGGAGACAGGATAGCCGATCTCTTCATGGAAAGCGAGGAAGCACGGATTACATCAATATTCGGATCAAGCGACTGCCGTGCCTTTCGAACCGGATACCGATTTGACTTGCAGGATTATTTTCGGGAAGACATGAACGACAAATCATACGTGCTGATGGAAATTTCGCATTTGGCTTCTTCAAATGCCGCAGGGACAGGCAACGAAGTGGCGTCAACCTACAGTAACAACTTTACCTGTATTCCTCATGAAACCCCCTTCCGTCCGCGGCGCATGACTGCCAAACCCATTGTCGAAGGCGTCCAGACGGCTGTCGTGGTGGGCCCTTCAGGAGAAGAGATTCATACGGATAAATATGGTCGTGTGAAGGTTCAGTTTCATTGGGACCGGGAGGGGAAATACGATGAAAACAGTTCCTGCTGGATTCGCGTTCGGCAGACCTCTGCGGGGCCGGCATGGGGATCGATCTATGTCCCCCGGATCGGCCAGGAAGTTATTGTCGAATTTATGGAAGGGGATCCGGATCGGCCGATTATTACCGGTTGCATGTTCAACGGCGCGAATTCTCCTCCCTTTGCACTTCCTGGAGGGAAGATGATTAGCGGCTGGAAATCAAACAGCACCCCTGGCGGCGGCGGTTATAATGAGATCTCGCTGAACGATACCAGGGGAAATGAAAAAATCACGATCCACGGTCAGAACGACATGGACACGGTGATCGAGCATGATCAGGCCCTCAAGGTCAAAAACAACCGCACATCCACAGTGGATGTGAACGATACGGAGACCACCGGTTCGAACCAGACCATCACGGTTGGAGCCAACCAGAAGCTTGCGGTGGGCGCGAATCAGGCAGTAAGCGTGGGTGCGGCTCAGAGTTTGAGTGTGGGAGCAGGTCAGACGGTAACGGTTGGAGCCGGTCAGGCGATAACTGTCGGAGGCAGTCAGACGATGAACGTCGGGGGAAGCCAGGCGGTAACGGCCGCGGGCAACCAGTCACTATCCACGGGATCGAACCAGACGATCCAGGCCGGAGGAATCCAGAAGGTATTGGTGGGAGGCACAAGAAGTGTAACGGTCGGCGGTTCGGACAGTGTCGAGGTGGGATCGAGCCGGAGTGTGAACGCGGCAGGGCCGATCACCATTACCTCGGGATCATCCATCACCCTCAAGGTCGGCGGGTCTGCGATCAAGATCAGCGCCGGATCAATCGACATCACGTCCGGTGGCCCGATTTCCATTACGGGAGGGGTCGTAAAGGTCAATTCGTAGGAAAGTGGAGGCAGCTCAATGGAAAAGAACAGCACAGGATTCCCGGTCCGGATGAAATCCGTGGAGCTCACCGGGCGCCAGCAACTTGTGCTTAGGCACGAACAGAGCCAGGACGTCCTTCAGTTCTTCAATGCCAAGGGAGCAGTCGTGCTAACGGTGCATGTGACGGAGAACGGCCCCGTGCTCCGGTTCGACGGCGACGGGGCATTGACGATCCAGACAACCGGGGCGCTTTCAATCGAAGCGGAACACCTTTCGCTCCATGGACGCTCCGGTGTATCGGTGACCAGCGATGGCGATATGCATCTCAGAACTTCGGGCGACCTGCACACCCATGGGCGTATTCAGAATATCAGCGCCTCATTGGGAAATGTGAACGTAAAAGCCAACGACGATGTGCGCCTTGACGGTGAGCGCGTGCTGGTCAACTGCGTGGATACCTGAGGACAGAAATGGAATTTCAGAACAATACACCCTTTCCTTCCGCTCTTTTTCGCGGCTGTATTGACGGGCACCGGCTCTACGGTTCGGTTGTTGCCAGGCTGACCTACGACCTCCACGGCGACCGGTTGGTCCTGGCAGCGGAACAGTCGTGGCAGGTTTCGCCGGGCCCGTGGCAGGGTCCCTGTGGTCCGATGGAAGGGGACGAGCTCTTCTATCGTGGGGGAGTTGACTTGTTCGTATTCGGTTCAGCCCGGCCGCCCGGAGGAAAACCAGCCCCTGCCGTTGACGTCACTGCCCATGCGGGCCCGAACTTCTCCACCTCAATCCGGGTCTTTGGAGACCGCTGCTGGGAGAAGCGCAACGGGCGGTTGATCATGTCCCCCCCGGAACCCTTCGAAGCAGTTCCCCTGACGGTTGCAAACGCATATGGCGGGGCGGACGAATGGGATGAGATGGCTATCCCCTTCCCCGGCAATCCGGCAGGAAAAGGCTATGTCATCGCAGCGGAAAATGCTCCGGGCAAGCTGCTGCCGAACATCGAGGATCCCAACCACCTGATCGAACGATGGGAAGACCAACCCGATCCGGTCGGTGTCTGCCCTTGCCCGGTCAACTGCGGACAGCGGATTGCCGGCCGCTTTATTTTCAACGACCGGACGGGAGCGCTCCAGGAACTCAAGCCGACGTTCTTTAATCATGCATTCCCGAAGATGATCGCCCCTTTTTTAGAGTCCGGGGTCGGCATTCGGGTAACAGGGGTCCGCCCTGAAGGACCGTTGCAGTTTACGTTGCAGCCCCCCCCTTTTGCGGTGTGTGTGCGAATCGGACGCCAAACCGACAAACGATGCCCGCCCGTCGACCAGATTGCTCTCGACGTGGAGAGACAACAAGTAATTCTGACCTATCGCTATCCGTTCCGTTATGTCATGACGCCGCTGGAGCTGCGTAGCTGCGAATTGCTCCCGGCGGAATGACGAAGATAGAAGAGGTAATTGATGAAGCACGGCGTATTGAAGACATTTCACCCCATGGTCGGGGTGGACTTTCATTGTCCATGGGTCCCGGGTACTCCCGCACCGGCTACGTCCCCGGTGCCTTATGGCACGTTCGCACCCATGATCGGGCCGACCATGGTCACCGCAACCTACGCGGGCGATTTCTACAGCCACTATTATGGCCAAACGATGCTGAAGGTGACGGATATCGGGCCATTCATCCCTCACGTGGGGCCTCCGAGCAACCTCATACCATTGGAAATGGGATTGAGCTCATCCAAATCCTATTTTGGGTCAAGCCGCTTCAAGAGCAAAGGGAAGCCGATTGCAGTATCCCTGCTTTTTGTCGTCAACCCGAATCTCAATTGCGGTACGCCCGTGCCGACCCCGACCGGCGTGGTGCTGGCCATAACGACTCACCGCGTGGACATGACGTGGGGAGATATCTTCAGCGGCATCCTGCAGATGTGCTGCGACATCGCGGTGCAGTGGGCATTGAACAAACTGGGTTCGAGCCTGGGAAATTTCATCTCGGGACGGCTGGGTGCCGCGATGGTTAGAAGATTTTCCGGTGAGGGGCTCGCGGCCGTCGAATTCGTGTTGGCTTTGGATAGGGCCATGACCAATGCAACGACAACGGGAAACGCGGTCGGGGCTCTCGCGGTTGCCGTGGCTGGTTTTTTCTTCGGTTCTCCGATGGGTATGGATGCAGCGACCTTCGGCACGTACGGCCAGGACGGCCAGGGAGAAAACCGCGGCGGGCCTGGCGACATGATCGGTGCGGGATTGAGCAATGTCGCGGATAGCTCCGGACAGGCCATCGGCGACTATCTCGACGGAGGGCTGCCCAATGGTTACCCTGTCGAGTTCGGCACCTCAGGTGCCGATGATGTGGATACCGACCTGATGGAACATAAGGGTCATTAAAGGAATAAATTCCCGTTCCGACCAGATGAGAGGACTGAGCATGGCGATGAAGATCGAGCAGGAAAGCGCGACCGCGCAACAGGTATCGGGTAAGGACCCTGCCGGACAGTGGATACTCTCCGTGCTGGTCAAGCGGGCCTACACGATCAGCGATGAGGGTGAATGTCTCGTTGCGAAGATGCAATCGCCGCTCCGCGATGAGCCTGAGTTCGACCCGGACGAGCCGGCCTTGATGCGCCACGACACCGATCTTTTTCCCTTCAAACCAAGAACCGACGTCGTGGTTAAGGGACATGTGCACTGCCACGATGGCCGGCGGCAATTAGAGGCCGTGGTCAGGGTCGGCGCAGCATCAAAACATATCTCGGTTTTCGGCGACCGGCATTGCAAGCGGACTGCCGACGGTAAAATAGCGATCTCCACTCCGGAACCGATTACACGGATACCACTTTGCTACACCCGCGCTTACGGAGGGAGGGATTCCGTGGCTGAAGCCGCGGCATTGGAGCAGTTCATCGGGCAGGTACCAAACTTCGATCCCGAATTACTATTCATCAAAGAAGGCAGCCCCTTTCTTTACCCGCGAAATCCCTGCGGACGCGGTTACCTCATAAGTGCAACTTCAAAAGCACTGGACGCTTTACACTTACCCAACCTCGAAGATCCGCTTGATCTTCTGACATCTGAACGGCTGGAGGCGGGTTCCCCGTCTCTCTGGCCGCGCATGCCCCTCCCGCAGGCAACAGACTGGGTAGCGTATGACTGGTTTCCCCGTATAGCCGGCATGGGGATCGTTCCTCCTTACAGCAGGATGGAACAACCGTTTGCGGAGGTGAACAGAAATTATGTCCAAGAGAACGTCCTCAAGCCGGCCGGACTGGAGGCGGCGGATGCATTTCACCTTACCTGCGGCGCATCTTTGGGGTTGCAACTTCCCTACCTGCAGGGTGGTGAGCCGGTATTGCTGCAAAATATCCACCCCGGACAGGCCACCTTCAACTTCCGGCTGCCCGTCGAGCGGCCCAAAATTTGGACGGACGGCCGCAAAGGCAAATTGAATGAAACGCAACCGGTCATTCACACGTTGGTCCTGGAGCCGGAAGCATCACGCCTGAGCGTTCTCTGGCGCGGTTCCGCACCAGCGCTGCGGCCCTATTTGCAGGATGAGCTACAGAAGATGCCGTTTCGGGTCGAGTGGCGACAATGAGTGCGGCAACGCCCTCTCACGCTTGAACATGTAAACAGACTAAACGGCGCCAACCTGTCCGATGTTCTATACGCGCGTCTCTCCCGGAGACATTTCGAGCAGCCTCCGATTTTGATGAATTCGAAAAAGCCAAAATTCGGACGGCTTTATAAAAAGTTCGCAGGCAAGGCGCGCAAATCCTGAAACCATCCAATTTGAAGAGGCAACCAGAAATAATGACCACTTCTTCACCCTCAACTCCCATTGCCGTGGTTGTCCAGGTTGTCAGAGGGCATGCCGGAGAGAAAGAAAAGCGCTTCACTGAAGGCTTTACAGTTGGAAGAAGCCAGGAGTGCGACCTGCGGATAGCGGAAAACTGTGTCAGCAGGGTTCATCTGCAAGTCAGATTCGACGGCGGACAGTGGTGGCTGAAGGATATGGAGAGTGCAAACGGCACGTTCATGAACGGCGTCAGGATACAGGAGGCGCCATTATCCGATAGCGCGGAAATCGAACTCGGCAGGGGCGGCGCGCTTCTTTTGCTGGCTGTTGAAAAACCGGAACCGCCCAAGCGTCAAGAAGCGCCGGTGCCGGCGCGGGAATTTACCAGCGAGACACAGATCATCCGGCATTATCTGGACAAGTCAAGCAAGGAGGATGTCGGCGAGCAGACCATGATGTTCAGGCGTGCCTTCAAACGCGTCCAGAAGAAAAAATCGCTAAAGTACCAGGCTGTCATCGGCACAGTCCTTCTTCTTCTCATTGCCGCGGGAAGCATCATATTCTTCCAGACGCAAAAACTCAATCAGTTACGGGTAACCGCGGAAAACATCTTCTACACCACGAAGTCCCTTGAACTGCAGATCGCCGGACTGGAACAGATCGTTCTGCTGAACGCCGATCCGAAGCAGGTGGAGGAGCTAAAGACCAAGCGGATGAAGCAGGGGGAGATGGAGAAGGAATATGATAATTTCGTGAAGGAATTGGGCATATATCAGAAGGCCCCCGAGGATGAACAGCTTATCTTGCGCGTTGCCCGCACCTTTGGCGAATGCGACGCCAACGCGCCAAAGGGTTTTATCGATGAGGTCCGCAGGTATATCCTGATCTGGAAGAAGACGGACAGGCTCAAGACCGTCCTGAGCCGAGGAAATCAGAAGGGCTATCCACGGTTTATCACCCGGGTGCTGAAAAGTTACGACCTGCCGCCCCAGTACCTCTTCCTTGCCCTGCAGGAGAGTAATTTTGATGAACGCGCCGTGGGTCCGCAGACCAGCTACGGGTTTGCCAAGGGGATGTGGCAATTCATCTCATCAACGGCGAATCAATATGGATTGCAGATCGGGCCGCTGCATGACCAAGGGATATATGACCCGCTCGACGAGCGTTTCGATTACATCAAGTCCACCGTGGCAGCCATGAAGTATATCAAGGACCTCTCCGCATCCGATGCGCAGGCATCGGGGCTCCTGGTCATGGCCTCCTACAACTGGGGGCAAAACAATGTCCGGAAGATCATCCAGAAAATGCCGGAGAACCCCAGGGAAAGGAATTTCTGGCGTCTTCTCGCGTATAAGGATATCCCTCGGGAGACCTATGACTATGTCTTTTCCATTGTCTCGGCGGCGGTGATCTGCGAAAATCCGCAATATTTCGGGTTTGAGGGACTGGATTGTCCCGCACGGCAGAACCGGGAAGGAGCTGCAAAATGAACCATTCAAATGAAATGAGCCGTTGAACCTGCGGGACCGAACGGGTGGAGATGGGCCTGACATCGGCTGATGGCGGGTTTGGCCTTTTCGGGATGCTCTTTTTGTTGGATCGACTTATCTTTTCAACATTTTTTTCATCATCGCTCCGATCTGTTTCACTACGTTTCCTTGAGAAGCACCGGGGCTTTCATTCCCCCCATCTTGATGAGGAGAGATTTTCGATTCTTCGGGAGGAGCCGCCTCGATTTCCGCAAGGCGCCCTCCTCCCAGGAACCTGAAATCCGGTCCCCGGGCACTCAGCGAAAGACGATGATCCGGCTCCAGCATCCCCTGGTTTTCAATGCTCCTGCCGTTTATCCGGACCAGGTTTTTTCCGGTCAGATCTTTTATCCAGTACTGCTCCTGGTAATAAAAAATCTGCGCATGACGTTCAAAAACAGCAGGATGATCGAGCCTGAAATCACACTGCGCACCGCTTCCGATCGTAACAGGAAGCACGTTATAGGATTGCAGGGTCGGGCCGTACTGGACAACAAGGGATTTTTTGACCTGCTGAATCGGGATATCACCTGGATGCTGTAGCGAAGGCGCCGCCGGACTCACAGGCGTGACTGAAACCGGTTGCGGCACACTAACGCGTTGTTCCGGCGGCGGCATCGGCGCAGGTGGCGGTGATGCATCCCGGAACGGCGCAGGTGAAACGGGAGCGGAAAAAACCGCAGGCTGCACCGAACCGGCAACATCGGCCGTCCCTTCCATGATTTGCGTGAGAAAGCTGACCTTGGGCCCGCCCTCGGCGAAAAGGAGGACATCCCCATCTTTCAGAATGGCTTCTTTCACCTGTTTGCCGTTCACAAACGTGCCGTTCGTGCTCTGATCCATCAGCATGAAGCGATTGCCCTCACGAACAATGCGGGCATGCACACGGGAGACAATGGCCAAATCCTTGGGAAAGCATACATTGCAGGTGGCACTCCGGCCGATGAAAATCTCCGGCAGGCTGAACTCCTGGATTTCCCCTTTCAACGGGCCTTCCATATGAATAAGCTGAATAACGATGACAGGTGGTTGTTTCATGATTTTTTTACTCTATGAACGATTGAAGCCGCGGACGGCTCGTAAATATCAAAATTGGGATGGCAAAGTAAAAAACTCCAGATGCGAGGCGCGCAAATCCTGAGGACCGTCGTTCCGACTGCCGTACTTTTGGGTACGCCGCAATGACGAAGGGTGTAGCGCAACGACGCAGATGGACTTTTTACGAAGCCATCAGTTTTTATAAATAATAATTGCGCATACATGTCAAGCAGTTTCATTTCGGAATAGAAGGCATGAAGGTTCGGATGCGGCATATGAACAGGTGCGATCCCCGTCCCGCGGCTTTGGAGAAATCAATTGATTTTACAATGCATTCCAGTTAGATAAATAATAGACAGTTTGACATTATCGCGTGTTATTCACCCTTATCATTTAAGGTGCAACCTGTCATGTTTAGAATCCTCTCCTTTGGCAAAACGGACCGCGGGCTTCGACGCTCCAACAACGAAGATGTTTTTTTTGTGAAACCGGAATCCGGTTTTTTCCTGGTCGCGGACGGCATGGGAGGGGCTGCCGCCGGTGAGCTGGCCAGCCGGATATTTTCGGAAACCACCATGGAAGTGTTTTCCACCGCGGACCTTTCCCAATCAGATCCCGTCAAACGGGTCCATCAAAGTTTTGTATCGGCAAACGCGCGGATTTTAAAACATACCGATGAAATCCCGGAGCATAAAGGCATGGGGTGTACCGCCGAGCTCATGGCTTTTTCCGGGGATAAATTCATCCTGGGCCACATGGGAGACAGTAGAACCTACCGCTTTAAAAACGGGCAACTCAAACAGCTTTCGAAAGATCATTCCCTGGTTCAGGAACAGGTGGATAAGGGCCTTATCACTCCGGAAGAGGCCAGAAAACACCCGATGAAAAACGTGATCTCACGGGCCGTGGGTGTGGATGAAACCCCTGCCCTGGATCTGGTTCGGGGAAATTTGTCTCCTGGTGATCTTTTTCTGCTCTGTTCGGATGGCCTTACGGATATGGTTGAAGATGCGGACATACTGGCTGTGCTTGCATCAACGGCCCTTCTGGCACAAAAAGCGGAAAAACTCGTTGCGCTGGCCAGGGCCGGCGGCGGCCGTGACAATATTACGGTGGTGTTAATCGAAATCGTATGAAACTGAAGCCGTATGCCTTCCAGATTATTCTGCTGATAGCCTTCATCGCTGTTACAGGACTTGGTTATTGCGCATCGGAAGCCGTGGAGAAGCAGATTCCACTGCCGATTGGTGAGATGACCGATCTGCTGGAAAAATGGTGGGCTGACGCGGGGTATCAGATTCAACGCTCCGAACCTGAAGCAGGATTGGTGCGGTTTCATGCCATAAAGGGCCGGGAAAGCTGGCAGGTTGATCTTGCCCCCCACTCCGCCCTGGCAACCCGGGTCATCGTCAGTTTTTCGGGAGTGAACCCTGAAATTCGGCAGCAACAATTTTGGGATCACATATCGCATTACATCCTTAATCCATCAACTGAAGCACCGCGAGGCTCCGGCCGAAACATCCCGACGGCTGTTCTGTCCAGGATGGAATCCGTGGTCTGCATCAATGCCCGATCGGGTGAAAATAACGACCAGTTTTCAGGCTTCATTATCGATACCAATGGTCTCGTTCTCTGCACGGCTCATGCTCTGGAAAACAGCCGGGATCTCACCGTAACACTCTACGATGGTCAGGAGGTCAGGGCGAAACTGCTTTATAAGGACCCCCACAAGGATCTTTCACTGCTTCAAATCGCTTTGAAAACGAAAGATGCGATCCACCTTTCCGAGGGCCGGAATCTGCTTGGCATGGGAGAAACCATTTTTACGGTGGGATGTCCCGTCAATCTGCGGGGAACCGTTTATACCGGCACCATCAACAGTCCGCCCCGAAAAATGAATGATCAGCCGCTTTGGCAGGCACGCATGGAAATTTATCCCGGCAGCAGCGGCAGCCCGGTATTTGACGTTAACGGGAAGATCGTAGCCATGGTTAAGGGAAGATATCGCGGAACAACCACGACCGCGTTTTTAATCCCACTGGAAACCATTTTAATTTTCTTCAAAGAGAAAAATACGTTATGAAATACGGTCGATACGAAATCGAAAAAGAGTTGGGAAGAGGCGCCATGGGCGTTGTCTTTCAAGCTCATGACCCTCAGATTGACCGGCGGGTCGCGCTGAAGGTCCTTCGTCCGGACCGGGTCACCAGCGAGGATTTTGCGCAGCGGTTTTTAAAGGAAGCCCGGGCCATCGGCCGGCTTTCCCATCCCCATATCGTCACTGTCTACGATGTGGGGCATGACCAGGGAACCGTCTATATTGCCATGGAGTTTTTGGACGGCAGGCCCCTCGACGAAATCATGCGGGAAAAACCGCTCAACCTGAAAGACATCGTGGATATCTGCACTCAGGTCGCTCAAAGCCTCGACTACGCTCATGGACAAGGTATTGTTCACAGGGATATTAAGCCGTCGAACATCATGCTTGCTTCGGATTGCGGCGTAAAAATTACCGACTTCGGTATCGCCCGAATTGAAGATCCCGCAGCCGCTCAGCTCACCCAGGCCGGTGAAATACTGGGGACTCCCACCTACATGTCCCCCGAGCAGGTTAAAGGCCAGGCCGTGGATGGCCGATCCGACCTCTACTCCTTGGGAGTGATCCTTTATGAATTATCGACGGGTCGAAAGCCGTTTACGGGAAAAAATATAGCCGCCATTTTCACCGCCATTACCGGCGAAGCTCCGGAAGACCCGATGGCTTCGGAACCTTTTGTGGCACGCGGCGGATCGAGAGCTCTTTCAAAACTGATATTAAAATGCCTTAGCAAAGCGCCGGAAGATCGATTCCAGAGCGGGAAATCGATGATACAAGCTTTATCGTCATGCCTTGAACAAAACGCCGGGGAAAACGTTGAAAAAATGCTCCCCAAAAAAACCGGGAAAGCAGGATGGTATGCTGCCGTTGCCGGTTGTATCCTGGTTGCAATGACCGGTTTTTTTTGGTTTCAAAGCAGATTAAAGGCTCCGGTTACGCTGCCTGCGCCGATTTCCGAGCCCAAACCAACTCCGGATGGCTTGGGCTCGACCGGAAAAACAACTTCTTTACCAGGGGCTGATACCCAACTGCCTGCAGCCGTAAAGCCGGTGCTCTTATCTGTATTAAACGTCAGCAGCAATCCGAGCAGCGCGCAAGTATTTATAGATGGATCATTTAAAGGCAACACCCCCTTGAAACTCGATCTTCCCGTCGGGAAATACGAAGTTCGGGTGAGCCTTGCCGATTACTACGAGTGGGAGGCACAGGTTCACCTCAAGGACCCTGGCGAATTACCGCTTTTTGCCCGCCTGATCTCGATGAAATAAGGGTTCATGGACACGCAATGACTGACACGAACAATGGGTTCCATTCTTTTTAAGGCTCACGACTGTCATTAGGAGGTAAATGATGCGACGGATTTCAGCTATTTTTACCGGGTGTTTCATTTTAATACTGGCTATGGCAGGCGATCGCCTGAATGCCGCCGAGATTATGCCGGGGCAGACGGCCCCAGGCTTTTCTCTGAAAGATGCCGGGGGTAAAATTCATGATCTTTCCGGCATGACAAACCGGCCAATGGTGATTCTGTACTTCTTTGATGCGGATTCGCGACCGAGCCAGGAAGGCCTTCTCAGCCTGGATAAACTGAAAAAACGATTCACGGGCCAGGAGCTCGTTGTGTGGGGGATTACGACTTCCGGCCGGGAATCCACGGCCAGGTTCGTATCTCAATCCAATCCGGTATTTCCGGTTCTCCTCGATCCGGGGAATGTCAGCGATCTCTATGCCGCCCGATCGATTCTACCGACCATATGCATCCTGGGGCCGGACCTGAAAATCCTCGACTATTTCCAGGGCGGGGGTAAAACCACTGAAATCATGCTGGTAAAGCTTGCCGAGAGAACCCTGCAACAGAAACAAACCCTGGTAGCCAAGGCCATTAGCGATACGGTAATCGAGAAAAACCCTGAAAATATCAAAGCCAAAACCGTCAAAGGATATGCGGAAATAAAGGAAGGCAACCTGGCAAACGCCGAAAAAATATTCCAGAACGTATCCACGGGAAAAGGCGAAGGGGAGATTCTCGGGAAGGAAGGACTGAGCGCCGTTTACGCCAAAAAAGGGGATACGCAAAAAGCCCTGAAAATCGCTCAGGAAGTCGAGCAGATGGCGCCGGAAAGATCTTATGCGCACCTGGTCAAGGGGGACATCCTTTACAGCCAGAAGAAAAACAGCGAAGCCGAGACCGAATACGGAAAAGCAGTATCCAAAAAAGAGGGGGAAATCTATCAAAAATCGGTTGCGCTGAATCAGTCCGGACGCTTCCATGCAAATCAGGGCAAATTCGACCAGGCAAGATCACTTTATGACCAGGCCATAGCAATCGATCCCTATTATGTGGAAGCAACTTCCAACAAAGGGATGACCTATGAAAAAGAAGGCAAATGGGAAAACGCCCTGAGCGCCTACCGCCAGGCGCAAAGCATCGATAAAACCGATACGTTTGCAGCCGTGCTCGCCCAGAAAGCCGAGCAGATGCTTGCCCTGCAGAAAAATGCGGAAAAACGAAAAGAGATCGACCGGCTGGTGAAAGAACTTGCCGAACGATTCCGGCAACAACAAAAAGAGACTCCCAAATCGAAAGACACCTGGACCTCGCGCCCCATGATATTGACCTTCGTGGATCTTCAGGAAAAAGGCGGTCTTTCCGAAAGAGACGGGTTTTCAACCGTCATTACCACCGAACTTGGCGATAAACTCAATGCTTCCGGCAGAATTAAAGTCGTTGAGCGGGCGGTGCTGGATCAACTGCTCTCGGAATTAAATATCGGGTCATCGGAACTGGCGGACCCGGAAACTTCCCTGAAGCTTGGCCGGGTGCTGGCCGCAAAAATCATCGGCACCGGCACATTGCTTCATATGCCCAGCAGCACCCTGATGAGTCTTCGGCTCATCGACACGGAAACCACGGCAGTGCCAAAGGTGATCACCCAGGAACTGGATCCGGGGGAAACGCTTTCCAAAACACTTCATGGCCTGACACGGGAAATCCTCACCACGATTATTCAGAAATATCCGCTTCAAGGTTATATTGTCCAGGCCACGGAAGAAAAAGTCATGCTCAATCTGGGAACAAAACAAGGGGTGGTGCAAGGCACCCAGTTCGAGGTAATTGAAATGCAGGCGCCCATCGAGTATAAAGGCAAAATGCTCCAGGGTTCACCCAAGCCGATCGGTCAGATCGAGATCGTCAGCGCGGAACCGGATCTGAGTTACGCAAAGGTCATTAAAAAAGACCGGACCCTGAAACAGGATGACCAGGTTGTTGAGAAGATGACATCAGCCCTGTAGAAGAGGAAAAGAGATCATGAAACAATTCGTGTTAGTTACTCTAATATGCTTTCTCCTATATGGCTGCGCCGCGGCACCGGTGGGACCGACCGCTGTTTCATCCGAGAAAAAAAAGGTGATAGCCGTCTGGGATCTGGAAGACCTGAGTCCTTCGGGAAACACTCAAATGGATCTGGGGTATCTTCTTTCCGCCAGGATCATGGAAACCATTCAGCAAATGGATGGCTACACGGTGGTCGAAAGGGAGAAACTGGAGATCGCGCTAAGGGAGCTCAATCTCGGGTCATCGTCACTTGCGGATGAATCCACGCAACTTCGCATCGGCCGGATCGCGGGCGCAAGACTGATGATATTCGGTGCGTACCAGGTTGTAGCCGACCGGATGCGACTTGATTTACGGATCGTGGAAGTGGAAACAGGCCGCATCCTAAAAACCGCCGAAAAATCCGCCGGTGGCGGTGATATTTCCGGCTGGCTCAAGGCGGCGGAAACAGCGACAAAAGAGTTGATTTAACCCTCACACCCGAAGGCGCCCCTAAAATGTTGCCATCAACATCATGCTGGCGATAAGTCCGCTGTAAGTTCTGTCATCGGTGTGGTACCAGTTGCGTCCCACGTCCAGAATGTAACCGCCGAGGCCGAGTTCCCCCTTCAAAATCGGCGTGAACTGCCTTGCGACGGCAAACGATAGGGACGCCTTCTTTCTGTCTCCAATGTAATAGGGGGAATCCGATGCATAATCATTTGCCACCATAAACAGATACGACAATTGAGACCGAAGGGTGGTCACCTTGGATAAATTATATTTACAGGCCAAATCGGCACTCCATTCATCGCCGTAACTTTTACGATCTTCCGTTGTCAAGACTTCGCCTGCTTCCTGGAACTGGCTCTTTCCCCTGATAATCCCCTGTGCGGTCAGCCTGGCTTCCCAATTGGTCTGGAAGTAATTCAAACCGGTTCCGCCCAAGTAAAATTCGCCTTCTTCGTAATACTCCCTGCCTCCCACTTCGTCTTTGCCGTAATGGGCAACCTCCCCAAACAAGCGTCCCTGCCACCTGGGTGAAAAGAAATAAGAAACCTCTCCGGTAACGTTATAAATGTCACCGGGCTTATAATTCATGGCAGTCTCACTGTAATCGTATTCTCCCCGCCAGAGATACCCCACGCCGACGCCGGCCGCAAATTTGTTCCAGACCTTTGCCATGGAAACGGTCGGGTTCACGTTAAACCCTTCTCCGAGCCGGCTGATCGCAACCAGATCCGGGTCCAGCACCAGCCTCTGCTGCTCTAAATTCAATTTGGTCTTTCCGGTGGGAAGATTAAAATCAAGCCCGAAGATGATGTCGGCAAAAAACTTATCCACAATCTCGTATGAAAAATTCGCCTTGGTGTCGGTGTTACAGAAAAGAGAATCTTTTGACACACCGGGTGTTTCCGAAGTGGTATTGGCAAAAGCGGTCAGTATTTTCGCTGAAAAATTGCTTTGCTCACCGTAGATGGTTACGGGAACGTAAGTCTGATTTCCGCGATCGCCTCCGGTGCTGTCCCACCAGTTGAAATTCAGGCCGGTCTGGATGTCGAGATCGGCCGCACAACTTACGTTTACCAACAATAAAATAACCGAGATTATCCAGATTGTCTTTTTCATTGCTTTTATCCTTTTCGGGAAAAACGCATCAATCATTGAGCTGCACTACTGCATGGATATTCAGGAGCACCGGGAGTATAACAATAACAAACTCCATTCTGGCAATTGATGAAATTTCGGTAAGTCTGTCTGCATACAACCGGATCACATACCGGTGTTGGCGTCGGAGTCGGAGTCGGAGTCGGAGTCGGAGTTGGTGTTGGTGTTGGTGTTGGTGTTGGTGTTGGTGTTGGTGTTGGCGTTGGCGTTGGCGTTGGCGTTGGCGTTGGCGTTGGCGTCGGCGTCGGTGGTTGGGGTGTTAGACTCTGACGTTTTTGCACATCCCCGGGTGTTCGTTCCCGACGGGTCACCTCATCCGGGGACAACGAATCCGTCAGCGAAGTCCGATCCCGCAGGGATCGCAGGAAAGACCGAGGATCGGTCGTCCCGCCGACCAGCAGCCCGAGATCCTCCAATTCTTTCAGCGCATCTGCCGCGGGTGTCAGCCCTGGATCAGCTTTCAAAGCCATCTTATAAAATTTTGCGGCCATCAGATAATTTTCCTGATCGCTCTCATTAAACCCCTTAAAGAGAAAAACCAGTGCATCTAAACTGGTGGTCATTGGTTTTCTCAATTCCGCTTCAGCCTCTTTCGTTTTGGGGGTTTTCTTCAGATTCGCAAGAATTTCAAATAGAACATCCTTTTCCATTCGAAAGATTTCATCAAGGAGTCCTTTGGTATCTTGAAGGTCAGAAAGCTTCTCATTACCGGTGTTCAAAATACCCGGATTAATACCAAATTTTTCCAAATCCGCAGTATTGAAATTACCGCCGACGATTTGCTCCGCCCCCAATATCCGCCCAACCCGGGGTGCGGTTTCAGGATCGACCAAACCTGATTTCCCGAGGCCAATCTCTTCCACCAACGCCTGGAGCTTAACGCGCTCCACGAGATGGAGTCCTTCAACCTTGGCAAGATCGGTTATCAGCATATAGGCAATCCCCTTTTGTACGGGGTCGAGCGTGGATATACTCGTATTATTGATAAAGTAAAGTACGGCAAGGGTACCAGGAGTACTGATGGTACCAAGGGTTTTCTCCTGAGCCACCGCATCCCTGGCCCAGTTTCGCTGCGACTCGGTCACCACCTGACCTGCCCAAAGCGTACCTGTGATGCATGTCCACATGAGCACGCCCCCAGCCACCATGTACAACAATCTCTTCATCATATCAAAAGCCCCCCACCCTCTATTCTGGTGATTAAATGCAATTTTAATGAATTGTCATATCACATGGAATTTCAAGAAGATAACATGATCTGGACCAATTGCGAATTCGTTCTTTAACTTCGTTCCAAGGAGACCCGGCGTCAGGATTCAGGTGATATGCCTCTAACCTGCGATCAAGTTCTTTTTTTTCATCTTCGCTGAGCGGAACGGCCTCTGGGACTGCCGCAATGCTATCCCAGATGTCTTCAACTATTTGAATCCGCTCGGCAACGCTCAGTTCTAAAATGTCTGCCACTTTTGTCCTCATAGCACCCCTCTGTCATGTTTCATACGCGTCTATAATGCTGCATGATCTTCATCGCCAACGCGATGACCACCCGCCTGCGCGAATGGCAATGACACTGCTAAAGCTTTCTCGGGTTTTGACCACCTTATTTCACCGGTCGGGTGCACCAACTCGTTATCCTGCCTTTGAAATCAGGTCCCCCTCGATATACCGGTGTATGATGCCTGAAATGAGCGTCTGATAGGGGATACCCATTTCCATGGCTTTCTTCTGAATGCCTTGGTAATCGTGCTCGTAGAGGCGTATGGTGATTCTTTTGTCTTTCACCATCGTCTTTCGGGCGGTGGCTTTTATTGCTTCTATTTCTTTCTTTGAAGGGGTGGACAAAGACATCTTGCCTTTGTTGTATGCATCAAGAATGGCTTTCTCTTCCTTGTCGTACTTCATGGTTCTACTCCTTCTGCTTATGCTCTCGCTTGTAGTCTCTGGTCGCCTTTCTGCTTGGAATAATCGTCTTGAGGAATGCGTAATCACTCTCAACGACATGAGGAACAAGGTATATGTATTCATTGACGATGACGAAGTAAATCCTTTGTCCAAGGTAGGTTTCCTGGTCCGGGTGATCGGCAACCTTCCAAACATCGCCTTGGGACAAGTGAAAGACAATGGCCTCGAAGGATATACCTCGCTCCGTCTTAAGCCATTCGTTCTTTGCTGGGTCCCACTCGTATCTCATATGTCAATTGTACATCTTATGTCTGTACATATCAAGGTAATGGAATTGTCTGGTTTGTTGCTTTCTTTCTATGGACCGGGTAGGTCAGGGGCCTTGCGGTCCCTTTCACCGGGTCGCCAGAGGCAGTTACCCGCCTCCGGCTCCCACACAACGTAGCGTGCGGATTTCCCGCACTACGCTCTTCAGAAAGCGATTCACAGCACAGCAATGGCCTGAAGTTCCCGGTAGGGAATCGAAAGCCTCAGTTGCTGCAGTAAAATGCGATTGAGGTTGATCACCTGTTCCTGGATCGGTAAGTGCCGCATTCGTTGCATCAGATCGCACATTTTAGATAGGCTACGGTGGAGCCGAGATTTCTCAGTCCTGAAGCCTACCTTGAAATTGCCTTTGTGATTGCGCGTACAATAGAGGGTGAAACCCAGAAAACAAATGGTCTCTGGACGTCTTCTCCCCCGCTTGCCTGCGTATCTCTGGGCAAAGCGACCGAATTCAACAAGCTTGGTTTTGGTCGGTGCCAGATCAAGTCCGAACTTCCCCAACCGCTTACGGAGAACCTCCTGAAAGCGCAAGGCATCTGAGCGGTATTAAACACAGTACAAAATCATCAATGTAACGTACCATATAGGCTTCCCCATTGAGACGAGGCTTTACCACACGCTCAAACCAAAGATCGAGCACATAGTGCAGGTAGATATTGCTCAGCAAAACACTGATCACACCACCTTGTGGCGTGCCAGAGCTTCGCTCGATTATCCGTCCATCCTCCATCTGAAATGGCGCCTTAAGCCAACGCTCTATATACAACAGCAGCCATTTACAGTCAGTATGTGTCTTGACCGCACGCATCAGAAGTTCATGATCAATATTGTCAAACAGCCCTTTAATGTCAAATTCCAGCAGCCAGTTATACCGCCAACAACGTTGACGCGTTACAGTCACTGCATCGATGGCCGATTTGCCGGGTCTGTACCCGTATGAATCCGGGTGAAAATGTGGCTCCACTCGGGGTTCAAAGTACAGCTTGGCAACCATCTGCGCAATTCGATCCGCTACCGTTGGAACTCCGAGAATCCTGACGCCTCCGTTCTTTTTCGGTATCTCTACCACTTTGACCGGTGGGGGAAAATAACTCCCGGATGACATGCGATTCCAGATCTTGTAGAGATTATCTTTCAACTTCTCTTCAAATTCCGATATCGATTCATCATCAATTCCCGCAGCCCCTTTGTTCGCTTTTACGCGCTTATAAGCCTCCCAAACAACATGCTTGGAAATTTCAAACGGTTTTGTTTCTTCCACTGACTCCTCCTCTGCTTAAGGCAGAGTTGACCAATCGTTAAAACATGGATGACACAGCCCCTTTGCTCCATCCCCATTACAGGAACTTCATCGCTCGTACGGGCTGTTCCGCCCCTATGCGCCGCATCGGTACTCTCATCCTCGTGGGTCTTCCACTTGGATTTCTTTCTTTACATCGGCGCCGTAGGTTCCCACGTTCCACACAAAAGCCTGTGCCATGTTCACGCCGCCTTCATGCCGGCCACCGCTCGGACAGTAAACAGGTGTCCTCCGAACTTATCCCAGGTTAACGACTCCCCCCTGGTTTTGATGACGTCCCTACGCTTTCGACACTTTATCAGCGATTCACTGGTGTTCGTCTCCATGGCACTTACCTGACAAGATCATGTCTTGCCTTTTCCTTAACGCTCACCACCATGGCTTTTGACCACAGCAGCTTAAGGTGGTTTGAAGCCTTCACCTGCATGACGGCTCCGAGGGGCCTGCCCTCATCTTTTGTGCAGCATGGCTGCACCAGGTGCGTTCGTGCACCCAAGTGCGCCTTCGTGGCGCACCGTCATCGGCATAGCGGATGAAATTGACTCGCGACTGCCGGGGTACCGTTTCATGGGCAACCCGCTCTATTCCGTCGAGGGTCATATTTGCGAGCGCGGGACTTGCTATCCCGCCCTGGGGCGTTCCTTTATGGGAAGGGTATAGGCGGTTTTCTTCCATATACCCGGCCTCAAGCCATTTACGAAGCATGACACGATCCATGGGGATGTTTGCAAGCATCCATTCATGGCTGATGTTATCGTAACAGCCTTTGATATCCCCTTCGAGCACCCA